>NZ_AP024563.1:1514166-2125000 GCF_018409545.1 Allochromatium tepidum | reverse complement strand
CGACCGATAGTGAACCAGTACCGTGAGGGAAAGGCGAAAAGAACCCCGGTGAGGGGAGTGAAAGAGAACCTGAAACCGTGTGCGTACAAGCAGTCGGAGCCCTGAAAGAGGTGACGGCGTACCTTTTGTATAATGGGTCAGCGACTTACTTCTCAGTGGCAAGCTTAACCGACTAGGGGAGGCGTAGCGAAAGCGAGTCTTAAATGGGCGTTATGAGTCGCTGGGAGTAGACCCGAAACCGGGCGATCTACCCATGGCCAGGGTGAAGGTGTGGTAACACACACTGGAGGCCCGAACCGGGATCTGTTGAAAAAGATTCGGATGAGCTGTGGGTTGGAGTGAAAGGCTAATCAAGCTCGGAGATAGCTGGTTCTCCCCGAAAGCTATTTAGGTAGCGCCTCGTGGGTTCACTGCTGGGGGTAGAGCACTGTTTCGGCTAGGGGGCCATCCCGGCTTACCAACCCGAGGCAAACTCCGAATACCGGCAAGTGCGACCACGGGAGACAGACGGCGGGTGCTAACATCCGTCGTCAAAAGGGCAACAACCCAGACCGCCGGCTAAGGTCCCCAAATCAGACTTCAGTGGGAAACGATGTGGGAAGGCCCAGACAGCCAGGAGGTTGGCTTAGAAGCAGCCACCCTTTAAAGAAAGCGTAATAGCTCACTGGTCGAGTCGGCCTGCGCGGAAGATGTACCGGGGCTCAAAGTCTGTACCGAAGCTGCGGATGCGGGCAACCGCATGGTAGGGGAGCGTTCCGTAAGCCGTCGAAGGTCGGTTGTAAAGCCGGCTGGAGGTATCGGAAGTGCGAATGCTGACATAAGTAACGACAAAGGGGGTGAGAGTCCCCCTCGCCGAAAACCCAAGGGTTCCTGCGCAACGTTCATCGGCGCAGGGTGAGTCGGCCCCTAAGGCGAGGCCGAAAGGCGTAGTCGATGGGAAGCGGGTCAAGATTCCCGCACCAGACACCACTGCGATGGGGGGACGGAGAAGGCTAGGTCATCCGGGCGTTGGTAGTCCCGGTTCAAAGGTGTAGGGAGTGTGCTTAGGCAAATCCGGGCGCACAATCCCGAGACCCCATGACGAGTGTCTACGGACACGAAGTGATTGATGCCCGGCTCCCAAGAAAAGCCTCTAAGCTTCAGGTGGTGTGTGACCGTACCCCAAACCGACACAGGTGGGTTGGGTGAGAATCCCTAGGCGCTTGAGAGAACTCGGGTGAAGGAACTAGGCAAAACGGCACCGTAACTTCGGGAAAAGGTGCGCCCGTGGTAGGTGAAGGCCCTCGCGGCAGGAGCCGAAGCGGGTTGCAGTGACCAGGCCGCTGCGACTGTTTATTAAAAACACAGCACTCTGCAAACGCGCAAGCGGACGTATAGGGTGTGACGCCTGCCCGGTGCCGGAAGGTTAAGTGATGGGGTTATCCGCACGGAGAAGCTCTTGATCGAAGCCCCGGTAAACGGCGGCCGTAACTATAACGGTCCTAAGGTAGCGAAATTCCTTGTCGGGTAAGTTCCGACCTGCACGAATGGCGTAACGATGGCGGCACTGTCTCCACCCGAGACTCAGTGAAATTGAATTCTCGGTCAAGATGCCGAGTCCCCGCGGCTAGACGGAAAGACCCCGTGAACCTTTACTATAGCTTTGCACTGGACGTTGAACCGACTTGTGTAGGATAGGTGGGAGGCTTTGAAGCGACCACGCCAGTGGCCGTGGAGCCGGCCTTGAAATACCACCCTGGTCGGTTCGACGTTCTAACCTCGACCCGTCATCCGGGTCAGGGACCGTGCATGGTGGGTAGTTTGACTGGGGCGGTCTCCTCCCAAAGCGTAACGGAGGAGCACGAAGGTACCCTCAGGTTGGTCGGAAATCAACCGTCTGAGTGCAATGGCATAAGGGTGCTTGACTGCGAGACGGACAAGTCGAGCAGGTACGAAAGTAGGTCATAGTGATCCGGTGGTTCTGTATGGAAGGGCCATCGCTCAACGGATAAAAGGTACTCCGGGGATAACAGGCTGATACCGCCCAAGAGTTCATATCGACGGCGGTGTTTGGCACCTCGATGTCGGCTCATCACATCCTGGGGCTGAAGTCGGTCCCAAGGGTATGGCTGTTCGCCATTTAAAGTGGTACGCGAGCTGGGTTTAGAACGTCGTGAGACAGTTCGGTCCCTATCTGCCGTGGGCGTTGGAGATTTGAGGGAAGCTGCTCCTAGTACGAGAGGACCGGAGTGGACGTACCCCTGGTGTTCCGGTTGTTTCGCCAGAAGCATTGCCGGGTAGCTATGTACGGACGGGATAACCGCTGAAAGCATCTAAGCGGGAAGCCCCTCCCAAGATGAGATCTCCCTGGGCACGCGATGCCCCTAAAGGTCCGTTGAAGACCACGACGTGGATAGGCGGGATGTGGAAGCGTGGTAACACGTGCAGCTAACCCGTACTAATCGACCGTGCGGCTTGACCATATAACACCCAAGTGCGTTACCCTTACGCTCTCACCGTTTCGCGGATCGTCGGCCTCCATACCGACGCTCCCACCCTTTCCCTGGCGGCCATAGAGACCTGGAACCACCTGATCCCGTCCCGAACTCAGACGTGAAACAAGTCTTCGCCGATCCTAGTGTGGGGCCTCCCCATGCGAACCTAGGGCACCGCCAGGGCCCTCTCCCCTCAAAACCCCTTCCACCCAACAGTGGCGGGGGTTTTGGCTTTGGAGCCGGCTCCTACTCGCTCGGCCAGCCAGATGTCTCCCCTTTGAGCACTCGATCAGTTTTGGCTTTGAACTGGCCACCTCGGCCGGTCCGGCGATCGCGATCGTTGTCGCTCAGTCGAGCGTGGCCAGGAACTCATCGACTGCCGGTTGCAGCGCACGTTCACCGGCCAGCACCTCGGCCTCGAAGTCTCGGCGCCAGAGTTGCATCAGGGGTCGGGCGCGTTTCCATTCCTCGAACAGGATGCGTGCCATTGGTCCGCCGTGCTCAATGAAACCGAGATCGTCGAAGTCGCGCGCGGCCTGCCGGCGGTCATAGGCAAAGCGCACGATCTCCCAGTTCCAGGCGCCATTCTTCAGCGTCAACAACGCAAAACTCCCGCGCGGATCGCCATCGAAGGGCGAACCGACCGAGCCGACGTTGAGAATGGGGGTACCGTCGAGCACGCGCTCCAGCGGGCGATGGGTGTGGGCGGTGACGAAGAGGGCCAGATCGGCCGGCAGTGTGCCACGCAGTTCTTCGTCCGTGACGCTGGTACCGATGCCGTGGCGATTGCTGACCATGGTGCCGTGGGTGACATGCACCCAGGAATCATCGGTACCGGCGTTGAAGCAGAGATGATCCGGCCAGTCGACGAGCGCGTCGAGTCGTGGTTCGATCTGCCGGTAGGTCCAGTCGGCGAACAGGCGCATCTCGGCTTCCAGCGCGTCACGCGGCGGTTCGCGTCCGCAGCGCTGGATCCAGGTCTCGTGGTTGCCGTTGACCGGCAGCCAGCCGCGCGTGCGCCTCAGTGTGTCGAAGCGCTCCAGACAGGCCAGACTACTGGGTCCGCGATTGATGAGATCCCCGGCCATGACCACCAGATCCGGCCCCCAGTCGAGGATATGGCTGATGGCCTCGTCCATCGCGGGCAGATTGCCCTGGACATCGGAGAAGATGGCGACCTTCATGGCCGGTCCGCCGCCGGTGCGTCGAGCCGACGGCGCACCGAGTCGAGCTTGCCGGTCAGGCGTCCGCGCGTTCCGGGACGGATGTCGAACTTGGCGACCACATAGACGCGCTCGGCGCCGAATCCTTCCAGGATGGCGTTGGCGCGCTCGATGATGGTCAGCGCCTCGGGCAGGGTGTCGGTTTCGACCTGGGTGCCCATGGGCGAGAGCTGATGCTCGAATCCGCTGTCGCGGATCATGGCGATCACGGGCGCGACGAACCGGCTGAGACTGCTCCCCTGATCGGTCGGGAAGATGGTGAGATCGAGGATCACGGACATGGGTTCGCCACCTCTGGTGTTGTTCTGGTCACGAAGCTCCAGCTTCGTGACCTCGGGGATGAAGCTCAGCTTCACGGCGCGGATCCCTTTGGCATCCTCGAATACGACGCGAAGCCGAGCCTCGTCTCGCGGATGACGAAGCCGGAGCTTCGTCACCGGACCCCCTGAAGCGTCGGGAAGATAGCCGATCAGGCCGCGAGCTTGCGCAGCACGTACTGGAGGATACCGCCGTGACGGTAGTAATCCACCTCGTTCGGCGTATCGATCCGCACCCGCGCCTGGAAGGTCTTCACCGAGCCGTCGGCGCCGGTCGCACGGACTTCGACCTGCTTGGCCTCGCCGCCGTTCAATCCGACGATATCGAAGGTCTCGGTGCCGGTCAGGCCGAGCGAAGCGGCATTGTCACCCGCCAGGAACTGAAGCGGCAGGATACCCATGCCGACCAGATTGGAGCGGTGGATGCGCTCATAGCTCTCGGCGATGACCGCGCGGATGCCGAGCAGACGCGGACCCTTGGCCGCCCAGTCGCGCGAGGAGCCCGAGCCGTATTCCTTGCCGGCGATGACGATGGCGGGCGTGCCCTCGGACTGATACTGCATGGCCGCGTCATAGATCGACATCTCTTCGCCGCTCGGCTGATGCAGGGTCACGCCGCCCTCGGTGCCCGGCGCCATTAGATTCCTGAGCCGGATGTTGGCGAAGGTGCCGCGCATCATGACCTCGTGGTTGCCGCGTCGCGAACCCAGACTGTTGAAGTCCTTGGGATCGACACCCTTCTCGATCAGGTACTGGCCGGCCGGGGAGTTCGGCTTGATCGAGCCGGCGGGCGAGATGTGATCGGTGGTGATGGAGTCACCGAGCACGGCCAGACAGCGCGCGCCGCTGATGTCTTCGACCGGCGTGACCTCCAGGCTCATGCCCTGGAAATAGGGCGGTTCCTGGATATAGGTCGAGTCGGCCGGCCAGTCGTAGGTCTGGGTGGCCACGGCGTCGAGCGACTGCCAGCGCGCATCCCCGGCGAACACATCGGCATAGGCCGCCTTGAACTCAGCCGGCGTGACGAACTCGGTAATCGCCGCGTTGATCTCGTCCTGGGTCGGCCAGATGTCCTTCAGATAGACCGGATTGCCCTGGGCATCCGTGGTCAGCGGGTCGTTGTAGGGATCGATGTCGATGCGACCGGCGATGGCATAGGCCACGACCAGCGGCGGGCCGGCCAGATAGTTCATGCGCACCTCGGCATGGACCCGGCCCTCGAAGTTGCGGTTGCCCGACAGGATCGAGACGGCGCACAGCTCATTGTCGGCGATGGCCTTGGAGACCGGCTCGGGCAGCGGGCCGGTGTTGCCGATACAGACCGTGCAGCCATAGCCGACGTTGTGGAAGCCGAGCGCCTTGAGCGGCTCGGTCAGTCCGGCGCGGTCGAGATAGCGGGTGACGGCCATCGAGCCGGGACCGAAGGCGGTCTTGACCCAGGGCGCGCGCTTCAGACCCAGCGCAACGGCTTTCTTCGCCACCAGTCCGGCGCCGATCAGCACGCTCGGGTTGGAGGTGTTGGTGCAAGACGTGATAGCCGCGACCACGATCGAGCCGTCCGAGATCTCGACCTCCTGACCGTCGATCACCGCCTTGGCCGCACCCTTGGTGGGCAGATTGCGTTCGGCCTTGAGCGCGGCGAGCGCCTTGGGGAAGTGGTCGGCCATGTCCGTCAGCGCGACGCGATCCTGCGGACGCTTCGGCCCGGCGAGCGAGGGCACCACATCGCCCAGATCCAGTTCGAGCGTTTCGGAATACTCGGCCTCGGGCGCATCGGCGGTGTGCCACACGCCCTGCGCCTTGCAGTAGGCCTCGACCAGCGCGATCTGGGCCTCATCGCGCCCGGTCAGACGCAGATAGTCGAGTGTGACCTGATCGATGGGGAACAGGCCGCAGGTCGCGCCGTACTCAGGCCCCATGTTGGCGATGGTGTTGCGCTCGCCCATCGGCAGGCTCGCGATCGCCGGACCATAGAACTCGACGAACTTGCCGACCACGCCATGCTTGCGCAACTGCTCGACGATGGTCAGCACCAGGTCGGTCGCGGTCACGCCTTCCTTCAGGGTTCCGGTGAGCTTGAAGCCCACGACCTTGGGCACCAGCATCGACACCGGCTGACCCAGCATCGACGCCTCGGCCTCGATGCCGCCCACGCCCCAGCCGAGCACGCCGATGCCGTTGACCATCGTCGTATGCGAGTCGGTGCCGACACAGGTATCGAAATAGGCTTGAGTCTTGCCGTCGACCGGCTTGGAGAAGACCACGCGCGCCAGATACTCGACATTGATCTGATGCACGATGCCGGTGTCCGGCGGCACGACCTTGAAGCCGTCGAACGCCTGCTGGCCCCACTTGAGGAACTTGTAGCGCTCCTGGTTGCGCTGGAACTCAAGCTCCGCGTTGAGCGCGAAGGCCCCATCCGAACCGAAGTGATCGACCTGCACCGAGTGGTCGATGACCAGCTCGGTGGGCTGGAGCGGGTTGATTCGGGTCGGATCGCCGCCGAGCGCGCGCATGGCATCGCGCATCGCCGCCAGATCCACTACGGCCGGCACGCCGGTGAAGTCCTGCATCAGCACCCGCGCCGGGCGATACTGGATCTCCTTGTCCGGCTCGGCCTGTGGGTTCCATTGACTGAAGTACTCGATGTCCTCGCGCGTGACGGTCACGCCGTCCTCGTTGCGCAGCAGGTTCTCCAGCAGGATCTTGATCGAGAACGGCAGGCGCGCGCTGTTGGGCACGGCGTCGAGCTCGAAGATCTCGTACTCCTGACCGGCGACGTTCAGGGTAGACTTGGCGTTGAAGCTATTGGGCATCGAGGGCTCCGGTGGTATGGAACGGTTCTTTATCGTTTGGAGCGCTCGATTCTAGCGTCCGAGGGTCGGATATTCCATATGCTGCACTGCAACGAAATCCGAAGCGCGGTTTCGACGCTCAGACGCTGCGGTCGGTCTCAGCCGGGCCGGTCGAGATAACGTCGCGCGTCTTCCAGGATCGGCCGGTTGCGGAACAGCAGTTGCCAGCGCGAGCCGCCGACCTGACGCCACAGCCGCGCCGCGCGTACCGCCGCGAGCAGCAGGGCGCGCAGACGGTTCTGGTTGTCGGGGTTGCGCAGATGCAGCGGGTCGCCGTGGATCAGAATACGCGGTTGCAGATGACTGAGCGTCTGGCTGTAGAGGTCGGCGAAATGGGCCAGCAGGTTGGGATGGAGCAAATCGAAATGAGCACGCTTGGACTCGGCCTCGCGGATGCCGGCGGCGAGGATGTCGAGCAGATCGGGTCGCTTGGCCAGCTCGCGTTCGAGCTTGATGACCTGGATCGCATAGCGGGTCATCTCCAGGTCGCGCTCGGGCCGGCCGGTCAACTGGGCGACGAGCCGGCGCGCGCCATTGGCCAGCGCGCCCGGCTCGCCGAAGACCGACTCGACGTTCTCGGCATCGACCTGGAACAGACTGTAGATGCAGGGCTGCATGAGCTCGGCATCGACCGAACCCTGGCGGGCGATGCGGATGACACAGTTGACGGCCTGATAGAGGCCGGCGAGGGCAATGGTGCGCTCCAGGTTGGTGTGGGGCATGGATGGGGTTCTCGATCGCGATGCGTTGTGGCTGATGACGCCATCTTATAACGCATTCACCAGCCACTGTTCGACAGCAACCTGCACGCCCTGGCCCCTCTCGCTTGGCGGGAGAGGGGTTGGGGAGAGGGGTCAGGCTGCCAAGCCACGCTCGATGACGGCCCCGCCCAGACACTCGGTCTCCTGATAGAAGACGACGGACTGACCGGGCGTGACGGCGCGCTGTGGGTCGTCGAAGCGCACCCGGCATCCATCGCCCCCGATCTCGACCAGTTCGCAGGCTTGTAACGGCTGACGATGACGCAGGCGTGCCAGACAGCGAAACGGCGTCTCGGGCGCCCGACCGCTGATCCAATGGGGCTGGAGCGCCTCCAGCCCAGTCGACATCAGGAGCGGATGCCGGCTGTCCTGGACCACGATCAGCCGGTTGTTCACGCTGTCCTTGACGGCGACATACCAGGGTGCCTCGCGTCCCCGGCTGACCCCGCCGATCCCCAATCCCTGACGCTGGCCCAGGGTGTAATAGGCCAGCCCGCGATGCTCGCCGAGCCGCACGCCCTCGGGCGTCTCGATCGGCCCCGGCTCGCGCGGCAGATAGCGGGCGAGGAAGTCGCTGAACCGCCGCTCGCCGATGAAGCAGATGCCGGTGCTGTCCTTCTTGGCGGCATTGGCCAGCCCGAGCCGACGGGCCAGGGCGCGGACCTCGCCCTTGGTGAGATCGGCGAGTGGAAACAGGGCGCGCGACAACTGTTCCTGGTCCAGCAGATGCAGGAAATAGGTCTGATCCTTGTCCTCGTCGACGGCGCGATGCAGGTGATAGCCGCCCTGCTCATCGGCGACGACACGGGCATAGTGCCCGGTCGCGATCGCCTCGGCGCCCAGACCGAGCGCATGGTCGAGAAAGGCGGCGAACTTGATCTCACGGTTGCAGAGCACATCCGGGTTGGGTGTGCGTAGCGCTTGGTATTCGCGCAGAAAATACTCGAAGACCCGATCCCAATACTCGGCCGAGAAGTTGACCGTATGCAGCCGAATCCCGAGCCGCTCGGCCACCGCGCGCGCGTCGGCCAAATCCTCGGCGGCGGCGCAGTAACCCTCGGCGTCGTCTTCCTCCCAGTTCTTCATGAACAGCGCCTCGACCGCATACCCCTGTTCGAGCAGCCGATGGGCGGCGATGGCCGAATCGACACCGCCGGAGAGACCGACGATGAGGCGCCGGATGGGAGAGGTCTGGACGTTGGAAGACATAGGCACAATGATGAAACGATGATTGAGATTGAAGACGGCTGGAGTCGCCAGGTATGACGGAGACCCGATGAATACTCAGCCCGCACGGCTTTCGATCCTGATGTATCACCAGGTCGGCGTGTTTGCGCCGATGCGAGAACATCGCGCCAATTATTGCGACCATCGGCGCTTCGCCGCTCAGATGGATCTGCTCGCGCGGCTCGGCTATCGGGTGCTGGGTCTCGACGACGCCCTGGCCGGTCTGCGTGGTGAACGTCCGCTACCGGCGCGTGCCGTGGTCCTGACCTTCGACGACGCCTATGACAACTTCGCCGAGTATGCCTGGCCGGTGCTGGAGCGGCATGGCTTTCGGGCGACCGTCTATGCCATCAGCGGCCGGCTCGGACGCCGCGCCGAGTGGTTCGCCAAGGATCCGGGACGCCCGATCCCGACCCTGATGAGCGCCGAGCGTCTGCGCGAACTGCACGCGGCCGGCATCACGATCGGCTCGCACAGCGTCGATCATCTCAAGCTCGGCATGCTCGATCCCGAGGCTCAGCGCCGTCAGCTCGTCGACAGCCGCGCGGCACTCGAAGACGTGCTCGGCGCGCCCGTGCATCATCTCTGCTATCCCTTCGGCAGCTTCGACCGGACGACGGTGCACCTGGCCGGAGAGGCCGGCTACCGGAGCGCCACCACCTGTCTGCGCGGCGCGGCCGGGCCGGATGATCATCCGCTGGTACTGCCGCGCAAGGCGATCTCCTTCGGTGACGATCGGCTCGGCTACTGGTGGAAGCTCGCCGTCAAGCACGCGCCCAAGCCCGAGCTGGTCGAATGGCGCCGGCGTCTGGCCGGAGCGAGCGCTTCGGGCTAGACTGCCTGGCCGATACCTTCCACTGCCCAGTCGTGATCGTGACCACTCCATCGACCTTCCCCGATTTCGTGCGCGCCCGAGTGCTGGTGGCCGGCGATCTGATGCTCGACCGCTACTGGACCGGCGCCACGCGCCGCATCTCGCCCGA
Source organism: Allochromatium tepidum (assembly GCF_018409545.1). GTDB lineage: Bacteria > Pseudomonadota > Gammaproteobacteria > Chromatiales > Chromatiaceae > Thermochromatium > Thermochromatium tepidum_A. Next base: position 2,115,160 of record NZ_AP024563.1, on the reverse strand, counting down.
GGCGCCTGTGCCCGTGGTGCATGTCGAGGGCATCGAGGACCGTCCCGGCGGCGCGGCCAATGTCGCGCTCAATCTGGCCATGCTCGGCGCGCGCGTGACCCTGGCCGGCGTGACCGGCGACGACGAGGCCGCTGCGATCCTGGAAGCGCGCCTGAGCGGGCAGGGGATCGCCACCCGTTTCGAGCGCCGCGCCGGGGTGCCGACCATCACCAAGCTGCGGGTGCTCAGTCATCATCAGCAGCTCATCCGGCTGGACTTCGAGCGCTCGCTGGCGCCGAACGGTCCGGACCCGCTGCCGGGGCTGGTCGCGCCCGCACTCGCCGACTGTGATCTGCTGCTGCTCTCGGACTATGCCAAGGGCACGCTCGACGATCCGCAAGGACTCATCCGGCCGGCGCGCGCCCAGGGCAAGCCGGTCCTGATCGACCCCAAGGGACGCGATTTCAGCCGCTACCGGGGTGCGACCCTGCTGACGCCCAACCGCGCCGAGCTTGAAGAGATCGTCGGTCACTGCCCGGATGATGCCGTGCTCATCGAACGCGCCGAGCGTCTGCGCGCCGAGCTGGAACTGGAGGCGCTGCTGGTGACGCTCGGCGAGCGCGGGATGCTGCTGGTGCGTGCGGGTGTCGAGGCGCTGCATCTGCCGACCCGCGCGCGCGAGGTCTTCGACGTCACGGGCGCGGGCGATACCGTCATCGCGACCCTGGCGGCGGCGCTGGCGGCGGGTGCCGAGCTGGCCGAAGCCTGCGCCCTGGCCAACTGTGCCGCCGGTCTGGCGGTCGGCAAGCTGGGCACGGCCGGAGTAAGCGCCGCCGAACTGGAGCGCGCCTATCGCGGTGTCGAGTGGCGTCCGATCCTCGATCGCGACGCGCTGATCGCGGCGGCGGAGGCGGCGCGCGCCGCCGGTGAGCGTCTGGTCATGACCAACGGCTGCTTCGACATCCTGCACGACGGGCATGTGGCCTATCTCCAGCAGGCCAAACGGCTGGGCGACCGGCTCATTGTCGCCGTCAACGACGACGACTCGGTGCGTCGGCTCAAGGGCGAGGGGCGTCCGATCAATGGCGTCGAGCAGCGCATGGCAGTGCTGGCCGGGCTGGCCTCGGTCGACTGGGTCTGTCCGTTCAGCGAGGACACGCCCGAGGCGTTGATCCGCGCCGTCGGTCCGGACGTGCTGGTCAAGGGCGGCGACTATCGGCCCGAGCAGATCGCGGGCGCCGACGCCGTGCTGGCGCGCGGCGGCGAGGTGCGGGTGCTCGACTTCGTGCCCGGACGCTCGACGAGTCGTATCATCGGCGCCATCGGTCGGCGCGGCGACGGGGTCTGAAGAGACGCCGGCGGCGCCTCTGGATCGACCTCCCACGCGCGGTTTAGACTCTGTGTCTGCCCGCCTTTTCACTCATCGCCAAGGGCTCGTCCTGCCATCATGTCCTCCGACACATTGATTCTCATCCTGGCTCAGGATCGCGGCCTGGGCCTCGACGCCCTGACCCGCCGGCGCACCAAGGCCGCCGTGCCCTTCGGCGGCAAGTACCGGATCATCGACTTCACCCTGGCCAACTGTCTGCACTCGGGACTGCGTCAGGTGCTGGTGCTGACGCAGTACAAGAGCCATTCGCTCCAGAAGCATTTGCGCGACGGCTGGTCGATCTTCAATCCCGAACTGGGCGAGTTCATCACCCCGGTCCCGCCCCAGATGCGTGAGGGGCAGGACTGGTACAGCGGTCCCTTCGACGCCATCCGCCAGAACCGCTATCTGATCGAGCGCAATCGCGCCAGTCAGGTGCTGATCCTGCAAGGCGACGCCATCTATCGCATGGACTATGCCGAGCTGGCGCGCGCCCATCGCGAGACCGGGGCGGCGATCACGGTCGCCGTGCGCGCCGTGCCGGCTCCGGGCACGGGGCGTCAGGCACGGGTCGTGCTCGATGCCGATGAGCGTATCTGCGAACTCTTACCGCCGGAGCCGGGGAGCGCGGACAGCGCCGAGGGCGAGCGGCTGGAGACCATGGGCGTCTATCTGTTCGACAAGTCCCGGCTGCTCGACGCCCTGGACCGCTACGAGCGCGGCGTCTCACCCGACACGGACCCGGCGCTCGACGTCATCGCGCCCCGGCTCGCCGCGCATCAGGTTCGCGCCTATCGCTTCGGCCAGACACGGGGACGGGTGACGCCGGACCGCTACTGGTGCGATCTGGCCTCGGTCGACGCCTACTATCAGGCCAACATGGCGCTGTTGCGCGCCGAGCCGCCGCTCGATCTCTATCAGCCCGACTGGACCATCCACACCTATCAGGGCCAGTATCCGCCCGCCCGCACCGTCCCCGGCCCGCAGACCGGCAACGAGGGCGTCTTCGTCAACTCGATGCTGGCGGCGGGCACCGTCATCAGCGGCGGCGGGGTCAATCATTCGATCCTGTTCCCGCAGGTTCGGGTCGAGGACGGCGCCATCGTCGAGGCGTCTATCCTCTTTCATGGAGTCCGGGTCGGGGCGGGCGCGCATCTGCGCAACTGCATCGTCGAAAAGGACGTCAGGATCGCGCCCGGCGACCGGATCGGCTTCGACGCACGACGTGATCGCGAACGCTTCGATGTCTCGCCCGACGGCATCGTCGTGGTCACTGGTGAGAACGGTGCATCGAGGGGACTGGCGTCTCGGTGAAGACGCGTTCGACACCCTTGCGAGGGAGCCGACGGGTGACGAAGTGCGTGTTCGAGCCGGAACGGCTTAGCGCCATCCATGACCGCTTGCTGGTCTTTCACGGCCCGAGGCACTGGTGGCCGGCCGATGGCCCCTTCGAGGTCATGATCGGGGCGGTGCTGACCCAAAACACCGCCTGGTCGAACGTCGAGCGCGCACTCGAGCGTCTCAAGGCGCGTTGTCCCCTGGACGCCGCCGGCCTCCTGGCGCTCGATCCGTCCGAGCTGGCCGAGACGATACGACCGGCCGGTTACTTCAATTTGAAGGCGCGTCGTCTGATCGCCTTCTGCGAGTTCTATCGCGCGGCGGGCGGCTGGGACGGTCTGAACGCGCTCGACACCGGGGCACTGCGCGAGCGGTTGCTCGCGGTCAAGGGTATCGGTCCCGAAACGGCCGACGACATCCTGCTCTATGCCTTCGATCGCCCGGTGTTCGTGGTCGATGCCTATACGCGCCGGGTCTTCTCCCGGCTCGGACTGCTGCGCGGCGACGAACCCTACGAGACGATCCGCGCCGCCTTCGAGAGTGCGCTCGGACCTGACGTGCCGCGCTACAAGGAGTACCATGCGCTGCTCGTCGAGCACGCCAAGCAGGTCTGCCGGAGTCGGCCGCGCTGTTCGGACTGTGTCCTGAAGCGCGCCGTGCCCTGCCGTCAGGTCCTGTCGGCCGAGGCTTGAACATCCCCCCAAGAATCACATCCCAGGAAGGCGGTTGACATGCCCAGAGTCGATACCGAGATCTTCTATGGCAGCGCGCTCGATACCTACGGCGAGACGGCCGAGGGGGTGCATTGGACTTCGACCGAGACCCAGGAGGTCCGCTTCCGGGTGCTGCGCTCCTTCCTGCCGCCGGATCTGTCCCGGCTGACCCTGGCCGATGCCGGTTGCGGGTTCGGCGATCTGCTCGCCTATCTGGAGCGCACCGGCGACCGGCCGAAGCGCTATATCGGGCTCGATGTCATGCCCCCCATGGTCGAGGCCGCGCGCCGGCGCACCGGCTGCGAGATCCATGTCCTCGACATCCTCGACGAAGGCAGCGTGCTGCCCGAGGCCGACGTCTATCTCTGTAGCGGGGCCATGAACACCTTCACCCGCGAGGAGACGCGGCGCTTCATCGAGCGCTGTCTGGAGGCGAGCCGTCACGGCTTCGTCTTCAACCTGCTCAAGGGTTGGGACACCTCGCCGATCTACAACCTCTATCAGCCGCGCGAGATCAAGCATCTGGCCCAGGCGCTGGAGGTCGACTATCAGATTCATGAAGGCTATCTGGCCGGCGATTTCAGCGCCGCGTTCTGGAAGGTTCCGTTCGGCGTGCGCGCGCCGGGATAGCCTCCACATCCGTCTTTTTCATTCACGCCGAAGGAATCATCGATGCTAGACCCACGTTCGTTGCGCACCGAACTCGATCAGGTCGCCGAGCAACTGGCCCGGCGCGGTCTGGTGCTCGACACCGCGCGGATCGAGTCCCTGGAGACCGAGCGCAAGGCGCTCCAGATCCAGGTCCAGGAACTCCAGAACACGCGCAACACGCGCTCCAAGTCGATCGGGCGCGCCAAGGCGGCCGGCGAGGACATCGCACCGCTGCTGGCCGAGGTCGCCGATCTGGGCGACCGACTCAAGGCTGCCGAGTCGCGGTTGAGCGCGATCCAGGACGAGCTGACCGACATCAGTCTGAGCCTGCCCAATCTGCCGGCCGCCGAGGTTCCGGACGGGCGCGACGAGTCCGACAACCGCGAGGAACGCCGCTGGGGCACGCCGCCGACGTTCGACTTCGAACCCAAGGATCATGTCGACCTCGGGGCGCGCAACGGCTGGATGGACTTCGATCTCGCGGCCAAGGTGACGGGGTCGCGCTTCGTCACGCTCTCCGGCCCCATGGCGCGGCTGCATCGGGCGCTGATCCAGTTCATGCTCGACGTGCATACCGGCGAGCACGGCTATACCGAGACCTATGTGCCCTATCTGGTCAATGCCGACAGTCTGCGCGGCACCGGCCAGTTGCCCAAGTTCGAGGCCGATCTGTTCAGGGTGCCGGGCGAGCGCGACTTCTATCTGATCCCGACGGCCGAAGTGCCTGTGACTAATCTGGCGCGCGATCTGATCCTGGAGGCCGACAGTCTGCCGCGCAAATGGGTGGCGCATACGCCGTGCTTCCGCAGCGAGGCCGGTTCCTACGGCAAGGACACGCGCGGCATGATCCGTCAGCATCAGTTCGAGAAGGTCGAGCTGGTGCAGATCGTGCGGCCCGAGGATGGGGCGCAGGCGCTGGAGGCGTTGACCGGGCATGCGGAGTCGATTCTGCAACGGTTGGGGCTGGCCTATCGGGTCGTGACTCTGTGCACGGGCGATCTCGGGTTCTCGGCGCGCAAGACCTATGATCTGGAGGTCTGGCTGCCGGGGCAGGGCGCTTATCGCGAGATCTCTTCGTGCAGCCATTTCGGGGACTTCCAGGCGCGTCGGCTCCAGGCCCGCTGGCGCAATCCCGAGACCGGCAAGCCGGAGCTGGTGCATACGCTCAACGGCTCGGGGCTGGCGGTCGGGCGGACCCTGGTCGCGGTGCTGGAGAACTATCAGCAGGCCGATGGGAGTGTGGTCATTCCCGAGGTGTTGCGGCCCTATATGGCTGGAATCGAGCGGCTGTCTTAGCCTGGATTGTGAACAGGACCGCCCCCGCCGGATAAGGCAAACCCCATATCTCAACGGCCAAGGTGCCGGCGGGAACCTGAAGTGTCTCAAAATTACAACTTAAAAGGGCTGCATACACTGGCCTATGCCGAACGCCATCCCCATGAAAGCCGTCATCCTTGCCGGCGGTCTGGGCACCCGCATCGTCGAGGAGTCCCATCTGCGGCCCAAGCCCATGATCGAGATCGGCGGGATGCCGATTCTGTGGCACATCATGAAGCTCTATGCCCATCATGGCGTGACCGACTTCGTCGTCTGCTGCGGCTACAAGGGCTACATCATCAAGGAATACTTCGCCAACTATTTTCTGCACATGTCGGACGTCACCATCGATCTGGCCAACAACCGGCTCGAAGTCCACCAGCATCAGGCCGAGCCCTGGCGGGTGACGCTGGTCGATACCGGCGCCGAGACTCAGACCGGCGGGCGTCTGAAGCGGGTTGCGGACTATCTGCGCGATCAGGAGGCGTTCTGTTTCACCTATGGCGACGGGCTGAGCGATGTCGATATCCGGGGACTCATCGCCTTTCATCGTGAACATGGACGCTGGGCGACCGTCACTGCCGTGCCCGCACCTGGGCGTTATGGCGCCATCGAGCGCGCGGGGTCGACCGTCACCGGCTTCATCGAAAAGCCGCGCGGCGGGGATGGCCTGATCAACGGCGGTTTCTTCGTGCTCTCGCCGCGCTGTATCGAATTCATCGCCGATGACCGGACCAGTTGGGAGATCGAGACGCTGCCCAAGCTCAGTGCTCAAGGGCAACTCATGGCGTTCGAGCACCAGGGATTCTGGCAGCCGATGGATACGTTACGCGACAAGAACCATCTCGAATCTTTATGGGCCTCGGGCCGCGCGCCCTGGAAGTGCTGGACATGAATCCTGAGTTCTGGCGACGGCGGCGCGTCTTCATCACCGGACAGACCGGCTTCAAGGGCGGCTGGCTGGCGCTCTGGCTGGCCGAGCTGGGCGCTGAGGTCCACGGCTATGCGCTCGAACCGCCGACCACGCCCAATTTGTTCACGGTCGCGCGTCTGGCTGAAGGCTTGTCGGGGCATGTCGTCGGCGATGTACGCGACCTGCCGGCCCTGAACCGGGCCATCCTGGACGCCGCACCTGAGATCGTCTTCCATCTCGCCGCACAACCGCTGGTGCGCGCGGGCTATGCCGATCCGGTTGCGACCTATGCCGTCAATGTCATGGGGACGGTGAATTTGCTGGAGGCCGTGCGCCGGTGCCCGAGCGTGCGGGCCGTGGTCGTGGTGACGACCGACAAATGCTACGACAACCGCGAATGGGTCTGGCCCTATCGCGAAAACGATCGGCTCGGCGGCCATGACCCCTACTCCAGCAGCAAGGCGGCTACCGAGCTGGTGACGCAGGCGTATCGGAGTGCCTTTCTCGCCGAGGCCGGTATCCAGGTCGCCAGTGTGCGCGCCGGCAACGTCATCGGCGGCGGCGACTGGGCGCGGGATCGGCTGATCCCGGATGTGTTGCGCGCGCTCGATGCCGGTGAAGCGGTGCGTCTGCGCGCGCCTCAAGCGATTCGCCCCTGGCAGCATGTGCTTGAACCGCTCGCCGGCTATCTGACTCTGGCCGAGCGCCTTCAGGCGCAAGAGGTCGAGCTGGCGACGGCCTGGAACTTCGGTCCGGATCCGGGCGATGCTTGGCCGGTGGAGCAGATCGTGCGCCGGCTGTGCGAACGCACTCAGGGACATTGGCAATCCGATCCCGATCCGGGGCTGCGCGAATCGGTGCGTCTCGATCTCGACAGCACTCAGGCGCGTACCCGGCTCGGCTGGCGTCCGCGTTGGAGTCTGAGTCAGGCCCTGGAGCGCACGCTCGACTGGCATCGAGCCTGGCGTGCAGGAGCCGATATGCAGGTTGTCACCCGCGAGCAGATCCGCGATTATCGGGCAATGCTGTCATAACCTCGATCAAAGCCGGCCTCCGTCATGTCTCAACGCTTGCGCCTACGATCAACTGCGCTCGACGGTGTCGTCGTCGTCGAGCGTCGGCCGATCGTCGATGAGCGCGGCTGGTTCGAGCGGCTGTTCTGTGCGCGTGAGCTGGAATCGCTGACGGGCGGTAAGCCGATCGTGCAGATCAATCGCAGTCTGACCTACCGGCGTGGGACTGTGCGTGGTTTGCACTACCAGCGCCCGCCGCACGCCGAGGTCAAACTCGTCACCTGTCTGCGCGGCGAGATCTTCGATGTCGCGGTCGATCTGCGCGCCGGTTCGCCGACCTTTCTTCAGTGGCATGGCGAGCGGCTCAGTGCCGGTGACGGGCAGATGCTGGTGGTTCCCGAGGGTTGTGCGCATGGCTTTCAGGCGCTGAGCGATGACGCTGAACTGTTCTATCTGAATACAGCCGAGTATGCTCCTGCGAGCGAAGCTGGACTGCATCCCGAGGATCCCCGACTCGCAATTGCTTGGCCTCTGGCGATCACGGTGCTCTCCCCTCGCGACCGCGTGCATCCGTCGATTAGTGCCTCATTCGAGGGACTGCAATTGGGAATGAACAGGACCGGCAACACGATCGCTGATGATGAACCGTAGACATGCTCAATTATGCACATCGAAAATACAAAGCTTCATGATGTCGATTTCCATGCCTGGACTCAACAACAGGCCGATTTACTCAAAGCTAGGAATTGGTCTGAAGTCGATATTGATGGTTTGATCGAAGAAATCGAAAGCATGGGCGCAAGAGAGCGACGAGAACTGATCAATCGGCTGGCTGTGTTGCTGGCGCATTTGCTGAAATGGCAGTATCAGCCGTCTTTTCGTGGTCGCAGTTGGCAGTTGACTCTGAAAGAGCAACGTCGTCGGCTGCAACGGTTGTTGCGCGAAAATCCCAGCTTGCAGGCACGCATTTCCGACTTCCTCGAAGATGCTTATGGCGATGCGATCCTTTCGGCGGCCAAAGAAACCGGATTGGATGAAAACAGCTTTCCAAGCAATTGTCCTTATTTGGAAAGCGAAATCTTGAACCCGGATTTTCATCCTAATTAGATCTGTGACGGTCATGAAGTCCCACATCGCCGTCACGGGTGCAACCGGTTTTCTTGGACGCCATGTCATCAAGTGCTTGCTCGATGCGGGCATCGATACTGTTGCCACAGCGCGTACCCGGTCTGCGACGGCCGGCGGTTGCCGCTTCGTGTCCATGGACATCGCCAATCCGCCGTTGGATGCTTTCGAGCGACTGGGTTCCCCGGAGGTACTGATTCACTTGGCCTGGGACGGTCTGCCCAACTACCGTTCACGCCACCACTTCGAGCAGGAACTGCCAAGCCAGTACCACTTCCTGAAAAGCCTGATTGAAGCCGGGCTACCGAAGCTCGTCGTTGCGGGTACCTGTTTCGAGTATGGATTGCAAAGCGGTGCGCTCTCCGAGCAGATGCCGACCAATCCCTGTACTGCCTATGGCTTCGCCAAGGACGCCCTGCGCCGTCAACTGGAGTATCTGACGGCGGAACACTCGACGCAGCTGGTCTGGACGCGGCTGTTCTATCTCTGGGGCGAGGGACAGGCACCCGGTTCTCTGTATGCGCGACTCTCGGTGGCAGCACAACGTGGCGAGCCGCTGTTCAAGATGTCCGGCGGGGAGCAGCTGCGCGACTATCTGCCCGTTACGGAAGCCGCCCGGCATCTCGTGAACCTGGCCGTGCGTCCGTGCGCCTTCAGCCTGATCAATCTTTGCTCGGGCCGCCCGATTTCGGTACGCCGTCTGGTCGAGTGCTGGATCGATGAGCATGGCTGGACGATCCGCCCCCAGCTTGGCTGTTATCCTTACCCGGATTATGAGCCAATGGCCTTTTGGGGCGATGCGGCACGGCTGGACCAAACTGTTTCCATCTGAAATACTCAAGTTTTATCCGGCGCGGTCGATACAGCTCTCCACATGACCCGGATCCGTTTCGAGAACGCGCGACAGCACGCAAACACGCCGACGGTGCCTGCTTGAACATACTCATCGACCGGATTCCGACGCCCTCGCAACTCAAGACGCTGATCGGCGACCGTGCCGTTCACATCTGGGGCGCGCGGCACGATGGTTATGCGGCGCACCATGTCTTGAACCGTCATGGCATCGACATCCAGGCCTTCATCGATTCGAGCCGGGCGCTCCAGGGGCAGCGCGTCTTTGGTAAGGACATTCAGCTCCCTGACCCCTTCTTCGCCAACGCAACGCCGCAAACGGCCTTCATCCTGATCGCCTCGGGGTTCCATGCCGACGCCATCGCCGATGATTGCCGGCGCCACGGCTTCCAGGTCGGACGCGATGTCTTGATCCAGGGCGACTTGCGACTGTTCAACTACCAGATCGACATTGCCGGGAGCTGCAATCTGCGCTGCATCTCCTGTCCGCGCGGTAACTTCGACACCCATCGCCCCAAGGGCTTCATGTCGGCGGATGTCTATCGGGCCCTGCTCGACAAGATCCTGAGCGACGATCCCTACACCGGCATCATCACCCTCTACAATTGGGGCGAGCCGCTGCTCAATCGTGAACTGCCCGAGATCCTCGCCATCACCCACGCACATGGGCTGCTATCGGCGCTGTCGAGCAACCTGAGCTTCAAACTCGACTTCGAGTCCGTGATCGCCGCGCGCCCGACCTGGTTCCGCATCTCGGTGTCCGGCTGGGAAGAACGCTACGAGATCACGCACACCGGCGGCAACTGGGCGCGCCTGATGGAAAATGTGCGCCGTCTGGCCGAGTATCGAGATCGGCATCATCCCGAGATGCTGGTCGAGGTCTTCTACCACATCTATAACGACAACCGCGACGACATCCGCCGCTGGCAAGCATTGTGTGACGAGTTGGGATTCATGCTACGTTATCGTCATGCAGCACTGGCCCCATTGGACAACATCGAAGCCATCCTCGAAGGACGTGCCGTCAACGAGCGCGTTCAGCGCACCATGGCGCTGCAACAGCTCCAGGTCGAGGAGGTCATGCGGCTGGCGCTGGCCGAACGCCACCGGCCCTGCTACTACGAGCGTCATCTCTGGATCAATTGGAATCTGGAAATCGCGCACTGTATGGAATGGTATCGGCCCGATCTCAACCTCGTGCCCGAAAGCTTCATGGACACCACTCCGGAACAACTGATCGCCGCGCGTGAGGCCAGTGAATTCTGCGCGCGTTGCAAGGAGCGCGGCATCCATCGCTGTTTCATCGTTTACAGCGACGAGCGGCTGATCGCCGAGCGCGACAGTCTGCCGCTCGCGGCTGGAGCTGACTGACATGGACTGGGATCGGGCGCGTCTGCACACCGCCTTCGGTACGCGCGATGTGTGGATCTGGGGCGCCATGATCGTGGGCCAAGGGGTTTGCCGCGCCCTGCAGCGTGCGGGCCTGACGGTCGCCGGTTTCATCGATTCCAGTCCGGCGATGCAGGGACAGACGGCGCTCGGCTATCCGGTTTGCGCGCCCGAGAGCGTGCTGGATCGCGCGCGCGATGGACATGCCTTCATCGTCATCGGTTCCGGACATCACGATCAGGTCATCGAGGACCGCTGTCGTGCGCATGGCCTGACCGCTGAGCGCGATTATCTGTCCTCACGCCGGCTCAACGACATCGATCCCAGTGTCGACGTCTCAGGCCTGTGCAATCTGCACTGCATCTCGTGCCCGCAAGGCAATCTCAGCGACCGACCGCCGACCGGTTTCATGGGGCTGGACGCCTATAAAGCGATCCTGCGTAAGCTGCTCGACGAGTTACCGTTTCTGGGAAGCGTCCAGCTCTATGCCTGGGGCGAGCCCTTGTTGAATCGCCGACTGCCCGACATGATCGCGGCGACTCGTGAGGCACGGGTATTGAGCGCGATTTCGACCAATCTGAAGAGCGCGCGCGATCTGGAGGCCGTGGTGGCCGCCCGCCCCGACTGGATCAAGGTCTCGGCGTCCGGCTATGGTGCAAGCTATGCCGTCGGTCACACCGGCGGGGATTGGGAGCGGTTTCTCGCCAATCTGCACCGGCTCTCGCGGCTGCGCGCGCGTCATCATCCTGAGCTACAGATCGTTCTCAACTACCATCTCTACCGCCACAGTCTTGGCGAGAGCTATCGTGCGATGCGCGCGTTGTGCGATGAACTCGGATTTATCTTTCGGCCCAACATGGCCTATCTCTACTCGCTCGACAACGTGCTCGACTATGTCGAGGGTCGACCGCTCTCGCCCGAGGCCGAGCGCACACTGGAACTGATGCTGCTCGACATCGACAGCGGATTGGAGCGCGCCCGCCGGCGTCGGCATCTGCCCTGTCCTGAGGAGCGCTGTCTGCCCATCAACTGGGATGGACGGGTGCGCTTCTGTGGGGTCTATTTCAAGCCGTTCATCGCGGATGATTTTCTGGCCACGCCCTTGAGTGAGATCCTGGCCCGTCGACAGGGCAGCGAGTTTTGTCGGCGCTGCATGAGTCATGGATTGCATCACTACACAGCGGTGTATCTGGAAGAGCGCATCCTTGAGGATGGTCTTCCGGCCGGCGTCGAGTCGGATCAGCGCACGGATGTCGACGCCGATGACTGATGCGGCTCACATCCTGGAGCCGGTGCGTCGAATCGCCGCCGAGCGACCCATCTGGATCTGGGGGGCCGGCAATCAGGGGCGCGGGATCGGCTCGGTGTTGCGGAAACAGGGGATCGAGCTGAGCGGATTCGTCGATCAGGCGGCCGAGCGGTTGGCGTCGCAGGTCATGGGACTGCCTGTGCGGCTGCCGGCCGCTGTGCTTGATGCCGCGCCCCCCCAGCCGCGCCCTTTCGTGATCATCGCCTCCTGGTTCTTCGAGGCCGAGATCGCCGATCGGCTTCAGGCGGCTGGATTCGTCGAGTCGGAGGACTTCATCGGCTATGCGCGCCTCAAGCCGGTGGATTACTCGGTCGATATCGTCGGCGTGTGCAATCTCAAGTGTCTGGCGTGTCCGCGCGCCAGCCGCGCGCCCGGTCCGGGCAAACAGGGACTGATGCCGCTCGCCACCTTTCGCGCCGTGCTGGACAAGATCCTGACTGAAAGCCCCTTCGTCGGTAATCTCCAGCTCTATCAATGGGGCGAGCCGGTATTGCATCCGCAACTGCCCGAGATCATCGAATACGCCCGCGAGCGTGGAGTCTTGTGCGCCATTTCGAGCAATCTCAACGCTGACGCGGACTATGCCCGCATCGTTGCGGCACGTCCCGAATGGCTGCGGATCTCGGCTTCGGGCTGGGGCGATGACTATGAGATCGCGCATACGCGCGGGCACTGGCCGCGCTTTATCGCCCATCTGCGTGAGGTTGCGCGTCTGCGCCGTGCGCTTCATCCGTCGATGAAGATCGAGTTGTATTACCATCTTTATCGGCATAGTTTGGGCGAAGGGCTGGAGCGGTTTCGGGAGCTATGTGAGGAACTGGGGCTGGAACTGCGACCGATTCCGGCGTATCTGATCTCGCTCGACGATGTGTTGGGCTATTGTGAGGGGCGTTCCCTGCCCGAGCCGGCACGGCAGGCGGCTGAACGCTTGGTGGTGAGTCTGGATGACGGGCTTGCTGCAGCGTACCAGCAACGGCATTTGGCCTGTGATGTGCTGCGGTGCGTCAATATCAACTGGGATACCTCGGTCAGTCAGTGCATGCTCTACTACGACAGTGCCGATAACAGCGTGGCGCCGAATTATCTCGATGTTTCGCTGGAGCAGATTCAGGCGCGGCGTCATCGCGCCGAGCTCTGCCGGCGTTGCAGCCGATTTGGGCTGCATCGGTATTGCGCGTCCTATGCGCAGATGGCACCGAACAGCGGGGTGAGTGCGCCGTGAATATTCGGGTTCTGCATCTTGCGCCTCACTACGGCGGCGGTGTCGGCACCGTGGTTCGCGCTCTGATCGCTGAGAGCCGGCGTCTTGGTGGTTATACGCATCGTCTGGCTTGCCTCGAAGCCGCAAGTGAGGCCACGCGCGCTTGGGCCGGCCGGCTTGGGGTCGGGTTGGCGGATCGGCTGCATTGGGATGATGAAGCGCTCAAGCAGGCGTTGAGCGATACGGATCTGGTCCATCTGCATTGGTGGCATCATCCGTTGCTCAACGCCATGATGCATCGCTGGGATTTGCCGCCGTTTCGTTGTGTGCTCTGGACACATGTCAACGGACATCATCCGCCGCAGAATTTTCCGCCTGGACTGATCGATTATCCGGATCTGCTGGTTTTGGCGACGTCCTGGAGCCTGAAGGCACCGGTCTTGGCCGAGGCGGTGACCCGGGGGCGGGATATCCTGGTCGTGCGTAGCAGTGCGGGTATTCCGAAGATGCCTCCGCGTGTCGAGCGGGGTGATGGTCCGGTGCGGGTTGGCTATGTCGGCACGGTCGATCCGATCAAGATGCATCCGGATTTTATCCGGCTGTGTCTGGAGGCGGATGTTCCGGGGCGTATCGTTGTGGCGGGCGGTCCCTGTCATGAGGATTTGCGCGCTGCCGCCAAGGCCGTCGGAGCCGAGGATCGCTTCGAGATTCTAGGGCCGATCGACGATGTTCCGGCGTTGATGAGTCGTCTGGACGTCTTGGCCTATCCGCTCAATTCGCAGCATTACGGGACCGGGGAACAGGTTTTGCTCGAGGCAGTGGCGGCTGGAGTGATGCCTGTAGTGTTTGGCACGGAGAATGAGCGGGAGACACTGGATCTGTTGGGGTGCGGTCTGATGGCCGACACTGAAGAGCAGTTTGTCGCTTTGCTCCGTCAGATTACGACTGATACGACGATCTTGCGCCGCGAATACAGGCGTTGCGCAGCGCTATCAGATAGCGAATTGGACCTTGATAAAATCACGACAGCTTGGCATCGGATTTACGATCAGGTATTTGAATCTCCATCTAAACCGCACCGCATTTGCGGCATTGACCATCCCAACCCCCACCCGCATGAATTACTGCTTGCGTCCTGCCAAGGCACCAAGCTCGCTGATTTCTATTCGCGGCTCATGAAGCATGCCACCTTCGATGAAGAAGATTGGCGGGACATCCCCATGGGGTATCTTGCCAAGACACGCGGCTCCTGTTTCCATTACGAAAAATTTTACGATGATCCGGCGTTGAAGCAGATCGCAGCCGCATTCAAGTCGAGGCTCGCAAGGTAAATTACTGATGAATATTCATGCGTTGGCGGCCATGTCGCGGAATCGCCCCGTTTACTGCTGGGGCGCGGGTCGCTATGGTGTCATGGCAATGGATGCACTTCGCCGGCATGGAGTCGGCATTACAGGATTCATCGATAAAACAATTCGGTCTTCTCGTGACGATACGAACAAGATTTTAGCGCCTGAAGCTATTGGCTCACCCGCTGACGGCTTTGTTGTTGTCACGAGCATGTTTTTTGAGCATGAAATAGAAAGCACTCTGCTGGCCAAGGGATATAAGAACGAACGCGATTATGTGCTTTATTCCGATCTCAAACGCTGGAGTTTCGAAATCGATGTCTCCGGGGTTTGTCAGCTAAAGTGCCCAACCTGTCCAAATGGAAATTTTACAGGCCATAAACTTTCACAAACGATGATGAGTTTTGCACTGTATCGTCAAATTCTGGACAAGCTGATCACTGAAGTGGATTTTCTTCCTGATGTGCAGCTTTATTCATGGGGGGAGCCGCTACTCAATCCTTCTTTGCCGGATATCGTTGCCTATTCAGCTGATCAGGGAGTGGCCGTTGGAATTTCATCGAATCTGAACGACATCAGACATCTTGAACGCACCGTTCAGGCAAAGCCTGACTGGTTTCGAGTTTCTCTGTCCGGAACTGGCAATCAATACAGCCTGACCCACAGAGGAGGAAATTGGGATAAAGTTGCATCCAACATGGAGCAGCTCGCCAGACTGCGAGACTTGTACCATCCGGAAATGATCATCGAAGTCAATTATCATTTTTACCGAAACAACGAAAAAAATCTTGATGAGATTGCAGCGATTTGCGAAAGAAATGGATTTTTACTCAAACCCAATGCGGCCTACATTGATCCGCTTGACACACTCATTGACTATGCCGAGGGAAAGCCGCTCCCAGACAGCATGCTTGAAATTGCGCAGAGCCTCATACTGGATATCGACGCTGTAATTCAGGACTGCCGCCTGAGTCCCTCGGATAGTTGTGTGCGTGAAAATACGATCGTAATTCACAGTGACGGCACTATTCGCCAGTGTCCACATGTATTCGGAAATCAATATAAACTAGAAAAAAAAATCTTTGAATCATCTATTTTTGATATTGAACAAATTTTTTCGAAGCGCGACCTGTGCGCGCGATGCAAGTCTTTGGGTATGAATAATTTTTATACCCACTTTCTTTCCTGCACAAATCAGAAAACCCAAAGTTTTAGCTTAGCTTAACAACTGCGGAGACAAATAAAAATGAGAAATAAATGGACTCATAAAATTCTTGATTCATTAAATAAAGCCGCCACCAACTCATCTTTATCTTCACTTGTATCAGAATATCAAGGATGCCCATTTATAATTTATGGAGCCGGCCCGGCTGGCCGATGCACATGCGATATTTTGTTAAATTTTGGCGTAAGACCAGAATGTATATTAGACACAAACGCAAATAGTCTTCCAAGTGATTATGCCGGCATCCCAATCTTTTTTAAAACAGCAAAATTTATCAGATTCACTGAAACGCATAGCTATAGTTTTAGTCTGCGTAATTCAAGGCAGTGCAACACATAATGTCATCAAAAAAAATCTTTTGCGTGAAGGGTTCTTTAAAATTATTCCTTGGTCACAAAAAGCTTTTTCCCCAGACGCGATGAAGGAATTAAAATGCATTGAGCCGAAATTAGAAGATTATCGAGAATTAATTTTATCTTGCGCTGAAATATTTGAAGACGATTTGAGTCGTAAAATTTATTCAAATGTAATGACGGCTTGCATTTTAAGGAAGTTTGACGGGCTTACTTTTATTGATTCTGAAGAACAGTATTTCCCTTTAGACATTGAAATGACGAAAGGCTATCGATCCTTCATGGATTGCGGGGCTTTTTGTGGTGATACACTTGAAAATCTTGTTAAAAAAAATCTCACCCCCAAGATTTATATTGCATTTGAGCCAGACTGGCGAAACTTCTTAAAAATTACGCAACTGATTGAGAAATTTAATATCGATAAAGCGTTATTATTTCCTTGCGCATTATCGCGTAACACTATGCCGCTTCGCTTTACGCTTGATCAAGTGCATAGCGGTGCCGGCAGTTCAATTGATCCTAACGGTGAGTATTTAGTGCAATGCGTCGCCATTGATGAATGCCTAAAAGGAATCGAACCAACTTTTATTAAAATCGATATTGAGGGCAACGAAATCGAAGCATTGATTGGCGCAAAAAAAACTATTGTGCACTATCGTCCGGATATTGCTGTGGCTATCTATCATTACGCCGATCATTATTTTAAGATACCCAATTTATTACATCGCTGGAATCTCGGATATCGATTTCATATACGCACCTATGATTATTTTGGAAACGAAACAATTCTTTATGCAACCTGCCCTTCACACTAAAGCGCAAAGACAGAATTAAAATGGATTACGCATTAATAACCGGATCCAGTAACGGACTTGGCTACTGCATTGCAGAAACATTTTCCCGGCATGGTATTGCTCCAATTTTGACTGGACGTAATCCAAAGTCACTTGACATTGCAGCGCAATCTATTCAAAAAATTTCAGGATTGACACCAATCAGCTTTGCTGGAAATTTGACTGATGAATATGCACCGGCAGATTTATACCAATTTGTTTGCGATCAAGGAGTCATTCCGCGCTATATTATTCATAACCTTGGCGGTGGAATTCAAGGTGATTGCAAAAACCCACCGCTCTGCGTGCTGCGCAAATCTTTTCGGCTCAATTTTGAAGTTTCCGTTGAAATCAACTCTATTTTTTATGACGATCTAAAAAAAACGTCCGCTAAAATTGTACATATCGGCTCGACTTCATCATTGCACCATGATGCCCCGCCAAGTTATTTGACGAGCAAATCGGCCATTGTGCCTTACGTAAAAAACGCCGCCCGATCCTTTGCTAAAGATGGACTAACTATATTCGCAGTTTTACCAGGCATGTTGGACCATCCTGGAAGCTATGTCGATCGTTTAAGGATTGGTGATCCTGATCGGCATGATAGATTTCTCGAAAAAATGACGTATGGTCAATTTGTGCCATCCATTGAAGTTGCGCACTATATAGTTTCACTATGCCTAGTCGATAGCAATATGATCAACGGCTCGATTATCACAATTGATGGAGGGGTTGACTGATGATGGATGTCATTTTGGTATCTTCTTACCAACCCGGATCAGTAACCCGCATCGATATTGCACCGCCTTTATCTATTCTGCTGTTGATGGGAGCGCTAGAGCAAGCAGGTTATCGCTCGCGTATGATCGACCTGAATCTTTACAAACCAAGCTCTTGCGAGGATGAAGACGCTTTTTACATCAAAATCATTGCATCGGAAATCAAAAGCAAGCAAACATTGGTCGGCTTCTCATGCTTGACAACCGGACATTTTCCTTTTTTCAAAAAGGCCGCATCTTATCTTAAATTAAACTTTCCAACTATTCGCGTTGCAATTGGTGGATGCCATTCTTCACTTTTTGGAAGCGATATACTTTACCATTGCCCTGAAATCGATTATGTGGGAATTGGCGAAAGTGAAGAACAAATTGTAGAACTGGTATCGACCCTCGACAAAAATTGGAATTCATCTGACTTTGATATTCAGGCATTTGGATGGCGCGATACGGCCGGCAATATTCATCTGCGTGAAAGAGAAATTTTCAACAAAGATCTGGATGCAATCTATCATCCTTCCTGGCATTCGGTTAATTTCGAAAAATATTATCGCGACCATTCACAATGGCACAATCCGAAACAGCATGACATCAAGGTTTCTATACCAATTCAAACTTCGCGCAGCTGCCCGTTTTCATGTAGCTTCTGCTCATCTATCGAAGTAAATGGTCGAGGTTATAGACGACGCTCTGCAAATTCAGTTGTGGACGAAATACAGCTTCACGTTGAACAATTTGGGCATCGTTATTTTGGATTCGTAGATGACAATCTAACGGTATCAAAACGGCACATTTTATCCATAATGAACGAAATTGTTCGTCGCGATCTTGATATTCAGTTCGAATCATTTAGCGGCTATCATATTGCAACGCTGGACGAAGAGGTCATAACAGCACTCGTTGAGGCCGGCTGCGTTTACACGCTCATGCCAATCGAGCATGGAAACGAGCGAATGCGCAATCAGATCATTGGCAAAAAATTATCGACAGAAAAGATTTATGAAGTAGTAGAGAATTATCGAAAATTCGAAGTTCTAATTCGAGCCGTTTTTATTATGGGATTCCCTGAGGATACACATGATACCCTGATGGATACGTTAGAAATGATCCGAAGACTGAAAGTTGATTTGGTCGATGTCTTTACACTCATCCCATACCCCGGCACTAAAGTTTTCGAGCAAGCTATGCGGGATGATTTGTTTATCAACAAAATTGATCAAAAAGAATTATGGTCCGGGCACTATACCCTAAACAATCAATCAAGCACTTTTTATTTGAAGCCATATTCGTTGTCACTGAACGACTTATGGCAATGGAGAAAAACTTTTGATACGTTAAGCGAAGATCATTTAAACAACTGGAAAGCCACAAAAAATTCACGTCTCAATAAAATACGGAGCGCGCTCAGTTGAGTATTTTTTATGAAGAAAAAGAAAAAGAAATCTTTGATCGCCAATTTTTTTTGATCGAAGCATTAGGCATCGATTCGCCTTTGATTTTTGATGTTGGTGCCAACATTGGACAAAGCGTTGATCGTTACAGCAAAGCCAAACCAGAATCAATCATTCACTGCTTTGAGCCGAACCCCTATGCATTTGAAAAATTGGTTCTGCATTGCAAAAACCGCAATCATGTCAAATTAGTCAATTCGGCTCTTTCCGATCACTATGGATCCACTCGTTTTTATGCCACTCAACGCACTGAGCTCAGCTCATTGCTGCGCCCTGAATCATGGTTAAGTGCTTTAAGCAGTGATGAAAAATATAAATTCGACGAGTTGTTTATATCCTGTATAACTCTCGACCAATATTGTCAGGATTTAGGAATTGAGTGGATTGATATTCTAAAAATTGATGTTCAAGGTGCTGAGCCAAAAGTGCTTCAAGGAGGGGTGAAGCTTCTCAGTAGCAACCGCATTGGATTGATTTATTTGGAGGTCATACTGGCTGAAACTTATATCAATCAAGCAACGCTAGCGCAATTGCTGGAAACACTGGGAGCTTACCATTATCGTTTATGGGATCTAGTACCTTTCACTTACACCAGCGCCGGCGCCGCCTGGACAGCTAACGCATTATTTATATGCCCGCAGTGGGCAAAACAAGTTGAGGAAAAATTCCGTCGCTCAATTTCAGAAAATAAATCTGATCAAAAACAGCATAACCATGACTCTTGATCGTTCTTGTCCTATCTGCTCAGCAGAGGAAAGATTTTTACTGCGCTCACTTGATTATGCGCTATTTGATGACCTGCCGTTTTCAGGCACTACAGCGCTTGTGAGCTGCAAAAAATGCGGTATGGTCTTTAGTCAACTTGAAGGAGGGGCAGACGCATTAAATACATACTATCAATCGAACAATCATTATTTTTTCTCGCAGACTCCCGGGTCCGGCGGGATAACCGAGATTGACCAGCGGCGTTATTTTCGTTTGTTTGAACTTTTGCGCCTTGAGCAAGAAAAAACGAAAACAATTCTGGATTTCGGATGCGGAAAAGGCGGCTGGCTTGCATGGCTTAATCAGATTGGATTCTCATCATTAATTGGCATTGAGGCATCTGTTGCCTGCCGCCAAATGATTGGGAATTATGATTCAGTTGAAATCTATAGCAACACAGGCGCTTTACCAGAAGATCAGGCGCCAGAGATTATTACCTTCAGCCATGTTCTTGAGCATCTTCATGATCCGTTGCTTGAACTCAAAACATTAATTTTCAAATCTCCCAAAAACGCTATTTTTTTTATCGAGGTTCCTAACGCACAGGCCATGCTGAAAAAAGCAAATCCGTGGCCTGATTTGTTTTTTGAACATATCAATCACTTTGACGAATTTTCTCTTAAGAATTTGGTTTGGCGTGCAGGTCTTGAAATTATTCAGTCTGGTAGCTGGGCCTTCGATCCACTGAATGATAAAGGCGACGAATGCTTGTATTTGATCTGTCGCCAGGGAAGTTATAATCAAAAAAAACGGCTTTTCTCACGCTTGTCTTCTTGGCCGCTCCAACTGGCTGCCGCACTGGAACACCGACCACTTTCTGAATCATTTATGTTATCTCTTGATTTAAGACGTCCACTTGCACTATGGGGCTGTTCGCAGTACTCAATGCTCGTACTCGGCATGCACCCCGAAGTCCGCATGCGCATTCACCGATTATTCGATACATCGCCAGCCAAGATCGGTCGTGACATTGATGGGGTAAAGATCCAGCATTCATCACAGCTACGTTACCTCAACAAGGATTACGCGCTGTTGTTGCCTCGCTCAGACTATCTTGACTCTATGCTCAAGGAAATTTCAAATACAGACATCCAGCTTGACACATTCATTTTCTGAACAACAACCGGCATCCATACTATGATTGATGATCGCGATATTTTTCTTGCTGAGCGGCAGAGGCGTGTCAAAAGCTACCAGCACAATAGCGTCTTGCTGGATGCAAGCAAGCAGTTTATGAGCGAGACGTTACGCACAAAATATTCTTATCAGTTCGACTGGTTAGGTCTTCCGATCATTCAATATCCACAAGATATCGTCATTATGCAGGAGCTGATCTGGTCAGTACGGCCAGATCTGATCATCGAAACTGGAATTGCGCGCGGCGGTTCTTTGATTTTCAGTGCATCGATGCTCGCTTTGCTGGATTTAAGTGAGAATATCGCGGACAATCGTGCCACAATTCACCCCAGGCGAAAAGTGATAGGCGTAGACATTGATATCCGCCCCCATAATCGATGCGCGATTGAAAAAAACCCACTTTCTTCTTACGTCGAAATGATTGAGGGTTCAAGCATTGATTTCGATATAGTCGAACAGGTCAGGTTGCTGACTAAAGACTACCATCGACCAATGGTCTTCCTCGACTCGAACCATACCCATAATCACGTTTTAGCCGAACTTGAAGCATATGCGCCATTGGTTGGAGTTGGCTCATACTGCATCGTATTTGACACCCTGATTGAAGACTATCCATCTGCCACTTTCGCGGATCGCCCCTGGCACGCAGGCAACAGCCCTAAAAGCGCCGTCAATGAGTTCCTCCGCACCAACTCGAACTTTCAGATTGACTCTTTCGTCCAGGACAAAATTTTAGTTACGGCAGCCAAAGACGGATTTTTGAAGCGCTTAAAATAACAACCCTCCCCTCATTTGTCTTGACGTCACCTTACAGAATTCACACCATGAATCCCTTGCTCAAATCGCGCAAGATAATAATCATGAAGCTCATGGCAAACCAGGAATATTCCAATGCCGAATCTGCGGCACGCCGTTTTATTGAGCTGTATCCCGATGAGGTTTTTGGATGGAAAATAGCTGGCGCCGCATGCTTTTATTTGGGGCGCTATCAAGAGGCTCGGGATTTTTTGCTTAAAGCCGTTGCCTTCAATAGTCGTGATCCGGAAATCTTCAGTACATTAGGAAATGCATTGTTTTATCAGGGACACATTAAGGATGCCTTGAGATGTTTTGAGCGTTCTTTGGAGATTGATGCCGATCACAGTCCAGCCCTAAATGGAAAAGGTTTGTGTTTGATGGGCCTGGGACTTGATCGTGCTGAAGAGGCAAGAAAATGCTTTGAGCGCGCATTGAACGCCAATCAAAGTCAACCTGAAATTTATTGCAATCTAGGTGCGCTCCTTAGTCAGCTGGGTCAGCTGGATGAGGCTGTTGATCTGCAAAGAAAATCGCTCGAACTAAATCCAACATACGCTGAGGCTTACAGTAATCTGGGACATGCTTTGCAAGATCTTGGAAGAGTCGATGAAGCGCTCAATGCGCTTGAAAAAGCCACTCAGGTCAACCCGCATTCGGCAATGCTTTTTTCAAATCGATTATATGCACTGAACTACCATCCAGACAAAACGGCTGAGGATATTTTCAAATCCTATCAAGAATTTGATCGCTTGTTCGGTTTGCCGCATCGCGCCAGTTGGATTCCGCACACCAATGACCGAGATCCAGAACGGCGTTTGCGCATTGGCTATGTGTCAGCTGACTTTGGTTCGCATGTGATCGGTTATCACTTAGAGCCTCTTCTGGCCAATCATAGTCGCGAACAATTTGAGATTACGGCTTACACTGAGCGCGTTGGGTCCGATGGATGGACAGCACGCTATCGACGACTGATTGATCACTGGGTTCCAACAAAGGAATTGACGGATGAGGTCATGGCTGAACGCATCCGTTCCGATGGCATCGACATTCTGATTGATCTGGCTGGACACACGTCTGGAAATCGTCTGGGTGTGTTTGCCCGCCGCCCGGCTCCGGTCGCCGTGACCTGGATGGGTTATGGTTATACAACTGGCCTGAGTGCGATCGATTATTTCCTCACCGATGCGGTCATGACGCCTCCAGGCAGTGAGCATCTGTTTGCTGAGCAGATTTGGTATGTAGATTGTCCGGTCGGGACATATCGACCGGCACCAGACATGGGTGAGGTTGGGCCATTACCTGCGCTCACAAACGGAACAGTGACCTTCGGCACTCTTACACGCGGCATTCGAATTAATCATCGGGTCATTCGAGTTTGGTCAGACATCCTGCAGCGACTTCCAGGTTCACGTCTCATCGTTGATAACAAATCATTTGTCACCGAAACGGCGCAAGCACGTCTAGCTGAGCAATTTGCTGCGCACGGCATCGAGCGCGAGCGACTTATTATCGGTTACCACAGTCCGCCGTGGGATGTGCTGCGTAGTACCGATATCAGTTTGGACTGCTTTCCGCATAATTCCGGTACAACCCTGGTCGAATCGTTATACATGGGTGTTCCCTTTATCACCCTGGCTGCACGCCCCAGTGTTGGGCGTTCGGGCAGTACCGCACTCATTGCGGTTGGACACCCGGAATGGATCGCAATCACCGAAGCGGAATATGTGGATAAGGCCATCGCCTTGGCAAGCGATATTGAGCGCCTAGCGACGATTCGTGCTGGACTGCGTGCTGAATTCGAGGCCAGTCCCTGGCGCGACGAGGCTGGTTTTACCCGACGTGTCGAACAAGCTTATCGGGAAATGTGGCGCCGTTGGTGCGCGACGGCACCCCAAAATGACACTTGAAAACTCAACAACCACCAGCTATAGCCACTGCATTTGTTAACCAAACATGGATTAAAAGCAAAACTGAAAATTTTACCTCCGGCCTTAGCCGCAACGCTGGGATCTGGATGAAGTGCGGCGTGTGCGTGGCGCGGACCTGACGATATGACTTTTCTCGATGTCCTGGGCATCATCGCGTTGTGCGCCGCGCTCTGGGCCGTCTTTCACCTGATCGCGGGCTATGTGGCGCAGCGCCTGCCGCTGGACTGGCTGGTGGGCTGGCCGATCATCGGCGCAAGCTATGCCTGGGAGCGCGGCGGGCGCTGCTATGAATGGCTGGGCATCCGGGTGTGGAAGGATCATTTGCCCGAAGCCGGCGGCCTGTTGCGCAACGGCTTTTCCAAGCGCCGACTCGCCTCCGCTGAGCCGGACTATCTCGACCGCTTCGCGCGCGAGACCAGCCGCGCCGAGTTCGGACACTGGCTGACCTGGGCGCTGGCACTGACCTTCTTTCTCTGGACGCCCGCATGGATGGGCCTGTTCATGGTCGTCTATGGCGGCCTAGTCAATGTGCCCTTCATCCTGATCCAGCGCTACAACCGCGCCCGACTGCGCCGCTTCATCGCCCGCTCGGTGCGTCGATCCGCGCGCGCCGATTGAGTTTGACGCGCGTCGCGACTATCCTAACGGATTCATTTTTCTTGAGGTAGGGCCATGGTCGCCAAGACCCTCTACGACAAACTCTGGGACGAGCATGTCGTCCGTGTCGACGATACGGGCACGGCACTGCTCTACATCGATCGTCAGCTGATCCACGAAGTCACCTCGCCGCAGGCGTTCGAAGGGCTGCGTCTGGCCGGGCGCCGGCCGTGGCGCGTCAGCGCCAACCTGGCGGTGCCGGACCACAACGTTCCCACCACCGACCGCGCCGCCGGCATCGCCGATCCGGTCTCGCGCCTCCAGGTCGAGACGCTCGGCACCAACTGCCAGACCTTCGGCATCACCGAACTGAGCATGGGCGACAAGCGTCAGGGCGTGGTGCATGTGGTCGGCCCCGAACAGGGCTTCACCCTGCCGGGCACCACGGTCGTCTGCGGCGACTCGCACACCGCCACCCACGGCGCCTTCGGCGCGCTGGCCTTCGGCATCGGCACCTCCGAGGTCGAGCATGTGCTGGCCACCCAGACCCTGATCCAGCGCAAGTCCAAGTCGATGCTGATCAGCGTCGACGGCCGGCTCGGCGCCGGCGTCACAGCCAAAGACATCGTGCTCGCCATCATCGGCGAGATCGGCACCGCCGGCGGTACGGGCTATGTGATCGAGTTCGGCGGCGAAGCCATTCGCGCGCTGTCGATGGAAGGCCGCATGACCGTCTGCAACATGGCGATCGAGGCCGGCGCGCGTGCCGGTCTGATCGGCGTCGACGAGAAGACCGTCGACTACATGCGCGGCCGTCCGCTCGCGCCCGAGGGCGAACTCTTCGAGCGCGCCGCCGCCCACTGGCGCACCCTGGTCAGCGACGCGGGCGCGCAGTTCGATCGCGTGCTCCACATCGACGCCGCGAGCCTCAAGCCGCAAGTCACCTGGGGCACCTCGCCCGAGATGGTGCTGCCGGTCGACGGTCGCGTGCCCGATCCGGCCGCCGAGTCCGATCCGGTCAAGGCCAACGGCATCCGGCGCGCACTCGACTACATGGGCCTGACCGCCGGCACCCCGATCAGCGAGATCCGTCCGGACAAGGTCTTCATCGGCTCCTGCACCAACTCGCGTATCGAGGATCTGCGCGCGGCGGCTGAGATCGTCAAGGGGCGCAAGGTCGCCGACTCGATCAAGCTGGCGATGGTCGTGCCCGGCTCGGGTCTGGTCAAGGAACAGGCCGAGGCCGAGGGGCTGGACAAGATCTTCGTCGCGGCCGGATTCGAATGGCGCGAGCCGGGCTGCTCCATGTGTCTGGCGATGAACGCCGACCGCCTGGAGCCGGGTGAGCGCTGCGCCTCGACCTCCAACCGCAACTTCGAGGGTCGGCAGGGGCAGGGCGGTCGCACCCATCTGGTCAGTCCGGCCATGGCCGCCGCCGCCGCCGTGACCGGTCGTTTCGTCGACGTGAGGACGCTCTGATGCAGGCTTTCGCGAATTTCACCGGCGTCGTCGCCCCCCTCGATCGGGCCAATGTCGACACCGACGCCATCATCCCCAAGCAGTTCCTGAAGAGCATCAAGCGCAGCGGCTTCGGTCCCTACCTGTTCGACGAGTGGCGTTATCTCGATCACGGCGAGCCGGACATGGACTGCACCAACCGTCCGCGCAACCCCGAGTTCGTGCTCAACGACGCGCGCTACCAGAGCGCCGAGATCCTGCTCACGCGCGAGAACTTCGGCTGCGGCTCCTCGCGCGAGCACGCGCCCTGGGCACTGACCGATTTCGGCATCCGCGTCATCCTGGCACCGAGCTTCGCCGACATCTTCTTCAACAACTGCTTCAAGAACGGTCTGCTGCCGATCCGGCTCGACGCGGCCGTGATCGGCGGGCTGTTCGCCAAGGCGACGGGCGCCGAGCCGCTGCGCATCGCCGTCGATCTGCCGGCCCAGACCCTGACCCTGAGTGACGGTCAGGTCATCGCCTTCGAGGTCGAGGCGGGCAGCAAACATCGCCTGATCGAGGGGCTGGACGACATCGGCCTGACCCTGCAGGAAGCCGACACCATCCGCGCCTACGAAGAACGCCGCCGCGCCGAAGCGCCCTGGCTGTTCGCGATCGGCAACTGATCCGGCTGTGCGACGGACGCCACGACATCCGTTGGCTGAAGTCTTCGGTCATTCACCGGACGACTTCAGCGAAAGGGCACAGCGATTCCGTCGGAACAAGCTGTGTCCTTTCAATAACAAGGTGCCGAGTTGCACTAAGGACAAGGCGAAGGATCCGTTGGGCGTCTGTAGCATTCACACCAAGGATGGGCCGGTCATCACCTGCCCGATCCGCTTCAGGGAGGACTGGCGGATTGCGGATGATGCCGCCGCGTTCTTTTTTTCCGATGAAGCTTCATGGACGTCGTTGACCGAAGTGAGATTGCCGGATCGGGATGGAAAGTCGGCAGGCAATATCGATCTGGTTCTGGTGGCCTACGATCAGGCCGGCAAGGTGTACGATTTCGGGTCGCTGGAGATTCAGGCCGTCTATATTTCCGGCAATGTCAGAGACCCTTTCGCGCGCTATATGTCGGATTGCCGAAATCATGCCGATATGGATTGGAGTCGCGAGCCGAATTATCCTCGCCCGGATTTTCTGTCGTCGTCGAGAAAGCGGCTTGCACCACAGTTGCTGTTCAAAGGCAGTATTCTTCACAACTGGAAGAAAAAGATGGCGGTCGCCATCGATCGTCAATTCTTCAATACATTGCCCAATCTTCAGTCTTCCGATCGAAACGAGGCTGAAGTCGCTTGGCTGATCTACGATCTCGTCTTCGATCAAGACGCATCGAGATACGTTTTGCGACAAACGGAGATCGTGTATACGCTGTTTTCTGATGCGCTGACCCGGATCACGCTGCCGAATGTCGGTTGCATCGACGATTTCATGCGTCGCTTACAGGAAAAAGTCGACGAGAAACTGGAATCTCCGCCGACCAATGCCGTCATCGATACCCCGTTAGGTTAGCCGCTCATCATGATTCAGCAGTCGCTTTTCGGAGAAGTCGATGACCGTCCAAGGATGGTCAATGTCGCCTCCGTTCCGCAGCGCAGTCCGTTCCGGTATCCGGGCGGCAAGACTTGGTTCGTGCCGCGTTTGCGCGACTGGCTTCGTCATCAGCCGTACCGTCCGGCGCTGTTGGTCGAGCCCTTCACCGGCGGCGGGATCGTGTCGCTGACGGTGGCCTTCGAGCAGCTCGCCGACAGGGTGCTGATGATCGAATTGGATGAGGATGTCGCGGCGGTCTGGCAGTCGATCCAGGATGGTGAAGCTGACTGGCTGGCGGAGCGGATTCTGGCGTTCGAGATGTCGCTGGAAAACGTCACCGATACTCTGGCTCAGGAGCCGACGAGCACCCGCGAACGTGCTTTCAGGACGATTCTCCGCAATCGAACATTGCACGGCGGCATTCTGGCACCCGGCTCCAGATTCATCAAGCGCGGTGAATCCGGAAAAGGCATCGGATCGCGCTGGTATCCGACCACGCTGGCCAAACGTCTGCGCGACATCGATCAAATTCGCGAGCATTTGCGTTTTGAACAGGGCGATGCACTAGCCGTACTCGAACACTATCGCGATGATCCGAACGTTGTCTTTTTCATCGACCCGCCCTATACGGCGGGCGGAAAAAAAGCCGGTCAGCGTTTATATCGACACTTCGAGTTGGACCATCAGACCCTGTTCGAACGATGCGCCCAACTCAAGGGCGATTTCATCATGACCTATGACCATGCGGAAGAGGTCAAGGCACTGGCGCGGCAATACGGTTTCGTCGCCAAGCCGATTCCGATGAAAAATACCCATCATGCGCCCATGACCGAACTCGTCATTGGGCGTAACCTGGATTGGATGGTCGACATCCGATCCATTGCTGATCAGCCTGCGCGTTATGGCCTGGCGCCACGCGCACTCTCGCACGCATTGGAGAATAACCATTGAGTAAGAAGATTCTGGTTCTCGCCGGTGACGGCATCGGTCCCGAGATCGTCGCCGAGGCGGTGAAGGTGCTCAACGCACTCAAGGCCGAGGGCGCCATCGACGTGACGCTCGAAGAGGCGCTGGTCGGCGGCGCGGCCTACGATGCTTTCGGCGATCCGCTGCCGGAAGAGACGCTCGCCGCCGCCAAGGCGTCCGATGCGGTACTGCTCGGCGCGGTCGGCGGCCCGAAGTGGGAGCCGCTGCACATCTCCAAGCGCCCCGAGAAGGGCCTGCTGGGTCTGCGGGCGGGCCTGGGCCTGTTCGCCAACCTGCGTCCCGCCGTGCTCTATCCGCAACTGGCCGCCGCCTCCACGCTCAAGCCCGAGATCGTCTCCGGGCTGGACATCATGATCGTGCGTGAACTCACGGGCGACATCTATTTCGGCCAGCCGCGCGGCGTCGAGACCCTGCCCTCGGGCGAGCGTCGCGGCATCAACACCATGGTCTACACCGAGTCCGAGGTCGAGCGCATCTGTCGCGTCGCCTTCGACATCGCCATGAAGCGCGGCAAGAAGGTCTGCTCGGTCGACAAGGCCAACGTACTCGAGTGCACCGAGATGTGGCGCGAGGTCGCGACCAAGACCGCCGCCGACTATCCCGAACTCGAACTCAGCCACATGTACGTCGACAACGCCGCCATGCAGCTCGTGCGCGCGCCCAAGCAGTTCGACGTCATGGTCACGGGCAACATCTTCGGCGACATCCTCTCCGACTGCGCCGCCATGCTCACCGGCTCGATCGGCATGTTACCCTCGGCCTCGCTCAACGAGCACGGCCAGGGCATGTACGAACCGATCCACGGCTCGGCCCCCGACATCGCCGGCCGCGGCGTGGCCAATCCGCTCGCCACCATCCTGTCGGTCGCCATGATGCTGCGTTACTCGCTCGGCGCACCCGAAGCGGCCGACCGCATCGACGCCGCCGTCTCCAAGGTGCTCGACCAGGGCCTGCGTACCGCCGACATCATGTCCGAAGGCATGCGTCAGGTCGGCACCGCCGAGATGGGTAACGCCGTGGTCGCCGCGCTGTCGGCCTGAGTGATCGCAAGAGACCCAGCGCACGTCATCCCGTGATGACGGCCACGAGCGGATCGGGTGGCGGCTGGCGGGGGTGTCGACGGCATGGATGTCGTCGTCAAGCCTCCAGGGATGGATTCACGGCGTCCCCCGACAGCCGTCACCCGATCCGCGCCCCAAGGTCATGAGTCGTGCGTAACGAATACAGTTCGAATAACGCTTTAAAGTTTGGCGAGGCATAAAGATGAAGCGGGTTGGTTTCGTCGGTTGGCGCGGCATGGTGGGCTCGGTCCTGATGGAGCGAATGCGCGCCGAGAACGACTTCGCGCGCATCGCGGAGCCGGTCTTCTTCACCACCTCCCAGGTCGGTCAACCCGGCCCGGACGTCGGCCGGGGCACCTCGCCCCTGCTCGATGCCGAGTCGCTCGACGCCCTGCGCGAGATGGACGCCATCGTCACCTGTCAGGGCGGCGACTACACCAAGTCGATCCATCCGCGCCTGCGCGCCTGCGGCTGGAACGGCTACTGGATCGACGCCGCCTCGTCGCTACGCATGGAGCCGGACGCCACCATCGTCCTCGACCCGGTCAACCGCCCGGTGATCGACGCCGCCCTGGACGCCGGAAAGCGCGACTTCATCGGCGGCAACTGCACCGTGAGCCTGATGCTGATGGCCATCGGCGGACTCTTCCGCGAGGGTCTGGTCGAATGGGTCAGCGCCATGACCTATCAGGCCGCCTCGGGCGCCGGCGCGAAGAATATGCGCGAGCTGCTGGCCCAGATGGGCGCGCTGCACGGCTCGGTCGCCTCGCTCCTGGCCGATCCGGCCTCGGCGATCCTCGACATCGACCGGCGCGTGACCGACACTCTGCGCGACCCCGGATTCCCCACCGAGAGCTTCGGCGTCCCGCTCGCCGGCAGCCTCATCCCCTGGATCGACACCCAACTCGACAACGGCCAGAGTCGCGAGGAGTGGAAAGGACAGGCCGAGACGAATAGAATCCTTGGCCGGACCGACCAACCGATCCCGGTCGACGGACTCTGTGTACGTGTCGGTGCCATGCGCTGCCACAGTCAGGGGCTGACCATCAAGCTCAACCGCGATGTCGCCCTGAGCGAGATCGAGTCCCTGATCGCGAGCGCCAACGACTGGGTGCGCGTGGTGCCGAACGATCGCGCGGCCACGATGCGTGACTTGTCACCCGCTGCCGTGACCGGCTCACTCCATGTTCCGGTCGGACGCTTGAGAACGATGAATCTTGGGAGCCGCTATCTGTCGGCCTTCACCGTCGGCGATCAGCTGCTCTGGGGCGCGGCCGAACCCTTGAGGCGCATGCTGACGATCCTGCCGGATTGCTGATCGGGGTGTCGGGCGCGGTTCGTGTGGATGTCTTTCACTGCCTGGAGCACGAGGGGGGAGGATGACTCGCAAGCTGATGTTGGCGTCCGCTATCGCCGCGGCCTTGACCGGCCATCCAGCCCTCGCGTTGGAACTGGGCGCCCTGCGCACCGACTCCGCGCTCAATCAGCCCTTCCAGGGCGAGATCGATCTCGGTGATGTCGGACCGAACGAGCTCGATACCCTGCACATCTCCATCGCCTCGCCCGAGGCCTTCGAGAAGGCCGGGATCGAGCGTTATTATTATCTGACCCAACTGCGCTTCACGCCCGAGGTGACGGCCGATGGCCGCACGCTGGTGCGCGTCTCCAGCCGCGATCCGGTGCGCGAGCCCTATCTGGATTTCCTGGTCGAGGCCGTTTGGCCTGCCGGACGTCTGGTCAAGGGCTACACCGTCCTGCTCGATCCCCCGACCCTGACCGAACGCCGTGCACCCAATGTCCAGGCCGCGCGTGCCTCAGCGGCAGCCGGCGGCCCGGATCGCGGTCTGCCGCCCGTGGCGAGCGGCTCGGGTGCCTATATCCCGGCCCCAGGCGAGGGTTTTCCGCTCTACATCGGCCCTGTGGGCGGCGGCGAGGGACTCTGGTCGCTGGCCCGTCGTCATGCCACGGCCGGCGCCACAGACGCCCAGACCGCGATGGCGCTCTACCGCTCCAACCAGGAGGCCTTCGTTCGGGGCGACATCAATCGTCTGATCGCCGGCAAGACGCTGGTCATCCCCTCACGCGCCGAACTCTTCGCGCTCGATGCCGAGGAGGCAAGGCGCGAACTCCAGGCGGCCCTGCAGGGGCGTCCCGCCCAGCGTGCGCCTCTCACCGACGTCACGCCCGAAATGCTCTCGCGCCTGCGTCTCGTGGGCGCGACTCCGGGAACGACCGGCGCAACGGCTCCCACGACGGCGCCGACTGCCGCTGGTGGAACAGGGGTGCAGTCGCCGGATGTCCTGCTGGCCATCGAAACGAGCGAGAGCGCGCGCCAGGAGGCGCTCGAACTGCGCAACCGCATCCAGGAACTTGAGACTCAGCTCGCCGACATCCAGTCCCTGCTGCAAGTGCGCAATGCCGAACTGGCCCGTGCCCAGTCGGTCGAGCCCCGGATGCCCGATGCCCAGCCCGAAGGACTGAAGACGGAACCCGAATCCGAGCTCGCCCTGGAGCCGATCGAGGCGCCCGGGCCGGTCGGGGTCTTGCCCGGAACCCCGGCGCAAGATACGTCTGAGACGCTCGAACCGGGACCGGCCGAGGCCCTCTCACCGATCGAGACCGAGCCATCCGATCTGCAATCGCTCCCGGCCGAGGAGTCGTTGGCGACGCGCGAGCCGGAACCGGGCATGGCGTCCGAGCCAATCCTCGAATCTCCAGCCGACCTCGAATCCGTGCCCGAGGCGGCGGAGTCGGGCACGGCGATCGGTCTGATTCCGGTGCCGACGCCAACACCGGTCGATTCCGAGACACAGGTCGCGCCGGAACCGACCGGGTCCGTTGCTTCGACCGAGCCGGACGAACCGACGTCCAAGCCGGCCCCCGTCGCTCCACCCAAGGAATCCGAGCCGGTCAGTGAGCCCAAGCCGGCACCCGACTCGACCTCGACCTGGCATTCACTGCTGTTGCCGCTGGCCGGACTCGCGGGCGTGACGGCGCTCGGCATCCTGCTCTTCTCGCTGTTGACGGCTCGCCGCCGCCGACAGGAGCAGGCGGCCCTTGAAGACGAAGAAGAAAACGATATCGAGTCGGAACTCGTGCTCGATCCCTTCGACGGCGCGTCCGATGCATCGGAGCCGAAGCCGACTCCAGCGTCGCTCGCCGCCGAATCGCCCGAAGCCGTCTCCCTGACCAAGGCCGAGCCGGCACCTCGTCCGCCCGCCCAGCCCGTCTCGGCGCCTGCCGTGCCGGATCTCGACGATATGAGCGAACAGCCCATGTCGGGCCTCACCGGCTTCGACGTCGAGACCGACGAGGCCGATGTGCTCTCCGAGGCCGACATCTATATTGCTTACGGTCGTTACCGCGAAGCGCAGGATCTGCTCAACAAGGAGCTCAAGCGCTATCCGCAACGGCTCGACATCAAATACAAGCTGGCCGAGGCACTCGCTGCCTCGGGCGAGGCCGGGGCATTGCGCGACCTGCTCGACGAGATCCGGTCTTCGGGTGGGGACACCGAAGAGCCCGCTCAGTGGGAGCGGATGCAGCGTCTACTGAGCGAACTCGTGCCGAACGCGCCCCTGGCTTCCGCCAGTCCCTCCCTCACGCCATCGGCCGTGTCGTCCGCCATGGGGCCGGCCGGTGCTGCCGCGGAGACGCCTGAGTCCGTGTCCGTGCCCGGACTGGAATCGCTGATCGAGGTCGGACCCGAGTCGGAGGACGACCTGCTGCTCGATCTGGGTATTTCCGAGCCGCTCGAGTTCGAGGATGTGGAGGCGAAGCCGTCGGATGATTCGCTGAAGCTGGAACTCGACTCCGGACCCATGCCGCCGTCCGTCGAGGAGATCGAGCAGGCGATCGAGTCGGACATCGATTCGATCCTGCCCTTGCCCGATGCGCTGGATCTCGATCTGGGTGTCCTTGGCGAGGCGCCCGCACCGGCCGATACGCCACCGGCCGCCGCGTCCCCGGCCGATGCCCTGGATCTGGGTCCGGATGTGCCGCCGCTCGATGAGAGTCTCGGCGACCCGGATCTACAGATCGATGGCCTGGACATCGGGGCTGAGCCCCGAACACCGCCGCCGGAGCCGCCGATGCTCGCCGGCGAGCCGTCGGACAAGTCCGAAGAGTCCCTGGATTCCGCGCTGTCGCCCGAGCAGGAGAGCGTGCCATCGGATCTGCTCTCCTCGCAGTGGCAGATCGACTCGGGCATCTGGGACGAGACGGCCACCAAGCTCGATCTGGCACGCGCCTATGTGGAGATGGACGACAAGGAGGCCGCGCGCGAGATCCTGGAGGAGGTCATGGCCGAGGGGCGTGAGGAGCAGCGCAACGAGGCCCGTGCCATGCTGGAGCGCCTGGGGCGATGAGGCGGGTGTCTCCGAGGATCAGGGCCGGTCGGTCGATTCCGGCCTTGCACGAGTGAAAGCCACTTGAGACCAGGTCGCATCGCCCTGGGTGTCGAGTACGACGGCACCCACTTCCACGGCTGGCAGACGCAATCCGGGGTGCGGACCGTGCAGTCCGAGCTGGAGGCGGCCGTCTCGCGGGTCGCGGATCATCCGGTGATCGTGCATTGTGCCGGACGCACCGACGCCGGCGTCCATGCGCTCGAACAGGTGGTGCATTTCGAGACCACGGCCACGCGCAGCGAGCGTTCCTGGGTGCTCGGGGCCAATGTCAATCTGCCGCCCGATGTCGGCGTGCGCTGGGCGCATCCGGTCGACGACGGCTTTCATGCGCGTTTCAGCGCTCAGGCCCGGCACTATCGCTACCAGATCCTGGCGCGGCGCACCCGCTCGCCGATCCAGCGCGATCGTGCCGTCTGGGTGCATGAAGCGCTGGATCTGGAACGGATGCGCGCCGCCGCCGTCGCGCTGGTCGGTGAGCATGACTTTTCGAGCTTCCGCGCGGTGGCCTGTCAGGCCAAGAGTCCGGTCCGGCGCGTGCTCTATCTGGATCTCAGCGAACGTGACGGGCTGATCACCCTGGCGATCGGCGCTAATGGCTTTTTGCATCACATGGTGCGCAACATCGCCGGGGTGCTGATGGCCATCGGGCGCGGTGAGGCGTCGGTCGACTGGACGCGCGAGCTGCTGGAGGTCCGCGACCGGCGACTCGGCGGCGTCACGGCACAGCCGCAGGGACTCTACTTCGTCCGCGCCGACTATCCGCCCGAGTTCGGTTTGCCGCAGAGCGAGCGCACGGATCCGCTACAGCGTTTGAAGAGTGCGATTTGATGCGATCGAGGAAGCATTGAAGTACGACATCATCTCGAGAACACGGGTCAAGATCTGCGGTTTGACGCGGGTCTCGGACATCGCCGCCGTCGTGGCGGCCGGAGCCGATGCGGTCGGCTTCGTCTTCCATCCGGCCAGTCCGCGTGCGGTCACGCCCGAGCAGGCTGCCGGACTGTGCCGGGCGCTGCCGCCCTTCGTCACCGCCGTCGGGCTGTTCGTCGATGCCTCGGTTGAGACCATCGAAGCGACCCTGGAACAGGTGCCGCTGGATCTGCTCCAGTTCCACGGCAATGAGTCGCCCGAATTCTGTGCCGGTTTCGGGCGGCGCTGGATCAAGGCGCTCAGGATGCGTCCGGGGATCGATCCGGCCGCCGAGCGCGAACGTTTCGCCGGGGCCGATGGTCTGTTGCTCGATGCCTATGAACCCGGACGCGCCGGTGGAACCGGCCAGTGCTTCGACTGGGCGCGCATCCCGCCAGACATTGCTCCCGAGATCCTGCTCGCCGGCGGTCTGACCCCGGAGAACGTGGCCGAGGCCATCGAGCGGGTGCGACCCTATGGGGTCGATGTCAGCGGCGGGGTCGAAGCCGCCAGGGGTCTCAAGGAACCGGAACTGATTTTCGCGTTTATGCAAGGGGTAAGAGATGGCGACCAACGCCGACACCAGCCAGGCTGAGCGCCTGGATCCAGGCCGCGCGACGGCCTACGACCTGCCGGATGCGACGGGACACTTCGGCCCCTATGGCGGGTTGTTCGTGCCCGAGACGCTGATGCATCCGCTGGAAGAACTGCGACTGGCCTATGAACGCTGCAAGGCCGATCCCAACTTCCAGGCCGAGATGGATGCGGATCTGCGCGACTATGTCGGCCGGCCTTCGCCGCTCTATCACGCCGAGCGCTGGAGCCGTGAGCTGGGCGGGGCGCAGATCTATCTCAAGCGTGAGGATCTCAACCACACGGGCGCGCACAAGGTCAACAACACCATCGGTCAGGCGCTGCTGGCCAAGCGCATGGGCAAGACGCGCATCATTGCCGAGACCGGCGCCGGTCAGCATGGTGTGGCGAGCGCCACGGTCGCCGCGCGGCTGGGGCTGGAGTGCGTGGTCTACATGGGCGAGGTCGATGTCGCCCGTCAGGAGGCCAACGTCTACCGGATGCGGCTGCTCGGCGCTAAGGTCGTGCCCGTGACCTCCGGTTCGCGCACCCTCAAGGATGCGCTCAACGAAGCCATGCGCGACTGGGTGACGAACATCGACGACACCTTCTACATCATCGGCACCGTCGCCGGGCCGCATCCCTATCCGATGATGGTGCGCGACTTCCAGACCGTGATCGGTCGCGAGGCGCGCGCCCAGATGCTGGAGCGCACCGGACGTCTGCCGGATGCGCTGGTGGCCTGTGTCGGCGGCGGCTCGAACGCCATCGGTCTGTTCCATCCCTTCATCGCGGACAGCGAAGTCGCTATCTATGGGGTCGAAGCGGGCGGGGAGGGCGTCGAGACCGGCCGGCACGCTGCGCCCCTGTGCGCCGGACGTCCGGGCGTGCTGCACGGCAACCGCACCTATCTGATGGAAGACGACAACGGCCAGATCATCGAGACCCATTCGATCTCGGCGGGGCTGGACTATCCGGGCGTCGGTCCCGAGCATGCGTGGCTCAAGGACAGCGGGCGTGCCCAGTACGTTTCGATCACCGATGACGAGGCGCTCGCCGCCTTCCATCATCTCACGCGCACCGAGGGCATCATCCCGGCGCTCGAATCGAGCCATGCGCTCGCCTATGCACACAAGCTCGCGCCCACCCTGCGTCCCGACCAGAGCATCCTGGTCAATCTCTCCGGTCGCGGAGACAAGGACATGCACACGGTCGCGCGTCACGACGGGTTGGTCCTATGAGCCGCATCGCACAGCGTTTCGAACAACTGAAGGCGCAGGGTCGTACCGCGCTCATTCCATTCGTCACCGCCGGCGATCCGGGGCCGGCGACCACGGCGCCGCTGATGCATGCCATGGTCGAGGCCGGCGCCGACATCATCGAACTGGGCGTGCCCTTCTCCGATCCCATGGCCGATGGTCCGGTGATTCAGCGTGCCACCGAGCGGGCGCTGGCTCAGGGCGTGCGGCTGGCCGACGTGCTGGAGATGGTGCGTGCGTTCCGCGAGCGCGACAGCGAGACGCCCGTGGTGCTCATGGGCTATCTCAATCCGATCGAGATCATGGGTTATGCCGCGTTCGCCGAGCGCGCTCAGGCCGCCGGGGTCGATGGCGCGCTCATCGTCGACGTGCCGCCCGAAGAGGGGCATGAGCTGGTGACGACGCTGAAAGCGCAGGGGCTGGATCTGGTCTATCTGCTGGCGCCGACCTCGACCGATGATCGAATCAAGCGTATCGGTGGCGTGGCTTCGGGCTTCGTCTATTACGTCTCGGTCAAGGGCGTGACCGGCGCGGCGAATCTCGACACGGCGGATGTGGCCGAGCATCTGGCGCGTATCCGGTCGGCGGTCGAGCTTCCGGTCGGGGTCGGATTCGGCATCCGCGATGCCGAGACCGCCGCGCGCGTGGCCGAGGTCGCCGATGCGGTGATCGTCGGCAGCGCCATCGTCGGGCGGATCGAGGCGCTCGCCGAGACGCCCGAGCGTATCCCCGAGACGGTGGCGGCCTTCCTGGCCGAGCTGCGCACGGCGATCGACGGCGCGCGCTGATCCGCGATCCACACTGCAACCAACGTCCAGAGCACACCAACGACGATGGAAGAATCCACCAAATCCAAGGTCCAGGCCCAGGCCACCGCCACCGTGAAGCAGGCCATGGACAAGGGCAAGAGCTGGTTCGAGAAGCTCATCCCCGACCGTATCCGTATCGATGCCAACACCAAGCGCGCCGTGCCCGAGGGCGTCTGGGCCAAGTGTCCGGGCTGTAGCGCCATCCTCTATCGCGCCGAGCTTGAGCGCAATCTGGAGGTCTGTCCCAAGTGCGGGCATCACAACCGTCTGAGCGCGCGCCGGCGGCTGGAGGCCTTTCTCGATGCCGATTGCCGCGAGGAGATCGGCGCCGATCTCGAATCGCTCGATCCGCTCAAGTTCAAGGATCTGAAGAAATACAAGGATCGGCTCGCCGCGGCCCAGAAGCAGTCCTCCGAGAAGGAGGCGCTGATCGTGATGCGCGGTCGACTCAAGGACGCGCCCATCGTGGCGGCGGCCTTCGAGTTCGGTTTCATGGGCGGGTCGATGGGGTCGGTGGTCGGCGAGCGCTTCGTGCGCGGCGTGGAGGCGGCGATCGAGCATCATTCACCCTATGTCTGCTTCTCGGCCAGCGGCGGGGCGCGGATGCAGGAGAGTCTGTTCTCGCTGATGCAGATGGCCAAGACCAGCGCCGCCCTGGCGCGGATGCGCGAGCGCTCGCTGCCCTTCATCTCGGTGATGACCGATCCGACCATGGGCGGCGTCTCGGCGAGCTTGGCGATGCTGGGTGACATCAATGTCGCTGAGCCAAATGCGCTGATCGGTTTCGCCGGGCCGCGCGTCATCGAGCAGACGGTGCGCGAGCAATTGCCCGAGGGCTTCCAGCGCAGTGAGTTCCTGCTGGAGAAGGGCGCGCTCGACATGATCATCGACCGGCGCGATCTGCGCGAACGGCTGGCGGATCTGCTGGCGCTGCTGATGCACCGTCCGCGTTATTGCCGGACTGTGGTGCCGGTTTAGACGATTTCCGCACACACAGTGATTGATGATACTCCGGACATCGTTAAACCAAGACGCTACCTTAATAAGCAAACAGACACCAATCATGCCAGCCGCTAGTCAGCCGTCAGCCGTCAGCCATCATTATGATGATGGCCGGGATGGCACTCATTGTTTAGACTGTATCGTCGCTGATATTCGGCGCGAGTACCTATCCCCTGCACAAAATCACCCATGGATTCTGGGCTTTTCCGGCGGTAAAGACAGTACCCTTGTGCTTCATGCTGTGATCAATGCCATGCTGGGCATTGATCCTGAGCGGCGCACTCGCGAAGTCCATATTGTTTCCAACGATACCTTGGTCGAAAGTCCGCTTGTCATGGCTTACCTGCGTAGCGTGCAGGAACGCTTGCGTGAGGCGCTCGGTTATCTGCGGCTGCCGGTTAGCGTCACCACCACGCGGCCTGACCCCGCTCAGACGTTTTGGGTGCTCCTGATCGGTCGCGGCTATCCATCGCCCAATCAAAATATGCGTTGGTGTACTGATCGGCTAAAGATTCAGCCGACCAGTTGCTACATCCTTGACCACGTTAGCCAACACGGCGCGGCTATTCTAGTGTTGGGCGTTCGTAAAGATGAAAGCCAGTCCCGCCGCGCCAGTATCGAGCGCCACCGCAATTTGAACGACTCCAATCTGACGCCTCATACGAGTCTGCCGGGTGCCCTGATCTATCGCCCCATCATGGATCTCACAACTGACGATGTTTGGGAGATCCTTGCTGAGCACGCGCCACCCTGGGGCGGAACGCATGCTGATCTTATCCAGCTTTACCGTGATGCGGAAGGCGGGGAATGCCCGGTTGTCCTCAGTAAAGACGAAGCACCCGGATGCGGGACTAATTCCAGTCGTTTTGGCTGTTGGACCTGCACCGTTGTGGAGAAGGATCGCAGTCTTCAGGGTTTTGTCGACGCCGGACGCCATCAATATCAACCACTGGTTGATTTTCGAAACTGGTTACGCGAAATCCGCAACGACCCCCAGCATCGTAGCGTGGAGCGCCGTAACGGACGTATCGAATTCAAAGACGGCAAACATGTTCCAGGTCCATTCACGATTCAGGCGCGCCGCATGATTCTGGATCGATTGCTCGAGGTGCAGCATGAATTTGGAGATATCCTAATCAGTCAGGAAGAGATTGACATGATCCATTCTGTCTGGACCCAGGAACTCACAAGGTAAGCCCCATAGGAGTTTTACGCCATGCCGGACACTCACTTGCAAGACTTACCACTTTGGAATGATCCCGAAGCGCGAGCCATATTGTATCAACTCTGTGAAAAGCATCGTGTGCCGCAGGATGTTCTTGAAGAACTGGTTGGTATCGTTCGAGATCGGCTACATCAAGAGCGGCGGCACGGCATCAATAATGCCTTTGCAGAAGTATTTAGTCGAATGGATGATTGAGGATAAGTGTAATGTGGATTTCTCGTCTTGAGTTACAGAATTTCAAAAGCTATTCTCATCAAGTTTTTAATTTTCCACGCCCAACAAATGGTAAGCATGTTATCGTTATTGGCGGGCGTAATGGTTATGGAAAAACAACTCTGCTAGAGGCGTTATATCTTCCTGATTAGTTACGAACCTCAGCAGACTCGTCTCTTCTAGTCTACACTCTCAGTAGATGCCACTCACCGGAGACAGCTGATGCCTCAGAACACGATTCAGTTTCAGAAAGGCTTGAGTTTGCCGGA
This sequence comes from Allochromatium tepidum, assembly GCF_018409545.1. Taxonomy (GTDB): domain Bacteria; phylum Pseudomonadota; class Gammaproteobacteria; order Chromatiales; family Chromatiaceae; genus Thermochromatium; species Thermochromatium tepidum_A. The sequence goes on along the minus strand of NZ_AP024563.1, from coordinate 2,075,027 downwards.
GTTTCTCCAGAACTACGGAACCGAGGACCAGTGCAAACAGGCCCTTGAACAGTGGCGTTGGCCGCAAGGCTTCGTCTGCCCGAGCTGCGGACACGCGGGTGAGCCGGTGCGCTTGCGCACGCGGGCGCTGTTGCAGTGTCGCCACTGTCATCATCAAACCTCACTGATCGCCGGAACGATCTTTGAGGCGACCAAGTTGCCGCTGACGACCTGGTTTTCGGCGATGTTTCTGCTGACACAGCAGAAAAACGGGATCTCGGCCCTGGAGCTCAAACGGCATCTGGGCGTGTCCTATTTGACGGCGTGGCGGGTTAAGCACAAATTGTTGCAAGTCATGAAAGAGCGCGACGATCAAACGCCGCTCAGCGGCGTCATCGAGGTCGACGACGCCTACTGGGGCGGCGAGCACCACGGGGGCAAGCGCGGGCGCGGCTCACCGAACAAGGTTCCATTCATCGCCGCGCTCTCGTGCGACGAGGACAACCACCCCATCGGCCTGCGCTTGGGTAAAGTCGCCGGCTTCCGCAAAACCGAGGTCGAACGCTTCGCCAAGCGCCACTTTGACCCCAGCGCCCTCATCCGCACGGATGGATTGTCCTGCTTCAGCGCCATCGCCGCGGCCGGATTCGAGCACCAGCCGATCGTCACCGGCGGCGGCCACCCCAGCATGGAGATTCCTGAGTTCCAGTGGCTCAATACCGTGCTGGGCAACGTCAAAAACAGCCTGCAAGGCTCCTACCATCATCTCAGCGGCAAGCATCTGCCGCGCCACCTCGCCGAGTTCTGCTATCGCTTCAATCGCCGCTTCGACCTCGCCGCCATGCTGCCGCGCTTGGGCAAAGCCGCGGTGCGTACACCCCCAATGCCGCATCGCCTCCTCAAACTAGCTGAGCTATGTTAATAATCAGGAAACAATGAATTACAGTGAGCATGAATGTGCTGAGCTTCGTAACTAATCAGGTATATCTTTGTCTTTATGGCAAGGATGCGATGCCGCATCTTGCCCGTGCTGGACTAAGCTCTGAAAAAGGCTATCCATCATTTTTGGAGCGTGCCTTAAATGGTCATGCACTGAGTACGGATCGTGATTCAATGTCAGTAACGGTTAAAATTATTAACCAGAATGATGAGGGTATTCAAGTCAAACGTAGCTGGTTTTTTAAGCCAAATGGTGATTGGACAGCGCGTGAAGAAATCATGCTTCAAACCGTGCGGCATGGTCAGCCTGATCGCGTATTGCCAGCAGAACAGATCAACGAACGACTTGAGCGCGAATTTATTCCTGCGCACATTGCGCCATTTTTCTTTTTTGATGGAGAAGAGGTTAAAAAACTTGCCGACCAAGATCGGGTTGAGCAAGTTAAGCAGGGAATGGAAGGTTTGCTTGGGGTTACTCTGCTCAGAGAACTCGAGCAAAGTCTCACTCATTTTCAAATTAAGCAAAAACCCGAAAAAGGATCAAGCGCGACACCAAGCCGGGTTGCTGAGCTTTCAGAAATATTACAAAAGCGGGACGAAGAACAGAAAAAATTAAAAGAAAATAAATCACGTCTTGAAGCAGAACTGAAATTATCAAAGGAACGTAGACAGGATTTAATGAACCGCACTATGGCGCTTGGAGGCGGGTCCGGCGACATTGCAAATGTCAAAGAAATTATGGAGGAAAAAGGAATCCTCAAGCAAGAGCGCGAAAAATACGAAACAAATCTTGCGCAAATGCTGGCAGATAAGTTGCCATTTCACTTAATGCGACAGGATCTTCGCGACGATTTAATTGCGCAGTGGATGTCGGAGCTGGAGCTTGGGCGTTGGGAGGCGCGGCGCACATCAATGGAGCCAAATCGTCAGCGATTTCTCGAAACTTTTTTTGATCTCGCCGAACCACCTATTGACCCAACGCTCAATAAAGCACAAGAAGACGCTATTCGCCAGCGTATGGAACTGGCTTGGCAGGGATTGTTTTTTCCAGTACCTGCCGGCTGTGCTGAGACGGTGATTCATACTTGGATTCACGATGAAAAACGGTCTGAAGCGCTTACTCTTTTTAATAAAATCAGGATTGGTGGGCAGACAATTCTGAAAACGCTGGATCGCATTCTGAGTTTGCGGGAGCGTGAACACGAATTAGACCAGCGCCTAACCCGAGTTGAGGGCATTGATCGAGATGGCACTCTAGCGAAAATCAAAGGAGCGCTAGGCGAGGTCAACCAAGAAATTGAAAAAGCTGAGCATGAACTTGGCGGAATCGAGCGGCAACTGATCGCATTGGAAGCAACTATTGCGCAGGATCGTGCGACTTATGAGCGCGAGCATGAAAAGCTAATCCAAACCAGTCCGGCCCTATCAAGTATCGCCAAGGCTGAGCGCGTCAGGCTGCTGATCGGCGAACTCATTCCTAGTCTCTATGCACTGAAGACTAAGCGTCTCAGCGAAAGCATGACCCGCGTCTTTGGCAATTTAGCACATACGCCATGGTTCGACCGCATTGTCGTAGATGAAATGGGTCGATCAACTCTATTTTCAGTAGATGGCAACGAAGTATCGTTTGATCGATCTGCTGGGGAAAATCAGCTTTTCGTGACGGCGTTGCTGGCTGGACTCGCCGAAGTTTCAGGCATTCAAGCACCTTTAGTTGTCGATACTCCGCTTGGTCGATTGGATGTAACACATCGCGAAAACATTCTCGATTTCTGGCTTTCAGATAGAACGCGGCAAGTGATTTTACTATCGCAGGATGCTGAAATCGGTCCGGATCTGATGAAACGTCTCCAGCCCGCAATTGCTAAAACTTGGCTTCTTCATCATGAGGTCATCGGCCAAGGGGTTGGAAAAACGATCGCTTACGAGGATCACTATTTCCAGTTCGAGGAAATGCCCGCATGAGTACGACATTTGCAATCGAAGACGTTTGGGGTGCCAGTTTTAATACTTCCGGAGATGCTTGGCGGGAGACTGATCGGTTACGGTCGTTGCTCGGTCTGGAGACTCGCGCCCAGATTGCTCGGCTTGCCATCGGACGCTCCCTAGGGCATGACGAAGTTGCGCCCGACGCACCGGACCGGTTGGGAAAAGGCATTCGTGGGCACATCCTGTTTGAGGGACGCGAGTTGTCGCTCTGGATTGGAATTCTGGTGACGCAATGCATCCGCGAAGCGAAAAAGAAAGATGTTCAACTCTCTGATCTACAGGACATGGTCAGGCGCCACTGGCATCGCGGCGTCATGTTGCTTCAAGCGGACTGGCAGGAGGCCAGCGAGGATTACAAGCAGTTCGTCGAACTTCTAGTTACACGGCGCGCCACTCTCCCGGAACAGGTTTTGGATGACGAGGACTCCGAAGATCCGGGTTTCACGATTCGCACTGGTCCGGCGCGTCCTCTGTATATCGAACTCGGTGCCTCAACGAAGGATAAAAGTCCGTTTCGCTGGCTGGTCAATGGCGTCGGTTATGCCCCGCACATGGCGATCATGGGGCAGGCAGGATCTGGTAAGACACGCACCATGCTGTCTACGCTGCGTCAGTTGCGTCATCAGGCAGGGGTTCCTATCATCCTACTCGACCTTGGCAAAGGTGATCTGGCAAACGATCCTGATCTAGCACGTGATCTGGGAGCCACTGTTCTGCATGTACCCGAAGCACCGATTCCACTTGATATGTTTCATGGTTCCAACCGTTCCGACAGTCAGGCATCGGATCTGGTACTCGGCTTTCGAGATTCATTCAAACGGGTGATGCAGAGCAAGCCAGGCGCAAAACAGCTTGATCATTTCCGTGAAGCACTTAAGCCGTTGTTCGCTCAGTCGTCTCATATCACGCTGGAACAGATCCGGGATCAGTTACGACGCTACTACGACACTCAGGGACTGGGAACTGACAGTATTATTGCTACCGCGAATGACTTAACCGAACGCACGTTGTTCGTTCCTGAGCAGTCACCGGCGCAGTTTTTTTCGCAAAGTTGGATCATTGCCTTCGGATCGGCGCGCGAAACGGTTCGTAATCTCGCCGCTTTCTTGCTGCTGGACACACTCAATGTCTGGCTTCGAGGCTCCGGTGAAGCGGCACGTGACGATGAGGGTCATCGTGCACTCCGAATGATCCTGGCGATCGATGAAGCACGTCCGGTGCTGTCTGCACAACATCCGGCGTTATCTGACAATATCCGTCTGCATCGTGCGAAAGGGCTGATGGTCATGCTGGCCTCACAGTCCCCTGACGATTACGACGGCGCGGCAGACGATTATCTGGAAAATATTGGATTGCCTATCTGTTTCAAAACAAATGCTCAAAGTACACGTGTACTTCAGAGCATGTTCAGGTCGCGAGTCAATTTTTCTGCACTCGCTTCAGGACACTGTCTGACGGTGCATGAACAGCAAAGTCTGGAAATCAAGGCATTCTGACCGATATGCAGAAAGGGGTATTTGTCAAGTCCCCGGAGATTATAGACACGCTATGCCATGAGGCCGGATGCGCATGAATTTCCCCGATCTCGAACGAATTACCATCGATCCTCGCGTGATGGGCGGCAAACCCTGCATTCGCGGCATCCGGATCACGGTTGGAGCCATCACCGGACTGCTGGCGTCCGGGGAATCCATCGACTCGGTGTTGGAACTCTATCCCAGCCTGGAGCGTGAGGATATCTACGCCGCCTTAGCCTATGCGACTTGGCGAGCTGAGGAATATGACGTAGTGCTCAAAGCCGGATGAAGATTCTGCTCGATATGAATATGCCGATGGTCTGGGAGGCGTTCTTGCGCGATGCTGGACACACGGCGATACATTGGAGTCGAGTCGGAGCGATTCGTGCGCTTGATGAGGAGATCATGGCTTGGGCGCGTGAACATAATTATGTCGTCTTCACACATGACCTGGACTTTGGATCCTTGTTATTCCTGACCAATGCGACGGCGCCGAGCGTCATTCAGATACGTGCGGAGCACATTCTGCCGAAGTCCGTTGGCACCGCTGTACTGGAGACCCTAGAGATCGCAGCAACGGCGCTCGAAGAGGGGGCGCTGGTCATCATCGACCCACGCCGACACCGGATTCGCTTACTGCCACTGACGCCTCCTGCTGAATCATCGAATAAAACACAACCTGATTATTAACATAGCTCAGCTAGTTTGAGGAGGCGATGCGGCATTGGGGGTGTACGCACCGCGGCTTTGCCCAAGCGCGGCAGCATGGCGGCGAGGTCGAAGCGGCGATTGAAGCGATAGCAGAACTCGGCGAGGTGGCGCGGCAGATGCTTGCCGCTGAGATGATGGTAGGAGCCTTGCAGGCTGTTTTTGACGTTGCCCAGCACGGTATTGAGCCACTGGAACTCAGGAATCTCCATGCTGGGGTGGCCGCCGCCGGTGACGATCGGCTGGTGCTCGAATCCGGCCGCGGCGATGGCGCTGAAGCAGGACAATCCATCCGTGCGGATGAGGGCGCTGGGGTCAAAGTGGCGCTTGGCGAAGCGTTCGACCTCGGTTTTGCGGAAGCCGGCGACTTTACCCAAGCGCAGGCCGATGGGGTGGTTGTCCTCGTCGCACGAGAGCGCGGCGATGAATGGAACCTTGTTCGGTGAGCCGCGCCCGCGCTTGCCCCCGTGGTGCTCGCCGCCCCAGTAGGCGTCGTCGACCTCGATGACGCCGCTGAGCGGCGTTTGATCGTCGCGCTCTTTCATGACTTGCAACAATTTGTGCTTAACCCGCCACGCCGTCAAATAGGACACGCCCAGATGCCGTTTGAGCTCCAGGGCCGAGATCCCGTTTTTCTGCTGTGTCAGCAGAAACATCGCCGAAAACCAGGTCGTCAGCGGCAACTTGGTCGCCTCAAAGATCGTTCCGGCGATCAGTGAGGTTTGATGATGACAGTGGCGACACTGCAACAGCGCCCGCGTGCGCAAGCGCACCGGCTCACCCGCGTGTCCGCAGCTCGGGCAGACGAAGCCTTGCGGCCAACGCCACTGTTCAAGGGCCTGTTTGCACTGGTCCTCGGTTCCGTAGTTCTGGAGAAACTCCGGCAAACTCAAGCCTTTCTGAAACTGAATCGTGTTCTGAGGCATCAGCTGTCTCCGGTGAGTGGCATCTACTGAGAGTGTAGACTAGAAGAGACGAGTCTGCTGAGGTTCGTAACTAATCAGGTGAATATTTAAGCTTTGAACTGTTGGGACGCTGAGTAATGACCAAAACTCGTTCGGTCGCGCGCTCCGATTCACCATCCCAGATCCAAACACGTCTGGTATGAATCGAAAGGGTGAGTGGTCCTTTCGTTCCATCGCGAATCGTGACGGTTGGCCAGGTATAGGAGGCCAACTCCTTGGCATAGACATCCACCCGCATCGGTTCAGTATCTGCGCGCCGCTGTGTGGGTTTAGCTCCACGTTTGGACGTGGGTTCCGGAACGCTCACAACCGGCTCACTGAGATAAATGTTCCTGATTATTAACATAGCTCAGCTAGTTTGAGGAGGCGATGCGGCATTGGGGGTGTACGCACCGCGGCTTTGCCCAAGCGCGGCAGTATGGCGGCGAGGTTGAAGCGGCGATTGAAGCGATAGCAGAACTCGCCCAGGTAGCGCGGCAGATGCTTGCCGCTGAGATGATGGTAGGGGCCTTGCAGGCTGTTTTTGACGTTGCCCAGCACGGTATTAAGCCACTGGAACTCAGGAATCTCCATGCTGGGGTGGCCGCCGCCGGTGACGATCGGCTGGTGCTCGAATCCGGCCGCGGCGATGGCGCTGAAGCAGGACAATCCATCCGTGCGGATGAGGGCGCTGGGGTCAAAGTGGCGCTTGGCGAAGCGTTCGACCTCGGTTTTGCGGAAGCCGGCGACTTTACCCAAGCGCAGGCCGATGGGGTGGTTGTCCTCGTCGCACGAGAGCGCGGCGATGAATGGAACCTTGTTCGGTGAGCCGCGCCCGCGCTTGCCCCCGTGGTGCTCGCCGCCCCAGTAGGCGTCGTCGACCTCGATGACGCCGCTGAGCGGCGTTTGATCGTCGCGCTCTTTCATGACTTGCAACAATTTGTGCTTAACCCGCCACGCCGTCAAATAGGACACGCCCAGATGCCGTTTGAGCTCCAGGGCCGAGATCCCGTTTTTCTGCTGTGTCAGCAGAAACATCGCCGAAAACCAGGTCGTCAGCGGCAACTTGGTCGCCTCAAAGATCGTTCCGGCGATCAGTGAGGTTTGATGATGACAGTGGCGACACTGCAACAGCGCCCGCGTGCGCAAGCGCACCGGCTCACCCGCGTGTCCGCAGCTCGGGCAGACGAAGCCTTGCGGCCAACGCCACTGTTCAAGGGCCTGTTTGCACTGGTCCTCGGTTCCGTAGTTCTGGAGAAACTCCGGCAAACTCAAGCCTTTCTGAAACTGAATCGTGTTCTGAGGCATCAGCTGTCTCCGGTGAGTGGCATCTACTGAGAGTGTAGACTAGAAGAGACGAGTCTGCTGAGGTTCGTAACTAATCAGGAAACACAATGACTCGCCACTTTGTAACCCTTGCCGACTGGCTCGACTGGCAGGCCGCGTTGTACCCAAAGCGTATGGATCTGGGCCTGGAGCGCGTGGCAACGGTGTGGGCGCGTCTTGAGCCCAAGCCTCTGCCGTGTCCGGTGATCACGGTCGGCGGCACCAACGGCAAGGGCTCGACGGTCGCCATGATCGAGTCGATGGCGCTCGCGGCCGGCTATCGATGCGGCGTCTATACCTCGCCGCATCTGTGCCGCTACAACGAGCGGGTGCGGCTCGACGGCGTGCCGGTCGCGGATGAGGCGCTGTGCGAATCCTTCGAACGCATCGACCGGGCGCGCGGAGAGATTTCGCTGACCTATTTCGAGTTCGGCACGCTCGCCGCGCTCGACATCTTCGTCCGCGCTCAGCCTGATCTGGTGGTGCTGGAGGTCGGACTCGGCGGGCGGCTCGATGCGGTCAACCTGATCGACGCCGATGTGTCGGTAGTGACCAGCATCGGGCTGGATCACACCGACTGGCTGGGCGACAGCCTGGAGTCGATCGCGCGTGAGAAGGCCGGGATCTTCCGTGCCGGACGTCCGGCGATCATCGGTCAGCGCGACGCCCCCGAGACACTGCGCGCGGAGGCGACGCGAATCGGCGCGCTTCCGATCCGGCTCGGGCACGAACTCGACCATGCTCGAACCCTTGAAGGCTGGATCTGGACCGGGCCGGATGGACAGCGGCTGGCGCTTCCGATCCCGGCGCTGCGTGGGCCTTTCCAGCTCGACAACGCCACCGCCGCCATCGCGGCCCTGACAGCCTTGCGCGAACGGCTCCCGGTTCCGGTCAACGCCATCCGTGCCGGTTTGCAGCGGGCACGTCTGCCGGGACGTTTCCAGGTCATGCCGGGCGCCGTCACCTGGATTCTGGACGTGGCTCACAATGGCGAGGCGGCTGAAGCGCTGGCCGCCAATCTGCGCGATTTTGCCTGTCCCGGACGCTTGCGTGCCGTAATCGCGGTGCTGGCCGACAAGAACCCTGAACGTCTCGTTACGCCGATTCGCGAATACGTGAACGACTGGTATCTGGCTCAGAGCGAGGACGCGCGCGCTCTGCCGGTCGAGCAATTGAGCGCACGTCTGGATGGGCTGATCGGTGCGAACCGGCGCGGCGCCTTTGGGGGCGTCGCCGAGGCGATCGGGGCTGCTTTAGCCGAATCCGTGCCCGGCGATGCGCTACTGATCGTCGGCTCGTTCACGACGGTCGGACAGGCGCTTCGACATCCGGCCTGTCCGGTATAGAACGCACGGCGTTCAGGCCACACGCCGCCAATCGGCCTGAATGAGATTGCGCGCCGCACTGCCAAACACCAGCCCCACTTCGAACAATCCGCGCCCAGGCGTACCGCGATACTTCTCGCTATAACCGCGCGCCTGGATCTGTTCCAGAGCGGGGTTGGCCGCTTCAGCGGACTCGCCATCAACAGCGTCTCCTGCATCCTCCGCAACGACCTTCGAAGCCGCCGCCCCGCGATCGAGCTTGAATTCCATGACATAGGTGTAGCCGGCGATCCGCACCGTCAGATCCGCCTGCCCGTGATTGGTCAGGTCTTCGGGAATGATCTCGGCATTGAGACTGGCGAGAAAGGCATAGAGCACGCTGGCATAGTAGCCCTCGGACTCGGGCAGATCATTGCCGGTGAAATTGCGCCAGGGGATACCGGCGAACAGTCGTTTGATGGCCGCGACCAGCGCCGGCAGATCGCCCTGGGTCAGTGCCTCGCCCAAGCCCGCTTTGTAGCGCAGGCGTTCGATGCTGATGTCGGCATAGGCGTCGATGAACTGATTGTTCAACGCGGTGCGTACTTCCTGATTCGGTATCCGCAGCCGAAAGGTCAGTTCACCCCAGGTCTGCTCGGTCGACTCCACCGTCAGATAGCCGCTCTGAAACAGCAGGGTGATGGGATTGATGCGCTCGATATCGAAGGAATCGAGGATCTCCTCGCTGACTTCGATCTGCTCCAGGCTCGGCAGGAAGTAGCGCCGGCACTGGAACAGCTTGATCAGAAAACTCGGGCTGCCGGTCTCGAACCAGTAGTTGCGGAAGCTATGGCCCTTGTCGATGAACAGCAGGATGTCATAGGGGTTGTAGACCGGCTCACCGAGGAAGGCATAGCCGTTGTACCAGCGTCGGACCTCGTCCCGATCGACGCCCTGCAAGTGGGCGCCAAAGGTGTTTTCGAGATCCTGTTGCGTATAACCGCAAATGGTCGCGAACCTGGGGGCCAGTGTGATGTCGTTGAGCTGATTGAGTCCCGAGAACAGACTGACCTTGCTGAACTTGGTCACGCCGGTCATGTAGACGAAGCGCAGATGAGCATCCTGCGCCTTGAGCACCGAATAGAGGTTCTTGAGTCCCTCGCGGATCTCGGCGGCGCGTTCGGGACGATCGATGTTGTCGAGGATCGGTTTGTCGTACTCGTCGACCAGTACGACAACCGGCCGGCCGGACTGCGCCTGGGCGTGGCGAATCAGGTCGCTGAAGCAGCCGGGGACATCGTTGTCGTGCCAGTCACAGCCAATCCCGAGACGCTCACCGTTGTACTCGATCAGGCGCCGGATGCGTTGCTCCAAAGCGGCGCGGCTGTCGATCACCCCAGCGGCGAAATCCAGCACGATCACCGGATGGCGCTGTTCCCAGTCCCAGTGATCATGGATGTACAGTCCGCGAAAGAGTTCCTCGCTGCCCTCGAACAGTTCCTTTAGCGTATCGAGCAGCAGGCTCTTGCCGAACCGGCGTGGACGCGAGAGGAAATAGGCTCCACTGTCTTGCGTCAGGGTGGCGATGTGCGCGGTTTTATCCACATAGCAGAAACCACCCTCGCGCAGTTTGCGGAAGGTCTGAATGCTGATCGGTAGTGGTCGCTTCGCATCAGGCATGGCGGCAAGTCCGAGTGATCTGTCGTGCCGGCCATTGTCGGACACTTGATAGACGGCTGTCAGCTTCCAGCACCGTTCAGCGACCGGCGTTCAACGCATAGGGTGCCGGGTCGATAATCGGCTCGCGACCGAGCATGACATCGACCATGAGCCGTGCCGAGGCCGGTCCCATGACCAAGCCGTTGCGGAAATGCCCGGCGTTGAAATACAGCCCTTCGATCCCCGGATAGGCGCCGATGTAGGGGATCCCGCTCGGCGAACCGGGACGCAATCCCGACCAGTGATCCTCGATCGGCGTGCGTCTGAGCACGGGGAAGAGGTCGATGGCGTCGTGGTAGAGGGCTTCCTTGTCCTCGGCCGTGGTGCGTTTGACGAATCCGGCGTGTTCGAGTGTGCTGCCGAAGAGCACACGCCCGTCGCGGCGCGGAATGGCATACCGACCGGCGTGCAGTGTGATGTGATTGATCTGACCCGGCTTGGCATGGAACAGGAGCATCTGACCCCGTACCGGCCGAATGTCCGGCGGCGTGCCCAGTTGTTCGAGCAGCTTGGCGGTCCAGGCGCCGGCACAGATGACGATGCGCTTGGCTTCGACCTGACCCTTGGGTGTGCGCACGCCACGCACCCGGCCCTGCTCGACCAGCAGTTCGCACACCTCCTCGCGTTCGCGCAGATCGATACGCTTTTCGAGTGCGCGCCGGACCGCTTTCGACAGCCGGGGCGGGCGTAGCTGAGCGATGCCGGGCAGGTGCAGGGCACGCGCCGGACGCGGCCCCAGTTCGGGCTCGATCGCGTGCGGCGCCGGTTCCTGGAGGATTTCGATCGGCTGGCCGTGGCGCGCGCCCCAGTCGAGTGCCTGGTCGAGATCCTCGTCGTCCAGGACCAGCATGCCGTTGATCGTGAACTCGGGATCGATCCCGGTCTCGTCGAGGAGCTGTGTGGTCAGCGCGGGATAGACGCCCTGGCTCCAGCGTGACAGGGCCGTGATCGGCTCGGGCGCGCGCCAGGGATAGAGCGGCGAGACGATGCCGCCGCCGGCCCAGGAGGACTCACGCCCGGTCTCACCCATCTCGATCAGCGTCACCTCGGCGCCCGAGAGGTGCAGTTCACGCGCGGTCAGCAGACCGATGATGCCGCCGCCGATGACCAGAACATCCCGCATCAGGTTTCCCCTATCTAAGAGTCTTGCGCCAGTTCGCGCGGCAGTGCGAAGACGACCTGCTCGCGGATGCCATCCTGTTCGACGATCTCGCCGGCGCCCCAGTCCTTGAGCTGGGCGATCACGCGCTCGACCAGGATCTCGGGGGCGGATGCACCGGCGGTCAAGCCGATGCGCGCACGACCGCTCAGCCAGTCGCGCCTGATGTCTTCGGGACCGTCGATCAGATAGGCGGCGCAGCCCTGTTTCTCGGCCAGCTCGCGTAGCCGGTTGGAGTTGGAACTGTTCGGCGAGCCGACCACCAGCATCAGGTCGCAGCGCTGGGCCAGATCGCGGATGGCGTCCTGGCGGTTCTGGGTGGCGTAGCAGATGTCGCTCTTCTTCGGCCCCCGGATCGCCGGGAAGCGGGCCTGGAGTGCGGCGATGATCTCGCGGCTGTCGTCCATCGACAGCGTGGTCTGGGTGACATAGGCCAACCGTTCGGGATCGGCGACGGTCAGTGATTCGACATCGGCGGCCTTCTCGACCAGATGTATGGCGGCGCCGTCGGCGGCCTCGACGAACTGGCCGAGCGTGCCCTCGACCTCGGGGTGGCCGCGATGACCGATGAGCACCACGCTCACGCCGTTCTTGCAGTGGCGCGCGACTTCCAGATGGACCTTGGTGACGAGCGGGCAGGTGGCGTCGAACACCCGCAGACCGCGTGCCTCGGCGGTCTGACGCACGCTCTGGGGCACGCCGTGGGCGCTGAAGACCAGGATGGCGTCGTTCGGTACGTCGTCGAGTTCCTCGATGAAGATGGCGCCGCGCTCGCGCAGTCCGTCGACGACGAAGCGGTTGTGGACGACTTCGTGGCGGACGTAGATGGGCGCGCCATAGCGTTCGAGTACGCGCTCGACGATGGCGATGGCGCGGTCGACGCCGGCGCAGAAACCGCGTGGGTTGGCGAGTTCGATATGGAGAGCGTGTTGGGTCGCAGTCATGGTATTGGGAGGATAAGCGATGATGTCGGATTGAAACAGAGAGCCAAAGTAGGGTTTTTGGCCTGTCGCAGGCGGTCCGGACGCCCGTCGATGCTCTGCCGTTCTAGCCGCCGGTCGAGCTCCGGGACCGGTTCGGGGCGCGCACGGCTTGATAGATCGATGCGGGGAACCTGGATTTCGGTATGATTCCGGCCCATCTGCTTCAACCATCGATCCCCAAGGAATCCAAACACAGATGAGTATCGAGTCGAACAAGAACGCCGGCGTACTGGTGGTCATGCCCAGGGGGCGTCTGGATACCCAGGCTTCGCCCGAGGCCGAGCAATTCATCATGCAGGCCATCGATCAGGGCGAGAGCCGGATCCTGATGGATTTCGGCGCCACCGACTACATCTCCAGCGCCGGTCTGCGCGTGCTGCTCAAGGCCACCAAGCAGATCAAACAGGTGGGTGGCGCCTTCGGACTCTGCAATGCCAACGAGCAGATCCGTGAAGTGCTCAAGATCAGCGGCTTCGAGACCCTCATGCCTTGTTACGAGGGTCTCGATGAGGCGTTGGCGCGTCTCTGAAGGCCCGTCCGCGCCTTGCCCGGATCTCAGATGGCGCGCGCCAGCTTGGCGGCTTCGCCGATGTAGCGAGCGGGCGTCAGGGCCTTGAGTTCGGCCTTGGCTGAGTCCGGGATCTCCAGGGTCTCGACGAAGGCGGTCAGGGCTTCGGCGCCGATGCGCCGTCCGCGCGTCAGTTCCTTGAGCTTTTCGTAGGGCTGCTCGACACCGTGACGGCGCATCACGGTCTGGATCGGCTCGGCCAGCACTTCCCAGTTGGCTTCGAGATCGGCGGCCAGGCGAGCGGGGTCGGCTTCCAGCTTGCTCAAGCCCTTCCGGATCGACTGGAGCGCGATGCTCAGATGGGCCAGTCCCACGCCCAGGTTGCGCAGTACGGTCGAGTCTGTCAGATCACGCTGCCAGCGCGAGATCGGCAGCTTGCCGGCCAAATGTTCCAGGATGGCGTTGGCGATCCCGAGATTGCCCTCGCCGTTCTCGAAGTCGATCGGGTTGACCTTGTGCGGCATGGTCGAGGAGCCGACTTCGCCGGCGATGGTGCGCTGCTTGAAATAGCCGAGCGAGATGTAGCCCCAGACGTCGCGGCAGAAGTCGATCAGGATGGTGTCGAAGCGGGCCAGCGCGTCGAACAGCTCGGCCAGATAATCGTGCGGCTCGATCTGGGTGGTGTAGGGGTTCCAGGTCAGGCCCAGCGATTCGACGAAGGTTTGCGCCAGCAACGGCCAGTCGACCTCGGGATAAGCGACCTGATGCGCGTTGTAGTTGCCGACGGCGCCGTTGATCTTGCCGAGTAGCGCGACCTCGGCCACGCGCGCGCGCTGGGCGCGCAGACGGTGCACCACGTTGGCCAGTTCCTTGCCGAGCGTGGTCGGGGTCGCGGGCTGGCCATGGGTGCGCGAAAGCATCGGCTGGTCGGCGTATTGGTGGGCGAGGGCGCGGATCGCCTCGATCAGGGCGTCCATCTGCGGCAGCAACACCCGCTCGCGCCCGGCCTGGACCATGAGACCGTGCGAGAGGTTGTTGATGTCCTCAGAGGTGCAGGCGAAATGGATGAATTCGCTGACGGCCGTCAGTTCGGCGTTCTCGGCGATGCGCTCCTTGAGGAAGTATTCGACCGCCTTGACGTCGTGATTGGTGGTGCGTTCGATCTCCTTGACCCGCTCGGCGTCGGCGAGACTGAAGTCGGCGGCGATTTGGTCGAGCAACTGGTTGGCGGATTCGGAGAAGGACGGGACTTCCCGGATGCCGGGGTGATTGGCCAGCGTCTGGAGCCAGCGCACCTCGACCAGGACGCGATGATGGATGAGTCCGTATTCGCTGAAGATTGCGCGCAGGTCTGCGGCGCGGTCTCCATAACGGCCATCCACCGGTGAGATCGCGGTGAGCGTGGAAAGCGGCATCGACATAGGCTGGCTCCAATCGAGGATCTTGAACGAAAACGGACACATAAAAAAAGGCGCCGCATCCTGAGATGCAGCGCCTTTTCGATATCACCCTCGTGGGTGATTGCGGAATCTTTGGTGCCGAGGAGAGGACTCGAACCTCCACGAGCTTTCGCCCACATGGACCTGAACCATGCGCGTCTACCAATTCCGCCACCTCGGCAGTCACTGTTTGCTTCGGCTTTTTGGCCTCGCCCCCAGTGGAGACGCGCATATTAGTGAGACAGGATGACCCTGTCAAGGGTACACTAACAACTTTATTCGCAACGACTCCTCTATAGTGACCAAACGCCGATCAGCCACACCTGCCAAGAGCGCGGACCCCCATCGCCAACGCGAGGCGCGGAAGTACGCCAACCCCATCCCGAGCCGGGAATTCATCCTCGAAACCCTGGCCAATCACGGCGCGCCGCTCGCGTTCGACGAGATCGCCGCCGCACTCGCGCTCTCCGATGAACAGGATCTGATCGCGCTCGAACGCCGTCTCGGCGCCATGGTCCGCGACGGCCAACTGGTCCGCAATCGCAATCACGCCTTCTGTCCGGTCAACAGCCGCGACCTGATCGCCGGGCGCGTCATCGGGCATCCCGACGGCTTCGGTTTCGTGCGGCCCGACGAGGGCGGGGACGATCTCTATCTCTATCCCAAGGAGATGCGCGCGCTCTTCCACGGCGATCGGGTGGTGGTGCGGGTGGCCGGGCGCGATCGGCGCGGACGGCTCGAAGGCGCGCTGGTCGAGATCCTGGAGCGCAACACCCATAGCGTGGTGGGACGCCTATATAAAGAGAGTGGCGTCGGTTTCGTGGTGCCGGATCACAAGCGGCTCACCCATGACATCATCATCCCCAGCGACCGGCTCGCCGGTGCCGAGCAGGGGCAGATCGTGGTGGCCGACATCACGGATCAGCCGACCCAGCGCACCCAGCCGATCGGCCGCATTCGCGAGGTGCTCGGCGATCATCTGGCCCCCGGCATGGAGACCGACATCGCCATCCGCGCCCACAACCTGCCGGTCGAGTGGCCGGATGAGGTCATGGCCGAGATCGCGGGTCTGACCGAGGAGGTGCCGGAGGCGGCCAAGGCCGGGCGTGTCGATCTGCGTCATCTGCCGCTGGTGACGATCGACGGGGCCGATGCGCGCGACTTCGACGATGCCGTCTACTGCGAGCGCAAGCCCAAGGGCTGGAAGCTGCTGGTCTGTATCGCCGATGTCTCCAGCTATGTGCGCCCCGGCACCGCGCTCGACCGCGAGGCCCAGGCGCGCGGCAACTCGGTCTATTTCCCGGATCGCGTCGTTCCGATGCTGCCCGAGGTGCTCTCCAACGGACTCTGTTCGCTCAATCCGCATGTCGACCGGCTGTGCATGACGGCCGAACTCTATGTCAACCGTGAGGGCCAGGTCACACGCGCCCGCTTCTTCGAGGCGGTGATGCGCTCGCATGCACGGCTGACCTATGATCAGGTCGCGGCCATGGTGGTCGACGGCGATGGCGAGCTGTGCGAACGTTTCGCCGAGATCCTGCCGCATCTACACGAGCTCTATCAGCTCTACAAGGCGCTCCAGGCGGCGCGCGCCGAGCGCGGCGCGATCGACTTCGACACCACTGAAACCAAGTTCCTGTTCAACGAGCAGGGACGAATCGAATCCGTGGTGCCGCTGGTGCGCAACGACGCCCACAAGATGATCGAGGAATGCATGCTGGCGGCCAATGTCGCGGCGGCACGCCAGTTCCAGCGCAAGCGGTTGCCGGGGATCTATCGCATCCACGACCTGCCGAGTCAGGAAAAGCTCAACGATCTGCGCGAATTCCTGGCGCAGTTGGCGCTGAAGCTGCCGGGCGGCGAGAAGCCGACGGCGGCGGACTATGCCGCGTTGCTGGAGCAGATCAAGGAGCGCCCCGACCGGCGTCTGATCCAGACCGTGCTGCTGCGCTCGATGCAGCAGGCCATGTACAGCACCGACAATGCCGGTCACTTCGGTCTGGCCTTCGACGCCTACACCCATTTCACCTCGCCGATCCGGCGCTATCCGGATCTGGTCGTGCACCGGCTCATCAAGCACCTGATCGCGGGTGGTACGGCCTCGGATCTCGATTACACCAAGACCGAGCTGCAACAGGTCGCCGAGTGGTGCTCGGGCACCGAACGGCGTGCGGATGAGGCCACGCGCGACGCCGAGGACTGGCTCAAGTGCGAGTTCATGCAGGACAAGCTGGGCGAGAAGTTCGACGGCACCATCACCGGCGTCAATTCGTTCGGCATCTTCGTCGAACTCGACGAGGTGCGTGTCGATGGGCTGGTGCACATCACGGCGCTCGACAACGACTTCTATCATTTCGACCCCATCGGTCATCGTCTGCATGGCGAGCGCACCGGCATGGTCTATCGTCTCGGCGACCGGCTGCGGGTGCAGGTGGCGTCGGTCAACCTGGATGACCGCAAGATCGATTTCGTGCTCGCCGAGCCGATGGCCAAGACCGGACGTCGCTGGCCGAAGCCGGGCGGCGAACCGGTGCCGACTGACGCGAAGCCCAAGCGCGGCAAGCGACAGGGTGGGCCATCGGGCGAGCGTCCGACTTCGGAAGCCGCCGCCAAGAGCGACAAAGGCGGCATGACCGATGCCGGCAAGTCCGCGCCCAAGAAATCGCGTTCGCGCTCCAAGCGCAAGCGTTCGTTCAACGCTGTGAAGCACGATGACTGAGTGCGCGCCCGTCGGGGGCATCCACAGTGTCCGCGCGGCGCTGAAGTTCGGCGCCGAGGGTGTCGATGAGGTCTGGCTGGAGCGGTTGCGGCGTGACCGGCGCCTGCAGGAACTGGCGGATCTGGCGCGCGAGGCCGGTATCCGGCTGCGTCAGGTCGAGCGTGCTGAGCTGGAACGAGCCGCCGCCGGGGTCAATCATCAGGGTGTGCTCGCCTGGGTGCGGGTGCCGTCCTCGCGCACCGAATCCGACCTGACGGCGCTGCTCGATCGACTCGATGTGCCGCCATTCCTGCTACTCTTGGACGAGGTTCAGGATCCGCACAATCTCGGCGCCTGTCTGCGTACCGCCGAGGCGGTCGGCGTCCAGGCCGTCATCGCACCCAAAGACAACGCGGTCGGGCTGACGCCTGTGGTGTGCAAGGTCGCCAGCGGTGCCGCCGAGACGCTGCCCTATGTCCAGGTGACGAATCTGGCGCGGGTCATGGACGCACTCAAGGAGCGCGGCATCTGGCTGACCGGCACAGCGGGCGAAGCGAGCGACGAACTCTATGCCGCCGATCTGACCGGCCCCCTGGGTCTGGTGATGGGGGCCGAGGGCAGCGGACTGCGCCGTCTGACCCGCGAGCGCTGCGATCGTCTGGTGCGTCTGCCGATGTGCGGCCGGGTGGAGAGCCTGAATGTATCGGTCGCCGCCGGCGTCTGTCTCTATGAGGCGTTGCGTCAACGGCGCACCTAGCTGTCTTTTTCTGTCGACAATCACCCAAGTCCCTAAAGAGCAACGCCGATGCTTGTCCTCCGTGGCGCGCCCGCCTTCTCCGAACTCCGTCTCCAGAAACTGGCCGACCGGCTGCGCGAGCTGACCGGACTCCACATCCGGCCCTATGCCGAGTATGTGCATTTCGCCCAGGTGACGGCTGAACTCAGCGCCGAGGAGCGCGCCATCCTGGAGCGTCTGCTGCGCTATGGGCCGAGCCTGCCGGCGCATGAGCCCGAGGGACGTCTGGTGCTGGTGGTGCCGCGACCGGGGACCATCTCGCCCTGGTCGTCGAAGGCGACCGACATCGCGCACAACTGCGGCCTGAAGACGATCCGCCGTCTGGAGCGCGGCATCGCCTATTATCTGACCGGCGAATCGGCCGAGATCGACGGCCATGTGCTGGGGGCGGCGGCCGCCGTTCTGCACGACCGCATGACCCAGGTGGTCCGCTTCGATCTGGACTCGGCCGGTCAGCTCTTCGAGTCCGCCGAGCCGCGTCCGATGCAGCGGGTCGACGTCATCGGCGCCGGACGTCCGGCGCTGGAAACGGCCAATCTCGAACTGGGCCTGGCGCTCTCCGACGACGAGATCGACTATCTGACCGAAAACTTCAGCGCGCTCGGCCGCAATCCGACCGATGTGGAGCTGATGATGTTCGCCCAGGCCAACTCCGAGCACTGCCGGCACAAGATCTTCAACGCCGACTGGGTGATCGACGGCGAGCCGCAGACCCATTCGCTGTTCGCCATGATCCGCCATACCACCCAGAGTTCGCCCGAAGGCGTGCTCTCCGCCTACAAGGACAACGCCGCCGTGCTCGAAGGCTGGGAAGGACGGCGTTTCATCCCTTGTCCCAAAACGCGCGTCTATTGCGAGTCCGAGGAACCCATTCATCTGTTGATGAAGGTCGAGACCCACAATCACCCGACCGCCATCGCGCCCGATCCGGGCGCGGCCACCGGCTCGGGCGGCGAGATCCGCGACGAGGGCGCGACCGGGCAGGGCGCCAAGCCCAAGGCCGGTCTGTGCGGCTTCTCGGTGTCGAACCTGCGTATCCCCGGTTTCGAGCAGCCCTGGGAGGTCGATCACGGCAAGCCGGAGCGCATCGTCTCGGCGTTCGACATCATGATCGAGGGACCGATCGGCGCGGCGGCTTTCAACAACGAGTTCGGACGGCCCAATCTGGCCGGCTATTTCCGCACCTACGAGCAGGCGATCCCCGGCCCGGACGGCCGCAACGAACTGCGCGGCTATCACAAGCCGATCATGCTCGCCGGCGGCATGGGCAACATCCGCGACGAGCATGTCGAGAAGCGCCCCTTCCCGGCGGGCACGCCGCTGGTCGTGCTCGGCGGACCGGCGATGCTGATCGGTCTCGGCGGCGGTGCGGCCTCCAGCATGGCGTCGGGCGCCTCGGCCGAGGATCTGGATTTCGCCTCGGTGCAGCGCGCCAACCCTGAGATGCAGCGGCGCTGTCAGGAGGTCATCGACCGCTGCTGGGCGCGCGGTGAGGACAATCCGATCCTCTTCATCCATGACGTCGGCGCGGGCGGACTGTCCAACGCGCTGCCCGAGCTGGTGCACGACGGCGGACGCGGCGGGCGCTTCGATCTGGCCGCGATCCCGAGCGACGATCCCTCGCTGTCGCCGATGGAACTCTGGTGCAACGAGTCGCAGGAGCGCTATGTGCTGGCGGTCGCCGCCGAGCAGCTGGACGAGTTCAAGGCCATCTGCGAGCGCGAGCGCTGCCCCTATGCCGTGGTCGGCGAGGCGACCGAGATCGAGCATCTAACGCTCGAAGACGCCGCGCGCGGTGAGCGCCCGATCGACATGCCGCTCTCGCTGCTGCTCGGCAAACCGCCGCGGATGCGCCGCGAGGTCGAGCGTCTGCCGTCACCCGGCGCGCCCTTCGACACCAGCGGCATCGAACTGAGCGACGCCATCGCCCGCGTGCTTCGTCTGCCGACGGTCGCCGACAAGAGCTTCCTCATCACCATCGGCGACCGCAGCATCACCGGACTGGTGGCGCGCGAGCAGATGGTCGGTCCCTGGCAGGTGCCGGTCGCCGACTGCGCCGTGACCCTGAGCGATTTCAGCGGCTACACCGGCGAGGCCATGGCCATCGGCGAGCGCACCCCGCTGGCGCTGCTCGATGCCCCGGCCTCGGGCCGGATGGCGGTCGGCGAGGCCATCACCAACATCCTCGCCGCCGACATCGCCGTGCTGGGCGACATCAAGCTTTCGGCCAACTGGATGGCCGCCGCCGGACATCCGGGCGAGGATGCCCGGCTCTACGACACGGTGCGCGCGGTCGGTCTGGAACTCTGCGCCGAACTCGGGATCGCGATCCCGGTCGGCAAGGATTCCATGAGCATGAAGACGGTGTGGAACACGCCCGAGGGCGAGCGGCGCGAGATGACTTCGCCCCTGTCGTTGATCGTCTCGGCCTTCGCGCCGGTCGAGGACGTGCGCGACACCCTGACGCCGCAACTGCGCACCGATCAGGGCGACACCGATCTGATCCTGATCGATCTCGGGCGCGGGCGCAACCGGCTCGGCGGCTCGGCGCTGGCGCAGGTCTACAACCGGATCGGTACCGAGCCGCCGGACCTCGACGATCCCGATCTGCTCAAACGCTTCTTCGCGGCGCTCCAGGAACTGCGCGCCGAGGGCATGATCCTGGCCTATCACGACCGCTCCGACGGCGGTCTGCTCGCGACCCTGTGCGAGATGGCCTTCGCCGGACACTGCGGTCTGGACATCGACCTGGCCGCGATCGGCTCCGACGTGCTCGCCGCCCTGTTCAGCGAGGAACTGGGCGCGGTCATCCAGGTGCGCCATACCGACACGGATGATGTGCTCCAGATCCTGGAGTACCACGGTCTGGCCGAGTTCAGCCCGGTGATCGGGCTGCTCGACGACAGCGACCAGATCCGTATCTGTCATCGTTGCTGCACCCTGTTCACGGCCGATCGTGCCGAGCTGCAACGGCTCTGGTCCGAGACCAGCTACCGGATGCAGGCGCGGCGCGACGATCCCGAGTGCGCGGCCGAAGCCTTCGCGCGTATCGGCGCACCCGATCCGGGCCTGAATGCGGTCCTGACCTTCGATCCCGACGACGACATCGCCGCACCCTACATCGAACGCGGGGCGCGTCCGCCGATCGCCATCCTGCGCGATCAGGGCGTCAATGGTCAGATCGAGATGGCCGCCGCCTTCCATGCCGCCGGCTTCTCCTGTGTCGACGTGCATCTATCCGATGTCATCGCCGGGCGCGTGGATCTGGCCGATTTCCGGGGTCTGGTGGCCTGTGGCGGCTTCTCCTACGGCGACGTGCTGGGCGCGGGCGAGGGCTGGGCCAAGACCATCCTGTTCAACGCCCGCGCGCGCGATCAGTTCCAGGCGTTCTTCGCGCGTACCGACACCTTCGCGCTCGGTGTCTGCAACGGCTGCCAGATGCTCTCCAACCTGCGCGAGCTGATTCCGGGTGCCGATCACTGGCCGCACTTCGTGCGCAACCGCTCCGAGCAATTCGAGGCGCGCACGCTCATGCTCCAGGTCGAGGCAACCCCCTCGGCACTGATGGCAGGCATGGCCGGATCGCGGATGCCGATCGCCGTGGCGCATGGCGAGGGGAGGGCGGAGTTCCGCGACGCGGCCCATCTGGCGGCGGCCGAACCCTGGGTGGTGGCGCGCTATGTCGAGAACGACGGCCGGATCGCCGAACGCTATCCGGCCAACCCCAACGGCTCGCCCAACGGCATCGCCGGACTGACCACCACCGACGGGCGCGTCACCATCCTGATGCCGCATCCCGAGCGCGTCTTCCGGGCCGTCCAGAACTCCTGGCATCCGGATGACTGGGGTCAGGACGGTCCCTGGATGCGGCTGTTCCGCAATGCGCGCGTCTGGGTCGGCTGATCGGGTGAGGTGATCGAGTGCGGCTGGGCTTGTCAGGCCCCGCCAATCCGGCTATCATTCGCCGTCTGTTCAGGGCGCATAGCTCAGCGGGAGAGCACTGCCTTCACACGGCAGGGGTCGGTGGTTCGATCCCACCTGCGCCCACCAAATAAAATCCCTTCAGAATCAACCGGCTCTCAAGCCGGTTTTTTTCTTGCCCGCCTGCTTGGGCCAACTCATTGGCCACCCGTTGCCGGTTGCTGTCCGGACCTCACTCGAATCGATCTCGGTTCGGCTTGTCGACTACCGGACCGGAAACATTCGCCGTGACGCGGCTGGACCAGACCAGCCGCCCTCAAGCCGAGGGCGGCGTATAGCCGGACGGCGTCTCGGCCCCCTCACCGAAGAAATAGCGTTCCATCTGCTCTTCGAGGAACAGGCGCGCCTTGGGGTCCATGGGGCTGAGACGATTCTCGTTGATGAGCATGGTCTGGTGGCGCAGCCAGTCCTGCCAGGCGGACTTGGAGACCTGCTCGAAGATGCGCCGGCCCAGTTCGCCGGGATAGGTGGGGCGGTCGAGTCCCTCGGCCTCGCGACCGAGTTTGATACAGTGGACGGTACGGCTCATGATCGGTCAGTCCTCACTCAAGACAGCGTTCGGCACTCAGCATCGAAACAGGCCGGGATCGACCGTGCCGGATTCGGGCTTCAGGCGCGGTCCAGATCGGCGAGGATCCGGGCGACAGGCGCGGGTAGCCCGAGCTCGCCAACCCGGCCCAGCGGACTCCAGCTCCAGCCGACGCTGTCCTGAACCCGCGACGGATAGGCCCCCAACTCGATTCGGGCCGGCTCGATCCTGAGATGATAGTGACTGAAGGTATGACGGCGCTCGGCGAGCCTTTCAACCCGCTCGGGCCGAACGCCGAACCGATCCAGGCACCAGTCGGCGATCGACCCGATGTCCGAGGCCGGGACGCCGGTCTCGGGCAGACTCCAGAGTCCGCCCCAGATCCCGGTCGGCGGACGCCGTTCGAGCAGGATCTCGCCGGCCGGATCGAGGATGGCGAGTAGGGTGGTCACGCGCGTCGGCAGTTCCTTGCGCGGACGCGGCGCAGGCAGTTCACGCTGTCGTCCCTGAACCTGGGCGACACAGCGCCCGACGAGCGGACAACGCGCACAGTCCGGGCGCGCGCGGGTGCAGAGCTTAGCCCCGAGATCCATCATCCCCTGGTTGTAGGCCCCCGCGCGTACCCGAGGCGTACAGCACTCGGCGAGCCGCCAAAGTTCGGCCAGCACCGCACTCTGTCCCGGCCAGCCCTCGACACCGAAGACGCGCGCCAGCACCCGCTTGACGTTGCCGTCGAGGATCGGATGACGCTGCCCGCAGGCCAGCGACAGAATGGCCCCAGCCGTCGAGCGCCCGATGCCCGGCAGACTCTCGACCGCCGCGAAGTCGTCTGGAAAGACGCCGCCATGCCGCTCCCGGATCAGCACGGCCGCGCGATGCAGATTGCGCCCGCGCGCGTAGTAGCCCAGCCCCGACCAATGCGCCAGCACGGCATCGAGTTCGGCCGCCGCCAGATCCGCGAGCGTCGGAAAGGACGCCATGAAGCGCTCGAAATAGGGAATGACCACGCCGACCTGGGTCTGTTGCAGCATGATCTCGGAGACCCAGACCCGATAGGGCGTGGGATCGCGCTGCCAGGGCAGGTCATGGCGACCGTGCCGGTCGAACCAGTCCAGCACGATGGACGCAAACTCCTCCGGTGACGGGGTCATGGGCAATCGCGAACGGGACGGTCGGGGAGGATCGGAAGCGCTTGGAGTTCAAGGAGCCAAGCGAGAGCGGATTGGAGCGGGTGATGGGAATCGAACCCACGTTAGAAGCTTGGGAAGCTCCTGTTCTACCATTGAACTACACCCGCGATAGATCGATTAGTTTAGGGCCGTGCCGGCGCCTTGGCAAGCCTCAACCATCACCGCCATACATCGACTGGATGGCCGGGGCATGGTGCTCGATGATCCGGGTGCGCTTGATCTTCATGGTCGGCGTCAACAGGCCATTCTCGATCGACCAGGGTTCCAGGGTCAGGGTGACGCGCCGGATCTTGGCATAGCCGGGGAAGTCACTCAACGCCAAGCGCAGGCGCTTGATGATGTTCTTGTGCAAGTGTGCATCGTGCAGACTCTCCACCAGATTGGGATCGAGTCCATGTTCGTGGGCGATGCCCGGCCAGAGGTCGGCATTGAGCACCAGGATGGCGCTGAGATAGGAATGCCCCTCGCCGACGACCATGACCTGATCGAACAGCGGATCCAGTCCGATGGCCATCTCCAGATCGGCCGGCGGCACCTTCTCGCCGTTGGAGAGCACCAGGATGTCCTTGATGCGCCCGGTGATGAAGATGTGACCATCCTGGATCCGCCCCTGATCGCCCGTATGCAGCCAGCCGTCTGGATTCAAGACCCTGGCCGTGGCGGCCTGGTCGTTCCAGTAGCCCTGCATCACATTCTCGCCCTTGATGAGCAGCTCGTCGTTGTCGCCGACGCGCACCTGGATGCCCCGGATCGGCACCCCGACGCTCTCAGGGATGTTGTCCTCGAGCGGATTGAAACTGACGACCGGACTGGTCTCGGTCAGGCCATAGCCCTGGATCAGCGGCAGCCCCAGTCCGATGAAGGTGCGTGCCACGCCGATCGGCAGGGCCGCGCCGCCGCTGACGGCCACCCGCAGCCGACCGCCGAGCTTCCGGAGCACGGGTTCGCCGACCTTGCGTTTGAGGAAGGGCCACAGCAGCAGGCTCGGATGCCGGCCGCCGCGTCCCTGTTCGCGCAGAAAGGCGCGCCAGCCGGTCGCGACCGCCAGTTGGAACAGCCGGCGCACCGGGGCCGGCCGGGCCTGGAGCTGATCGGCGATTCGCCCGTAGACCCGCTCGAAGACGCGCGGCACGGCGATGATGACCGTCGGCCGGATGGTTTGCAGATCCTCGGCCAGTTGCGCCACCGAGCGCGCATAGGCCACGGTCGCGCCCGCCATCATCGGCAGGTAGTAGCCGCCGGTGCGTTCGAGCATGTGCGACAGCGGCAGGAAGGAGAGAAACAGATCCTCGCCATAGACGTCGATGAGCATGAGTACGGCGTGGGCGTTACTCAGGATGTTGTGATGGCTCAGCATCACGCCCTTGGGTCGACCTGTGGTGCCCGAGGTATAGACGATGGTCGCCAGGTCGTGCGGCTCGCCGTCGCGCCGGCTCAGGGGCGGGGCGCCGGCCGGCAGCCAGGACTCGGCGACCCGCACGCGACTGTCGCGCTCGGCCAGTTCATAGGCCGCCGGACTCGATTCGAGGATGATCACCCGTTGCGGCCAGGGTGAGTCGCCGATGGCCTCGGCCAGACGCTTCCAGCGTCCTACGTCCTGGATCAGCAGCACCTTGACCGCCGCGTCGTCGAGGATGTAGGCCGCGTTGTCGGCGCGATCGTCGGTGTAGAGCGGAACCGTGACCAGACCCAGCGCGAAGGCGGCCTGATCGAACATGATCCACTCCGGGCCGTTGCGCAGCAGCATCGCCACCCGATCACCGGTCTCCAGCGACTCCCCGGCGAGCGCCTGACGCCAGCGCGCCACCCAGTCGCCCATCTCGCCCCAGGTCAGCGCGCGCCAGCCCTGATCGCGCTCGAAATAGCGATAGGCCACGCGCTCCGGAGAACGTCCGACACGTTGCAGGAACAGCCCATCGAGCGTCTTGGCCTGATCGATCGAAATCAGATCCTCGGATCCTGGCGTCACTGGGCTATCCTCATTATCGGTTTGTTATAAGGACTCAATTTGAACCGCAAACACGCACCTGTGCAACGCGAACCATGATCCTGTCCCTGGTTCGCCGCCAGCGCGTAATACCGGCATTGAAAAGACGGTCAATCGCACAATATTAGAGAAATCTAATACAAGGAGTGATCGAAATGCGTTCGATGAGATCGACCCTGTTACTGGCCTGCTGCGTCCTGGCGCCGGCGTCCGCACTCGCGGATCAGGCCGATCCGCCGCCACTGAAGACGGCGCCGGCCGAGTTCCGTACCCTGCCGCGCGAATATCGGCTCGATGGGATCGTCGAGGCGGTCAACCGCAGCACCGTCTCGGCCCAGACCCAAGGCCAGATCCAGGAGATCCTCTACGATGTCGACGACTTCGTGGAGAAGGGGGCGTTGCTGGCGCGGATCAAGGACACCGAGCATCGTGCCCGTGTCGGACAGGCGGCGGCGGATCTCAAGGCCGCCAGCGCCCGTCTGCGTCAGGCCCAGGAGGAGCACGACCGGGTGGCGGGACTCTATCGCACCAAGAACGTCTCGGAGTCGGCCATGGACAAGGCGCGCGCCGAACTGGCCAGCGCCAAGGCCGAGCTGGAATCCGGCACCGCGCGTCTGGAGGCGGCTCAGGAACAGTTGGCCCATACCGAGGTTCGCGCCCCCTATTCGGGCATCGTCACCCAGCGTCACGTCCAACTCGGCGAGATCGCCAGTCCGGGCACGCCGATCATGAGCGGGATCTCGCTCGACGAGCTGCGGGTGGCGGTCGACGTGCCACAGAGCGTGATTCCAGCGGTGCGCGGCGGCGGCACGGACGCGGCACGCCGCGCCTGGGTCTATCTGCCCGACGGGACGCGCGTCGAGTCCAGCCGCTTGACCATCTTCCCCTTCGCCGATCCCGGATCCAATACCTTCAAGGTGCGCGTCGAGCTGCCGCCGGGCGAGGGCGCCAGTGAGCGGGCGCTCTTTCCGGGCATGTACGTCAAAACCAGCTTCGTGGTCGGCGAGAAGTCCGAGCTCACGGTGCCCAAGTCGGCCGTGGTCCAGCGCTCCGAGGTCACTGGGATCTATGTGGTCGGGGAGGGCGATCACATCCATTTCCGTCAGATCCGGCTGGGCCGGGCGCTCGATGACGCCTATGTGGTGCCGGCCGGCCTGAGCGAGGGCGAGCGCGTGGCGCTCGATCCGATCGCCGCCGGAGCGCGGCTCAAGACTCAGGCGCCTGTGCGTCATGTCGAGGGTGAGGAACCGAGCCATGACTGAGACGGCCAAGACTGAGCGACTGGGCCTGTCGGGCCGGATCGCCGCCCGTTTTCAGGCCACCGAGATCACGCCGCTACTGGCGCTGCTCGGGCTGCTGCTGGGGCTGTTCGCGGTGCTGGTGACGCCGCGCGAGGAAGAGCCGCAGATCGATGTCACCTTCGCCGATGTCTTCATCCCCTTTCCCGGCGCCTCGGCCACCGAGATCGAACATCTGGTGGCCGGTCCGGCCGAACAGGTCTTCTCCGAGATCAAGGGCGTCGAGCATGTCTATTCGGTCTCGCGGCCGGGTCTGGCGGTGGTGACCGTTCAGTACAAAGTCGGCGAGGACAACACCGAGGCCGTCGTTCGCCTCTTCAGCAAGGTCATGTCCAATCAGGACTGGCTGCCGCCGAACCTGGGCGTGGGCACGCCCATCGTCAAGCCCATGGGTATCGACGACGTACCGATTCTGACCGCCACCCTCTGGTCCGAGGACGAGACGGTCGGGGCCTATGAACTGGGTCAGGTCGCCCATGCCATCGAGCAGGAGCTCAAGCGCGTCCCGGGAACGCGCAACGTCTATACGCTCGGCGCGCCGGCGCAACTGGTGCGCGTCCTGCTCCATCCCGAGGCACTCGCCGCCCACGGGCTGGATCTCGATGGACTGCGCCGCGCACTCCAGGCCGGCAACCGCATCGCCGACGATCTGAGCGTCACCGCCGACAACCGGGAGATCCTGGTCCAGGCCGGCACCTTCCTGACCTCGGTCGAGGCGATCGGCGAGCTGGTGGTCGGGGTGCATGAGGGGCGGCCGGTCTATCTGCGCGATGTCGCTACGCTCGAGCGCGGTCCCGAACAGCCGGACAGCTATGTCCTCATGGGTGCCGGTCCGGGTGCTGCGCCGTCGGGTGTCGCCACCGGTTGGACGCGCCCGGCCGTGACCATCGCCGTGGCCAAGCAGGCCGGCGTCAACGCCGTCGAGGTGGCCGCCGCTGTGAGCGAGCGCTTCGAGCAGCTCAAGGGGCTGTTCATCCCCGACGGGGTCGAAGTCACCATCACCCGCGACTATGGCGCGACCGCTGACGCCAAGGCGAAGAAGCTCATCAGCAAGCTCAGTTTCGCCACGGCGTCCGTGGTGCTGCTGGTACTGTTCGCCATCGGCTGGCGCGAGGCCATCATCGTCGGTGCCGCCGTGATCGTGACCCTGGCGCTGACGCTCTTCGCCTCCTGGGCCTGGGGCTTCACGCTCAACCGGGTGTCGCTGTTCGCGCTCATCTTCTCGATCGGCATCCTGGTCGACGACGCCATCGTGGTGGTCGAGAACATCCATCGTCACATGGCCATGAGCCGCGGCTCGCTGCTCGACCTGATGCCGCGCGCGGTCGATGAAGTTGGTGGGCCGACCATCCTGGCCACCTTCACCGTCATCACCGCCCTGTTGCCGATGGCCTTCGTCAGCGGACTGATGGGGCCGTACATGAGTCCGATCCCGATCAATGCCTCGATGGGAATGCTGATCTCGCTGGTGGTGGCCTTCGTCTTCACGCCCTGGATGACCAACCGGATGCTCGGGCGTCATCATCCGGCGCACGCGCACGCTCCGACAGGAAGCAGCCGCGATCATGAGGGCGGTTCCCAACGGCTGAACGCGGTCTTCCAGCGTCTGATCGGACCCTTTCTGATCGGTCGGCGCGGGCCTCTCAACCGCCGGCTGCTGCTCGGCGCCATCCTGCTGCTGATCGCCGGCTCGATCTGGCTCGCGGTCAACCGTACCGTGGTGCTCAAGATGCTCCCCTTCGACAACAAGAGCGAGTTCCAGGTGGTGCTCGACATGCCGGAAGGAACAAGTCTCGAACAGACACTGCGCGTCCTGAGCGAGATGGGCGAGTATCTGGAGACCGTGCCCGAGGTCAGCGACTATCAGATCTATGCCGGCACTGCCGCGCCGATCAACTTCAACGGCCTGGTGCGTCAGTACTATCTGCGTGAGGGCGCGCATCTGGGCGATATCCAGGTCAACCTGGTCGACGCCCATCATCGCGATCAGAAGAGCCACGCCATTGCCCTGGAACTGCGCGCCCCCTTGCAGGAGATCGCGCGTCGCTACGACGGCAACGCCAAGCTGGTCGAGATCCCGCCCGGTCCGCCGGTGCTCTCGCCGCTGGTGGCTGAAATCTATGGACTCGACTACGACGGCCAGATCGCCATGGCGCGTCAGGTGCGCGCGACCTTCGAGGGGACGCCGGACATCGTCGATGTCGACGACTCGGTCGAGTTCGCCTCGCGCAAGCTGACCCTGGTGGTCGACCGGGCCAAGGCCGCGCGGCTCGGCGTGGCCCAGTCGAGCGTCTCGACCGCGCTGGCCACGGTGCTTGACGGCGAGGACATGAGCTTCCTGCACGGGGCCAACGTCAAGTACGCCGTGCCGATCCGGGTCGAGTACAGCGAGGCCGACAAGGCGGATCTGGAACAGGTGCTGGCCCTGCGCGTGCGCTCCGAGACCGGCCGGCTGGTGCCCCTGTCCGAGATCGTCACGGTGGTCGAGGGCACGCGCGAGCACAGCATCCATCACAAGGATCTGCTGCCCGTGGTCTATGTGACCGGCGACATGGCCGGAGAGACCGACAGCCCCCTCTATGGTCTGTTCGAGATTGCCGGCACCCTGAGCGACGAACTGGGTCTGGAGCAGTGGTATCGTCAGGCGCCGACCAATCCCTACGACTACAGCCTCAAGTGGGACGGCGAATGGCAGGTCACATACGAGACCTTCCGCGACATGGGCGCGGCCTATGGCGTGGGGCTGGTGCTGATCTATCTGCTGGTGGTGGCGCAGTTCCGCAGCTATCTGGTGCCGCTGGTGATCATGGCCCCGATCCCGCTGACCCTGATCGGCATCCTGCCCGGTCACGCGATCCTGGGCGCACAATTCACCGCGACCTCGATGATCGGCATGATCGCGCTCGCCGGCATCATCGTGCGCAACTCCATCCTGCTGGTGGACTTCATCAACCAGCAGGTGCGTGCCGGGATGAGCCTGGAGCAGGCCGTGATCGACTCGGCCGTGGTGCGCGCCAAGCCGATTGCGCTGACGGCTGTGGCGGCCATGGCCGGAGCCGTGTTCATCCTCGACGATCCGATCTTCTCGGGTCTGGCGGTGGCGCTGCTGTTCGGACTCTTCGTCTCGACACTCTTGACGCTGGTCGTGATCCCGGTGGTTTACTATGGGGTCATGTACAAGCGGGTCGAGTGGATTCGGACCGCGACGGGTTGAGACATTGAGACGAGGTCATGCATGAGTGAGATCAGAATCGCCATCGCCGGAGCCGGCGGGCGCATGGGACGGACCCTGATTCAGGCGGTCGTCGAGACCGATGGACTCAGGCTCGGCGCGGCGACCGAGCGTGCCGGAAGCTCGCTGATCGGCGCGGATGCCGGCGAGCCGGCCGGCGTCGGACGGCTGGATGTGGCGGTCGTAGCGGAACTGGCGAGCGTGCTCGACGACTTCGACGTCCTGATCGACTTCACCTCGCCGGCCGCGACCATGGCGCATCTGGCGCTCTGTCGCGCGGCCGGCAAGCGGATGGTGATCGGCACCACGGGTCTGGACGAGACCCAGCGCGCCGCGATCGAGTCGGCGGGCGAGTCGATCGGGATCGTCTTCGCGCCGAACATGAGTGTCGGCGTCAATCTCTGCTTCAAGCTGCTCGACATCGCCGCGCGCGTGCTCGGCGACGAGGTCGACATCGAGATCATCGAAGCCCATCATCGCCACAAGGTCGACGCACCTTCCGGGACGGCGCTCGGCATGGGCGAGGTGATCGCCGGGGCGCTCGGGCGTGATCTGAAAGAGGTCGCGGTCTATGGCCGCGAGGGCCAGACCGGCGCGCGCGAACGCCGAACGATCGGCTTCGAGACCATTCGCGCCGGAGACGTGGTCGGCGAACATACGGTCTGGTTCGCCGCCGATGGCGAGCGCGTCGAGATCGCGCACAAGGCGTCCAGCCGGATGACCTTCGCCCGGGGCGCCATGCGTGCCGCGCGCTGGATCGCCGAGCGCGAGCGCGGACGCTTCGACATGCAGGACGTGCTCGGGTTGCGCGCGATCGGCTGACGGAACGCGATCAGCCATCGCAGGAATAGCCGTGGGCGATCAGCCCTTCCTGGAGGTCATTGGCGACCATGGGGTGCGCGAGCAGATAGGCGGCGGCATTGAGCGAATAGTCGCCGATGGCGTCATCGACCGCCGTCTCCCAGTCCTCGATCCCATAGTCGCCCCGGCCGAGCCACATCAGCGCCACCAGTTCGGCGCGCTGGCGCTGGCTCATCTCGCCGATGGCTTGGATCATCTCGTCGAGGCTGTGGTCCTCGCTGTGATCGGCCAGGATCTGCAAGGCCCAGTCCTCGGAGGGGCTGTCCGGAACGTCGGGCAGGACGACCTCCTCCTTTGCCTGGAACTCGCGAGCCTTCTCGACGATGCGGCACAGTGATTCGGGATCGATATGTAACAGACTCATCGCTGAACTCCTGATGGCGGGACTCCACACCCCGGGTGTTGGAGTCCGGTAAGAACCTATTCCCCTTCCTGATTAGTTACGAACCTCAGCAGACTCGTCTCTTCTAGTCTACACTCTCAGTAGATGCCACTCACCGGAGACAGCTGATGCCTCAGAACACGATTCAGTTTCAGAAAGGCTTGAGTTTGCCGGAGTTTCTCCAGAACTACGGAACCGAGGACCAGTGCAAACAGGCCCTTGAACAGTGGCGTTGGCCGCAAGGCTTCGTCTGCCCGAGCTGCGGACACGCGGGTGAGCCGGTGCGCTTGCGCACGCGGGCGCTGTTGCAGTGTCGCCACTGTCATCATCAAACCTCACTGATCGCCGGAACGATCTTTGAGGCGACCAAGTTGCCGCTGACGACCTGGTTTTCGGCGATGTTTCTGCTGACACAGCAGAAAAACGGGATCTCGGCCCTGGAGCTCAAACGGCATCTGGGCGTGTCCTATTTGACGGCGTGGCGGGTTAAGCACAAATTGTTGCAAGTCATGAAAGAGCGCGACGATCAAACGCCGCTCAGCGGCGTCATCGAGGTCGACGACGCCTACTGGGGCGGCGAGCACCACGGGGGCAAGCGCGGGCGCGGCTCACCGAACAAGGTTCCATTCATCGCCGCGCTCTCGTGCGACGAGGACAACCACCCCATCGGCCTGCGCTTGGGTAAAGTCGCCGGCTTCCGCAAAACCGAGGTCGAACGCTTCGCCAAGCGCCACTTTGACCCCAGCGCCCTCATCCGCACGGATGGATTGTCCTGCTTCAGCGCCATCGCCGCGGCCGGATTCGAGCACCAGCCGATCGTCACCGGCGGCGGCCACCCCAGCATGGAGATTCCTGAGTTCCAGTGGCTCAATACCGTGCTGGGCAACGTCAAAAACAGCCTGCAAGGCTCCTACCATCATCTCAGCGGCAAGCATCTGCCGCGCCACCTCGCCGAGTTCTGCTATCGCTTCAATCGCCGCTTCGACCTCGCCGCCATGCTGCCGCGCTTGGGCAAAGCCGCGGTGCGTACACCCCCAATGCCGCATCGCCTCCTCAAACTAGCTGAGCTATGTTAATAATCAGGTTCCCCTTTGCGCGGCTGATAGGCATCCGGGATGAGAACGGTCGGCGCGCGCTGGCCGGCGTCCTTGAAGGGATGATCGAGGGTGTAATGCAGCCCGCGGCTCTCGCGCCGGCGCAGGGCCGACTGGATGATGAGATCCGCGACCTCCAGCAGATTCCTGAGTTCGATCAGATCGTTGCCGACCCGGAAATTGCTGTAGTACTCGATCACCTCCTGCGCCAGCAGGTCGGCGCGGCGCTTGGCGCGGCGCAGACGCTTGTTGGTACGCACGATGCCGACATAGTCCCACATGAAGCGCCGCAGTTCGTCCCAGTTGTGGGTGACGACCACCTCCTCATCCGGTTCGGTGACGCGGCTCTCGTCCCAGTGCGGCGCCTCAGGCGGGTGCGGCACCTCGGCCGACAGACGGACGATGTCGGCGGCCGCCGCCTCCGAGTAGACCAGACATTCCAGCAGCGAGTTGCTGGCCATGCGGTTGGCCCCGTGCAGACCCGTGTAGGCGGTCTCGCCGCTGGCATAGAGTCCGGGCAGGTCGGTGCGCGCCCAGCGGTCGACCATGACCCCGCCGCAGGTATAGTGCGCCGCCGGCACCACCGGGATCGGCTCGCGGGTGATGTCGATGCCCAGTTCCAGACAGCGCGCATGGATGGTCGGGAAGTGCTCGACGACGAACTCGGCCGGACGATGCGAGATGTCGAGATAGACGCACTCGCTCCCCAGCCGCTTCATCTCATGGTCGATGGCCCGCGCCACGATGTCGCGCGGGGCCAGCTCGGCGCGCGGATCGAAGCGCGGCATGAAACGCTCCCCGTCCGGCAGCAACAAGCGCGCACCCTCGCCGCGCAGTGCCTCGGTGACGAGGAAGGAGCGCGCCTGCGGATGATAGAGACAGGTCGGATGGAACTGCATGAACTCCATGTTGGCGACCCGACAGCCCGCGCGCCAGGCCATGGCGATGCCGTCGCCGGTGGAGACGTCCGGGTTGCTGGTGTAGAGATAGACCTTGTTGGCCCCGCCGGTCGCCAGCACCACGAAGCGGGCGAGGAAGGTCTCGACCCGGCCGCTGCCGCGATCGAGGATGTAGGCGCCCAGACAGCGATGTCCGCCCTGTCCCGGCAGATGCCGGGTCGTGATGAGATCGACCGCGATGTGCTGCTCATAGAGCGTCACATTGGCGCGCGCGCGCACCTGGCCTTCCAGCGTGGTGGAGATGGCGCGTCCGGTGGCATCGGCGGCATGGATCACGCGCCGATGTGTGTGACCGCCCTCACGTGTGAGATGATAGCCCCCCGTGGCCCCATGTTCGGTGTCGCGCGTGAACTCGACCCCCTGGTCGAGCAGCCAGCGGATGTTGGCCGGTCCGCGTTCGACGACATGACGCACCACCTCGCGATCGCACAGTCCGGCGCCGGCCTTGAGCGTGTCCTGGACGTGTGATTCGATGGAGTCGCCGGCGTCGAGCACCGCCGAGATACCGCCCTGTGCATAGAGCGTACTGCCCTCGCGCAGCTCCCGCTTGGAGACGACCGCGACGGACAGCGTCTCGGGAAGCCGCAGGGCGAGACTCAACCCGGCGGCGCCGCTGCCGAGGATCAGGACATCGTGGCGATGACAGGCGTCTGACATGGAGGTGGACCCGTGATGGCTGTGGATTCCCTGTAAGCTCGTCGATTTGATGATCTTGATCAAGTATCCGTGTCATATCCTGAAAAATACCGGTCATCGATGCAGATGGCCACGAACTTCCCATGCGGTGGATTGTCCATGCCAACGGAACCGATGGCAGGCCAGGCGAGTGGTGTGTCGTGATGAGTGAACGACACACCGATCATGAACTGGTCGACCGTGCCCAATCGGGTGACAAGCGTGCCTTCGATCTGCTGGTGCTCAAGTACCAGCAGAAGGTGTCGAACCTGATCTCCCGCTATGTGCGCGACTCGGCCGAGGTCATGGACGTGACCCAGGAGGCCTTCATCAAGGCCTATCGCGCGCTGCCCGGCTTTCGCGGCGAGAGCGCTTTCTACACCTGGCTCTACCGGATCGCGGTCAATACCGTCAAGAACCATCTGGTGGCCCAGGGTCGGCGTCCGCCGGGCGACGACATCGAGGCCGAGGTGGCCGAGCAGATGGACATGGGCGGGCGGCTGCGCGAGCACGCGACCCCGGAGCGTCATCTGCTCAGCGACGAGATCGCCGCCACGGTTCAGCACGCGCTCGACGACCTGCCGGACGATCTGCGCACGGCCATCGTGCTCCGGGAGCTGGAGGGCCTGAGCTACGAGGAGATCGCGACGGCCATGAACTGCCCCATCGGCACCGTCAGGTCGCGGATCTTCCGCGCGCGCGAGGCCATCGACAAGCGACTCAGGCCATTGCTCGATGGCTGAGTCCAGGTGGGACTCGCCGCCGCCGGCGAGTCCCTTAAGTCAGAACCCTCAGCTCAGGCATGACGACGATGACCGACGAGCCTAGACAACGACTCTCCGCCTTACAGGATGGCGAACTGGCGCCGGCCCAGGTACCGGCTCTGCTCGACACCCTGGCTGCCGATTCCGAGCTGCGCGAGTGCTGGGAACGCTACACGCTCATCGGCCAGGCCATCCGTGGCGAGGCGATCGATCCGAACGCCCGCGCGCTGGCCGACCGCGTGCGCGACGCCCTGTCCACCGAACCGACCATCCTCTGTCCACGGCGCTTGGAGCGCGCACCGCACCGCTGGACGGGCCGCTACGCCGGTCTGGCGCTCGCCGCCTCGGGGCTACTGGTCGCCATCCTGGCGACACCCGTCTTCGTGGGCGACGCCGTAGATCCATCGGCCGTTGGACCCGTGGCCGCCCATCTGATCGAGCGTCAGAGCATTCCGCTCCAGCGCTGGCATCCGGAACACCCCGAGCTGGCCAGCAAGCTCAACCGTTATCTCGTCACCCATCAAGCGACGGCCCCGGCGACCGGGGCCAATGGATTGCTGCCCTATGCGATGCTCGTCGGCTATGAACCGGGTCGTTGATCGGCGCTGGGCGTCGTATTGGCTGGCCCTGGGCCTGTGTTGTCTGTTGCCGTTCCAGGCGCCGGGCGCCGAGGCGAAGGCCTCTCCGGATTCAGCCGCGGACAGCGTCTCACCCAGCGTGCTGCTCGCGCGCATGGCCGAGGCCGTGCGCTCGCTGAGCTATGAAGGCACCCTGGTCTATCTGCATCAGAACCGGCTCGAAACCCTGAGCCTCGACCACCGCATCGAGGATGGGCAGGTCGAGGAACGCCTGATCGCTCTCAGCGGCCCGATCCGGGCGGTGGCCAGCGGCAAGGATCGCGTCAACTGTGTCCTGACCGACGGGCGACCAATCTCGGTCGAGCGCCAGGGCGGACGCTTTCTCGATACCGAGGGGATCGATCCAGGAGCGCTACAGGACCACTACAGTGTCGAGTATCTGGGGCGGGCGCGCATCGCCGGTCGTGAGACCGAGGTCGTCGGCATCCTGCCCAAGGACGATCTGCGCTATGGCTACCGATTCCACATCGACCGCGAGACCGCGCTGCCGCTCAAGTCCGATCTGATCGACCGCCGGCAGGAGCCGCTCGAACAGCTCATGTTCACCTCGATCAAGCTCAATGCGCCCACGGCGCCCCGACCCGAGGCATCGCTCGAACCGGCTCGATCGGTCCGCAGCGCACCGGCGACCAGTCCGAGCAGTCAGTGGCGTTTCGAGCCGATGCCGTCCGGATTCGACCTGGTCATGCAGCACCGGATCAGTCAGGCCGACGGCACCTTCGTCGAGCACTTCCTCTTCACCGATCGTCTCTCGTCCTATTCGATCTATATCGAACCGGCGAGCGATGATGGACTCGAGGGCGGCGCCAACATCGGCTCGGTCCATGCCGCCGGTCGCCGGTTCGATGGCCATCAGATCACCGCCGTCGGCGAGGTGCCGATGGTCACGGTCCAGGCCGCCATCGCCGGCGTCCATCGCGCCGACCCGCCCACTCAGTGAGAGCCCCGACACCATGATCGAAGAACGTGGTCGCATCATCGCCCTCGTCGGCGACCAGGCCCGTGTCACGGCCGAGCGGCGTAGCGCCTGCGGTCAGTGCAGCGTCAACAATGCCTGCGGTACCTCGCTCCTGGCGCGGGTCTTCGGACGCCGGCCTGTGGAGTTGCTGGCGCGCAATCCGATCGGCGCCCAGGTCGGCGATGAGGTCGTCGTCGGACTCAGCGAACAGGGGTTGCTGCGTACCGCCGCCGCGGCCTATCTGGTGCCGATCCTGGGATTGATCATCGGGGCCACGGTCGGCGAGCGCTTCGGCGGCACGCATCCCGAGGTCGCCAGCGTCCTGGGCGCCCTGATCGGGCTGGCACTGGCGTTCTGGTGGCTGCGCGGCTACAGTGTGGCGTTGATTCAACGGCCCGAACGTCAACCCGTGATCCTGAGGCGCCTGGACGCCCGAGTCTCCGTGACCCTGTCCGACGCGCCCTAGAGGATCGACACTCATCAATCGGAGTTTCCATGCACCCCACATCCAGACTGTCGCTCGTCCCGGTCGCCGTCCTGGCCTGTCTGCTGGCCGTCGGTCCGGCGCTCGGTCGGGATCTGCCCGACTTCACCCGGCTGGTCGCCGAAAACGGACCGGCCGTGGTCAACATCAGCACCAAGCAGTCGCCCACGGTCTCGCGGCGTCTGCGTGAGTTCTCCATCCCGAATCTGCCCGAGGGCAGTCCGCTGGAGGATCTGTTCCGGCATTTCTTCGGCGAGGAGGGGGCCATCCCCGACGACAGTCTCCAGTCGCGCTCGCTCGGCTCGGGCTTCTTCGTCTCCGGTGACGGCTATGTGCTGACCAACTCGCATGTGGTCGAGAGTGCCGATGAGATCATCGTGCGCACCAGCGACAGGCGCGAGTTCGTCGCCAAGCTGGTCGGCACCGACAAACGCAGTGACATCGCCCTGCTCAAGGTCGAGGCCGAGGGACTGCCGGCGGTGCGCATCGGCTCGAGCAAGGATCTGGCGGTCGGCGAATGGGTGCTGGCCATCGGCTCGCCCTTCGGCTTCGAGTCCTCGGCCACGGCCGGCATCGTCAGCGCCAAGGGGCGCAGTCTGCCGAGCGAGAACTATGTGCCCTTCATCCAGACCGATGTGGCCATCAATCCCGGCAACTCGGGCGGGCCGTTGTTCAATCTCGACGGCGCGGTCGTCGGCGTCAACAGCCAGATCTACAGCCGGACCGGCGGCTTCATGGGGCTCTCGTTCGCCATCCCGATCGAGGTCGCCATGGACGTGGTCGAGCAGATCAAGACCAAGGGGCGGGTGAGCCGCGGCTGGCTGGGCGTGCTGATCCAGGACGTGACGCGCGAACTGGCCGAGTCGTTCGGGATGCCTCAGCCGCGCGGCGCCCTGGTGGCCCAGGTGCTGCCCGACAGTCCCGCGGCGGCCGCCAAGCTGGAACCCGGCGATGTGATCCTCTCCTACAACGGACGCGATGTGCCGACCTCCAGCAGTCTGCCGCCCTTGGTCGGTGCCACCCCGGTGGGCGAGAGCGCCAGACTGATCGTGCTGCGTCGCGGCGAGCGGGTCGAGTTGACGATCCAGATCCAGGAACTGCCCGAGGAAGATCAATTGGCCGGTGATCCGGGGCAGACCGACAAGCCGGCGGCCAACCGTCTCGGTGTGGTGGTGCGTGATCTGACGCCCGAGATGCGTCAGCAGTTCGAGATCGAGCAGGGCGGGGTGCTGATCGAGTCGGTCGATCAGGGGCCGGCGGCGTCCGCCGGTCTGAGCGCGGGCGATGTGATCCTGATGCTCGACAATCAGCCCGTCGGCAACCTCGCCGACTTCGAGCGTATCCTGGGGGCCATCGAACCGGGACGCGCGACCGCCGTGCTGGTGCAGCGCGGCGATACCCGGATGTTCTACGCGCTCAAGCTGCCCAAGCCCTGATGTGAACCGAAGCGCCGCCGACCTCCACGGCCGGCGGCGCGTTACCGGATACGCCGGGACGCCGCACTCTGGTATCATGGCGCGCTGTTTTCCACGCTGCGCCGGATTCGACGCCTCACGCGCCCGCGTGGTCTCGCCCGCCTTTCCCCCTGGAACGCCTCTTTGGGTTATCGATGACCGACCTCAGTCATATCCGCAATTTCTCGATCATCGCGCACATCGACCATGGCAAGTCGACGATCGCCGATCGCTTCATCCAGATCAGCGGCGCCCTGACCGAACGCGAGATGTCCAGCCAGGTGCTGGACTCGATGGATATAGAACGCGAGCGCGGCATTACGATCAAGGCCCAGAGCGTGACGCTCAACTACAAGGCACGCGACGGTGAGACCTATCAGCTCAACTTCATCGATACCCCGGGTCACGTCGATTTCTCCTATGAGGTTTCGCGCTCGCTCGCGGCCTGCGAGGGCGCACTGCTGGTGGTCGATGCGGCTCAGGGCGTCGAGGCCCAGAGTGTCGCCAACTGCTACACCGCCATCGAGCAGGGGCTGGAAGTGCTGCCGGTCCTCAACAAGATCGACCTGCCCTCCGCCGAACCGGAGCGCGTCATCAAGGAGATCGAGGAGATCATCGGCCTGGAGGCGCACGACGCCCTGCGGGTGAGCGCCAAGACCGGCGTCGGCATCCCGGATCTGCTCGAAGCCCTGGTCGAGCGCATCCCGCCGCCCAGGGGCGATGTCGCCGCGCCGCTCCAGGCGCTCATCATCGACTCCTGGTTCGATCCCTATGTCGGCGTGGTCTCGCTGGTGCGGGTGATGAACGGCGAGATCCGTCGCCGCGACAAGGTGCTGATCCTATCGACCGGACGCACCCATCAGGTCGACAACGTCGGCGTCTTCACGCCCAAGAAGACCGAACGCGAGACGCTGCGTGCCGGCGAGGTCGGCTACATGATCGCCGGCATCAAGGAGATCGACGGTGCGCCGGTCGGCGACACCATCACGCTGCCGGATCGTCCGGGCGAGAAGCTCCCCGGCTTCAAGGAGATGCGACCGCGCGTCTTCGCCGGACTCTATACCGTGATCTCGGACGACTACGAGGATCTGCGCGAGGCGCTCGGCAAGCTGCGTCTGAACGATGCGGCCCTGCACTATGAACCCGAGGTCTCGCAGGCGCTCGGCTTCGGGTTCCGTTGCGGCTTCCTCGGGATGCTGCACATGGAGATCATCCAGGAGCGCCTGGAGCGCGAGTACGATCTCGATCTCATCACCACCGCCCCGACCGTGGTCTACGAAGTCCTGCGCGCCGACGGCAAGACGGTGCGTATCGACAACCCGGCCGATCTGCCCGAGCCGTCCCAGATCCGCGAGGTGCGCGAGCCGATCATCGAGGCCCATATCCTCACCCCGCAGGACTATCTGGGCGCTGTGATCAATCTCTGTATCGAGAAGCGCGGCATCCAGAAGAACATCCAGTATCTGGGCGGTCAGGTGCAAGCGACCTATGAGCTGCCGATGAGCGAAGTCGTCCTCGACTTCTTCGACCGGCTCAAGTCTTGCAGCCGTGGTTTCGCCTCCTTTGAGTATGAGTTCAAGCGCTTCCAGGCCGCCGATCTGGTCAAGCTCGATGTGCTCATCAACGGCGACAAGGTCGATTCGCTCTCGTCGATCGTCCATCGCTCGCTGTCGCAGACGCGCGGGCGCGACATCACCGAGCGCATGAAGGATCTGATCCCGCGCCAGATGTTCGAGGTCGCGATCCAGGCGGCGATCGGCTCCAAGATCATCGCCCGTTCCACGGTCAAGGCGCTGCGCAAGAACGTGACCGCCAAGTGCTACGGCGGCGACGCCACGCGCAAGCGCAAGCTCTTAGAGAAGCAGAAGGAAGGCAAGAAGCGCATGAAGCAGGTCGGCAAGGTCGACATCCCGCAGGAAGCCTTCCTGGCCGTGCTCCAGAGCGGCAAGGACTGAGACCGGCAACCCGATTCCAGACTTAAAAACCACGCCTAGCTCAAGGAGACGCAGTTCACAATGACATTCGACTTTCCGGCTTTTCTCGTCCTGGCCTCGTTCCTGACCGGCGGCCTCTGGCTGCTCGACGCACTGGTGTTTGCACCGCGCCGCCGTGCCGCGATCGCGGCCGCCGGCGGCAAGACCCTGACCGAGGATGGCCGGCCCATTGCCAAGGAACCTGTGCTGGTCGAGTACGCGCGCTCCTTTTTCCCCGTCATCTTCGCCGTGCTGGTGTTGCGCTCCTTCCTGGTCGAGCCGTTCCGCATTCCGTCGAACTCGATGATGCCGACCCTCTTGACCGGCGACTTCATCCTGGTCAACAAATTCTCCTACGGCCTGCGGTTGCCGGTGCTCAACGTCAAGTTCCTCGATCTCGGTGAGCCGCAGCGCGGCGACGTGGTGGTGTTCAAGTTCCCGCTCGACCCCCGCACCGATTACATCAAGCGCGTCGTCGGCGTGCCGGGCGATCTGGTCGGCTATCGCAACAAGACCATCTTCATCAATGGCGAACCGGTCGGCCAGCTGCCGGTCGGCACCTATACCGGCGTCGGTTCGGGCACGGAAATGACCGGCGCGCGCGAGGCGCTGGAAAGTCTCGGCACGGTCGAACACCATATCCTGACCCGTCCGGCCGCACCCGATCTGCCCTTCGGCTGCCAAAAGCTGGCGTTCGGCCCGGTCGAGGTTCCAAAGGGGCACTATTTCGTCATGGGCGACAACCGTGACAACAGCAACGACAGCCGCTGCTGGGGCTTCGTACCGGAGGAGAACCTGGTCGGCAAGGCGTTCGCGATCTGGATGCACTGGGACGGCGCGCGTGAAGGCTTCCCCATCGCCTGGTCGCGTCTCTGGGATGGAATCGAATAAACCGCGAGGTTCACAACAGATGTCTATGACAACCGGATTGGCCGCGCGTCAACGCGGTCTTGGCTTTTCATCCCTGATCACCATCATTGCCCTGGCGGCCTTCTTCGGCACCATTCTGCTCAAGGTTGGGCCGCTCTATATGAGTTTCTGGACCGTGCGGTCCATCATCGAGGATATGGCCGAAAGCTATGATCCGAGCAAGGATGGCGGCAGCACGCGCGCCATCCTGACGTCGATCGAAAAGCGCCTCGATGTCAATGGCGTGGAACACGTCAAGGGCAGCGACTTCGAGATCGAGCGTACCGGCGAGCGTCGTTTCAAGGTGATACTGAACTACGAGCAGCGCGTGCATCTGTTCTTCAACATCGATGCGGTCGTCGCCTTCAGTCATCAGGTCGAAGTCGGCTCCGAGTGAACGCCGATCCGCGTCGATTCGCCCAGGCGCTCGGGCACCGTTTCACCCGTGAGGAACTGCTGATCCAGGCCCTCACGCATCGCAGTGTCGGCGCGTCCAACAACGAGCGGCTCGAATTCCTCGGTGATGCCCTGATCGGGTTCGTCATCGCCGAGGCGCTCTGGGAGCGCTTTCCCAAGGCCGACGAAGGGACGCTGAGCCGGATGCGCGCCTCGCTGGTCAAGCGCGAGTCGCTGGCGCGTCTGGCGCGCGATCTGAAACTCGGCGACTCACTGCGGCTCGGGGCCGGTGAACTGCGCACCGGCGGTCATGCGCGCGACTCGATCCTGGCCGACGCCCTGGAGGCCGTGCTCGGCGCGGTCTATCTGGACGCCGGTTTCGAGCGCGCGCGCGCCGTGGTGCTCGAACTCTTCGCCGCGCGGCTCGAGCAGACCGATGCCGAGCGCGCCGGCAAGGATCCCAAGACGCGCTTGCAGGAGTGGCTCCAGTCCTACAAGCGCCCATTGCCCGAATATCTGGTGCTGTCGATCGACGGCGACCAGCACGATCAAACCTTCATCGTGAGCTGTCAGCTCCAGGATGCCGATGTGACGACACGCGGAACCGGGACCAGTCGGCGCCGTGCCGAGCAGGCCGCCGCCGAATCCATGCTGGAGCGTATCCTGCATGGCTGAATCGAACCCCAACGAATCGAGTGCTTCCGTCGTGAGTCGCTGCGGCACCGTGGCCATCATCGGCCGGCCCAATGTCGGCAAGTCGACCCTGTTGAACCGCATCCTGGGTCAGAAGCTCGCCATCACCTCGCACAAGGCACAGACCACCCGACATGCGATCCTGGGCATCAAGACCCGTGCCGGGGGCCAGATCCTGTTCGTCGATACGCCCGGCATCCACGAGCGCGGCGGCAGTGCGCTGAATCGCTATCTCAACCGTGCCGCACGTGCCGCCGTCGCCGATACCGACCTGGCGCTGCTGGTGGTCGAGGCCGGGCGCTGGACCGAGGAGGACGCCAAGGCGCTGGAGGCGATCGCGGCGGCCGGCGTGCCCGTGATCGCGGTCGTCAACAAGGTCGACCGGATCGCCGAGAAATCGACCCTGCTGCCCTATCTGCAAGCACTCGGCGAACGTCATGCATTCCGTCATATCGTCCCGGTCTCGGCGACCAAGGGCGATCAGGTCGAGACCCTGGAGCGACTGATCGTCGAGTCGCTGCCCGAAGGCGAGCCGGTCTTCCCCGAGGATCAGATCACCGACCGCTCGGAGCGTTTCTTCGCCGCCGAGCTGGTGCGCGAGCAGTTGATGCAGCGCTACGGCAAGGAGCTGCCCTATTGCACCACGGTCGAGATCGAGCGTTTCGAGATCGCCGATGGCCGGTATCTGATCCATGCGCTGATCTGGGTCGAACGGCCGGGACAGAAGGGCATCATCATCGGCAAGCACGGTGAGGCGCTCAAGGCCGTAGCCACCCAGGCGCGGCTGGAGATGCAGAAGCTGTTCGACTGTCCGGTGCATCTGGAGGTCTGGGTCAAGGTCAAGAAGAGCTGGTCGAGCGACGAATCGGCGCTCTCCACGCTCGGCTATCACGACTGATTCGATCGCCCGGCGGCGCGCGTGTCGGCCCCGTCCCGTCATGAACTGTTCCCGGCCTTCGTGCTCCATCGGCGCGAGTATGGCGATACCAGTCTGTTGCTGGAGATCCTGGGGGCGGGGCAGGGGCGTTGCGCGGCCATCGCCAAGGGCGCGCGGCGTCCGCGCCGGACGGCGAGCGCGCTCTTGCAGCCTTTTCAGCCGCTGTGGTTGGCGATGACCGGGCGCGGCGAAGTGCGGACCCTGACCGCCGTCGAGGAGGCCGGTGCGCCGTTCAGGCTCCAGGGCGCGTCACTGCCGGCGGGCTTCTATCTCAACGAACTGCTGTTGCGGATGCTGGCGCGTCACGATCCCCATGATGCGCTGTTCGTCTTCTACCAGTCGACGCTGTCGCATCTGGCCGAGGCCGGTGATCTGGAGACCGCGTTGCGCCATTTCGAGTGCCGGCTGCTCGCCGAACTCGGCTATGGGCTGAGGCTCGATCGGGTCGCCGACGACGGTGCGCCTGTGACCGCCGAGTCCGTCTATGTCTACGAGCGCGAGCGCGGTCCGTGCCGGCCGTCCGGGGCGGCGCGCGGACCCCGCGTCTCGGGCGCGACCCTGCTGGCGCTCGCGCACGACGAACCGCTCACCGGCGAACAGCGACGCGAGGCGCGCACCCTGTTGCGCCATGTGCTGGAACCCCATCTGGGCGATCGACCGCTCAAGAGTCGCGAACTCTATCGACGCTGGTTCGCCACGGAACCCATTGACGAGAAATAGCCATGTCATCCCT
Source organism: Allochromatium tepidum (assembly GCF_018409545.1). Classification (GTDB taxonomy): domain Bacteria; phylum Pseudomonadota; class Gammaproteobacteria; order Chromatiales; family Chromatiaceae; genus Thermochromatium; species Thermochromatium tepidum_A. Next base: position 2,030,892 of record NZ_AP024563.1, on the reverse strand, counting down.
CTCACAGACCCCTTCCGAGATCCTACTCGGCGTCAACATCGACCATGTGGCCACCGTGCGTCAGGCGCGCGGCACCCGCTATCCCGAGCCGATCCAGGCCGCGCTGGCGGCCGAACAGGCCGGGGCGGACGCCATCACGCTCCATCTGCGCGAGGACCGGCGTCATATCCAGGACCGCGACGTCGAGATGTTGCGCGACATCCTGCAAACACGCATGAACCTGGAGATGGCCGTCACCCCCGAGATGGCCGCCATCGCCTGCCGAATCCGGCCGGCCGATTGCTGTCTGGTACCCGAGCGGCGCGAGGAACTGACGACCGAGGGCGGGTTGGACGTGGCGAGCCGTCAGGATGAGATGCGCGCGTTCTGCGCCCGGTTGGCTGAGGCCGGCATTCGCGTCTCCCTCTTCATCGACGCCGATCCGGTCCAGATCGAGGCCGCGCACGCGGTCGGCGCTCCGGTGATCGAGATCCATACCGGACACTATGCCGACGCGCGTGATCCGGTCGAGCGTGCGGCCCAGTTGGAGCGGATTCGTTCAGCCGTCGCGCTGGGGTCGTCGCTGGGACTCCAGGTCAACGCCGGTCATGGACTCGACTACCACAACGTCAAGGCGATCGCCGCGATTCCGGGTGTGCGTGAACTCAATATCGGGCACTCGATCATCGCGCGCGCCATCTTCTCTGGACTCGACCGGGCGGTGCGCGACATGAAGGACGTCATGGAGCGCGCCGCCGGGCGCCGCCACGTCTGACGGGGTCGGGATGAGCGGCGGCATGGCGCTCCGGCTCTATACCGCGCTGTGGCGCCTGGCGTTGCCGCTGGTGCTGGCGCGGCTCTACTGGCGCGGTCGCACGCAACCGGCCTATCGGCAGCGGATCGGTGAGCGGCTGGTCTGGGATAGCCGCAGGGCAGGGGAGGGCGAGGTTCGGGCGCTACGCGCCGACATCTGGGTCCACGCCGTCTCGGTGGGCGAAGTCCAGGCCGCCGAACCCCTGATCCGGCGTCTGCTGGAATCCGAGCCGACGCGCGCGATCCTGGTGACGACGACCACGCCCACGGGCGCCGAACGTCTGTGGGCGCTCTTCGGCGAGCGTGTCGCTCACCACTATACCCCCTTCGATCTGCCGAACCTGATGGTGCGCTTCATCGAGCGTGTCGCGCCCAGACTCGTCATCGTCATGGAGACCGAGATCTGGCCCAACATGCTGGCTGTGCTCGAACAGCGTGGTATTCCAGTCGCCCTGGTCAATGCGCGGCTGTCGGAACGCTCGGCGCGCAGCTATGCGCGGCTGGCACGCCTGACACGCCCGTCACTGGCGCGTTTTGCGCTCATCGCCGCCCAGGCGCCGGCCGATGCCGAACGGTTCGTCGCCCTGGGCGCGCCGCGCGCGCGCGTTCGGGTCATGGGGAGTCTCAAGTTCGATCTGGCCTCGCCCGAGGATCTCGCGACGCGCGCCGCTGCGATGCGTCGTCTGTGGGGCGCTGAGCGTCCGGTCTGGATCGCCGCCAGCACCCACGAGGGCGAAGAGATTCAGGTGCTCCAGGCCCACAGACGTCTGCTGGAACATCGGCCCGATGCACTGTTGGTGCTGGTGCCGCGTCATCCCGAGCGTTTCGACGCCGTGGCCGCACTCATCGCGCGTCAGGGCTTGGCGTTCGTGCGTCGTAGTCAGGAAAGGGCGGCCGCGCCGGGCGAATCCGTCTATCTCGGCGACAGCATGGGTGAGTTGACCTGTTTTCTGGCGGCCGGCGATCTGGCCTTCATCGGCGGCAGTCTGGTGCCGAGAGGCGGGCACAACCCGCTGGAGGCGGCGGCCTCGGGCATCCCGGTCCTGCTCGGTCCCCATACCTTCAATTTCGCGGCCATTGTGCGGATGCTGTACGAGGCCGGCGCGGCCGAACGGGTCGAGGATGTCGAGACCTTGGGTCGCTGTTTGATCGATCTGTTCGACGATCCGGAGCGTCGCGCTCGAATGGGGACCTGTGGGCGCGATGTGGTCGAGCGCAATCGTGGAGCGCTGGAGCGCCTGCTGGCGGCGCTCGCGCCCTGGCTGGTGCCGTCGGCTATTTGAACAGCGACCAGACGTCGCGGAACTGCGCGTCGGTCGAATCGCCCAGCCACTCGAAACCGACCGATTCGGTACAGACGACCTGGATGCCGCAAGAACGCATCCGGTCGAGCACGTTCTCCTTATGCGCGGTCTTGCGCGAGATGATGGCATCGTTCGGCACGAAGACCTGATAGCCCCAGCGTTGCAGGCCGGAGACGGTCTGGGCGATACAGATATGCGCCTCCATGCCGACGACGACCAGTTGACGTCGATCCGGATGCGAAGAGATGTTGCGCTCGAATCCGGGCGCGGTGCAGCAGGAGAAGGCCGTCTTCTCGGTCGGCTCGTGGACCATCGGCATATTGGTGCGGATGGTCTCGATGATGGGACCGAGTCCCTTGGAGTTGTGCTGGGTCGCGATCACCGGGATGTCCAGGATCTTGGCGGCCGTGATCAGCCGGTTGATGTTGTCGACGACCTTGTCCAGTTCGTCCGGCGGCATCGCGGCGGCCAGCCGCTCCTGCGCGTCGATGATGAGCAGTTGCGAAAAGGCCCGCTGACACAGCGGCATCTGGGCTTGATGGGTACTCATGGTGCTGTCCTCCGAAGATCGTTTTTTGGCAATCGACATACCCAGGCGGCGCCAAGCTCCGGCCGTCGCCGGACACGGTGCCCTGGGGATCGGCGGAGTTTGCATCATTGGTCTTGTTCCGGGCAAGGATTTAGTCTTTCAATGAACAGCCATCATGCCTGCGAATATTTGGGGGGCGGCGGTCAAGACCTGTTCTCTCGACCCAACCGCTCACAGCAGCGATCATCGACGCCGGGCACCAGTCAGCGTCTTCCTGCCCATTCAATAGAAGTCCAGATACCACTCCACGAACCGCGCCACGCCCTCGGCCACCGGCGTGCCGGGTTTGTAGCCGGTGTCCCGGACGAGATCGGCGACATCGGCGAAGGTGTCGGGGACATCGCCGGGTTGTAGCGGCAGCATCTCCATTTCGGCCTTGCGGCCCAGGCACTGTTCCAGGACGGCGATGTATTCCATCAGTTCGACCGGCTGGTTGTTACCGATGTTGTAGACGCGGTAGGGGGCGCGGCTGCTCGCCGGATCGGGCTTGGCGCCGCTCCAGTCCGGGTTGCCTTCTGGGACACGGTCGAGGACGCGGATCACGCCTTCGACGATGTCGTCGACATAGGTGAAGTCGCGTCTGTGTTTGCCGTAGTTGAAGACCTGGATCGGCTCGCCGGCGAGGATGGCGCGGGTGAACTTGAACAGCGCCATGTCGGGGCGCCCCCAGGGTCCGTAGACGGTGAAGAAGCGCAATCCGGTGGTCGGGAGCCGGTAGAGATGGCTGTAGGTGTGGGCCATCAGCTCGTTGGCCTTTTTGCTCGCGGCATAGAGGCTGAGCGGATGGTCGACGTTGTCGTGGACCGAGAAGGGCATCTCGGTGTTGGCGCCATAGACCGAGCTGCTGGAGGCATAGACCAGATGCTCGACGCCGTGATGACGGCAGCATTCCAGGATGTTGGCGAAGCCCACCAGATTGGTGTTGACATAGGCCATGGGATTTTCGAGCGAGTAGCGCACCCCGGCCTGGGCGGCCAGGTTCACCACGCGCTCGGGGCGATGGGCACGGAAGACCTCGGCCAGTCCGGCGCCGTCCTCGATGTCGAGTCGCACGTCGCTGTAGTTCGGATGGTCGAGGGTACGTGCCAACCGGGCTTCCTTGAGCCGGACGTCGTAATAGTCGTTCAGATTGTCGACCCCGATCACGGTGTCGCCGCGTTCGAGCAGGCGCAGTGACAGGGCCGAACCGATGAAACCGGCGCTGCCGGTGATCAGGATCTTCATCGAAACTCCAAGGGGTGTTGAGATTACAGCCGTCCGTCGACCGATTCGCGCGGGAGCAACTGTTTGACGTCGTAGAGGATGGCGCCCGGCTTGCCGAAGGCGCGGATACGTTCGGCGCCCCAGTCGGCGAACTCGCGATGGGCGACGGCCAGGATGATGGCATCGTAGGCGCCGTGCTCGGGTTGCTGCACCAGTTTCAGGCCGTATTCGTGCTCGGCCTCGGCCGGATTGGCCCAGGGATCGTGGACGTCGCAGCTCAGACCATAGTCCTGCAACTCGGCCAGGATGTCGACCACGCGCGTATTGCGCAGATCCGGGCAGTTCTCCTTGAAGGTCAGGCCCAGGAGCAGCACGCGGCTGTTCTGGGTCAGGCCGCCACGCCGCACCATGAGCTTGATGACCTCGCCGGCGACATAAGCACCCATGCCGTCGTTGACGCGCCGCCCGGCCAGGATGACCTCGGGGTGATAGCCGATCTCCTGGGCCTTGTGGGTCAGATAATAGGGGTCGACGCCGATGCAGTGTCCGCCGACCAGTCCGGGACGGAAGGGCAGGAAGTTCCACTTGGTCCCGGCCGCCTCCAGCACCTCCAGCGTGTCCAGTCCAAGCCGGTTGAAGATCAGCGCCAGTTCGTTGATGAGGGCGATGTTGAGATCGCGCTGGGTGTTCTCGATCACCTTGGCCGCCTCGGCGACGCGAATGCTGCTGGCCGGATGGGTTCCGGCGCTGATGATGGAGCCGTAGAGCGCATCGACGAAGCGCGCGACCTCGGGCGTGGAGCCGGATGTCACTTTCTTGATGGTGGTCAGTCGATGCGCCCTGTCGCCCGGATTGATGCGCTCGGGGCTGTAGCCGGCGTAGAAATCGCGGTTGTAGGTCAGACCCGAGATCCGCTCGATGATGGGGATGCAGACCTCTTCGGTCGCGCCCGGATACACGGTCGACTCGAAGACGACGATCCTGCCCGGTTTGAGGATGGAGCCGATGGCGCGACTGGCCGATTCGAGCGGGCCGAAGTCCGGCTGCTTGTGGGCATTGATCGGCGTGGGGACGGTGACGATCAGGACATGACAGTCGGTGAGCGCCTCGATGGTGTCGGCGTATTCGAGCCGGCTGGCGGTGCGCAGTTCTTCCGGTTCGACCTCCAGCGATGAATCGCGTCCGGCGCGCAACTCGGCGATACGCGCCGGATTGATGTCGAAACCCATGGTTCGATAGCGTTTGCCGAACTCGACGGCCAGCGGCAGTCCGACATAGCCGAGTCCGAGGATGCCGATTTGGGTCGTGACGAGATCCGAATGAAAGGCGGCGTTCACGTTGAACTCTCCTGAGTAACGATGCATTAGCCGTTGCCGGCGAAGATTTGATAAGCCGGGTTATCGGTCTCGTCCCAATGCGGATAGCTCAGACCGTCGAGCGATTGCGCGAAGTCGGCGTACTCGTCCGGCGGAACCTGCACGCCCATGAGCACTCGCCCATAGGCCGCGCCATGGTTGCGGTAGTGGAAGAGACTGATGTTCCAGCGCTTGCCGAGTCCGCTCAAAAAGTTCAGCAGCGCCCCCGGTCGCTCAGGGAATTCGAAACGCACCAGCCGCTCGTGCTTCAGTCCGGACGCATGGCCCCCGACCATGAAACGGATGTGCTGCTTGGCCGTCTCGTTGTCGGTCATGTCGAGCACCTTGAAGTCCTTGTCGATCAGGCGCGCGACCAGCTCGGCCCGTTCCTCGTCGCCCTTCGACAGCTCGACGCCGACGAAGACCTGGGCGCGGCGGCTGTCGGCATAGCGATAGTTGAACTCGGTGATCTGGCGCTTGCCGAGCGCACGGCAGAAGCTGAGGAAGCTGCCCGGACGCTCGGGGATCTCGACCGCGAACAGGGCCTCGCGATGCTCGCCGAGTTCGGCGCGCTCGGCGACATGCCGCAGCCGGTCGAAGTTGATGTTGGCCCCGCTCTCGATCGCGACTAGGTGCGCATCCCGCGTGCCCGTGGTCTCGACCCAGCGCTTGAGTCCGGCCACGGCCAGCGCTCCGGCGGGTTCGGCGATGCCGCGTGTGTCGTCGAAGATGTCCTTGATCGCGGCGCAGATCTCATCGGTGCCGACCAGCACCACCTCGTCGACCCGTTCACGCGCGACACGGAAGGTCTCCTCGCCGATCAGTCGCACCGCTACGCCGTCGGCGAACAGCCCGACCTGGGGCAGGGTGACGCGCTCACCGGCCGCCAGCGCGGCATGGAGCGTCGGTGCGTCCTCCGGTTCGACGCCGATGATCCTGACCTCGGGATAGAGCCATTTGACATAGGCCGAGATCCCGGCGATCAGCCCGCCGCCGCCGACCGGGACGAAGATGGCGTGCGGCGGCTCAGGATGCTGGCGCAGGATCTCCATGCCGATGGTGCCTTGGCCGGCGATGACGTCCGGATCGTCGAAGGGATGGATGAAGGTCAGCCCCTTCTCGTCCACCAGCTCGCGGGCATGGGCATAGGCTTCGTCATAGGAATCGCCGTGGAGCACCACCTTGCCGCCGTGGGCGCGCACCGAGCGGACCTTGATCGCCGGCGTGGTGCGCGGCATGACGATGGTCGCCTGAATGTCGAGCCGACTGGCGCCGAGCGCCACGCCCTGCGCATGATTGCCGGCGCTGGCCGCGATGACCCCGCGTGCACGCGATTCGGCATCGAGATGGATGAGCTTGTTGTAGGCCCCGCGCAGCTTGAACGAGAACACCGGCTGCAAGTCCTCGCGCTTGAGCAGGACGGTATTGCCCAAGCGGGCCGAGAGTCGTGGCGCCAGCGTGAGCGGGGTCTCGACGGCGACATCGTAGACGCGCGCCTTGAGGATGCGATCGACGTAGGAATCGGGCATGCGGATCTCGGGTACGGCTCGGGATGGCGTAATGGTACAGGATTCGTCACGGCGGAACGTCCCGGCGCGCTTGGAGTCCCAATCTCGGACCTCCATCTATGGGACAGCCGGAGTGAAACCGGCCCGACCGATCTCATGCCCCAATCAGGTGCATCACGCGCGTTTTCGCGTGCAACCCTGGGAACATCCAACGGCGGCACTGTTCCAGGATGGAGCGAGATCGGTGCTTGACGCACTAATTCATTGCGGATTAGCGTTTTCCAGCGACAGGCCGCGCACGCGCCGCACCGCGACTCAGCCTAGCCTGTCGATGGCTCGGTCATTGCTTCATCGAACATCATCCAGACGGCGTCGGCGATCCGGCTTCCGGAACCCCAGGCACGCGCGACCGACGCGGTCGAAGACCACCGTCCGTTTCCGAGTAGTGAGGTATGAGTCCATGTCGATCTTCGAACGCTACCAGGCCCGCTACGAAGCCTCCCGTGAGGAGGTGCTGAGCCTGAACGAGTATCTGGAGCTGTGCAAGACCGATCCCTCGGCCTATGCCGGGCCGGCCGAGCGGCTGCTGGCGGCGATCGGCGAACCCGAGCTGATCGACACCCGCGACGATCCGCGTCTGAGCCGCATCTTCCAGAACAAGATGATCCGGCGCTATCCGGCCTTCGCCGAGTTCTACGGCATGGAGGAGTCGATCGAGCATCTGGTCTCCTATCTCAAACATGCCGCGCAGGGGCTGGAAGAGAAGAAACAGATCCTCTATCTGCTGGGGCCGGTCGGCGGCGGCAAGTCGTCGCTGGCCGAGAAGCTCAAGGAACTGATGGAGGAGCGGCCCTTCTATGCCATCCAGGGCTCGCCGGTGTTCGAGTCGCCGCTGGGCCTGTTCTCGCCCGAGGAGGACGGCGCCATCCTGGAAGAGGACTACGGCATCCCGCGCCGCGCCCTGCGCACCATCATGTCGCCCTGGGCGGTGAAGCGCTTGCAGGAATACAACGGCGACATCACCAAGTTCAAGGTGGTCAAGCTCTATCCCTCGATCCTGGAACAGATCGCCGTGGCCAAGACCGAGCCGGGCGACGAAAACAACCAGGACATCTCGGCGCTGGTCGGCAAGGTCGACATCCGTCAGCTCGAACGCTTCGCCCAGAACGATGCGGATGCCTACAGCTATTCGGGCGCGCTGTGCCGGGCCAATCAGGGGCTGATGGAGTTCGTCGAGATGTTCAAGGCGCCGATCAAGGTGCTGCATCCGCTGCTCACGGCGACTCAGGAGGGCAACTACAACGGCACCGAGGGCCTGTCGGCCCTGCCGTTCCAGGGCATCATCCTCGCGCACTCGAACGAATCGGAATGGCAGAGCTTCCGCAACAACAAGAACAACGAAGCCTTCCTCGACCGCGTCTTCATCGTCAAGGTGCCCTATTGCCTGCGTGTGAACGAAGAGGTGCGGATCTACGAGAAGCTGTTGCGCAACAGCTCGCTCGCGGCCTCGCCCTGCGCGCCCGGCACCCTGGAGATGATGGCCCAGTTCTCGGTGCTCACGCGCCTGAAGGAGCCGGAGAATTCGAGCATCTTCTCCAAGATGCGCGTCTACAACGGTGAGAATCTCAAGGACACCGACCCCAAGGCCAAGTCGGTTCAGGAATATCGCGACTATGCCGGGGTCGACGAGGGCATGAGCGGGATCTCGACGCGCTTCGCCTTCAAGATCCTGTCGCAGGTGTTCAACTTCGACCACAGCGAGGTCGCGGCCAACCCGGTGCATCTGCTCTATGTGCTGGAGCGCCAGATCGCGCGCGAGCAGCTGCCGCCCGAGACCCAGGAACGCTATCTCGGTTTCATCAAGCAATATCTGGCCCCGCGCTATGCCGAGTTCATCGGCAAGGAGTTGCAGACCGCCTATCTGGAGTCCTATGCCGAGTACGGTCAGAACATCTTCGACCGCTATGTCACCTATGCCGACTACTGGATCCAGGATCAGGAATATCGCGACCCGGACACCGGCGAGATGATGAACCGCGCCATGCTCAACGAGGAGCTGGAGAAGATCGAGAAGCCGGCCGGGATCTCCAATCCCAAGGACTTCCGCAACGAGATCGTCAACTTCGTGCTGCGTGCGCGCGCCAACAATGCCGGGTCCAATCCGAAATGGACCAGCTACGAGAAGCTGCGCGTGGTCATCGAGAAGAAGATGTTCTCCAACACCGAGGATCTGCTGCCGGTCATCTCGTTCAACGCCAAGGCGTCGGTCGACGAGAAGAAGAAGCACGACCAGTTCGTCGACCGCATGACCGACAAGGGCTACACGCCCAAGCAGGTGCGCCTGCTCTCGGAGTGGTATCTGCGCGTGCGCAAGTCGCAGTAACTCGAACCGCCAGCATCACAGCGAGTCCCTATGTCACACTTCATCGACCGGCGTCTGAACGGCAAGAACAAGAGTGCGGTCAACCGCCGGCGCTTCCTGAAGCGTTACAAGACCCAGCTCAAGCGGGCCGTGGCCGACGCGGTCGACAAGCGCAGCATCACCGACATGGATTCCGGCGAGAAGGTCGGTATCCCGTCGCGCGACATCTCGGAGCCGGTGTTCCATCACGGCAAGGGCGGGGTGCGCGACATGGTGCACCCCGGCAACAAGCAGTTCGAGTCGGGCGACCGCATCCGCCGGCCCGAGGGCGGGCAGGGCGGCGGTTCGGGTCAGGGACGGGCGAGCAAGGACGGGCAGGGCGAGGACGACTTCGTCTTCGAACTCTCGCGCGAGGAGTTCATGGATCTGCTGTTCGAGGATCTGGAACTGCCCAATCTGGTGCGCAACCAGCTCATCGGCACCACCGAGTTCAAGACGGTGCGCGCCGGCTATTCGACCCAGGGCGCGCCGACCAACATCGACGTGGTGCGTTCGCTCAAGGGCGCGGTCGCCCGGCGGACCGCGCTCGGTGCGCCCGCGCGTGCCCGAATCCGCGAGCTGGAGGAAGAGGTCGAGCGCTTGCTCGCCGATGGGGTTCCGGAGACCGACCCGCACATCGGCGAACTGCGCGCCGAGATCGACCGGCTCAAGACCCGGATCGCCGCGCTGCCCTTCATCGATACCTTCGACCTGCGCTATCAGAGCTTCGTCAAGTTGCCCGAGCCGACGAGCAAGGCCGTCATGCTCTGCATCATGGACGTCTCGGGCTCCATGGACCAGGAGCGCAAGAATCTGGCCAAGCGCTTCTTCATCCTGCTGTACCTGTTCCTCAAGCGCAACTACGACCGGATCGAGGTCGTCTTCATCCGCCATCACACCATCGCCCAGGAAGTGGACGAAGAGGACTTCTTCTACTCGCGCGAGACCGGCGGCACCGTGGTGTCGAGCGCGCTCAATCTGGCCTATGACGTGATCAAGGAACGCTACGACCCGAGCGTCTGGAACATCTATACCGCCCAGGCCTCGGACGGCGACAACTGGGATTCGGACTCCAGTCTCTGCCGCGACCTGCTGATCGAGAAGCTGATGCCGCTGATGCGCTATTACGCCTATGTCGAGATCATGCCGCGCCAGCATCAGAGCCTCTGGTATGCCTACGAGGAAGTAATGGCGGCGCATCCGCACTTCGCGATGCAGGAGATCGACGGTGCCAAGGACATCTATCCGGTGTTTCGCGAGTTGTTCAAGAGGCAGACGGCATGAGTACACGACTCATCACGGATTCATCCGAGTGGTCCTTTCCGCTCTTGGAGCGCTTCGACCGGGAACTCGGCCGCCTGGCCCATGAGGTCTACGGACTCGACACCTACGCCAACCAGATCGAGGTCATCAGCTCCGAGCAGATGATCGACGCCTATTCCTCGGTCGGACTGCCGATCTACTACCACCACTGGTCGTTCGGCAAGCAGTTCGTCGCCACCGAGCAGACCTATCGGCGCGGTCAGATGGGCCTGGCCTATGAGATCGTCATCAACTCCGATCCCTGCATCGCCTATCTGATGGAGGAGAACAGCCTGCCGATGCAGGCGTTGGTGATCGCGCACGCCTGCTATGGGCACAACAGCTTCTTCAAGGGCAACTATCTGTTCCGTACCTGGACCAGCGCCGACGCCATCATCGACTATCTGGTCTTCGCCCGGAAGTACATCGCCGAGTGCGAGGAACGCTACGGTTACGACGAGGTCGAGCTGCTGCTCGATTCCTGCCATGCCCTGATGAACCACGGCGTCGACCGCTACAAGCGTCCCTCGCCCCTGTCGATGGCCGAGGAACAGCGCCGCCAGCGCGAGCGCGAGGATTATATTCAATCGCAGATCAACGACCTCTGGCGCACCCTGCCGCCAGCCGCCGAGCACGACGAGTCGCGGCGCGAGGAGCGCTGGCCGGAGGAACCGCAGGAGAACATCCTCTATTTCATCGAGAAGAACGCGCCCTTGCTCGAACCCTGGCAGCGCGAGATCGTGCGCATCGTGCGGCGGATCGGGCAATATTTCTATCCGCAGCGCCAGACGCAGGTGATGAATGAAGGTTGGGCCTGTGTAACCGGTGATACGCTGATCGTCACGGATCAGGGCCTGATGCCTGCCCAGGAACTCGTCGAGTCGCGTTTCTCAGGGCGTGTCGAGGATGGCAATCGTGTGGTCGACTGGTTCTCGCATCCCAGCAAGCCGCGTGTCCGACTTCGTACCCGGCATGGTTATAAATTGCATGGCGGTGCGGATCATCGAATCCTCGTCAAAGGACGGTGGGTCGAATTGCAGGATCTCAAGGTGGGCGATGTCGTTGAGATTCAACGTGGACATGGTGTTTTTGCCGCCAATGAGGCCGTCATCGACTATGACCTAAAGGTGCGACCTCGCGTAGCTGAGGTGTGCCGTCGGCATGGCGTTTCGACGAGCACCTATTCCAAATGGCGTTGCTCGGCACCGACCCTGTCCGTTGCTGCCGGGACGCGCGTCCGCCTACAGGAATGCCACGATGAATGGACGGCGGCCTGCGCCGATCCCGATCTTCCCTGGTCACTGCTTGGCCCCGAGGATCTGCCCCGGCGCCCAGACACACTGGGGCCCGATTTGGCCGAGGTGCTGGGGCAAGTGACCGGCGGTGGATTCGTCGACGATAGCCGTGTGAATCTGACGTCACAGGATCCGGAGCTACTGGAGTTTTTCGAGCAAACGATCTTTGCCGAATTTGGTGTGAAGGCATCGCGCCGACCGGATCGCAATCACTTCAATTCAACGGTCTACAGCGCCGTTCTGGCGCGGTTATTCAAGCAGACTTTTCAGATTGCGACCGGCTGGGGTGCCGCCGGGCGCAAGCATGTGCCCGAGATCATCCTGAAATCGCCGCGCTCCGTGGTACAGGCGTTTCTGCGCGGCCATTTCGATACCGATGGCTGTATCTCTGAGCGAGGGCGTCAAGTCATCCTTGTCAGCAAGAGCCGTGACTTGCTGGAGGTCGAGCAGCTGCTATTGCTGAATCTTGGGATCGTCTGTTCTCTGCGGCCCCAGAAAGACGGAACCCATCGACTCACAATCACCGGCGAAGACGTCAAACGCTTTGCGGAGCAGATCGGCTTTCGGCTCTCCTATAAGCGTCAAGCGCTGCAAAACGCACTGGATTCCGTAAAATGGTTCCAGGTCGAAGATGATCTGACGACCATCGAGGCGATCGATTACGACGAAGGGCCTGTCTACGATTTCAGTGTGGAAGAATCCCACGCCTACAAGGCCTCCTGCTTCATCAAGCATAATTGTTTTTGGCACTACAGCCTCATGAACCATCTGTACGACGACGGACTCGTCAGCGACGGTTTCATGATCGAGTTCCTGCAATCGCACACCAGCGTGGTGTTCCAGCCGCCGTTCGATGCGCCCTATTACAGCGGCATCAATCCCTATGCGCTCGGCTTCGCCATGATGCGCGACATCCGCCGCATCTGCGAGTCGCCCACGGACGAGGACCGCTACTGGTTCCCCGACATCGCCGGCGGCGACTGGATCAAGGTGCTCGACTTCGCCATGCGCAACTTCAAGGACGAGAGCTTCATCGCCCAGTTCCTGTCGCCCAACCTGATGCGCGAGTTCCGCCTGTTCGCCATCACCGACGACGATCTGGAGGAATATCTGGAGGTCAAGGCGATCCACGAGGAGAGCGGCTACCGCGCCCTGCGTCAGGCGCTGGCCGAACAGTACAATCTGGGCACGCGCGAGCCGAACATTCAGGTCTACAATGTCGACCGGCGCGGCGACCGCTCACTGACCCTGCGTCACTTCGCGCACCAGCGCCGCCCGCTGGGCGACTCGGTGCCTGAGATGCTGCGCCACATCCGCCGTCTGTGGGGCTTCACCGTGCGTCTGGAGACGGTCGACGACCAGGGGCGGGTCGAACTCATCGGCGAGGTTTGAACATTGATCAAGACATCTCTCTCATTGGTCCTGCTGTCCTGGCTGACCCTCCTGGCGCCCGCGACCGGGCGCGCGAGTGAACTGTTCGCCTCGACCCTGGAGGCGTTTCGCGAGTCCAGGACGCTGGCCATCGACGGCGTGCCGCTGCTCTCGGCCCCCGTGCTCGCCGACTTCTATCTCCAGCGCGGCTACACCCTGGCCTGGTCCAAGCCGGCGCCGATCGAGGCGCTGCTCGAACTCGTCGAGCAAAGCGACACCGAAGGCTTCCGCCCCGAGGACTTCCATGTCGAGGTGCTGCGCCGATTGAGCCGACCGGGCGCACTCGACGCACTCCAGGGCGCCGCACGCCTCGCCGCCGATCTCCAGCTCAGCGATGCGCTCCTGCGCTATGCCCATCACACCCGCTACGGCAAACTCGATCCGGTCGCCGTCGATCAGAAATGGAACGATCGTGCGCCCGTGCCCGCCGAGCGTCTGATCGCGGACATGCGCGGCGCCCTGGAAGCGGACGATCTGGCCGACTTCCTCGGCGGGCGTTTTCAGCAGCCCTTCTGGTACCAGGATCTCAAGCGCGTCCTGAGCCATTACGCTGGCGCACGCCACCTCAAGGAACTGCCTCCCCTTGCAGGCGGACCCGTACTGTCACTCGGCAGCCGGGGTGAGCGCGTCGCCCAACTGCGGGAGCGTCTGCGGGTATTGGGGTATGGCGAGAGCGTGTCATCCGATCAGCCCGAGACCTTCGATGCCGCCTTGCGCGAAGCCGTGCTTGCCTTCCAGCGTGGGCGTGGTCTGGGCGCTGATGGCGCGGTCGGCGCCCAGACGCTCGCGGCGATCAACGATCCCATCGACGAGTCCAAGGTCGAGCGCATCCGCCTCAACCTGGAGCGCATGCGCTGGCTCTACGAGGATCTGCCGCCCGACTATGTCTTCGTCGATGTCGCCGACTACATGGCCCATCTGGTGCGCGGTCGCGAGATCGCCTGGAGCACGCGCGTCATCGTCGGCAAGGAAGATTCGCAGACGCCCATGTTCCGAGACCGGCTCGACCATTTGGTGCTCAATCCGACCTGGACCGTGCCGGTCTCGATCCAGGAGAAACTGACCAATGTCTCGGCCAAATACACCCTGATCGACCGGCGCACCGGTCGCCGCGTCAGCGGCGGCAATGCTGCTGATTACAAACGCTATCGCGTGGTCCAGCAACCGGGACCGGACAACGCGCTCGGGCGGGTGAAGTTCATGTTCCCCAACCGCCATGCCGTCTACATGCACGACACGCCGAGCAAGGCGCTGTTCGGGCGCTCGGCGCGCGCCCTGAGTCATGGCTGCGTGCGGGTGCAGAATCCGATGAAGTTCGCCGAGCTGCTGCTGGAAGAGTCGGGCTGGGACCGGGCGCGCATCGATAGTGTCCTGGAAGGCACCCAGACGCGCTATGTCAACCTGTCGGAGCCTTTGCCGGTGCTGCTCTATTACCTGACGGCGCGCGCCGATGCGGATGGCAATCTCCATCTGCGCCGCGATGTCTATGGGCGCGATCCGGCCGTGGCCGAGGCGCTCGACCGGCCGGTGCAGCACACGCGGATCGCGTCGTATGAGTTCCTGCCACTCGAGACGGCTGCGCCCGATCCGGCGTTGGAATCCAGTGTACGCTTGACGCGCTCGGATGTCGGTGAACGCTAGCCGCAAATCCCCCGATTGGCTGCCGGATCGGTCGTATTTGACGGGTGCGGGCGGCTCTATCCTTAGCCGTTACAAAAGGTAGCATCGCTAAATCATTGCTTGATTTAGGCAGATTAACGCTTGCCTTCCTGGTGTCCTGGCGGTTAGCATCCGACCGCGCATAAGTATCCGAAGGGTTCTTGCTCAAGCACCCAAACACCAAACGACACGCGGAGGAAGCGTTTTGGTCTATCGACGCAACTGGCTATCACCCTTGGCTCTAGCCTTTTCGCTCTTGCCAATGACCCAGGCCCAGGCCTTCACTACCAACGGTATGGCCTCGTACTACGGAGATCGCTTCGATGGTCGTCGCACCGCAAGCGGTGAGCGGTTCGACCAAGGGGAACTGACGGCGGCACATCGCACACTGGAGTTCGGCACCCGAGTTCTGGTGACCAACAAAGACAACGGTCGCTCGGTCGAGGTCATCATCAACGATCGCGGACCCCATGCACGGGGACGCACGATCGATCTCTCCAAGGAAGCGGCGCGTGAAATAGGCATGCTCGGCCGTGGCGTGACTCCGGTCGAGATCGAAGTTTTGGAATTCGGTGACTCGACGCCATCCGGTTCCAACGATCTGGCTGTGGCCCAGGCTCAGCGTTTGCTGATCGATCTGTTTTAACCTCCCACCT
Source organism: Allochromatium tepidum (assembly GCF_018409545.1). Taxonomy (GTDB): domain Bacteria; phylum Pseudomonadota; class Gammaproteobacteria; order Chromatiales; family Chromatiaceae; genus Thermochromatium; species Thermochromatium tepidum_A. Next base: position 2,015,397 of record NZ_AP024563.1, on the reverse strand, counting down.
TCCTGATCACTCCGAGCCGGCCACGCTCTTGAACCTGCCGCTGATTGGGCGGGGCTTGAGCGTGGTTCGGTTCGAGACCATAAGCCATCCTTGGCATGGCCGCTACGGCGCCGCCGGCGGCGCGGGTTCTGTCTTCCAGGGCTGGATGGCGACCGCCGAGACGCTGTTCTTGGGCGAGCCTTCGATGATGCGGTCGCTGTAGCTCAGATAGACGAGCGCATTGCGCGGTCCGTCGTAGAAGCGCACCACCTGGAGGCTCTTGAACAGGAGCGAGGTGCGTTTCTTGAACACCTGTTCACCATTGCGTTTGCCGGAGCGCACATCGTCGGGCAAGGCGACAGGACCGATCTGGGTGCATTCGATCGCGGCGTCGGAGGTGTCCTCGGCCACGCCGACGGCGCCCGAGACACCGCCGGTCTTGGCCCGGCTCAGATAGCAGACCACGCCGGGGATCTCTTCGTCCTGAAAGACCTCGATGACGATCTTGTCGTTGGGGCCCATCCATTTAAACTTGGTCGAGACGCTGCCGATCTCTTCGGCGAGTGCGTTACCGGACAGGGCGCCGATCAGCAGCGGCAGGATCAGTGCGCGTCGCATGATATGTTCTCCGTGTGTTTGAGATGTCTTCAGGCGCGGGTGCCGAACAGTCGGATGTGCTCGCTGTGACTGCGTGTCAGAGCGTCTTCCATCGAGACGCCGAGGAACCAGTTGCCGGTCAGGGCCAGCCGTTTGCCGGCGAGGGCGGCGTCGAGGCGTTCGACGAGCGCGAAATGACCCTTGCGGAGTGCGGGCAGGCGGTTGTGGACACGCGATTGGGCGGCGATCCGTTCCGGCGCGACGCCCAGTGTTTCGCAGGCACGGCGGATCTGGGCGTCGGCGTCGAGCGCGCCGGGGCGGAAATGGAAGGCAAAGCCGCGATACCGGTCATCGGGCAGGAAGTCGCGGGAGACGGCGGAATAGAAGGCGTCCTCGACCGCGATCAGGCCGGCGATCGGCGGCAGTTTCAGGTCGTCCTGGCGGAAGACCAGCACCAGGGTCTCGATCTCGGCCATGCCGATGCCGGCGACCAGGGCGCGCGCCTCCTCGAAACCGGCCGGGATCAGCTGGGCGGCGACGTCGGGCGGGACGGCCAGGGTCAGATGCGCCGCCGTGATCGCGGTGCCGTCCTGGAGCCGGATGCGGAAACCCTCGCCCTCGACTTCGACCTGCTCGATCCGCTGCCCGGTGCGCACGTCGAGCGACTTCTGCGCGGCGATGGCGTTCGGGATGGTCGCGAGGCCTTCGGCGAAGGTGAACGCCTTGATGACCTCCTTGCGGCGCGGTTTGCGGCGAAACAGCGCTTCGGCCGGATAGTCGTCGGCCGGCTGGCAGATGACGGCCTGGAAGGCGTGCTGGAGCAGATCCCGATAATTGCGCCGGCCGAGGACGGCGCCATAGTAGTCGCGCACGCTACGCCCGTCCTTGGGTTCCTTGAACAGCCTGGGAATCGAGCGCGCGCCCTCGAACAGATGCAGGGCCGAGAAGATGGAGCGGCGCTTGCCGTCTTTCCAGAGCTTGTAGCCGACCTTGACCTTGGGATGCACCTGGCTGGTCAGCCCCAGATCGTCGAGGATGGACAGCAGGTGGCCATAGCTGTTGAAGCAGGTATGCCCGCCGGCTTCGGTCCAGAAGCCGCCGAGCGCGGAAAACGCCTGGCTGTTGATGCAGCCGCCGACGCGGTCGCCGGCTTCGAGCACGAGCGTGCTCAGGCCGCGCCGGGCGGAAAAATGCGCGGCGCCCAGTCCGCTGATGCCGGCGCCGATGACGATGTGGTCGAAGTCTGTACTCATGGGGGGGGATTCTGTCCAGTCGGGTCGTTATCATCCGGGGGCGGCTCGATCTCGTCGAGACGCAGATGGCTGATGTCGGGGATGCGTACCGGCTCGGGTGTCTGCTCGCAGTCGGCCAGACTCCAGTCCGAGCCGCCGACCAGACTCAGATGGCTGAGATCGAGGTCGGGCATCTTAACCTTGGGCGGTTCTTCGAGGAACTCGAAGCCGCCTTCGGCGGTGAGATTCGTCGTCACCCCGCCCGCCGTGTCCGCCTTGGCGTCCATCTCGGCGCCGGCCTCGGACATCGGTTCGGACGCGGCGCGCTCGACGACGGGCTCAGGGGCAGCCGCCGGCGCGCGATCCGTCGGCGGCGACACGGTGGGAGAGGGTGGAGCCGCCGCTGGAGCCTGGGGCGGTGCGGCCGGCTCGACGGCGTCGAGTGCCCGCAGTGTGACGATGGCGCCGGCCTCCTCGAAGACGCGCTTGTAACGGGCGGCCGTGGTCAGGTCCGCGTCACGCTTGACCGCGACCGGCTTGCCGGCGAAGAGACGCTCGACGCCGGCGGCGTCCAGCTTGAAGGCCGCCCCCAGACGCTCGCGTGCCAGACGCGGATCGGCGTCCGGTTTGAGCGAGCCGTCGAACAGAATGTCGAATCGCGCCTCTGACATGGTCTCTATCCCCAATGATGAATCGCGCGGCCCGATCGCCGCCGCCGGCGACCGGGCCTTCGGGTCACGAACGCCGGCTCAATCGCTCAGCGGCTTCGACAGCGTGAAGGCGCCGCGGATGTCGCCGACCTTGAAGCCGCGTGCTCGGTCGTCCGGATAGTGTTCGTCGAGCACTTCGAGGACCGGCTCGGCGATATGTTCGCCGTGACAGGCCAGACAGAGTTCCGCGGTCGGAATCGCCTTCATGAAACGGAACACCCGTCCCCGCTCGTCCTCGACCACCTCGGCCCGGGCCAGGGTATCGATGGGCTGTCCATCGGCCAGACGGGTCTCGAAGGATTCGAGCACCTGCATCTCCCAGGCGTCCGGCGTGTTGAGCAGGGTATTGCGTGTCTTGAGGCTGGTGCGCCCCACCTCCCAGCCGCTCGACTCACCGAGCTCGGCGGCGATGGCCGGGGCGCGTTCATTGCAGACCGCGATCGCTCCAACGGGACCGCTGCTCTCCAGGGCGGCATTGAGTTCCGACAGCAGCTGTCCGGCGAATTCCTTGACGATCTGCTTGGCCTCCTCGGTCATGGGATCATCGGCGGAGGCCAGGGCCGGCGTCAGGCCGGTCAGCAGGTACAGGCCGGCGGCGGTCAGGATCGGGCGTGCGATTGGGTTCATGATGTCGTCCTTTCGTGTGTATGATCACGCGCTACGCGGGCTTAGGATCGGTCATGCGTCCGTCGGGATCAAGCCCGGCCGTCCTGGATGGATGTTGGGTCGCAATCCGAGTGCTGTGCTTCAGGCCAGATCCAGGCTGCGCGTTTTCAGTCGTGTTCGAACATTGTTGAGCGCATGGCGTGCGATCAGGGATGATCGCCCATGCGGATGTATTCAGCCAAGGCCCGCACCGTCGCCCCGTCGCTGTCCGCGACCAGCCGCTCGGGCGGTCCCTCGGCCACCATGCGCCCGCCGCCGGCGCCCCCCTCGGGACCGAGATCCAGCACCCAGTCGGACTCGGCGATCAGGTCCGGATTGTGCTCGATGACCGGCACCGAGTTCAGGTTGGGGAGTGATCGACACACTGAGCCACACCATCACTCCAGAGCCCGCACAGGCTCCATGTGTGGTGCGCAACGGCGTGATTCAAACGCTCAGGGCCGGGTCAGACGCTCCAGCTCGGCCAGATGGGCGAGCGCGTGCGTGCGATCCGTGCCGCACATCTCCAGACTGGGCTTGAGCGAGCCGCAGACGCGCGGGCGTTCGGGCCGGCCGGAGAGCCGGCAGGTCAGATCCGGGTTCAACTGTACGCAGGCGACATCGGCCGGCTTGCCGTTCGGCATACCGGGGATGGGGCTGGTGATCGAGGCGGCGATGCAGCAGGCGGCACATCCGGGGCGGCAGGTGACGGTCTCGGCGTCCAACTCAGCGCCCCTGTCCGTCCGCACCTGCCTCGCACCAGGTTCCGAGCCGCTGACCGAGCCGGACCCCATCCCCAGGCGCCAGCCCGGACTCCCATTCGGCCTGACCGGGCGGCAGGAGCAGGATCACGGTCGACCCGAGATTGAAGCGTCCCATCTCCTCACCGCGCTCCAGCCGGATGCATTGCTCGTCGACCTCGTAGTCCCAGCGCTTCGGCTCCAGGCCCGAGTGCGGCGGCGTCACCTCACCGGCCCAGACCGTCTCGATGCCGCCGACGAAGATGGCGCCGACCAGGATCAGCGCCATGGGACCGGCCTCGGTCTCGAAGCGGCACACCAGACGTTCGTTGCGCGCGAACAGATCGGGCACGCCCGCCGCCGTGACGGCGTTGACGCTGAAGAGCTGACCGGGGACATGGACCATCTGATCGAGCCGCCCGCCGAGCGGCATGTGGATACGATGGTAGTCGCGCGGCGAGAGATAGATGGTCGCGAAACGCCCGCCCTCGAAGGGATGGGGTTCGCCGGGCGCGAGCGCGAGCAGCGACTCGACGCTGTAGTCGCGTCCCTTGGCCTGGATCAGCCGTCCGGCCTCGATGGTCCCGATCCGGCTGATGGCACCGTCGACCGGACAGAGGATAGCCGCCGGGTCCGGATCGAGCGGGCGGGCATCGGGACGCAGTGCGCGGGTGAAGAAGGCGTTGAAGTGCGGATAGGCGTCCAGATCCGGTTCCAGGGCCAGACTCATGTCGATCCGATAGATTCGCGCGAAGTGGCGGATGATGAAACGCTTGAACGGTCGCCACCGGACACGCGCCAGCCGGTACATGTACTCGGACAGCCGGCGCTGCGGGATGATGTGTTGCAGGGCGATGAAGAGCCGGTCGGCGAGTGTGAGTGACATGCGGGTATCCTGTCGGCAAAAACGTCTTTGAACCACAGGGGAGCAAAGCGTGCAAAGTCTTTGGAAAAACGGAGTGGCTTCCACGTCTCTGGAGCGCGCGGCGTTTTCGGGGCGCTCATCCGCCGATCCGCGCTCCCCAGATCTGCGCCTCCGAGAGCACCTCGGCCAGATGCAGGGTGGTCGGTACGCCGTCGCGGATGACCTGACGGCCCCGGACCCAGACCTGGCGCACCTGATGGCGTCCGGCGGCATAGACCAGTTGCGAGACCGGGTGATAGAGCGGCTGGGTGTGCGGGTCGCGCAGATCGAGCGCGACCAGATCGGCCGACTTGCCCAGCTCGATCGAGCCGATCTCGCTGTCCAGTCCGAGCGCGCGCGCCCCGTTGATGGTCGCCATCCGCAGCGCCTCGGTCGCGGGCACGGCGGAGGCCGATCCGGACACGCCCTTGCCGAGCAGGGCGGCGGTGCGCATCTCACCGAGCAGATTGAGATCGTTGTTGCTGGCCGCGCCATCGGTGCCGAGCGCGACGTTCACACCGGCCTCCAGGAGCTTCGCGACCGGGCAGAAGCCGCTGGCGAGCTTGAGATTGGACTCGGGACAGTGCACGACACTCGCCCCCGTCTCGGCCAGACGCACGATTTCGGCATCTTCCAGTTGGGTCATGTGCACGGATGCCAGCGACGGACCGATCAAGCCGAGCCGGTCGAGCCGCGCGAAGGGCCGCTCGCCATGCGCGTTCACGGCGTTCTCGACTTCGTCCCTGGTCTCGTGCAGATGGATGTGTACCGGCACGCCGAGTTCGAAGGCCAGGGTCGCCACCCGCTGCAGCGGCGCGTCCGAGACCGAATAGGGCGCATGCGGCGCCCAAGCGACCCGGATCAGCGGATGGTCGCGATAGCGCTCGTGCAGCGCCAGCCCCTTGGCGATGTATTCATCGGGCGAGGCGGCATAGCCGGTCGGGAAGTCGACCACGATCATCCCGATCACGGCACGCATCCCGGCCTCGTCCGTCACCTGAGCCGAAACCTCGGGGTGGAAGTACATGTCGTTGTAACAGGTCACGCCGCCGCGCAGCATCTCCAGCACCGCCAGCCGTGTCCCATCGGCGACGAAGCCGGCATCGACCCAGCGCCCCTCGGTCGGCCAGATGTGCTCGTGCAGCCAGGTCATGAGCGGCAGGTCGTCGGCTAAGCCCCGCAGCAGGGTCATGGCGGCATGGGTGTGAGCGTTGATGAGACCGGGGATCAGGACATGACCGGGCAACTCGACGGTCTGCTCGGCCCGGATCGTGCGCCGCGCCTCCTCATAAGGCAGGATCGCCCGGATACGCCCGTCGGCGATGGCGATGGTATGATCGGTCAGTTGGCGATTCTCGGGATCGACGGTCAGGATCCACTCGGCATGGATGAGCAGTTCGGCGTGCATCGCGCGGTCCTTTGGTATCTGTGGGCGAATGAAGGAGAATAGGCGCCAACATGCCACAAAGGAGCCTTCGATGAAAACCACGCCGCCCACCACGCCCACGCCCGACGACGCCGCCCTCTGGCACGACGGACGGCTCTATCTGGCCGATCAGCGCACCCTGCCCGAGCGCGCCGAGTTCCTGAGCTATGACCGGGCCGCCGAGGTCGCCACGGCCATCCGCGACATGGTGGTGCGCGGCGCACCGGCGATCGGCGTGGCGGCGGCCTATGGTGTGGCGCTGGCCGGACGTGCGGCCTATGCCGGCGCGGGCGCGAACTGGAAGCAGGCGATCGAGGCCGATCTGGAGCGACTGGCCGCCTCGCGTCCGACCGCCGTCAATCTGTTCTGGGCGATCCGGCGGATGCGTGACCTGATCGAGCGGTTGGATACCAGCGATCCGAGCCGGGCGCTGCTCGATGAAGCGCTCGCCATCCACGAGGAAGACCGCGCCGCCAATCGACGCATCGGCGATCTGGGTGCCGAACTCATCACCGAGCCGACGGAGATCATCACCCACTGCAACGCCGGCGCGCTGGCCACCGGCGGCTACGGCACCGCGCTCGGCGTGGTGCGCAGTGCGTATGCCGCCGGCAAGATCCGTCGCGTCTATGCCGACGAGACCCGCCCCTGGATGCAGGGCGCACGCCTGACCGCCTGGGAGCTGATGCAGGACGGCATCCCGGTTACGCTCCAGGCCGACTGCGCGGCGGCGAGTCTCATGGCCACAGGACGGATCGGCTGGGTGATCGTCGGTTCCGACCGCATCGCGGCCAATGGCGATGTCGCCAACAAGATCGGCACCTATGGATTGGCGGTCATGGCCAAGTATCACGGCATCAAGGTCATGGTCGCGGCGCCGACCTCGACCGTCGACATGGCCATCGCCTCGGGCGCCGAGATCCCGATCGAGGAGCGCGACCCCGACGAGCTGCTCGGCTGCGGCGGGCGGCGCATCGCCCCGGCCGGCTGTGCGGCGCGCAATCCGGTGTTCGACGTCACCCCGGCGGCGCTGGTCGATGCCATCGTCACCGAACGCGGCGTGGTGCTGGATCCCACCACCGAGAAGATGCGCGCGCTGATGGACTGAAATTCTCATCCGATCGGACTGCAAGGAGACCCGCCGCCATGGCCTGTTCACGCTGTCGGACACTTCCGCTCTCGGTCGAGACGCGCGGCACCCTGCTCCTGACCGGAGCCGTGCGCGAACTCATCGAGATCCTGATCGGCTTTCTGGAGGTCGAGGGTCTGGATTTCGAGGACGCGGGGCTGGAACTGCGTCTGCACGAGGCCAATCTGTTCGAGTTCCTGCAACGGGTGCGCGATGCCCAGGCCTTCAATGCGCTCGAACGACGCGGACTCTCGGCGCTGCTGCTGGAGCCGGGCGAGGCTCTGAGTTTCCACTCGTTCACCCGTGCGCGCACGCTCGAACAATGGCTGGGGCTGCTCGATGCCTGTGGTCTGATCGAGATCCTGGAGGCCAAGCGCTTCGTCTCCTGGTTCCAGCCGATCCTGTCGGCGACCGATGGTGCCGTGGTCGGGTACGAGTCGCTGCTACGCGGCCGGCGATCCGACGGCAGCCTGATGTTTCCGGGGGAGATCTTCACGCTCGCCGGCGACAATGACCTGCTGTTCCAGGTCGACCGCCAGGCGCGCGAGTCGGCGCTACGGTGTGCGGCGGCCGCCGGGCTCCAGGGGCAGATCTTCATCAACTTCGTGCCGACCGCGATCTATGACCCGGTACACTGTCTGCAAAGCACGGTCGGTTGGGCGCGCAAGCTCGGGTTCGATCCGGGTCGGCTGGTGTTCGAGGTGGTCGAGACCGAACGGGTCGGAGACCTCGATCATCTCAAGCGCATCCTCGACTTCTACCGTGGCGCTGGCTACCGGGTCGCACTCGACGACGTGGGCAGCGGCTATGCCTCGCTCAATCTGCTCGCCACGCTCAAGCCCGACATCATCAAGATCGACATGGAGATCGTGCGCGGGATCGATACCGATACCCAGCGCCAGTCGGTGTTCCGGGCGCTGGTCGGCATCGCGCGCGATCTCGGCATCCAGGTGCTGGCCGAGGGCGTCGAGACCCAGGCCGAGCTGGCCTATGTCGTGGGGCAGGGGGCGGATCTGGTGCAGGGTTATCTGTTCGCCCGGCCGGCCCCCCAACCGCCCGAGCCGCAGTGGCCTACGTTCTGAGGCGCCGAGCGGCAACAGACGGCCGGATCTGCGGGTGGCGAATTGCAGCCGAGTCGCGGCTGATGCCGGCCCGGAAACGCGGTCCGGCCCCGCTGTCGTGGTAGAATCGCACCGTTAAACACCAAGCCCGCGCGGTCACGCGCCCGTTCCCTGTCGGGCGCCTCAGAGTCGGTTCATCACGCCCATGCCAGATTTCGCCAAAGAAGTCCTGCCCATCAATCTCGAAGACGAGATGCGTCAGTCCTACCTCGATTACGCCATGAGCGTGATCGTGGGTCGCGCCCTGCCGGATGTCCGCGATGGCCTCAAGCCGGTGCACCGGCGTGTCCTCTTCTCCATGCATGAGCAGGGCAACGTCTGGAACCGGGCCTATCGCAAATCGGCGCGCGTGGTCGGCGACGTCATGGGTAAGTACCACCCCCACGGCGACGCGGCCATCTACGACACCATGGTGCGCATGGCCCAGCCGTTCTCGCTACGCAATCTGCTCATCGACGGTCAGGGCAACTTCGGTTGCTTCACCGGCGATACGGCCATCAAACTGGCCGACGGCACCGAGAAGACGTTCGCCGAGTTGGCGCAACTCACGCCCAACGAAATCTTCTATGTCTATGCAGTCGACAAGACCGGCAAGATCGTCATCGCCGAAGGGCGTCATGCGCGCCTGACCCGCCCCGATGCCGAGCTGCTGGAACTCACGCTCGACACCGGTGATGTCGTCCGCTGCACGCCCGATCATCGCTTCATGCTGCGCGACGGCTCCTACAAGGAAGCGCAGGACTTGACGCCGGACGACAGCCTCATGCCTGGGGTCTTCGAAATGGCTTACGACAGCATTCGTATCCCTGACTGCGATGTTACTCCCGATCTGTATGAATCGAATCGTCAGCGGAACTGGATTCCGCGCCTGAACAAGGCCGTCGAGTATTTCGGCGACTTTGATGCGCTCGTTACGGCGGGCAGGCATTATAACCATCGGGTTGTCAGTCAACGTCGACTCACCGAGCGCGCAGACACCTACGACATCACGGTCGACCATCATCACAATTTCCTGCTCGCGTGCGGTGTCTTCGTCCATAATTCGGTCGATGGCGATCCGCCGGCGGCCATGCGTTACACCGAAGTGCGCATGACGCGCATCGCCGATACCCTGCTCGACGATCTGGACAAGGAAACGGTCGATTTCGTCCCGAACTACGACAACACCGAGCACGAACCCTCGGTCCTGCCGGCGCGTTTTCCGAATCTGCTGGTCAACGGCTCCTCGGGCATCGCCGTCGGCATGGCGACCAACATCCCGCCGCACAATCTGCGCGAGGTCATCGACGCCTGTCTGGCGATCATCGACAATCCGCTGGTGACGCTCGACGAGCTGATGGAGATCGTGCCCGGACCGGACTTCCCGACCGCCGGTCTCATCAATGGGGTGCGCGGCATCCGCGAAGCCTACCGCACCGGGCGCGGTCGCTGTGTGATGCGCGCGCGCGCCACGACCGAGACCCAGAAGCGTAGCGGACGCGAGGCGATCGTCATCACCGAGATCCCTTATCAGGTCAACAAGGCGCGCCTGCTGGAGCGCATCGCCGAGCTGGTCAAGGAGAAGAAGATCGAGGGTATCGCCCAGGACGGTCTGCGCGACGAGTCCGACAAGGACGGGATGCGCATCGTCATCGAACTCAAGCGCGACACCCACTCCGAGGTGCTGCTCAACAATCTCTATCAGCACACCCAGCTCCAGCAGGTGTTCGGCATCAACATGGTCGCGCTGGTCGACGGCCAGCCGCTGACGCTCAACCTCAAGCAGATCCTCGAATACTTCCTGCGCCACCGCCGCGACGTGGTCACGCGCCGCACCCTCTACGAACTGCGCAAGGCACGCGACCGGGCGCATGTGCTGGAAGGCTATGCCATCGCGCTCGCCAACATCGACGAGGTGATCGCCACCATCAAGGCCGCCGCCAATCCCGCCGAGGCCCGCGAGCGGCTGATGGAACGCCACTGGCCGCCCGGCGCCGTGACCGGGATGCTGGAGCGCGCCGGGGCCGACCGCACCCGCCCGGAAGAACTCGAAGCCTGCTTCGGTCTCAGCGACGCCGGCTATCGGCTCAGCGAGCGTCAGGCCAAGGCGATCCTGGATCTGCAACTGCATCGCCTGACCGGGCTGGAGCAGGACAAGATCCTCAAGGAATTCGAGGACATCCTGGAGACCATCGCCGCGCTGCTCTTGATCCTCTCCGATCCGGATCGGCTGATGGAGGTCATCCGCGAGGAGCTGATCGCCGTGCGCGACCAGTTCGGCGACGCGCGTCGCACCGAGATCCAGGTCGATCAAACGGATCTGACCCTGGAGGATCTGATCGCGCCCGAGGACATGGTCGTCACGCTTTCGCATCAGGGCTACGTCAAGGCCCAGCCGATCAGCGACTATCAGGCCCAGAAGCGCGGCGGCAAGGGCAAGAGCGCGACCGCGATCAAGGAAGAGGACTTCATCGACCGCATCTTCGTCGCCAACTCGCACGACACCGTGCTTTGCTTCTCCAGCCGTGGACGGGTCTACTGGCTCAAGGTCTACGAGCTGCCCCAGGCCGGACGCGGCGCACGCGGACGGCCCATGGTCAACCTGCTGCCGCTGGAGGCGGGCGAGCGCATCACCACGTTGCTGCCGGTGCGCGACTACGAGGACGGCTTCTTCGTGTTCATGGCCACCAGCGCCGGTACGGTCAAGAAGACCCCGCTCAAGGACTTCTCACGTCCACTGTCGCGCGGCATCATCGCCATCGACCTGCGCGAGGACGAGCTGCTGGTCGGCGCGGCCATCACGCGCGGCGAGCAGGATCTGATGCTGTTCACCTCGGCGGGCAAGGCGGTGCGGTTCTCCGAGAGTCAGGTGCGTTCGATGGGGCGCGGGGCGCATGGCGTGCGCGGCGTGATGCTCCAGGAGGGACAGCGGGTGATCGCCCTGGTCGCGCCCGAGGACGGCGGCACCGTGCTCAGCGTCACCGAGAACGGCTACGGTAAGCGCACCGACGTGGATCAGTTCCCGACCAAGGGGCGCGGCACCCAGGGCGTGATCGCCATCGACACCGCCGAGCGCAACGGCGCCCAGGTCGGCGCGATCCTGGTCCATCCGGGCGACGAGATCATGCTGATCGCCGACGACGGCACCCTGATCCGCACCTCGGTCGATCAGATCCCGGTGGTCGGGCGCAATACCAAGGGGGTCAAATTGATCAATCTCGGCGAAGGTCAGCGACTGGTCTTCGTCGAGCGCATCGCCGCCCTGGAAGGCGACAAGGAGACGGGCGAGGAGTCCGCCGAGGACAGCGAGACGTCCGTGGCGGATGATGCCTAGAATCGTGATCGAACCGCCGAGGCGCGCATAGCTTGCAGGAGGCGGTGACGCTGGAGCCGCCTCACGCGCGACCGAGACGGTTCGCTCCGCTCACCACATCCTGCGGGATGTCCACCACAGAACACTCAACCCATGGGGAATGTCAGAATGGCTCGCGTCTATAACTTCAGTGCCGGTCCCGCGATGCTGCCCGAGGCGGTCCTGGCTCAGGCCCGCGACGAGATGCTCGATTGGCGCGGCAGCGGCATGTGCGTGGCCGAGATGAGCCATCGCGGCAAGGAGTTCATGTCCATCGCCGCCGAGGCCGAGGCCGATCTGCGCGAGCTGCTCGCGATTCCGGCCAATTACAGGGTGCTGTTTCTGCAGGGCGGCGCTTCGCTCCAGTTCGCCATGATCCCCATGAACCTGCTGCGCGGGGCCGAAGGGGCGGACTACATCAACACCGGTTCCTGGTCGAAGAAGGCGATCGCCGAGGCGCGTCGCTATGGTCGCGTGAATGTTGCGGCAAGCACCGAGTCGAGCAAGTTCACCCGCGCGCCGGCTCAGGACGAGCTGAATCTGAGCGCCGATGCGGCCTATGTCCATTACACGCCGAACGAGACCATCGAGGGTGTGGAGTTTCCCTATGTGCCCGAGACCGGCGGCAAGCCGCTGGTTGCGGACATGTCTTCGACCATCCTGTCGCGCCCGATCGATGTCTCGAAGTTCGGGCTGATCTATGCCGGTGCGCAGAAGAACATCGGCCCGGCGGGGCTGACCATCGTCATTGTGCGCGAGGATCTGATCGGCCAGCCGATCAACGGCACGCCGATCATGCTCGATTACAAGACCCATGCCGACAACGAGTCCATGTACAACACCCCGCCGACCTATGCCTGGTATCTGGCGGGACTGGTGTTCAAGTGGCTGAAGGACATGGGCGGTCTGTCGGCGATGGCCGAGGTCAATGCGCGCAAGGCCAGGAAGCTCTATGACGCTATCGATGCGTCGAGTTTCTATGCCAACCCGGTCGCGCCGACGGATCGCTCCTGGATGAACGTGCCCTTCACCCTGGCCGATGCCGATCTGGACGAGGTCTTCCTCAAGGAAGCAAAGGCCGCGGGGTTGACCACGCTCAAGGGGCATCGCTCGGTCGGCGGTATGCGTGCGAGCATCTACAACGCCATGCCCGAAGCAGGGGTGGACGCACTGGTGGCCTTCATGCAGGACTTCGAGCGCCGCAACGGCTGATAGCGATTTGGTTGTCGCCGACAACTTCTTGGGGGAAGAGCAGACGGCGTGCAAGCCGTGCAGGAGGCCGCATGTCCGGAAGTTCCTATCCCCCATCCCATGAAAGATTTCGAGTTGGCACCACCTCAGTACGGTAAAAATCAGTACGGTCACTCTCGAAAAAACCGTGCCGGGCAAACTGCGAATCGAGCGTCCGTTCGCACCGCATCGGGTCGTCCAATCTTGACAGCCCGCCGTCGATTCAGGACTATGATCCGCCTTGTCATCCCGGCGTTCCGAATCCCATGCCGGCTCGACGCCCAGCCGCGAAATCGCGCCCACTTACCATCTCGACCCACTCGATCGACGCCGCCGCCCGTCCACCGGATCTCCATGTCGCGTAAGCTTTTCATTCAAACCTATGGCTGCCGGATGAACGAGTACGACTCGGCGCGCCTGGCGGATGCGCTGCGTGTCGCGGCGGGTCTGGAACTGACCGATCAGCCCGAGGAGGCCGACGTCCTGCTGCTCAACACCTGCTCGATCCGCGAGAAGGCGCAGGAGAAGGTCTTTTCACAACTCGGACGCTGGAAGCCCTGGAAGCAGGCGCGGCCCGATCTGGTGATCGGCGTCGGCGGCTGTGTCGCCAGTCAGGAGGGCGAGGCGATCCGCACCCGTGCGCCTTATGTCGATCTGGTGTTCGGACCCCAGACCCTGCACCGGCTGCCGCAGATGCTCAAGGATCTGGAGACCAGCCGCCGACCCCAGGTCGATGTCTCCTTCCCCGAGATCGAGAAGTTCGACTGTCTGCCCGCGCCGCGCGCCGAAGGGCCGACCGCCTTCGTCTCGGTGATGGAAGGCTGCTCCAAATACTGCACCTATTGCGTGGTGCCCTACACCCGTGGCGAGGAGATCAGCCGTCCCTTCGATGACGTGATCGCCGAGGTCGCGGATCTGGCCGAACAGGGCGTGCGCGAGATCAATCTGCTCGGCCAGAACGTCAATGCCTATCGCGGTCTGATGGCCGATGGCTCCACGGCGAGTCTGGCGTTGCTGATCCGCTATGTGGCGGCGGTGGAGGGCATCGGGCGCATCCGTTTCACCACCAGCCATCCGGTCGAGTTCGGCGACGACCTGATCGAGACCTTCGCCGAGGTGCCCGAGCTGGCGAGCTTCGTCCATCTGCCGGTGCAGTCCGGTTCGGATCGCATCCTGGCGGCGATGAAACGCGGGCATACCGCGCTCGAATATCGGGCCAAGATCCGCCGACTGCGCGAGGCGCGTCCGGACATCTGCATCTCGTCGGACTTCATCGTCGGTTTCCCGAACGAGACGGACGAGGATTTCGCCGCGACCCTGGATCTGATCGATCAGGTCGGCTTCGACCATAGCTTCAGCTTCGTCTACAGCCGTCGCCCCGGCACGCCCGCCGCCGACTATCCGGACGCGGTGCCGCTCGAGGTCAAGAAGGCGCGTCTGGAACGGCTGCAACAGCGCATCGACACCAATGCCCAGCGCATCAGTCGCCGGATGGTCGGCACGGTGCAGCGCGTGCTGGTCGAAGGGCCGTCGCGCAAGGATCCGGCCCAGCTCGCCGGTCGCACCGAGAACAATCGTGTGGTCAACTTCGACGGCCCGGCCGAACTCATCGGCCGGTTCGTCGATCTGACCATCACCGAATCACTCCCCAATTCACTGCGTGGGCAACCGGCCCACTGAGCCGCTTGACTATCCAACCCCAATCCATCGACCTCGAGCTCAGGCCCGAGGACAACGCGCGTCTGGCCAATCTGTGCGGCCAGTTCGATCAACATCTCCGTCAACTCGAACGCCGGCTCGGGATCGAGATCAGCAATCGCGGATCGAGCTTTCGCTTGATCGGCGAGGGCGATGCGGTGCGGCTCGGCGAGCAGGTGCTGCGCGCACTCTATGCCGAGACCGCCGAGTCGGTGCTGACACCTGAGACCATCCATCTGGTGCTCCAGGACTCCGGCGTGGACGCGCTCCTGGAGCAGGTCGAGGACCGGCTGCCGGACGTGATCATCAAGACCAAGCGCGGTCTGATCCGGGCACGCGGACCCAATCAGCAGGAATACCTGCACGCCATCCTCAAGCACGACATCAATTTCGGCGTCGGGCCGGCCGGGACGGGCAAGACCTATCTGGCCGTGGCCTGCGCGGTCGAGGCGCTGGAGTCCGATCGGGTGCGCCGATTGCTGCTGGTGCGCCCGGCGGTCGAGGCGGGCGAGCGGCTCGGCTTCCTGCCCGGCGATCTGGCGCAGAAGATCGACCCCTATCTGCGTCCGCTCTATGACGCCCTGTTCGAGATGCTCGGCTTCGAGAAGGTCAACAAGCTCATCGAGCGCAATGTGATCGAGGTGGCGCCGCTGGCTTACATGCGCGGCCGCACCCTGAACGAATCCTTCATCATCCTCGACGAGGCGCAGAACACCACGCCCGAGCAGATGAAGATGTTCCTGACCCGTATCGGCTTCGGTTCGACCGCCGTCATCACCGGCGACGTCACCCAGGTCGATCTGCCGCGCGGCCAGCCGTCCGGCTTGCGACAGGCGGTCGAGATCCTCAAGGACGTCCAGGGCATCAGCTTCACCTTCTTCAACGCCCGCGACGTGGTGCGTCATGCCTTGGTGCAGCGCATCGTCAACGCCTATGATGACTTCGAGAATCAGCCATGAGCGTCGAACTGGAGCTGGATCTACAGGTCGCCACCGAGGACGCCGATCATCCGCTGCCGCCCCAATTCGAGCGCTGGGTCCAGGCCGTGCTGGAGCAGGCCGATCCGCCGTTTCAACGCCCACGCGCCGAGCTGACCATCCGCTTGGTCGACCCCGACGAGAGTCAGTCGCTCAATCTCCAGTATCGCGGACGCGACAAGCCGACCAATGTGCTGTCCTTTCCGTTCGAGCCGCCGCCCGGTCTGGACACGGACGACCCCATCCATGACCTGCTCGGCGACTTGGTGATCTGCACTGAGGTGGTGCGGCGCGAGGCGCTTGAGCAGGGCAAGACGCCGGAAGCGCACTGGGCGCACATGGTCGTGCATGGCGTCCTGCATCTGCTTGATTACGATCATATTACGGACGCCGAGGCCGTCGTGATGGAAACACTGGAAACGGCGATCCTGGGCGGGTTAGGATTCGCCCCACCGTATGAAGACCAGGGCAACCTGGAGGATGACAAGACTTCTCATGACGAGCGATCGATCTAGCGAGGGTTCGCGATCACGCAACTGGCTCGGACGTCTGGGCCAACTGCTGGGTGGCGAGCCACAGGACCGGGAACAGCTCATCGAGCTGCTGAAGGATGCGCGACAGAGGGAACTGCTGGACGCGGATGCCCTGAGCATGATCGAGGGCGTGCTCCAGGTCTCGGACCTGCGGGTGCGCGACATCATGGTCCCGCGCGCCGAGATGGTCGCGCTGCGCCGCGACGACCCGCTGGAGAAGATCCTCCAGATCGCGGTCAAGTCGGCCCATTCACGCTTTCCCGTCACCGGTGACGACAAGGGCGAGGTGGTCGGTATCCTGCTGGCGAAGGATCTGCTCTCCTTCTGCGTCGAGACCGGTCGGCGCGCCTTCAACATCCGCGATCTGCTGCGCTCGGCGGTCTTCGTGCCCGAGAGCAAGCGGCTCAACGTGCTGCTCAAGGAGTTTCGCGCCAGCCGCAATCACATGGCGATCGTGGTCGACGAGTACGGCAACGCCTCGGGTCTGGTGACGATCGAGGACGTGCTCGAACAGATCGTCGGCGAGATCGACGACGAGCACGACTATGACGAGGGCTCGGGCATCTTCCGCCGCGGCGAGAACGATTTCAGCGCCAAGGCGCGCACCCCGATCGAGGATTTCAACGAATACTTCGGCAGCGATTTCTCAGACGAGGAGTTCGACACCATCGGCGGGCTGGTGGTCAATGCCTTCGGGCATCTGCCCAAGCGCGGCGAGTCGGTGGAACTCGGGCGCTTCCGTTTCACCGTGATGCGCGCCGACAGCCGGCGGGTGCATCTGCTCAATATCGAGTCGCTGGAGCCCTTGGAGGAATCGCCGCCCGACCAGTCGGGGGACGGCGCGGGCTGAAGGCGACGCTCAAAGGTCATGGCCGGCATAGGAGCCGTTGACCGATTTGTTGCAGACCGGGAAGTCGGGGACGATGTTGCCCAGGATCAGCCGTTCGAGCGCCGGCCAGGTGAACCAGCTCGGGTCGCGCGGGAAGTAGCGGGCGATGCGTCCGGTGTCGTCGAAACGCACGAAGCTCAGGATCTCGCCGCGCCAGCCGTCGATCAACCCCAAGCCCAGGGCGCCGGCTTCGGGCGACGGGAGCGGTGTCCGGATCTCGCCCGTCGGCAGATCGTCGAGCAGGCGATCGAGCATCCACAGACTGCCGCGCACCTCGCCGAGCCGCACCCGCACCCGTGCGGCCACGTCACCCTCGGTCTGGACCGGCACCTCGACCCGCAGTCGATCATAGGGCGGGTAGGGGCTGTCGCGGCGCACATCGAACGCCAGACCGCTGGCCTTGCCGACATAGCCGGTGCAGCCGAGTTCACGGGCATCGGCTTCGGACAGAATGCCGGTCGTGAGCAAGCGGTCGTCGAGCGAGGGCAGATCCTCGACGATGTCGAAGATGGGGTCGATGGCCTGACGGAGCGCGGCATGGTCGAGTCGTAGATCATGGAAGCCGCCGACCGACAGATCCTGGGCGACACCGCCGGGGATGACCACATCCATCAGCAACCGATGCCCGAACAGCTCGCGCGAGCGCCGCTGCCACTGCTCGCGCAGTCGTGCGCACTGGACATGCGCGAAGGCGAAACCGACGTCGTTGCAAATGGCGCCGATGTCGCCGAGATGATTGGCGATGCGTTCGCGCTCGGCCAGGAGTGCGCGCAGGGCCAGGGCGCGCGGCGGCGCCTCACAGCCGGTGGCGCGCTCCATGGCCTGACAGGCCGCCCAGGCATGGGCGACCGTCGAATCACCCGAGACCCGCCCGGCGAGCCGCGCCAGTCCGGACGGATCACGTCCGACGGCGAGCTTCTCGACTCCGCGATGGACATAGCCGAGCCGTTCCTCCAGCCGCAAGACCTCCTCGCCCATGGCCTGGAAGCGGAAGTGTCCCGGCTCGATGATGCCGGCATGGACCGGGCCGACCGGGATCTCGTGGACGCCGCTGCCCTGGATGGGCGCGAAGGGATACTCTGCATCGGCCGGGGCGCGTCCGGTGTCCTCGCCGCTCACGGGAAAATCGGCGCGCAACGGGAAGCGATCCTCAGGCCAAGCCTGATGGCGCGTCCAGCGGCGTCCATCGGGCTGATCGGTCCAGATGAGTCCGGTCAGGTCATGCGCGTGGCGTTCCAGGCGACCGATTCCAGGGAAGTGAGGTGCCTGTGAGGCTAGATGCGGCCGGCTCAGCGGAACCTCGGTCTCCAGGATCAGATAGTCGCCGTCGCGCTCCAGACAGGCCATCACGCGCAGACGCGGTTCGGCACCATCGCGCACCGGATCGGCGGGCGTGTCGAGCGGATCGACCCAGACACCGGCGTGACGCAGCCCCATAGCGACCGCCGCTCGCGCCGCCGGTTCCCAGAGCGCTGGATCAAGGATCAACCTCCGAGCGGGCGCAAGCGGCTTGGCGTCATGGATGTTCGCGCTGGATTCACCGAGGCGGCTCAAAAAATCGGACAACCAGTCGCAGCCACTCATAGCAATCCCCCGCCCGTGATCATGGTAGTGGCCCGATCCAGCCATTCAGCGAGAAAACCGGGGATGGACAACCCCAGCCACAGCACCAGTCCCAGATGGACGAGCACCGGCAGCAGGTTCGCCGAGACCGGCATCTGTCCCTCGGGTGCTGTGCCGTAGACCATCGGATGCAGATGCCGGAACAGTCCGGCGAAGGCGATCGCCAGTCCGCTCAACAGGACCACGGTGAACCAGGGGTATGTCTGCATGGTCGCGGTCAGGAGCAGGAATTCGCTGGTGAAGACCCCAAACGGCGGAAACCCCGCGATGGCCACCACGCCGAACAGCAGCGACCAGCCGATCGCCGGCTGAGTGCGGATCAGCCCGCGAATGCGCTCGATCGACTGGGTGCCGGCCAGATGGGTCGCGTGCCCGACGGTGACGAAGATCGCCGACTTGGTGAGCGAATGCACCAGCATGTGCAGCAGCGCGCCGAAGGTCGCCGGCGGCCCGCCGACCCCGAAGGCGAAGGTCATCAGCCCCATGTGCTCGATCGACGAATAGCTGAACAGCCGCTTGATGTCGCGTTGAAGGTGCAGGAACAGCGCCGCCACCACGAACGAGACCAGCCCAAACCCCATCAGCAGCGCCCCGGCCAGATACGGCGTGTCGGTCGCGGCCAGCGAGCCGTCGACCAGCATCTTGAGCCGCACCACCGCATAGAGCGCCACATTGAGCAGCAGGCCCGAGAGCACCGCCGACATCGGCGTCGGTCCCTCGGAATGCGCGTCCGGCAGCCACTGGTGCATAGGCACCAGACCGACCTTGGTGCCATAGCCGACCAGCAGAAACACGAAGGCGATGCGCATCACGGTCGGATCGAGCGCGGCGGCGTGGGCATGGAGCACGCTCCAGGTCAGCCCGGATTCGGTGTCGGCGAGCACCAGTTGCGCCGCGAAATAGGTCAGCACCGTGCCGAACAGGGCCAGCGCGATCCCCACGCCGCAGAGGATGAAATATTTCCAGGCCGCCTCGACCGCCTCCGGGGTGCGATAGAGCGAGACCAGCAGCACGGTCGCGAGCGTCGCGCCCTCGACCGCCACCCACAGCACGCCGAGATTGTCGGTGCTCAGGGCCACCAGCATGGTCAGAATGAACGCCTGATAAAGGCCGTGGTAGAGACGCAGATTGAGCACGCTGATGCGCCCGCTCGCCTGCACATGCTCCATGTAGGGTCGCGAGAAGATGGCCGTGGTCAGCCCCACGAAGGCCGTGAGCACGATCAGATAGACGTTGAAGGCATCGACCCGGAAGCCCAGGCCCGCGACGATCTCGACCTGCGCGACCGTCCAGGCCAGCCAGAGCGAGCCGAGCAGGGTCAGGCCCGAGACGGCCAGATTGAGCCGGCCCGCCGTCCCGAGCGCCCGCACCAGGAAGAGAGCGAGTCCGCCGATCAGGGGCGTGAGCAATGTCAGCAGCAAGGGCGCCATGTCAGAGCCTGCCGTCGGAGTCGCAGAGTCGTGCGCGGTCCATCTACTCCACCTCCTTCAACCGATTGAGCCGGTCGACATCGAGCGAGTCGATACTCTCGCGGATCTGGAAGAAGAACACGCCGAACAGCACCATGGCCACCAGCAGATCGAAGGCCACGCCCAGTTCGACCACCAGCGGCATCCCGGAGGTCGCGGAGACGGCGGCCAGGAACAATCCGTTCTCCATCGACATGAAACCCAGCACCTGCGCCACGGCCTGGTGGCGGAACACCATCATCAGCAGCCCGATCAGCACCAGCGCCAGACTCACGGCGATGATGTTGCGGGTGAAGGCCAGCCCCTGTTCGACCATCGGCAGCACCAGCCAGTAGCTGAAGATCACCAGCGCCACGCCGGCCATGACCACCAGCGCCGGATGCCGCAGATGCTCGGTGTGGCGCTCCAGCCCCAGACGGCGCACCAGACGATGCAGCATCCAGGGGATCAACAGCGCCTTGAGGGTCAGGGTCAGGAGCGCCGAGAAATAGAGATGCCCGGCGTGCCCGGTCAGGGCCACGGTGAAGGTCACGGCCGCCACCAGCGCCCCCTGCCAGGCGAAGACATGGATGGCCGCCACCAGCCGCGTCTGCGCCAGCAGCACGAAGGACAGAAACAGCGCCAGCGCCGCCATCAGTACGACGAACTGTTGCAGCAGCGGCATCACAGCCAGACTCATGCACCGACCTCCAGGATCACATGGCTCAGCAGCCCCAGCAGACCCAGGAGCAGTGCCAGATTCAGAAATCCCGGCACGCGGAACAGCCGCATCTTGGCCATCAGCGTCTCGCCGAGCGCGAGCGCTGCGCCCAGCAGCGCCAGCTTGACGACCACGGCGACCAGTCCCAGCGCCAGCGCCGCCGGCGTGAACTCGGTCGCGATGCCCCAGGGCAGGAAGACGTTGACGATCAGCACGCCATAGAGCAGCAGCTTGATCCAGGCCGCCCATTCCATGAGCGCCAGATGGCGTCCGGTGTATTCGAGCAGCATGGCCTCGTGGACCATGGTCAGCTCCAGATGCGTCGTCGGGTTGTCGACCGGGATACGCCCGCACTCGGCCAGCGCCACCAGCACCAGAGCCCCGAAGGCGAACAGATAGGACGGGCGCAGCAGGAAGCCATCGGTCAGATGATGCTCCATCACCCCGACCAGACTGGTGCTGTGCGCGGTCATGGCCAGGGTGAAGACCGCCATCAGCAGTGCCGGCTCGGCCAGCGCCGAGATCAGCATCTCGCGCGAGGCGCCCATCCCGCCGAAGGCCGTGCCCACGTCCATCCCGGCCAGGGCGAGGAAGAAGCGCCCCAGCGCCAGCAGCCCCACCAGCACGATGATGTCGGCGATGCCCGCGGTGGGCAAATCGAGCGCGATCAGGGGCACGGTGGCGCACGCCAGCCAGGTGGCGACGAAGACGATATAGGGGGCGACCCGAAACAGCGGCGAGGCGGTGTGCGCCACGCGCGTCTCCTTGATCATCAGCTTGCGCAGATCGGCATAGGGCTGGAGCAGGGGTGCGCCGCGCCGGTTCTGGAGCCGCGCCTTGACCCGGCGCACCCAGCCGACCAGCAGCGGGGCCAGGGCCACACAGAGCAGGGCTTGCAGCAGGGCGATGAACCAGGCACTCATGAGATGACCCACAACAGCACGAGCAGCGTCACCAGCGTCCAGCCGAGATAGACGCGCACGCTGCCCGATTGCAGGCGCGCCACCCGTCGCGCCGAGCTGTCGACCGCGCGCGCCACCGGCACATAGAGCCAGCCCCAAGCACGATCGGCGATCCTGAGCCGGTAGCGCACCGAACCATCCGCGCCCTGATCCCGGCCCTCGTCGATCAGGAACAGCAGCGCGAAGACGCGCCGGATCGGCTGGGCGAAGGAGGCGGCGCTGTATTGCATCCGGGGCGTCGGCGCGGCGAATCCGCAATCCCAGGGATCGCAGCGCCGCACCCGCCAGGAGGCGCGACGCTTGAACCACCAGAGAGCCGTGCCCGCGATCAGGGCCGGCAGCAGGATGGTCAGGGGCGCACTGTAGCTGGCGGTCTCGGCGGAGATCGGCGTCAGCCACAGCCAGCCGTTCGCGCCGGCCTGCGGCACGCCCGTCCCCAGTAGCTGGTCGGCCACAGGATCGAGCAGGCCGAGGATCTGGGTCGGCAGTACGCCGAACAGCACGCAGAGCCCGGCCAGCAGCCCCTGGCCGGCCCACATCCCCTTGGGCGAGGGTCGGGCGCGGCGCACATGACGCGAGCGCGCCTGCCCCAGAAAGGCGATGCCGTAGACCTTGACGAAGGTCGCCGCTACCAGCGCGCCGGTGAGCGCCAGCACCGCCGAGGCGATCGGCACCAGACTGCGCAGTACGCCGCTGTCCAGATTCCAGGCTTGCAGCGCCGACTGGAAGATCAGCCATTCCGATACGAAGCCGTTGAAGGGCGGCAGGGCCGAGATCGACAGACAGCCGATCAGGAAGAACGAGCCGGTCCAGGGCATCCGCCGCAGCAGGCCGCCCATCTGGTCCAGATCGCGCTCGTGGGTGCTGTGCAGGATGGCGCCGGCGCCCAGGAACAGCAGCGATTTGAACAGCGCATGATTGAGCGCGTGATAGAGCGCCGCGACCAGGGCCAGCGCGGCCAGATTGGGATGGCCGGTGGACTGGAACAGCAGCGCCAGTCCCAAAGCGATGAAGACGATCCCCAGATTCTCGACCGACGAATAGGCCAGCAACCGCTTGAGATCGGTCTGGACCAGCGCGAACAGTACCCCGACCAGCGCCGACAGACCGCCGACCGCGATCAGGGTCACGCCCCAGGACCAGTGCACCTCGCCATTGAGATCCAGCACCGTGCGGATGAAGCCATAGACCGCGACCTTGAGCATGACCCCGGACATGAGCGCCGAGATGTGCGAAGGCGCGACCGGATGCGCCTCCGGCAGCCAGGCATGGAGCGGCGCCAGACCGGCCTTCATGCCGAAGCCGAGGAAGGCGAGGGCGAAGGCCACCCCAGCCCACAGCGGTGTGAGTTCAGCCGCACGCATGGCGTCGAAGTCGAAGCCGCCGCCGAAGGCCGCCAGTACCCCAAAGCCGAGCAGGATCGCCAGTCCGCCGACATGGGCCATGAGCAGATAGAGGAAGGCCGCGCGCCGGTTGGCGGCCTGTTCGTGCTGGAAGGCGACCAGAAAATAGGACGACAGGGACATGACTTCCCAGGCGATCATGAACAGGAAGGCGTCGTCGGCCAGCACCACCAGCAGCATTCCGGCCAGGAACAGTCCGCTGAAGCCGCCGAGCGCGACCAGCGACTCGCGCCCGCCCTCGAAGTGGCGTACATAGTCGCGTCCATAGAGCCCGACCGCGCCTGTCACCAACCCGATGAGGACGAGAAAGACGCCGGAGAGCGGATCGAGCCGCACATGCCAGGGTAGCCAGGGCAGACCCAGCGGCAGGACGGCGCTCGCGTTCGTCCCAGCGATCAGCGTCCAGAGACCCGCAGCGAGCGCGACGCCACCGGCCAACCCGAGCAACGGAACGGCAGCCAGCCGCAGCAGACGCGGCTCGCGTCCGGCCAGTAGCGGGACGGCCGCCGATCCCAAGGCCAGCCACAGGGCCAGCAGAGCCAGTATGAGTGGCGCGTCGGGCATCTCCAGCCAACCCTAGACCGGCACCAGCCGATACTGTCGCTCCGGCACCACCAGAGTCAGCACGGCCAGAGTCGGGATCCACACCAGTATATAGATCACCATGGCACGCTTGGACTTCTCCTTCTCCAGCCATTTGCGCGGGCGCACGCCCTTGAAGAAGAACACGACCTTGCCGGCCAGATCGACGCTCACCACGTTGATGGCCGGCAAGAGCGAGGCACCGAGCGCCGGTTCGAGATGACCCTGACCCAGCATCAGCCCCACGGTCGCCGCCGGCGGCGGCAGGGCCACGGCGACCATGACGCCGACCGGCACCGTCTTGACCGAGCGGCGTATCAGGGGCACGTCGCCGAGGGCCGTGCCGAGACTGAGCGCCGGATTCGGCCCCAGCAGGCGTACATCGAGCGACTTGACGCGCTCGGCGGCCGCGCGCACGGTCTCGGCACTGCCGGCGCCGGCGATCACCTCGACATATTTCATCGACTACTCCACGAGAAAATATGGATGCGAACGAGAAGGGTACGGTTGAGGCTCAATCCAGATCGGGTGTGTGACCCGAGGCGACATAGATGGCACGCTCGGCGACATTGGTGGCGCGATCGGCCACGCGCTCGTAATTGTGCACGATCCAGAGCAGATAGGTGCCGGTGGCGGCGAAAGCGGCATCGGCGCACATGCGCTCCAGTACCTGGGCGATGAACTCGTCTTCCTCGCGATCGACCTCGGATTCCTTTTCGACCGCCGCGCGCAGTGTGGCCTCGCTGCCGTTGACGACGAAGGCGGCCAGGGTCTGTTCGAGCATGTCGATCGCGTCCTCGGCCAGTTCGACGATGGCGGTGACCGGCTCGGCGGGCAGGGGCGCCTGGACGTCGCGCTCGATGATGCGGGCGACGTCGGCGGCATAGTCACCGATGCGTTCCAGTTCGGAGGCCAGCTCCATGCAGGCGCCGACGGCGCGCAGATCCTCACCGGCGGGTTTGTAGGCGGCCAGAGTCACCAGACATTCCTGCTCCAGCAGACGGCGCTGCTGGTTGATGAGCTGATCGCCGGCGATGATGTCGGCGGCCAGCGCCTTGTCCTGGGTCTTCAGACACTCGACCGATCGATGCAGCGCCTCGACCACGCGCGCGCCGAGATCGCCCACGGCTCCCTGTAGGTGCGAACGTCTCTTTTGAACCAGATTCAAGCTCTCGGGCATTGCTCCATCCTCGGTCTTGGGTGTGTGTCGGTCGGAGCCGGGGCTCGACGCGACCGTTCCGAGGCGTCATTTTAAATCCAGTGATGGTCCGATGGCGAATGAAACTGCAACGGCGACAGGGCGAGCGTGCCATCAGCTATCCATTGCCAAGCATAGATCGTGGAAATGAGGCATGGCCCAGATCGTCATGATCCACGTCAAGGACTCGAGACCGAGTTGTCCGAACGACGGGGTTCCGAGGTGCGTGACGGCGGCTCTACAGCGACAGTCTCACGCGGAGGCGGCGGGGCGTGCTCCTGACGGAAGCTCAACACCTCCTTGGCGCGCATGGGCGGGCAGGGCAGCGGGCTGAGGGTGATACAGCCCTCGCGGCAGTCCTCGACGCAGATGCCGCACAGGATGCAGCGGCTGTGGTCGATGGCCCAGGTCTTGTCCTGCTTGTTGACCTGAATGGCCAGCGTCGGGCACTTGTGGGCGCAGATGGTGCAGAAGTTACAGTCGTCGATCCGAAACTCGATATGACCGCGCGTGCGGGCATAGGGCGTGCGGCGCTCGACCGGATAGGGGCGCGTGGCCGGTTTGGCGAGCGCACTGCGCGTCACCAGGGATGAGATGGGCTGGATCGACCAGGACCAGGACATGCGGATCACCTCTCGTTGCAGCTCACACAGGGGTCGATGGTCAACACGATGACCGGCACGTCGGCCAGCTCGCAGCCCCTGAGCATGTGGATCAGTGGGGCGATGTTGGCGAAGGTCGGGGTGCGCACCCGGAAGCGGTCCAGGTTCTTCTTGCCGTCGGCGCTGATGTAGTAGCAGACCTCGCCGCGCGGCTGTTCGAGCCGGAACATCGCCTCGCCCTTGGGTCGCTTGCCCTTGACCGAGATCTCGACCTCGCCCGCCGGCATCCGGTCGAGACACTGGGTGATGAGATCGAACGATTGATCGACCTCGCGCACCCGCACCAGACAGCGCGCATAGCAGTCGCCGTCCTGCTCGATGATCGGCTCCCAGTCCAGCTCGCCATAGGCGGCATAGCCGAGACGGCGCGTGTCGTGCGCCACGCCGCTGGCGCGCAGCACCGGGCCCACGGCGCCGAGCGCGTGCGCATCCGCCGCGCTCAGGAGTCCGACCCCGACGGTGCGCTGTCTGACTGTCGGATCGTCACGGAAGATGGTCGCGATCTCGTCGAAGGCGGTGCGGATCTCGCCGATCCGGCGCCGCACGCCGCGCAAGGTCTCGTCGTCGACATCCTTGCGAATCCCGCCGACCTTGCACACACCGAAGATGATGCGCCCGCCGGTGGTCTCCTCGATGATGTCGACCATCATCTCGCGGATACGCCAACTGTGCTGGAACAGGCTCTCGTAGCCGAGCGCGTCGGCGGCCAGACCCAGCCACAGCAAATGGCTCTGGATGCGCGAGATCTCGGCCCAGACCGTGCGCAGATAAGCGGCGCGCGGCGGCACCTCGACGCCCATCAGTTGCTCGACGCCCTGGCAGTAGCCCTGACCGTGGATGAAGCTACAGATGCCGCAGATGCGCTCGGCGACATTGGCCATTTCGATGAAGTCGTAACGCTCGGCGAGCAGTTCGAGACCGCGATGCACATAGCCGATCGAGGGCAGGGCGCGCACGACGCGCTCGTCGTCGAGTTCCAGATCCAGATGGATCGGCTCGGGCAGTACCGGATGCTGCGGACCGAAGGGGACGATGGTGGTGTTGGACATGGCTCAGGTCTCCGGGGCGGACTTGGCCGCCGGCTTCGCGGACTCCTTCTTGATCGTCACCTCGCCCGAGAAGGGGAGCTTGGTCTTGGTGCGCAGGAAGTTGCCGCCATAGTCGACCGTCAGTCCCGGAAAACTCAGGCCGAATAGGTCTTTGAGTTCATTCTCATAGGTGAAGGCGGCGGGGAAGATGGCGCTCAGGCTCGGCAGCTCGGGTAGCGGGTCGCGTGGGAGCTGGACGCGGTAGTGGGTGCAGCGGTAGTCCTGCTCATAGCTGATCAGGATCTCGAAATGATCGGCGCGCGCGGTGCCGGTCATCTGCACCAGCCGGAAGCCGTCGCGTTGGTGCTGTTCGGCGGTCGGCACCCATTGGTCGAGTGTCAGTTCGTTGAATGGCTCGTCGAGGCTCATGGATTCACCATCTGCTGTTCGAAGTCGCCGTGATCCCGGCGCACGACCTTGCGTTGACGTTTACGCTCCCTGGCGCGCTGCTCCAGGATGTCGAGCGCCTGGACGATACCGTCGATGATGCTCTCGGGACGCGCCGCGCAGCCGGGGACATAGACATCGACCGGAATCACCTGATCGATTCCGCCATAGACGTTGTAGGCGTCGCGGAAGATGCCGCCGCTCAGGGCGCAGGCGCCGATGGCGACCACGACCTTGGGGTCGGGCATCTGCGCATAGAGGTTCTCGACCACCTTGCGCGATTCCTCGTTGACCGAGCCTGTCACGAGGAAGATGTCGGCATGTTTGGGATTACCGGTGTTGACGATACCGAAGCGTTCGACGTCATAGGTCGGCGTCAGACAGGCCAGCAGCTCGATGTCGCACCCATTGCAGCTCGTGGCCGCGTAATGGAGCACCCAGGGGGATTTTTTCAGGAAGCTCATGGAATTCCGGCTTTTGGGCTGAGGCTTTTGGGCTGAGTTTATAGAGGCTGGAGGTCGAGCGGACTCTTGGCCTCCTTGAGCGTCACGCTCGGTATCGTGTGAGTGTAGATCATCGTCGTGCGAACATCGCTGTGGCCGAGGAGTTCTTGGATCGTGCAAAGATTGTGCAACCTCTTTTCTGTAAATTTTCGTGGCGGGTGTCATGACGCCGGGGTTACGGGTTGAGGTTGAGATAGACCTTGCCGGTCATCCACTCGTCGTCCGGTTCGGCGAGCAGAGCCGAGACCAGGCGCAGGCAAGACTCGGGGTTCGGGAAGATGCCGGCCACCCGGGTACGGCGTCTCAGTTCCCGATTGATCCGCTCCAGACCGTTGGTGGTGCGCAGCCGCACGCGGTGCTCAGCGGGAAAGTCGAACACAGTGAGACTGTCCGGGATCGCTGCCTCGGCCCACTGGACGAGCTTGGGATGGTCTTTACGCCATTGGGTAAGCGCCTCCCGCCACAGTCGATCGGCCTCGGTTCTATCCGGCGCATTGAAGATGGCGCGCATCTGGGCGGCCACCGTTTTTTTCGCCTCCCGGCGCGTAACGAAGTGACCGGCATTCTATTGCCGGTAGAACCGGCAGCGCTGCCAGGGCACCGCGGGCAACACCGCCCGGCGGGCCGCCTTGAGTCCGGCGTGGTCGTCGGCAATGCTCAGCTTCACCCCCTGCAAGCCACGGGCCGGAAGGCTTTCGAGAAACCGTCGCCAATCGATTTTCCGCTGCGGATGCGGCAATCTCGCAGCCCAGCACGCGACGCCTGCCCCCAGCCGCGATCCCAACGGCCATCACGACGGCGCAATCGACGATTCTTCCTTCCAGGCGCACCTGCTCGTAACGGGCGTCCAAGAAGAGATAAGGCGCCTCACCCAGCGGAACGGAATTTACAGAAAGAAAGATACACAACTTTCCATAATGGTATTTCAGATGATTTAATGGGCTGAATTCATCACCAGAATCATAGCTACCTGTGCCAAGGTCAATAACGATATGTCTCCCATTTGGGGTGCAGAGGTATGAAGCATGACCATGCTCTACGTCCCAGAAAATTATTTTTGCTTCAGGCATATATTCCCTCTTTGTCTTGTTGCATAACGTTTGAGTTCAGCGGCGCGCGGCTTTTCGCGCGTCCGCTGGAACGATTGGTTGGGCAGTTACTGATGACGCACAATTATCGCGTCTGAAAGGGTCGAATAACGATCGCCCTCCCAATCAAACTCAATCCGTCGTCCGGGATTGTTACCACAACCGTCCAAGTAATTTCGAATTCTGGCTTCCATGAGTGGCTTGGCTCGCTTAAGTTTCCATGAGTCGAAGTAGTTTCGTTGGTCGACGAGCACGAGAAACAAGCGGTTTGAGGCATCGAAACGACGGTCGCCCTGATTCTCGTAAAGCCAGCGAATCAAGCCGCTTGAGTCTGCCTCAATTTCAGTGACAAGTGTGTTTCGGAAATGCACAAGCTCCACGATTAGTTGTTTGCACTCCGCTGCCGGATGGTCTGACACTTTCGCCCAAAGATCTTGGAGAAGCACGGCGTCAGCTAAGTCAGAGGAAATTGGCAGACCGTAAGTGCGAGCGGCGCGCTTTAGCAGCGTCAGTTCAGGGCGGAGTTTGGCTGCTTGCCGTTTCTCTTTGAGATAGCCTTCGGGCAGATACGTCACCTTCAAATCGAAAGGCGTGTCACGGACGAAGAAATCAATCTTCTTCACCAGGCCAACGGCTGGCAGAACGTTAGCATGGTCTTTGAAAATGTCCTCAATTATGATTGAGGTCCAGTGGTTATACCATGAGCACACCACGTAGCCGCGCAGGCTGGTTAGCAGCTCGTTTTCGACGCACCGGCACAGCGTCTCGTAATCCGTGATTTTCTTCACATAGTTGTCAACGATGGTTTTTTCCAGACTGTTCTGGTGAAGACCGCCCCAATTGAACTCCTGCACGCGGTATAGCTGATTGATCAACTCCGCTTCGTTGGCTCGGCGTTGTTCACGCTCATCTCGGTAGATGTCACGAGCACACGCCTCAATCGCCGGAGCATTGATGCCGGCGTTGAACGCAGCCTCGAACAACTGACGTGCGCCAACGTCCGGTCGTGCGATGCACGCCGACTGGAACAGGCGTTCGAGATATTCTGTGCGATTCAAAGAGCGCAGCTTGAGGAAGCGGAGTCCCTCGGCATCGGCAACAAGCTCGTTCAATTTGTCTTGGCGAAACAGGGCGTCGGCTTGGGCGAAACTCAGCGGCATGATTATTCCTTTGGCGTGGGCAGAGTGAAACTCCAACCCGGGATATCGGCGAGCGAATGAGATGCAGCCGCCGCGCGGGAGAAGACGAGGCCATAATCCGTGCGCAACGCTCCGTCCCGGTTATCCTGCACAACCGACGCCGCCGAATAAACCAGCGGGAAGCAACCGCAATACGTCATTCCTGCGGTGTCTGCGCTGTTGTTAAAGCTACCTAGGAATTTCCAGCTCGCTTCCGTCCGCGCATTGAAGAACAGCACAAGGAAACCGTTGTCGGTCAACTTGCGACTCGCGATTTCCAAAAACCGCGACATGGCCTCATTGTAGGCGAGTGTCTTCTTCCCGCGCTCCTTGGCGTTCGACACCACGATTTCCGATTCAAACGGTGGTTCTTCGTCAAGGATGACGTTCCATATTTCCGATAGTTCCAGATACGGAATGCGGTCGCCATGCGGTGGGTCGGTAATTACCAAATCAACCGACTTGTCGCGAAGCTGTGGAAGTAGCGCGAGACAATCGTCATTCAGAATCGCGTAATCGGCATCACCGTCGCAAACCGTTAGGATCTGGCCAGCTTTGGCTGTGATATGAGCGGATTCTGATTCCGCCACCGCCTTGATGAGCTTCTGTACGCGGCGCTCAAAACAATTCCACACGTTGATTTCAAAATGCTGTTTGGGCCGCCAGTAGCCAATCACCCACGAGCCGACTTCCATCTTCTCGCTCCTTGCGCCGGTCGTTTTTCCTCGACCCGTGATGGCGAAGACCATCTTGCTCATCTGACCGACCGCTGCCGTCAACGCGAGCCGCATTGGTTCTTGTTCTGCAACCGGTAAGTCATCAATCCCAGCCAACAGGAGTTCGATGTTACGCAGTGCCCGGCCGGTGAACAGGTCTTTCATCTTGAGCGACGGCGAGGAATTGATGCGCGAGTTCGTGAAAAATCGCGGCGCGCGCAACCGCTGCGGCTGATAGGACTCGAACCGCTCGGCGAGCGCGATGTCCTGTTCGCTTGGCTGTAACTCCACACGGCTGCATCTCTTCCCGTTCGTCAGCCAGACCTTTTCCATCATGCCATTGCGCCAGACGTAATGCGTGGCGGGCTTCTTCTGCACTGTGGCGTAGCTATCGAGAATGGCCTCTTTAACTACCGCGCTCACACGCTGGAACGCCTTATGAAGCAGGGCTGCCGGCGGCGGAGAAACCAGCATTCGAGTCAGCCGGACAGCAGCGGGGTTAATGTCTATGCCGACCACGCGCCGATTCAAACGAATCGCCTCCAGTGCTGAAATTCCAGAACCGAGAAACGGGTCAACTACCAGCCCGCCTTCCGGGCAAAGCTGTTGAATCAGGTAACGCATCGGTTCAGCCGGCTTCTTGCCCCAGTATTTGTGGAAGGCATAAAGCCCTCGATATGCCGCTGGATCAGCAAGAGTATTTAACGGCGGAGGAGTAACGAGTTCAGAGAAGGTAAGTTGCATTGAAAATTTGAGCCTCAGCGCTTTAGTGCGGTTGGTTATTTGTCTGCCTAACGTCTGAATTCACCGGCCTGTGCGGCTTTTCGCGCAAGTCCGGTGGAATGAATTGTTAGCTGCCTTCGCGCTCAGGTAAAAGATACTTCGCTGGCCTGCTTTTCATACTCCTGAACAGCGAGGAAGAAGACGCACGCATCCGCGAAGGTATCGCGGCGGATCCCGACACCATGAACTGACCGATGAAGAACTGAGCAAGCTCCGTCCGCTCACCCGCCTGCCCGGACGCCCAAAGGCCGACGCGACCAAACAGCCGGTCTCCATCCGCCTTTCGCCGGAAGTGGTCGACTATTTCAAGGCTGAAGGCCCGGGTTGGCAGACGCGCATCGATGCCGTGCTGCGCGAGTATGTCGCCTCTCGCTGATCGTCAGGCCGCCGAAGCCCATTGCTTCACACCACCAGAGGCAACAGCATGAGATTGGTCACACCCGCCAGCAGCGTCACCCACCAGGTCGCCTTGAGCGTGCTCGACCAGGTCAGGCGCGCATGGGTGTTGTCGACCAGCACCTCGACGAAGAACAGCCCGAAGGCGATCGGCAACGCCAGCCACGGCCCCCAAGGCGCGAAGAACAGATACAGCCAGCCGAGCAGGATCACGTTCTCGTACCAGTGCGCGATCTCGACCAGCGCCAGATCACTGCCCGAGAAGTCCGTGGTCAACCCCTTGACCAGCTCCTGATGCCCATGATGCGAGGTACTGAGATCGAACGGCGACTTGCGCAGCTTGATCGTCAGCACGAACAGAAAGCCGACCAGAATGCCGGAGAGTTGCAGCACCTGCCAGGGACTGCCGGCGACGATGTCGGCGACCCGGAAACTGTCGGTGGTCAGATAGAACCCGAGCGGCACCAGGATCAGCATCGGCTCATAGGCCATCATCAGCATCAGCTCGCGCGATGAACCGATGTTGCTGTAGGGCGAGTTGGTCGAATAGGCCGCCAGACACAGGAAGATCCCGGACACGGTCAGGGCGAACAGACTGAGCAGCAGATCACTGCCCAGAAACAGGATGAACCCCGAGATGACCATGAAGAGCAGAAAGAACCACAGATAGAGCGTCTGCAACCGGGTCACGACCAGGGTGTCCTTCTCGAACAGCTTGAGCACGTCGTAGACCGGTTGCAGGATCGGCGGACCCTGACGCGACTGCATCCGCGCCGTCAGCCGTCGGTCGATGCCGGCGAGCAGGGCGCCGACCAGCGGACCCAGCACGACGAAGGCACCGGCGAGCCACCAGGCATGGGTATTCATAGCGCCGCCCCCCCGATCATGAGCGCGATCAGCGCCGCCGTGCCCAGACCGCCGTAGCGGAGCAGGGTCGTCTCATGGAAGAAACCCGTCATGTAATAGCCCCGACTCTCGACCATCCGCTCGGCCCCCATCGCCCCGCGATACGAAGCACTGCCGTCGACATTGGCCCCGCTCAGATAGCCGCTGACCTCGGCGAACCTGGGCGGTCGCCGCCAGAACAGCAGCGGCAGCACGAACAGCACGCCGAGCATCAGGGTCATGAGCCAGACGGTCTCCCAGGGGATGACGGCCTGCACGTCCGGGATCAGACCCAGCACGGCCAGATAATGTGTGTAGGGGATGACGAACACCTTGTCGGCCAGCGGAAAGAGCGCACAGGCGACATAGGTGATGACGGTCAGCACGCCGAGGGCCAGCAGCTCATCGCGCGCGATCGGCTCGGTGCTCGGTTGCGGCCGGCGCGGCATCGCCACCAGCTTACCCATCCACTTGCTCCAGAAGAACAGCGTCGGCGCACTGCCGAAGGCCAGGATCGCCGCCAGCATCAGCCCGTCGCCGAGCATCACGTCCATGTTGAGGAACGCCTGGAAGGTGGTGTACTTGCTCAGCAACATCCCGAACGGCGCCAGGAACATGCCCAGGATGCCGACCAAGAGCATCGCCGCCATCTCGGGACGGCGGTAGACCATGCCTTCCATGTCCTCGATGTCGCGACTGCCGATCAGATGCTCGGTGGTGCCCACGGCCAGGAACAGCAGCGCCTTGGCCACCGCATGGAACAGGATCAGCAGGATCGCCGCCCACATCGCCGCCGCCGTGCCCACGCCGGCACACATCACGATCAGGCCCAGATTGGCGATGGTCGAATAGGCCAGCACCCGCTTGGCGTTGCGCTGGTTGACCGCGACCAGGGAGGTGACGAGGAAGGTGACGCCGCCGATGAGCGACAGCAGCAGTCCGGCGACGGTATCGTGGAAGACCGGCGACAGCTTGACCAGCAGGAAGACGCCCGCCTTGACCATGGTGCTCGAATGCAGCAGCGCCGAGATCGGCGTCGGCGCGACCATGGCCCCGAGCAGCCAGGAGGAGAAGGGCAGTTGTGCCGACTTGGCCAGTCCGGCGACCGCGATCAGTGCCGCCGGGATCAGGGCCGGCGCACTACCGGCGGCGACCAGCCGGTCCAGCTCCCAGGTGTGCAGTCCGGGCCCATAGGTCAGCCAGGCGATCGCCGCCGCGAAGGTGACGCCGCCGATCAGGTTCAGCCCGAGCGCGCGAAAGCCGTTGCGGATCGCCTCGTCCGTCCCCGAGTACGAGATCAGCCAGAACGAACACAGCGTCGTCACCTCCCAGAACACGAACAGCCAGGTGAGGTGGTTGGTGAAGACGATGCCGAACATCGCGGCCAGGAACAGGAACACCATGAAATAGAACGCCGGCTGGCGATCGGCGACCTCGTGCTCATGGGTGTGATAGTCGCGCATGTATTGCACGGCGTGCAGACAGATCAGCCCACCGACCACGCCGACGATGAGCGCCATCAGCAGGGTGAAGCTGTCGATGTAGAAGGGGTGCGCGACCTCGGGATGGACGGGCGCCAGTTCGGCGCTCAGCATCAGCCCGGTCTGAAGCAGGATCAACACCGGGATGTACCACTCGCGCGCCAGGATGCGTCGGCAGAAGTACAGCAACACCAGGGCGAGCGCCACACCGGCGAGCATGAAGAAACGGTCGAGCGTCCACAGCAGCCAGCCGGGGACGGAATAGAACTCAGGCCCCAGGCCCGGATGCAACAGGGTCAGCAGGATGGTCGCCACGGCGATGGCCCCGGCCGACCACCGGACCCGCTGGGCGCGGACCGTGCTGTCGGGCGCGCGGGCGATGGCGAGGCCCGCCAGCAGCGGAAAGAGGATGAGCAAGCCGATCGAGTACATGGAACCGCGTCCTTTGAGTGAGGAATGGAGGTCGCGCGGAAGATCGAAGCGGCATGGTACGCCGCATCGAGTGGATCGCCTAGCCCTGGAGGACGCCCAGCCATAGGGCCGCGATGGCGAGCGTGGTCAGCGTGACCGGAAGGCCGACCCGCGCATGGGCGCGCCAGTCGATCAGCAACCCCTGCCGCGCGGCGGCCTGGACGACGATGATGTTGGCGATGCTGCTGACGATCAGCAGATTGCCCGCCAGCGTGCTCGACAGGGCCAGTATCGGGCCGCTCATGGGTTCGGTCGCCGCCGGCAGCAGGAGCATCACCGCCGGCACGTTGGAGACCAGATTGCTGAGTATGGCGCCGGCGCCGAACAGCGGCGCCGGGTCGTGCAGATCCATCCCCAGACCGGCGAGGGCCGTGATCGCCTGGGCCGGCAGTCCGGTCTCCTGGAGCGCGTGATTGACGATGAAGAGCCCGACGAAGAGCACCAGCAGTTGCCAGTCGACCAGACCCAGCATCCGGTGCGAGTGCAGACGTCGGCTCGTCAGCAGCAGACCCGCCCCGGCGAGCGCCAGCAGATCGCGCGGCCAGGGTGCGAACAGAAAGGCCAGCAGGAGCACGCCCGCCACACCCAGCCCTTTGAGCGTCTGCCGGCGATCGAGTCCGGGCGCCTGATCCTCCGCGCGTTGTCGGTGGCTCGTCGCCTCGGTCTCCGGCTCCGGGTTCGCCGCCATGGGCGCGGGCGCGGCCAAATGCCGGCGCCGGCGCGAGAGTCCGAGCAGGATGATCACCCAGGTCGCCGCCAGCCCGAGTCCGACCGGCACGGCGGCCAGACGCAGATAGCCGCCGAAATCCAGCCCCAGCCGCTCGCCGATCAGCATGTTTTGCGGATTGCCGATCAGGGTCGCCGCCGAGCCGAGATTGGCGGCACAGGCGAGCGCGAGCAGAAAGGGCACCGGATCGAGCCGGCGCGCGCGGCAGGCGTCGGCCAGCACCGGCGCCATCGCCAGACAGACGATATCGTTGCTGAACACCGCCGAGAGCAGCGCCGAGGCCAGGATCACCGCACCCAGCAGGGCCGAGGGCGGCAGGTCGAAGCGATCGAGCCGCCACACCACCCAGTCGTAGAAACCGCTCAGACGCAGTTGCGCCGAGATCACCATGAAGGCGAACAGCAAGGCCAGTGTCGGCGGATGCACGGCCTCCCACACCTGATCCATGTCGACGACATCGGTCGCCAGCAGCACGATCGCCCCGAGCAGCGCCACCCCGGTGCGGTCCAGTTGCAGGAAGGGCAGACCGCCGAGGAAGAGTCCGAGATAGACCAGCAGGAAGACGAGGACGATGAGCGTGGTCAAGGCGGCGGGCCGGGTCGGTTGTCGATGGCGTGGATGGAGCAGTCGGGAGCGCGATCAGGCGCGAGGCGGATTCGGATAGAGCCAGGCGCGCGCGCCGGTGCGCTCGAACGGACGCCAGGCACCCTCGGGTTGCGCCAGCCGGTCGGCGATGGCGTGGAGAGAGAGCGGATTGAACGCCAGCCCGAGATGGCTGGATTCGACCAGGATGTTCTCGGTGATGGGGCCTTCGTGTTCGAGGCTGTCGGTCCAGTGGACGATGCCGTCGCTGCGGCTGAAGATGGAGGTCGTCGGCACGGGCGGTGCCTGGTCGAGCGGGCCGTGACGCAGCGGCAGACCGACAGGCTCGCCGGTCATCCGTTCTTGGAGTTGCCAGAGTTCGCTCGGGTCCGACTGGTCGCCCGCGAAGGGCGAGCCGAGCGTGATGACCAGCCGAACCTGCTCCGGCGCTTCCTTGGCCAGCTCACGCGCATAGAGTCCGCCCAGGCTCCAGCCGATCAGACTGACCCGGCATCCGTGGGTCGCGTACAGGTGCTCCAGCCGCTCCAGACAGGCGTCCATGACACCGGCGCGCGGCCCCAGATTGACGCCCAGCCCCCAGGGTTCGGCGCGATAGCCGAGTCGAGCGAGAAAATCGCGCAGCGGCTGGGTGGAAAGGTCGCAGCCGAGAAAACGCGGCAGCACCAGCACCGGATGCCCGTCGCCCCGAGGCGATTGGGCGAGCCAGGGTTGCGCGGCGAACAGGGTGCCGAACTCCCAGCCCACACGCCCCTCTAAAGCGAGCCGCAATGGGCCGAGCGTGCTCAGCCAGTGATCGAGAGCTTGATGGGCAGTGGGCATGGGGGTGTCGGATCGGCTCGATGGACAGGTGTGAGAATCCGGATTCTAAACCGCCCGCAGTTCGCGGGGTCCTATAATCACACCTCGACCAGCGCCTCATCGTCCAGAGGTCACCGCGACGCCGGCTGTCAACATGTCCCACCCCTCACTCACCGAATGCCCCGAATGCGGCCTCTTGCCGGCCAGGTGATCGGCTATGGTCTGGAGCCGGACGGGCGCGCGGTCGGGATCGAGGTCTTCATCGCCGCGCCGCACGATGCGTCTGACCCTGGCCGACTTCAGCCGCGAGGTCGCCGAGGAACTCAGACGCATCCGGTCGGCTTGGGCAGACCGCCCCATTTACAGATGAGCTTCATCGGCCCCTTCTTGAAGATGTCGTAGAGCTCCTTGGTCGAGACCTTCTGCTTCTTGGCGAAGATGCGGATCGGCGGCACCACGCCGTCTTCCTCGTACATGGCGCGCGCCTCGCGGATGAAGTGCATCACCTGCTCGGTCATCTCGAAGTCGTCGCTCTGAGCCAGTTCGATGGCGACGTCTTCGCTCCAGTCATCGCGGTCGAGCAGGAATCCTTCGTTGTCCAGGGCTACGCTCAGGGTTGCGCTCATCGTCTCTCTCTCCGGATGGATGTCGTGAATCGAAATCTGTACTCCGGAGGTAGCGACGGATAATTAGTTTATCAAGTCGATCGGTTATTGTGCACCGCGTCCCGACTCGATCGCCTCCAGCACCCCATCCCAGAAACGGATGCGCGCGCACAGCGCCTCCTCGGCGGCGGTCTCGGCTTCCTCGATCCGCTCGGGGTCGTCGCCGCACAGGGTTTCGAGCAACTGCATCGAGAGCGGGCCGTGGAAGTCTTCGTCGAGATGGATGTGACGCTTGAGGTAGGCGTGGAAGATCGGCGCCTGTGCCTCCGTGATCGCCATGCGGTCGAGGAACCGGCGGAACATGCTCGGGATCAGGTTCTCGCGTCCCAACGCCAGCGCGGCGGCGACCAGATGCGGCTTGTCCTCGCGGATGAAGCAGAAGGTGGTCTCGCTGAAATAGCGCGCCGGCAGCGGAACCAGGGAGGAATAGAGCGCCTGATCGATGCCCTGCTCGTTGACCAGCTGCAGAAAGCGTCCGGGCATCTCGCCATCGGCGCCGACCTCGTGCATGGCGCGACAGTAGAGTTCGAAATGGCTCGCGTACAGCACTTCGCCCGAGTCGAGCGGAATGGCATCGGATTCCTCTTCCTGCGTCAACTGATTGATGAAGTAGCGCAGGCTCGGGTCCGAGGCCGGCTGCCAGGGCACGACGACCGGGGCGATGGCGCGTTGCAGATACTTGATCAGCGACATGAAGTCCCAGACCGAGAAGACATGATGCTGCATGAAGATCTGAAGATCCTCGATGCGCTGGAGGGCACCATAGATGGCGTGTCCCACGAGCTGATCGCGCAGGGGCCGGAGATGATCGAGATTGAGCGCTGCCATTGAGTCGAGTCCTCGGTGAGCCGGTCGAAAATGAGTATTTTATTGGATGCTGAAGTGCATCGGTATCCAGGTCAAGAGCACAGAGCACGCGGTTGGCGGCTCATTCGAGGTCGAAGCGGATCGGAATGCGCAGCGACCAGGCGCTTCGGCCGAGCGACTTGGGGATGGGGTCGAAGCGTCCGAGCCGTGTCAGTGCCTGGAGCGCGGAGCGGTCGAGCGCGTCATGGCCGGAGCTCTGGGCGAGCCGGATCTGGCTGAGGCGCCCGTCGGCCTCGATGACGAAGGCGAGTGTCGCCACTCCGGTCTGACCATGACGCCGGGCGCCGGCCGGATAGCGCTGATGACGGGCGATGGCGCGTTGCAGGGCCGCTAGGTAGGCGCGTTCGGCGGCGCGTTGTCCGGCGGTGGACTCGCCCGACTGTGTGGTCGGCGTGCGGCCCGAGCTTTCGGCAGTGCCGGCCTTCCCGACAACGGTCGCGGTCGCTGATGCCGTCGTCGATCCCTTAACCGTCGACTGTTTGGTCTGTAGTGGACGGCTCGGTCGTTCCTTCGATTCGCGCGTCCGGCTGGGCGTCGGCCGAAGCTTGATCGGACGGGCGTGCCGTTGCGCTGTCTTCGGTGCGGGTTTGGCCGTTTTGTAAGCGGCTGCCACAGGATCGGCTGGAGTGCTCGTCGGTGTCGGCACGAGCGCCGGTGTCGGTGGTACAGGAATAGCGTCGTCCTGTGCTGCCGGGCTCGGGGGCGGCGCTGACGCGGGCTCCGGAGATGACGGCAGGTCGGCGTCGGCGTGTTGCGGGGACTCGCCCGTCGACGCCTCGCCGCTCCCGGCGCGCACGAGTTCGAACATCAACGGTTGTGTGTCTGCTACGGTCGAGTCAGGCCGTTCCGCTCGCCAGAGCACGGCGGCCACGGCGACATGCAGCACGGCGGAGAGCAGCAGCGCCAGCCAGAGCCAAGTGCGTCTCAGCGTATGATCGGCAGCGGCAGGCGGCATGGCCGTCACGAGCGCGCTCGCGAACGCGGCTGTTGCAACACCCGGTATTCGCCGGGACGCAGACCGTCGAGCCGCCAGTCGCCGACGGCCACGCGCACCAGACGCAGCGTCGGCAGACCCACGGCGGCGGTCATGCGTCGCACCTGACGGTTTCGTCCTTCATGGATGGCGATCTCGATCCAGGCGGTCGGGATACTCTGACGAACGCGAATCGGCGGATCGCGCGGCCAGAGATCCGGTTCGGGGAGCGTCCGGACGCGCGCCGGACGGGTCGGGCCATCCTTCAGGATCACGCCCTGTCTCAGCCGTTCGAGCTGCTCGTCCGTCGGTCGACCCTCGACCTGTGTCCAATAGGTCTTCCAGGACTTGTGGCGCGGATGGCTGATGCGATGCTGGAGCACGCCGTCATCGGTCAGGAGCAGCAGGCCCTCGCTGTCCTTGTCGAGCCGTCCGGACGGATAGACGCCGCGCAAGGGGATGAAGTCACGCAGCGTCCCGCCCGAGCCGAGCGGGTCGCTGGTGAACTGGCTGAGCACGCCATAGGGTTTGTTGAAAAGCACGAGCATGCGGGCTATTGGAACGGCAGGGGGCGGCGGTATGCAGATGGATCAGGTAATGCAGGCGCAGTTGGTCGAGCATTGGGCGAGACCTCATTCGCCGTTTGAGTTTGAGCTCTGTGCCATCAGTGATGGCGCGGAGGCCCGACGTCTTGAGTGATGTCGAAATAGAAGGCGTGTGTCGGGATGCCGAACTTGCGTGCAAGATACCGAACCATCAAGCCCATGACGGGATCGGGCAGCCATTGGCACTCGATCACATCATCGGCGCTCAAGGTGCGGAGCGCACGCCCGTCGAGCATCGGCGTGTCGCACTCGACCTCGACACCATACTCGCGCAACACATACAGCACCGTGTCTCGCGGCAACTGCATGGCGAAGTCGCCGTGCGGATCTCCTTTAGGCGGTAGCTGCATGCGTCACCGGCAGATAGGCGATTCCATCGAACGGCAGCGGCATCAGGCTGTCGCCCATCTCGTGCCAGGTGACGAGATCGATGTCGTAAGCGCGCGGCTCCTTGAGTGCCTTCCACTCGGCTTCCGGTGGATATTTCAGCAGGTGCTCGATGCTGTCGAAACGCTGTAAGTGGCGATTGATCGTCGCCGCCAGCCCCTGCTCGAAGTGCTGCTGCACTTCTTCCAACGTGCGGCCGGTAGCGGCATAGTCCAGGTCGACGCCCTGGGCAAACCAGCCGTCCTCGCGCTCGAACAGCAAGACCCGTAATTTGTTGATCGCCGGCAGATGACAATCGTCATCGGTGCGCGCATGGAGTGCCTTGGCCATATCCCTCTCCTCACGAGATTGCGGCGCTTCTTCCGATGCGCCATCGATCTACGATCGTTCACAT
Source organism: Allochromatium tepidum (assembly GCF_018409545.1). Classification (GTDB taxonomy): domain Bacteria; phylum Pseudomonadota; class Gammaproteobacteria; order Chromatiales; family Chromatiaceae; genus Thermochromatium; species Thermochromatium tepidum_A. Next base: position 1,974,662 of record NZ_AP024563.1, on the reverse strand, counting down.
TAAGTTTTTGATGCATTTTCAAATAGCGTAGCAGATGACGGCGTCAAGTCAGCACTGCAGTCACGCCTCGACTCGCCGAGGTCGCGTCGGTAACGCGCCCAATCGAAAGCCGGCCCCGGATCGGTCTTGCGGCCGGGCGCGATGTCGGAATGTCCGACGATCCGCTCGAGGCCGATGGCCGGATAGCGCTGCCTGATCCGACGGGTGCAGGCGGCGAGCCGGATGTATTGTGCCTCGGTGAAGGGCGTCTCGTCGGCGCCCTCCAGCTCGATGCCGATCGAATAATCGTTGCAGCGCTCGCGTCCCTCAAAACTGGAGACCCCGGCGTGCCAGGCGCGCCGCTCACAGGGGACGTACTGGATCAGCCGGCCATCGCGCCGGATCAGCAGATGGGCCGAGACGCGCACGTCGGCGATGGGCGCGAAATAGGGATGCGCGTTCGGATCGAGCCGGTTGTGAAAGAGCGCGTCGATCCAGTCGCCGCCGAACTCGCCCGGCGGCAGGCTGATGTTGTGGATCACCAGCAGGTCGATCGTCGTCTCGGGCGGGCGCGCGTCCTGATTCGGCGAGGGGCGGCGCTCGGCGGCGGCCAGCCAACCCTCGGCGTCGATGTCCGAGTCGGGCCGTGAATCAGCGCTATTAGGCGTCGCGACCATCCGTTTGCGTACCTGGATATCTATGGGCGTTTGGCGGGAAGCGTGTTTTTGCCGGCTCAGTATTGAGCCGCGCACCTGCAAGCTGTCCTATGCTATTTCACTTCGTTCATTTCAGTCATCGTCGGTATCGCCCATGTCCTACGCCTCCACCGTCTCCCAGTCTCAGAACCCTTTCGACCCCATCCGCGATCGGCCCGATCCGGCCCTGATCGAATTCCAGGCGCGCGCCGCCCTGGCCGAGGACGTAGGGGAGGGCGATCTGACTGCCTCGCTCCTGCCCGCCGATCGTCTCGCGCGCGCCGAACTCATCACCCGCGAGTCGGCCGTGCTCTGCGGCGCACCCTGGTTCGAGGCGATCTTTCGCGTGCTCGATCCCGAGATCCGGATTCAGTGGGACGCCGACGACGGTGAGCCGATCACGCCCGGCCAACGTCTCTGCGTGCTCGACGGCCCGGTGCGCGCCCTGCTGACCGGCGAGCGCACCGCAATGAACTATCTCCAGACGCTCTCCGGCACCGCCACCCTGACCCGACGCTATGTCGAGGCCGTGGCCGGTCTGCCGGTACGGGTGCTCGACACGCGCAAGACGCTGCCCGGACTGCGGCTGCAACAGAAATATGCGGTGCGCTGCGGCGGCGGCCACAATCATCGCATCGGGCTGTTCGACGCCATCCTGATCAAGGAGAACCACATCCTGGCCGCCGGCTCCATCCAGGCGGCGCTGGAGGCGGCGCGCCCCCTGCATCCGGGCGTTCCGGTCGAGATCGAGGTCGAGTCCCTGGACGAACTTGAGATCGCGCTCGATGCCGGCGCACCCGTCGTCCTGCTCGACAACTTCGCGCCCGACGCCCTGAGACGCGCCGTCGCCGTGACCGCCGGTCGGGCGCAACTGGAGGCTTCGGGCGGAATCGACCTGGAGACGATCCGCGCCGTGGCCGAGACCGGCGTCGACCGGATCTCGGTCGGCGCCCTGACCAAGGACGTGCGCGCGGTGGATCTGTCGATGCGCGTGCTGTGACCCGACTTGGAGATCAGCCGGAGGCGGACACCGAGCCGTCTTCGAGCATGCCCGGAATCGAGGTGACGATGTCGTTCATCGTCACCAGACCGACCAGCAGATTGTCCCGCAGCACCATCAGACGTCGAATCCGCTGCTTGAACATCAGTTGGGCCACATACTTGACCTCGAGCAGCTCCGGGACACTGATCACCGGCTTGGCGCAGACGTCATAGACGTTGATCAGATCGATGTCGCCCTCTTCAGCGACGATGGTGCGCAGGATAGTGGTGTAGGTGATGATGCCGTAGGCGTCGTACTCATGGCGCTTGTTGACCACCAGCGACTTGACCTTGCGCCGACGCATTTCGGCGATGGCTTCACGAATGGTGGCGAAGGGGGAAATCGTCGCCACGTCCTTGACCATGATCTCTTTCCGTCGGCAGGGCGGCGTCATCCAGGGCCGGGATCTCGTCCAGGACCACGGGAGCGACCGCCGCACCGGACAGACCGGCATCGCCCAGGCTGAACACCAGCGCGCCGTACAACTGGACCACGATCATGGGCACCATCACCGCCAGCGCGACCAGGCCGAAGCCGTGGGTCAGGGCATTGCGCCCGCGCAGCGACATGGCCAGACCGATGCCCAGGGCCGCGATCAGGGGCACGGTGACGATATTGGTGGTAGCGACTCGACTGTCAGACGCCCAACTGGGCGCGTGGATCGAACGGGAGTTGTTCGGCCATGCGCCGATAGAGTTCGCGGGCGGCTTCGGTCTCGGCAGGCGGAATCACGATCTCCAATTGTACGATCTCGTCGCCCGGCGGCGTACCCGGCAGACCGCGTCCCTTGAGTCGCAGTTTACGCCCGGATTGCGAGCCGGGCGGGATCTTGAGGTTGACCGAGCCGCCCAGGGTCGGCACCTGGACCGTGGCACCGAGTGCGGCCTCCCAGGGCGAGACCGGCAGGCGGAGATGGATGTCGCGTCCGTCGGGGGTGAACAGACGATGCGGTTTGAACTCGATCTCCAGGTAGAGATCGCCGGCTGGTCCGCCGTTGCGTCCGGGCAGACCCTGACCGGCGAGCCGGATCTGGCGCCCCTGGGTGACGCCGGCCGGAATGCGCACGTTGAGCGTCCGGGAGCGCGCCGTGCTCTGGCCGTTGGAGCCGAATCCGGGCAGATCGACCTTGATCTGACGGGTCGCGCCCTGGTGTGAGTCTTCCAGGTCGATCGCGAGCTGGATGGTCTGATCCTGGCCGCGTTGGCGACCGGCGCCACGCCCCTCGGAGCGGAAAGCGCGGCCGAAGATGCTGGAGAAGAAGTCGCTGTAGTCACCGGACGCGCCGCCGGTTTTGAAGTCGAAGTCGCTCCAGCCGCCGGCGCCGGGCGGCGGACGGAAGTCGTCGCCGGCACGCCAGCCGCTGCCGAGTGCGTCATAGGTGGCGCGTTTCTCCGGATCCTTCAGTACCTCATTGGCCTCGTTGATCTCCTTGAAGCGCGCCTCGGCGTTGGGTTCCTTGCTGACGTCCGGGTGATACTTGCGCGCCAGCCTGCGATAGGCGCGTTTGATTTCTTCCTGCGAAGCGGTGCGCGATACGCCGAGGGTCTTGTAGTAATCCTTGTATTGCATCGAGAGGTCTCAACGGAGGGGACGAGGCTGAAGCGGGTTGGTGCGCGAATGATGGGGGCGAAGTGCCGGCCGTCAGGCATGCAGAGCAGCGTACTCATGCGCGCTGGGCACGCAACGCGGCATCGCGTTCGCGTCCGGCTTGACCGCCTCCCAACCCAGACAGGCTAGCCAGGTCTGACGCGGAATCGCTTTGTGCGCGGTTCGATAGTAGCTGACCATGCGTCGGCTGATGCCCAGGGCTTCGGCGGCGCGGCTCAGGGACAGTCCGTTGCGGGTCATCCATTCATCGAACATTTCATGACTGACTTCGCCGTTCTGCTCCTTGGCCCAGGCGTAGAGATTATCGGCCCCGAACTCTTCATCGAGCCATTCGACGCTCTGGCCCCACTCGCTGATATGGACGCCGGCGAATACGGCGGGATCGAGGATCGGAGCCAGGGCCGGATGGCGGCGCAGGCGCTCCTCGACGTCGAGTTCCAGCACCTCGCCGGTGCTCCAGGTCGTGCGCAGACGGTAGGGCGCCAGGGCGACGACGGACTGTAGCCGTGGGAAGAAGTATTCGCTCATGCGTGGTTCCTATGCCATTGCTCCAGAAGAACGGATTGCCGTGCCCGGATCCAAGCCAACACCTCGCGGATCTCGCGCTCGGCGACTCGGCCCCGAATCTCAAGGCTATTCAGATCGACGATGCAGTCTCGACCACCGCGCAAATTGACGTGAACATGGGGCGGTGGGTGGTCATCGAAATACATGACGACGCGACTGTCGTTGAAACGCTGAAGCGTGCTCATGGAGCTAGATTAGTGCAATGATTGCTCTAACTCAATCGACATGAGCGGTATCCGGATGCCTGTTGGATTCGATATATCGGGACGGTGCTCCCCAGGATGCAAGGGACTCAGGCGCTTGAAGGCACTTCATGTGCCGGCACCGTCCGTCCCTGTGCCCGGGCGCGCAGACGCTCGATCTGGGCGTCCATGACCACCGACAGCGGCTGGGTGTTAACCAGTTCGGTCAGGAGCGTCTCGGTCGTGATGGCGGCCCCTTCGCGGGTGCTGTCGGCGAAGTAGGCCGAGACCACGGCCTGTTCGATACCGGCGCCGGTGAAGCCCTCGCTGGCCTCGGCCAGGGCATCGAGGTCGAAGTGATCCGGATTCAGTCCGCGCCGGCGCAGATGGATGGCGAAGATGTCGCGCCGGATATCGGCGGTGGGCGGGTCGACGAAGAAGATCTCGTCCGGACGTCCCTTGCGGATCAGTTCGGGCGGCAGACGCTGGATGTCGTTGGCGGTGGCGGCCAGGAAGACGCGCGAACGGCGCTCGGCCATCCAGGTCAGCAGGGTGCCGAGCACGCGCCGCCCGACCCCTTCGTCCTCCGAGCCGGTGGCCACGCCCTCGAAAGCCCGGCTCGGAGATTCGCAGTGCTAGGCGCGAGAAGAGTTCGACCACGCGCGGCTCCTCGATCGACTCGATCAGGACGATGGGCGTGTCCGAGCGGAGCAGGAGTTCGAGATCGTGCAGATCGGGCGTCATCATGGTTGGCCCCTGGCGTGGAATGCGGCAGGATTAACAGCAAACCGGGCCGGACTCAAGCACCGGCTCCTGCCGATCGCCTAGAATAGCCCCCAGATTCAAGCCAACGCCGATCACGGATCACAGAGACCCCATCATGAGCGCTAAAGACCATCTGATCATCTTCGATACCACGCTGCGCGACGGCGAGCAGAGCCCAGGCGCCTCGATGACGCGCGACGAGAAGGTGCGCATCGCCAAGGCGCTCGAAAAGCTGCGGGTCGATGTCATCGAGGCCGGTTTCCCGATCGCCAGCCCCGGCGACTTCGAGGCGGTCAAGGCGGTGGCCGAGGCGGTCAAGGACAGCCGGGTCTGTGGTCTGGCGCGCGCGCTGGAGGCCGACATCGACCGCGCGGGCGAGGCGCTCAAGAACGCCAATGCCGGGCGCATCCATACCTTCATCGCCACTTCGCCCATTCATATGGAGAAGAAGCTGCGCATGAGTCCGGATCAGGTGCTGGAGCAGGCGGTCTACGCGGTCAAGCGCGCGCGCAATCTGACCGACGACGTTGAGTTCTCGCCCGAGGATGCCGGACGCTCCGAGATCGATTTCCTGTGCCGGATTCTCGAAGCGGTGATCGACGCCGGCGCCCGCACCCTGAACATCCCGGATACGGTCGGCTACAACATCCCCGATCAGTTCGGCTCACTCATCGCCACCCTGCGCGCGCGCATCCCGAATGCGGACAAGGCCATCTTCTCGGTCCACTGTCACAACGATCTGGGTCTGGCCGTGGCCAACTCGCTCGCCGCCGTGCGCAACGGGGCGCGTCAGGTCGAGTGCACCATCAACGGACTCGGCGAGCGGGCTGGCAATGCGGCGCTCGAAGAGATCGTGATGACGGTGCGCACCCGTCAGGATCTGTTCGACTGCGACACCCGGCTCGACACCACCCAGATCATGAACTGCTCGCGTCTGGTCTCGGGCATCACCGGCTTCGCGGTCCAGCCGAACAAGGCCGTGGTCGGGGCCAATGCCTTCGCGCACGAGTCGGGCATCCATCAGGACGGCGTGCTCAAGCATCGCGAGACCTACGAGATCATGCGCGCCCAGGACGTCGGCTGGAGCGAGAACCGCATGGTGCTCGGTAAGCACTCGGGCCGTAATGCCTTCCGCGCGCGTTTGCAGGAGCTGGGCGTGGTACTGGGTTCCGAGGAGGAGCTGAACGCTGCGTTCGCCCGCTTCAAGGATCTGGCCGACAAGAAGCACGAGATCTTCGACGAGGATTTGCAGGCACTGGTCACAGAGACCACGCTGGAGACGGCCAACGAGCGCGTCAAGCTGGTCTCGATGCGCGTCTGTTCCGAGACCGGCGAGACCCCGAGTGCCGCCCTGGTGCTGGCGCTCGACGGCGAGGAGCGCTCGGGCACGGCCACCGGCGGCGGTCCGGTCGATGCGACCTTCAAGGCGATCGAGGGTCTGGTCCAGACCGGCTCCACGCTCAAGCTCTACTCGGTCAACGCCATCACCAGCGGCACGGATGCCCAGGGCGAAGTGACGGTGCGGCTGGAGAAGGGCGGGCGCATCGTCAACGGTCAGGGCGCGGATACCGACATCCTGGTCGCCTCAGCCAAGGCCTATATCAACGCCTGCAACAAGATCCTGCATCCGGCCGAGCGCGCCCATCCGCAGGCGGCCGATGTCTGAGACGCGCGCACCGGTCGAACGGCCGCCGCTCGACGAAGGGCGGCGGCTGGCCTATCTGGAGGCCATGGGCGTGAGCGTCTGGGAATTGCGTGCGCCTCCGGTCACGATGCCCGAGGCGATCACGGCCATGCCGGTCCCGGTCGAGCGTACTGAGTCGGTCGAGTCCATACCGGATTTGGAACCTCTACCGTTCACCGACTTGGATGAGTCGGTGGAGTACTCGCCCGCGCTGCTGGATGAGTGTGACGCCATGGGCCATCCGCCCGCCTTCGAGGCCGAAGCGGTGAATCCGATCGAGCGCATGGATTGGGACGCGCTGGATGCCGCCGTGCGCGGCTGCCGTGCCTGTCGACTCTGGGAGACACGCACCAAGACCGTCTTCGGTGTCGGTGATCGGCGCGCGGATCTGATGATCATCGGCGAGGCGCCGGGTGCCGACGAGGACAGTCAGGGCGAGCCATTCGTCGGGCGGGCGGGGCAGTTGCTGAACCGGATGCTGGCGGCGATCGGCTTCAGCCGCGAACAGGTCTACATCGCCAACGTGCTCAAGTGCCGTCCGCCCGGCAATCGCGATCCCAAGCCGGACGAGGCGCTGGCCTGCCAAGCCTATCTGCACCGTCAGGTGGCCCTGATCGAACCCAAGGTCATCCTCTCGGTGGGACGGATCTCGGCCCAGCATCTGCTCAAGACCGACACCCCGGTCGGGCAACTGCGCGGACGCTGGTTCGACTATGGCCCGGCCCGCATCCCGCTGCGCGTGACCTATCATCCCGCCTATCTGCTACGCTCACCCGAGCAGAAAGCCAAGGCCTGGGAGGATCTGACCGAAGTCCGGCGGCGGCTGTGAACCGACGAATGGCGGCTGCAAGGTCTTGAATCACGCGGCCACTTTTCGAACAATGCCACACGAAACGAATGGCTGGACATTTCGATCAGCCTTGCCTATGATTTTCGTCAACTCGATCGGTAAATAATATTTCTTATTTAATTATTTTCTAATATACACTTTTCCCCGTGGTCGATGCAGTACTGGCCACGCTTGCTGCCAACGACAAAACGATCTGGAGAACTCTCTAATGAAAAAGCTTGCTACCGCTGCTGCCGTCGCCGCCCTGCTGGGTGCTTCCGCTTCCGCTTCCGCCTGGTGGGGTCCGGGCTGGGGTGGTCCCGGCTTCACCGACTGGATGGACGACTTCTTCGGTGACGGCTACGGCGACTTCAACATGAGCATGAGCGGCGGCGGTCGCGGCTATGGCCGCGGTTATGGTCGCGGCTATGGCTACGGCTACCCCTACTACGGTTACGGCTATCCCTACTACGGCTACCCCTATGGCGTCTACGGCGCTCCCTATGCCTTCCCCTATTATGCCTTCCCCTATGGCGCTCCCTACGGCGCACCTGTCGCTCCCGCGGCTCCGGCCCAGTCCGAGTCCAAGTCCAAGTAAGCGCGACATCTAAGTCGGGGAAAGAAGCCGGGCGCTCTGCCTGGCTTTTTTCGTTTCAGGGCTCGGCGATTTCGATGACGATCGTGTAGAGCCGTGGCCAGTATTTGCCGGTGACGAACAGGCGGCCGGTCGCAGCGTCGTGGGCGATGCCGTTCAACACCGCTTCAGGACTTTCGCGCTCGCCGGCTGGATAGAGCGTCGTCAGGTCGAGCACGGCCGTCACCTGGCCGCTGTCGGGCGCGATTCGCAGTAGATGATCACTTCGCCAGACGTTGGCCCAGATCGAACCGTCGATGTATTCCAGTTCGTTGAGCCTGTGCACCGGGCGCTTACCGGCGCGGACCTTCAGCCGTCGCACGACGTTCCGGGTCTCGGGATCGAGAAAGCGCAGCTCGTCCGTGCCGTCGCTCATGATCCAGTGACGATCATCGTGGGTCAGACCCCAGCCCTCGCCGGGGTACTGAAAGGTCTCCCGTCGCTCGAAGGTCTTGGCGTTGTAGATGATCCCGAGCCGCTCGCGCCAGGTCAGTTGCACCAGGCGTCCGCGCCAATATATGAGGCCTTCGCCGAACAGATTGGGGGCGAGCCGAATTTCCTGCTCGACGCGCCCGGTTTCCAGATCGACCCGGCGCAACGATGAATGACCATAGTTGCCGGTGCTCTCGTAGAGCCGGCCGTCGATGAAGATCAAGCCTTGGGTGAAGGCGCTCGGGTCGTGCGGATAGCTGGCCACCACCCGATAGTTGAGTACCGGCGCCGAGTCGGCCAGAGCGACACCACACCACAGCATCACCAGTGCGGCCAAAGCGAGTCCAGGTTTCATGCCGCCAGCCCTCGCGTCTGTAACTCGCGAATCTGGTCGCGGATGGCGGCAGCTTCCTCGAACTCCAGATTCTTGGCGTGCTGGTACATCTGCTTTTCCAGCGTCTTGAGGCGCTTGGCCATTTGCTGGGGCGTCAGGCGTCCGTACTCGGCCACCTGCTCGGCGACCTTGGCATAGTCGCGGGCCTTCATCGGCGCGCCGGGCGTATGGGCCTCCAGGATATCGGCGACCGCCTTGCGGATGGTCTGGGGCGTGATGCCCTGAGCCGCGTTGGCCGCGATCTGCTTGGCGCGGCGTCGCTCGCTCTCCTCGATCGCGCGCTGCATCGAGCCGGTGATGCGGTCGGCATAGAGGATCGCCTTGCCGTTGGCGTTGCGCGCGGCGCGGCCTATGGTCTGGATCAGCGAATCGGTCGAGCGCAGAAAGCCCTCCTTGTCGGCATCCAGGATCGCCACCAGCGACACCTCGGGCATGTCCAGCCCCTCGCGCAGCAGATTGATGCCGACCAGCACGTCGAAGGCGCCGAGCCGCAGATCGCGGATGATCTCGACCCGCTCGACGGTATCGATGTCCGAATGCAGATAGCGCACCTTGACGCCATGTTCGTCGAGATATTCGGTCAGATCCTCGGCCATGCGCTTGGTCAGGGTCGTCACCAGCACCCGCTCGTCGGCGGCCACGCGCGGGCCGATCTCGGACAGCAGATCGTCGACCTGACTGAGCGCCGGACGCACCTCGACCTCGGGATCGACCAGTCCGGTCGGGCGTACCACCTGTTCGATGACCGCGCCCGAGTGCTCGATCTCGAAGGCGCGCGGGGTGGCCGAGACATAGATGGTCTGCGGCTGGCGTGACTGAAACTCCTCGAACTGGAGCGGGCGGTTGTCGAGCGCCGAGGGCAGCCGGAAGCCGTATTCGACCAGATTCTCCTTGCGCGAGCGGTCGCCGCGATACATGCCGCCGAGCTGGGGGACGGTGACATGACTCTCGTCGATAACCAAAATCGCATCCGGCGGCAGATAGTCGTACAGCGTCGGCGGCGGCTCGCCCGGCTGACGCCCGGAGAGATAGCGGCTGTAGTTCTCGATGCCCTGGCAGTAGCCGACCTCCAGCATCATCTCCAGATCGAACAATGTGCGCTGTTCGAGCCGCTGGGCCTCGACCAGCTTGTCGTTGGCGCGCAGCCAGTCGAGTCGCTCCTTGAGTTCGGGTTTGATCAGATCGATGGCCTTCAGAATAGTCTCGCGCGGGGTGGCATAGTGGGTCTTGGGGAAGACGGTGTAGCGCGAGACCTGACGCCGCACCTCGCCGGTGAGCGGATCGAACAGCGACAGCGTCTCGATCTCGTCGTCGAACAGGGCGATGCGCAGCGCCTCGTCGTCGGACTCGGCCGGGTGGATGTCGATCACGTCGCCGCGCACGCGATAGGCGCCGCGCGACAGCTCGATCTCGTTGCGGGTGTATTGCAGCTCGGCGAGCCGGCGCAGGATGGCGCGCTGGTCGATGCGCTCGCCGCGCTTGAGGATCAGCACCATCTTCAGATAGGCCTCGGGATCGCCCAGACCATAGATGGACGAGACGGTGGCGACGATGATGACGTCGCGCCGTTCCAGCAGCGCTTTCGTTGCTGAGAGGCGCATCTGTTCGATGTGCTCGTTGATCGCGGCGTCCTTCTCGATATAGGTGTCGGTCGCCGGGACATAGGCCTCGGGCTGGTAGTAGTCGTAATAGGAGACGAAATACTCCACAGCGTTGCGTGGGAAGAACTCGCGCATCTCGCCATAGAGCTGGGCGGCCAGCGTCTTGTTGGGCGCGAGGATCAGGGCCGGACGCTGCACCTGGGCGATGACGTTGGCGATGGTGAAGGTCTTGCCCGAGCCGGTCACGCCGAGCAGGGTCAGACCGGCCTCGCCGTCGTTCAGACCCGCGACCAGACGGCGGATGGCCTCGGGCTGGTCGCCGGCCGGGGCGAAGGGGCTGACGAGTTCGAAGGCGGGACTGGAGGGGTTGGACATGCCGGGAAACCTCGGGGACGCGCACAACGGGCGCGGGTGGGGGAGGGGCGTTCGATTCGAGTGTCGGACAGCGGACGATTCGCTATTATTGTGGGCCTCCAACCACGAATCCAGCCATCAGGGCCATCCAGGTACTTTCGTCCATGACCACCAAGCTCGCTGCCCGCGTCCAGGCCGTCAAGCCGTCCGCGACCCTTGCCATCACCGCCCGCGCCGCTGCGCTCCGTGCCGAGGGCCGGGACGTGATCGGTCTCGGCGTCGGGGAGCCGGACTTCGATACCCCCGAGCATATCAAGGCCGCCGCCATCCGCGCCATCGAGTCCGGCTTCACCAAGTACACCGCCGTCGACGGCACGCCGGAGCTCAAGCGCGCCGTCATCGCCAAGTTCCAACGCGAGAACGGGCTGGACTATGCGCCGAATCAGATCCTGGTCTCGTGCGGCGGCAAGCAGAGTTTCTTCAATCTGGCGCAGGCGCTGCTCGATCCGGGTGACGAGGTGGTGATTCCGGCGCCCTATTGGGTCTCCTATCCGGACATGGTGTTGCTGGCCGGCGGTCTGCCTGTGTTCGTGCAGGCGGGTGCGGCGCAGTCGTTCAAGATCACCCCGGCCCAGCTCAAGGGGGCGATGAACGAGAAGACGCGGCTGGTGGTCATCAATAGTCCGTCCAATCCGACCGGGATGGCGTACAGCCGCAAGGAGCTGGAGGCGCTCGGCGAGGTGTTGCGCGATTTCCCGAAGGTGATCATCGCGACCGACGATATGTATGAGCATATCCGTTGGAGTTCGGCGCCCTTTGTGAACATTCTGAATGCCTGTCCGGATCTGGCGCCGCGCACGCTGGTGCTGAACGGGGTGTCGAAGGCGTATTCGATGACGGGCTGGCGGATCGGCTATGCGGCCGGACCGGCGCACATCATCAAGGCGATGAACACGATCCAATCGCAGAGTACGTCCAATCCGACGTCGATCTCGCAGGTGGCGGCGCAGGCGGCGTTGGACGGGCCGCAGGACTGCATCGGGGTGATGCTCAAGGCGTTCATGGAGCGGCACGATTTCGTGGTCGAGCGGCTCAACCGGATTCCGGGCATCGAGTGTCTGCCGACCGATGGGACGTTCTATGTGTTTCCGAAGGTGCAAAAGCTGATCGAGGGTCTGGATGGGGTGAACAACGATCTGGAGTTGGGCGAGTTTCTGATCGAGAAGGCGGGCGTGGCGGTGGTGCCGGGGTCGGCGTTCGGGTTGGGCGGGTATCTGCGGCTGTCGATCGCGACCAGCCGTGAGACGCTGGAGCGGGCGCTGGATCGGATCGAGCAGGCGGTAAAAAACGCTTGACGCGGGTCAGGTAGGGCCGTATCATATTCGGCTCAAGACATTCCCTGGTAGCTCAGTCGGTAGAGCGGGTGACTGTTAATCACTAGGTCGGCGGTTCGAGCCCGTCCCAGGGAGCCAAATAAAACAAGAGGTTAGCTCAAAAGGCTGTAACTTCTCAATAACTCACGGCACGCCCTTGGCGGCTAAAGCCCGTTGGCGCACGATCTCGGGCAACGGCGGGATAGCGCCCACCTGCCCAATCCGGTCGTTGAGGTAGTCCCAGAAGGAGATCCCGAGCTTACGACAGGTCTTCTTCAGGCTGGCAAAGATGTCGCGGCAGCGGCGTCCCAGATCACTGCGGGTTCCGCCACTGATCTTGCGCCATTTGACGTAGCTGCGGATGTCGTTCTCGCTACCGTTGGTGTGTAGCGGGATGTCGGGGCGCAGGAGCACGAGAAGGAGTTCTTGCTGATGGGCCTTGAGGCGCTTGAGGAGCGCATTGAGCGTGGCCCAAGAGGTTTTCTGGGTGAACAGGGCCTTGAAGCGGGCGCGTAGGCCGGCGATGGCGTCGGGATCGGGGTCGCACCGGTACGCCTTGAGGTCGGCGTAGAGCGCCCAGAGTTGGGCGCGCACCCGCTGCTGATCCTGGCGGTGGCGCTCATTGAGTGGGATGAGCGTATGAATCCGGCGTTCGGCGTGCACCCAGCACAGGGCATGGAGCAGGATGGCGAACTGTCCGGCGCCATCGCTGACGATGACCAACTCGCGTGAGAGCCCTTTGGCCAGGACGCCGCCGAGCAAGGCCCCTTCTGTAGCGATGCGCTGATGGCGCTCCTGGGTGATACCCAGGGTCTGAAGATGGGCCTCCCAAGCGGTGGTCGTCGTCAGTTCCAGGATCGGCGGTGCCATCAGCGCCCGGCACATGGCCTGAGGCAGACCTTGGGCGCGCCAATAGGCCAGGGCCTCGTCATTGAGGCTGTAGAACGGCTCACCGGCTTGCAGCAGGCGCCGGAAATTGATCCGGCTCTTGCTTTCGCTGCTGGAGAACCAGGCGAAGAAGTCATTGCCGATGTGGGTGACGTAGCCGTTGCGCCCCTGATGGCGCGCCCCGGAGTCATCGACCGTGACGTAGGAGCTGACCTCCAGCCCCACCTCCAGGAGCTGGTCCTTTTCGGCGAAGAAGACGTCGTTGCGACCGCTGAGCAGGGCGTCGATCTGACCGACGGAGATGTCGATTCCCCACTCCAGGAGTTGCTCGCGCAACAACGGCTGGGTGACATGGCACTGATGGTATTGGTAGAGTACATAGGCGCGCAAACCCGCCCCGAAATGACTCCCCTGCACCGTGGCCGGGAGCTCTCCGCACAACCACTCTCCCTCCGGCGTCTGCCACACTTCCAAACGATAGCGCGTGTTGTGCGCCCCAATGTGCAGATCCTGAACGATGAAATCCCGGTAGCCCTTGAAGCGCGCCGTCGCCGGCACCTCTTCGCGCGGCGCGATCGGACAGTCTTCGTGAATGATCAGCTCTTGGGTCTTGGCCCGTTTGCTCGAACCGGCCCGACGTGGCTTCTCCTCACCGCCCTCTTCGCCTCCCCCCGCGCCCTGGCCTGACCCCTCCATCCCACTGGGCTTGAATACGGGACGCGCCTTCTCTCCCTTCAGGATCGCGATCTCATCGCGCAACTGTTGGATCTGCTCCGCTTGCCGCTGGTTGGCTTCCATCAGCGCTTCGATCAGACTCAACAACTGCTCCACCAGCGGCGTGCGCTCCGCTTCCGGGATGTCAGGCAGTTGAATCGGTATCGGCATGGGGCGGTGGGTGATGGTTGGTCGCTGGATCAGGGGATGACGCCTACTGTAACGGATCTCGTCAGACAACGCCGCCATGACTTATTGAGAAGTTACAAAAGGCTGACCTCTTTTTTTGTCTGTGGGACACCGAGTCCCTTCAGCCAAGGGCTGTCCTTTCGTCTGCGACCAAGCCTGTCGTCTGCATCGAAGTTCATTGATGCCTCTCTGGTTGTAGAGCGCAATCCAGTTTGAGACAAAACGCAACTTGATTTGAGACAGACGCAGCCTTGCCTCACGCCTTGACGCCCCAGCACAATGGGCGCTCGAAATCAGACGAGGGCGATGCGATGCAAAAGGCTGTTTCAACAGTTGCCATGGCGCTGTTACTGGGCGGTTGTGCGGCACAGCCCAGTTTACTCCACGTCACAGAAGACTGGGAGCAGTGCTCGGCCCGCGTCACTCGGGAGGTCGAGAATCGCGGCACGGCTGATACTGGTGATCGCTCGGCGTACATCGGCGCAAATGGCGCGGGCCTCAGAGAGGACATCCGCACGGCGTGTGGTTACAAGCCGTCGCCGCCCGGCTTGCTGCCTGAGCACTGGGCAATTCTCCGGCAGCGCTGCATCGCCGGCCCGTTCTCCGTGGCGTATGCCTCCATGAGCGAGGCCGAAAGAAGCTGGTTCCGCGAGTACAGCGAGGGCTCGACGGTCAGGCTGCGCGCCGAGGCAGAGTGCCGCCAGATCTATGCCGCCGTCAACCAGTTGCCGGCTCATAGCAGTGGCGGCCCCAATATGCCGCGCAGCTATCGAGCCTATCGCTCAACGCTGATCGGCGGACATCACCTCCGCCCGCCGAAGCGCCCAAAACCGCCGAAGCACCCGCCGCCGCCTCGCTAACCGCTAGGCGCGGGATGGCACGGCCTTGTGCGCACGCATCAATGTCGGTGTCACACGCGCCACGGCCCTATTCCACAACTCACGGGTAGCCAGGCGCATACTCGACTCGCTGGGCGGCGAATAGCGCTTGTACGCACCGACGATCGGGATGTGGTGCCAAGGTCCACGCTCAGTCATCAGGCCGCAAAGCACATATTCTTCATACGTCGGCCATCTGGCCATCTCATCCAAATACGGCTCGACATGACAGCGGCGCATGATTTTTAGTACTACTTTGTCACTTTAATTTCTGGCTCCAAAATCATTTGGTAGCTTCGGTTTTATCATATCGCTCAATGTCACGGCGTCGCTGTTTATGTCGAGCCTCTAGCTGTTGAATACGCTGATCGACAGCGGCGGGCTCATTGAGCAGCATGGCAATAATCATGAGCCGAATGTCGCGGGAGCTTAGTAATGGATAATCTTGCTTGTACAGAATACGCTCTTTAACAAGAAACGCGAGTGCCAGCATCACAAGCGCCATGTGACGATGCCACGCATCCCATTTTCTAACTTGATAATCCGACATGCCCAGTTCACTTTTGGCTTCCTGAAACGCACGCTCGACCCAATACCGCTGAGCCTGCATGTAAGCTAATCGTTCTAAAGGTGTTTTGGTATAATCGACATTGCTCAATGAATATTCCTGATTATTAACATAGCTCAGCTAGTTTGAGGAGGCGATGCGGCATTGGGGGTGTACGCACCGCGGCTTTGCCCAAGCGCGGCAGCATGGCGGCGAGGTCGAAGCGGCGATTGAAGCGATAGCAGAACTCGGCGAGGTGGCGCGGCAGATGCTTGCCGCTGAGATGATGGTAGGAGCCTTGCAGGCTGTTTTTGACGTTGCCCAGCACGGTATTGAGCCACTGGAACTCAGGAATCTCCATGCTGGGGTGGCCGCCGCCGGTGACGATCGGCTGGTGCTCGAATCCGGCCGCGGCGATGGCGCTGAAGCAGGACAATCCATCCGTGCGGATGAGGGCGCTGGGGTCAAAGTGGCGCTTGGCGAAGCGTTCGACCTCGGTTTTGCGGAAGCCGGCGACTTTACCCAAGCGCAGGCCGATGGGGTGGTTGTCCTCGTCGCACGAGAGCGCGGCGATGAATGGAACCTTGTTCGGTGAGCCGCGCCCGCGCTTGCCCCCGTGGTGCTCGCCGCCCCAGTAGGCGTCGTCGACCTCGATGACGCCGCTGAGCGGCGTTTGATCGTCGCGCTCTTTCATGACTTGCAACAATTTGTGCTTAACCCGCCACGCCGTCAAATAGGACACGCCCAGATGCCGTTTGAGCTCCAGGGCCGAGATCCCGTTTTTCTGCTGTGTCAGCAGAAACATCGCCGAAAACCAGGTCGTCAGCGGCAACTTGGTCGCCTCAAAGATCGTTCCGGCGATCAGTGAGGTTTGATGATGACAGTGGCGACACTGCAACAGCGCCCGCGTGCGCAAGCGCACCGGCTCACCCGCGTGTCCGCAGCTCGGGCAGACGAAGCCTTGCGGCCAACGCCACTGTTCAAGGGCCTGTTTGCACTGGTCCTCGGTTCCGTAGTTCTGGAGAAACTCCGGCAAACTCAAGCCTTTCTGAAACTGAATCGTGTTCTGAGGCATCAGCTGTCTCCGGTGAGTGGCATCTACTGAGAGTGTAGACTAGAAGAGACGAGTCTGCTGAGGTTCGTAACTAATCAGGTGAATATTTAAGCTTTGAACTGTTGGGACGCTGAGTAATGACCAAAACTCGTTCGGTCGCGCGCTCCGATTCACCATCCCAGATCCAAACACGTCTGGTATGAATCGAAAGGGTGAGTGGTCCTTTCGTTCCATCGCGAATCGTGACGGTTGGCCAGGTATAGGAGGCCAACTCCTTGGCATAGACATCCACCCGCATCGGTTCAGTATCTGCGCGCCGCTGTGTGGGTTTAGCTCCACGTTTGGACGTGGGTTCCGGAACGCTCACAACCGGCTCACTGAGATAAATGTTCCTGATTATTAACATAGCTCAGCTAGTTTGAGGAGGCGATGCGGCATTGGGGGTGTACGCACCGCGGCTTTGCCCAAGCGCGGCAGTATGGCGGCGAGGTTGAAGCGGCGATTGAAGCGATAGCAGAACTCGCCCAGGTAGCGCGGCAGATGCTTGCCGCTGAGATGATGGTAGGGGCCTTGCAGGCTGTTTTTGACGTTGCCCAGCACGGTATTAAGCCACTGGAACTCAGGAATCTCCATGCTGGGGTGGCCGCCGCCGGTGACGATCGGCTGGTGCTCGAATCCGGCCGCGGCGATGGCGCTGAAGCAGGACAATCCATCCGTGCGGATGAGGGCGCTGGGGTCAAAGTGGCGCTTGGCGAAGCGTTCGACCTCGGTTTTGCGGAAGCCGGCGACTTTACCCAAGCGCAGGCCGATGGGGTGGTTGTCCTCGTCGCACGAGAGCGCGGCGATGAATGGAACCTTGTTCGGTGAGCCGCGCCCGCGCTTGCCCCCGTGGTGCTCGCCGCCCCAGTAGGCGTCGTCGACCTCGATGACGCCGCTGAGCGGCGTTTGATCGTCGCGCTCTTTCATGACTTGCAACAATTTGTGCTTAACCCGCCACGCCGTCAAATAGGACACGCCCAGATGCCGTTTGAGCTCCAGGGCCGAGATCCCGTTTTTCTGCTGTGTCAGCAGAAACATCGCCGAAAACCAGGTCGTCAGCGGCAACTTGGTCGCCTCAAAGATCGTTCCGGCGATCAGTGAGGTTTGATGATGACAGTGGCGACACTGCAACAGCGCCCGCGTGCGCAAGCGCACCGGCTCACCCGCGTGTCCGCAGCTCGGGCAGACGAAGCCTTGCGGCCAACGCCACTGTTCAAGGGCCTGTTTGCACTGGTCCTCGGTTCCGTAGTTCTGGAGAAACTCCGGCAAACTCAAGCCTTTCTGAAACTGAATCGTGTTCTGAGGCATCAGCTGTCTCCGGTGAGTGGCATCTACTGAGAGTGTAGACTAGAAGAGACGAGTCTGCTGAGGTTCGTAACTAATCAGGTAAATGTTTTGATTGCTGTGAATGTCCAGTAAGAACGTTAACCCCATGTTATCTAAGGCGTTGCCCAGCTCAAACCCATGACCGTACAAGCCATCACCGCCGACCCAACTAAATTGCACACCGGCTTCGAGATCGGCTTTGATCATCTCGATCGCCAATTGCGGCTTCGTTTTGAACAGGCGCTGATCTTCTGGAATACCGGCCTCTTTGCAGCGTGTTGGATTTGTCGTCCACTCTTTTGGAAGAAAGAGCCGCTCATTGATCAAAGTACTATGAGAGTTCCAGACCAAACTGGCATACACGCCAACTTGGCAGTTTTCAACCTTACCGATCAATCCGGCATACTGACGCGCCACACCGACTGAATGTTTTCCTTTCTTGAGATGCGCTGATTCATCAATAATATAGCCAACATCACAGAGTCTGTATGTGTCTTGACTGGCATATAGGTCAGATGTTTTACGGGCAATGGCATCAATAAGTCCTTGAGCAGACCATGTTGAATTGGTAATAAAATGCTGAATACGCTGATAGCCGTTTCCAGAGAGATTTAGTTCTTCGTTCAGGCGTTCCATGTTGCGTTTGCCCGCTTCTGTCTTGAAAAGACCCTGAATATAATTCTGGCCTAAATTAAGGCAATTTGATGTTTCAGTTTGAAAACAATCGTAATATTCTTCGATGTGAAATGCCAGTTTACTGGGTAATTGTTTGAGCACATGATCTTTTTGGGGAACAGCGGGCTTGACAAGCATATCGAGTACATGGCGTGTTAAAATGAACGTGCAGCAAAATATAGCAAAATCAATAGCTTAATCAAGTCTGACAAAGTAGTACTATGAGCGAGGCGCCTGAACATGGCCGAGCAATGCAGCTTCTGCGGCAATACACACCTGACGCCCAAGACGACCCGTTACATCCATCAGCAGAATGGAGATCTGCTGTTCGTCGAGCAGGTTCCCTGCCTCGAGTGCGACTATTGCGGCGAGCAGTATTTCGAAATCGACGGCTTGAAGCGGATCGAAGCCGATCATCGCGCCATCGTCGAGCACCGCAAGTCACCGAGCCGGTTCGTACAAGTCGCTGTGCAAGAGTTCGAGACGGCGACCCGATGAGATCGATCGCTAGCGGATGCACGATACCCAGACGCGGCCTGGCCGGATGCGGCGGCTTGTCGAACTGGCGTTTGGCGGCCTTGGTGAAGATGACGCTATACGGACCATCTCCAGGGCGCGTCTCAGGGCCTTCGGAAAGGACGGGTTGAACAGGGGGCGGACGAACCAGGCCGGCGGCTACACGACGGCCTTGAGGTTCAGTTCCAGGTGTACCGCGTCATAGGGGAAATGGATCTGGACGAACTGTTCCGGCTCATGATGTGGATCAGGAATGGATGCCGCGGCAGACCACCGCCCCGGCGAGCGAGGAAACACTTTGGGGCGGGTTCCCCTGGCTGAAATTCCGCCAAAAGTTCCCCCAGAGTACCCCGAAAATGGAAAGGGGTTAGGCTTGTCACCTAACCCCTTGAATTTTGGTGCCCAGGGGCGGAATCGAACCACCGACACGCGGATTTTCAGTCCGCTGCTCTACCAACTGAGCTACCTGGGCTTGGAGTTTCGACCGGAATGCGTTCACCGCCGGTCGAGCTGCGCATTAAACCGATTTCTGATCGGCTTGTCAACCACTCGTTTTTGAATTTTTGAGGCCCCCGTTGCTCGGGTCGCTCCCCATCGCCTCTACTTCACCTTCATGCCCGGTTCGGCGCCCGAATCCGGGCTGAGGATGAAGAGATCCGTTCCGCCTGGACCGGCCGCCAACACCATGCCCTCTGAGACGCCGAAGCGCATCTTGCGCGGAGCCAGATTGGCGACCATGACCGTCATCCGGCCTTCCAGATCCTTGGGATCATAGGCCGAGCGGATACCGGCGAAGACGTTGCGCGTCTCGCCGCCGAGATCGAGCCTGAGTTGCAGCAGCTTGTCGGCGCCCTCGACCAGCCGTGCCTCCCGGATCAGGGCCACGCGCAGGTCGACCTTGGCGAAGCTGTCGTAGTCGATCGGCGCGGCGATGGGGTCGCGTTCGAGGTGCGGATTGGCGGCGGCCGGCGCTGTAGCGGCTGACGACGCCGTGCCTGTGGCGCTCAGGTCTTCCTTGGACGCCTCCAGCATGGCCTCGATCTGTTTCGGGTCGACGCGCGTCATCAGCGGCTCGAAGGGCGCGATGACGTGATCGAGCAGGGGCGTGGCCAGCACCTCCCAGGTGAGCGGGTCGATCCGGAGGAAGGACTCGGACGCGACCGCCGTGCCGGGCAGGATGGGACGCAGATAGCCGATCAGCACCCGGAACAGGTTGAGGCCCATGGAACAGATGTCCTGCAACTCGGCCTCGCGTCCGTCCTGCTTGGCGACGACCCAGGGCGCCTTCTCGTCGATGTACTGATTGGCGCGGTCGGCGAGGGCCATGATCTCGCGCACGGCACGGCTGAATTCGCGCTTTTCATACGCCGCCGCGATCGAGTCGCCCGCCGCGATGAACTCGGCGAAGAGTTCGGGTTCGGCCGGCGCGCCCGAGAGCCGCCCGTCGAACCGCTTGCCGATGAACCCGGCGCAACGGCTGGCGATGTTGACCACCTTGCCGACCAGATCGGCGTTCACCCGTGCCGCGAAGTCCTCCAGGTTCAGGTCGATGTCGTCGACGCTCGACCCCAGCTTGGCGGCGAAGTAGTAGCGCAGATATTCGGGATTCAAGTGATCCAGGTAGGTGCGCGCCTTGATGAAGGTGCCGCGCGACTTGGACATCTTCTGCCCGTCGACGGTGAGGAAGCCGTGGGCGAAGATGGCGCTCGGCGTGCGGAAACCGGCCCCGTGCAGCATGGCCGGGAAGAACAGGGCATGGAAATAGATGATGTCCTTGCCGATGAAGTGATACAGCTCGGCGGTCGAGTCCCGGCCCCAGAAGCGGTCGAAGTCCAGTCCGGGCGTCTTGTCGCACAGGTTCTGGAAGCTGGCCATGTAGCCGATGGGCGCATCCAGCCAGACATAGAAGAACTTGCCCGGATGATCCGGGATCTCGAAGCCGAAATAGGGCGCGTCGCGCGAGATGTCCCACTCCTGGAGTCCGGCCTCGAACCATTCGTCGAGCTTGTTGGCGACCTCCTTCTGGAGACTGCCGCCGCGCGTCCACTCCTTGAGCATTGCCTCGAAGTCGCCGAGTTTGAAGAAGTAATGATCCGACTCGCGTTGCTCGGGCACAGCGCCCGAGACCGCCGAGCGCGGATTCTTCAGCTCGGCCGGCGAATAGCTCGCCCCGCACGCCTCGCAGTTGTCGCCGTACTGATCGGGCGCGCCGCACTTGGGACACTCGCCCTTGATGAAGCGGTCGGGCAGGAACATCTGTTCGACCGGGTCATAGGCCTGGGTGATCATGCGCTTGGCGATGTGTCCGGCGTCGCGGTTGCGCTCGTAGATGAGCGTGGCGTAGTGCCGGTTCTCGGGCGAATGGGTCGAGTGATAGTTGTCGAAGCCGATGCGGAAAGCGGCGAAGTCGGCCTGATGCTCCTCGGCGACGCGGGCGATGAGCTGCTCGGGCGTGATGCCCTCCTGACGTGCGCGCAGCATGATCGGCGTGCCGTGGGCATCGTCGGCGCAGACGTACCAGCAGTTGTGACCGCGCATCTTCTGGAACCGCGCCCAGATGTCGGTTTGGATGTACTCGACCAGATGACCGATGTGGATCGGGCCATTGGCATAGGGGAGGGCGCTGGTGATGAGGATGTCGCGGGGCTGGCTCATGGGTGGCTCGGATGGATTGCTACGTGTTGAACTCTGGATGGAATTATCTCACGATTCGCGTCCGGCGCAGCCCGGTGTCTGGCGTTGAGCTTGCGCGATGCCTTACCCTTGGCGTCTTTTGCGGTTTCATCCGCGTTGAATTAGCGGCGGCTGATACCAAACTTGCAGCCGGCATCCGACTCAATCCAAATGGAGTACCCCATGTCCCAACCCACGAAAGACGCCATCGAAACCGCCATCAAAGACTACAAGGAGCCGCATCTCGGGCGCGATCTGGTCGCCGCCCATGCCATCAAGGACATCGCGATCGAGGGCGATCAGGTGCGGATCAAGGTCGTGCTCGGGTTTCCGGCCAAGGGCATTCAGCAGACCATCGCCGAGGCGCTCACCGAGCGGGTCTCCAAGCTGGACGGCGTCGGTGCGGTCGCGGTCGATGTGAGCTGGGAGGTCAAGGCCCACTCGGTCCAGAAGTCCTTGAAGCCCATCGACAACGTCAAGAACATCATCGCCGTGGCCTCGGGCAAGGGCGGCGTGGGCAAGTCGACCACCGCCGTCAATCTGGCCCTGGCGCTGGCGGCCGAGGGCGCCAAGGTCGGGCTACTCGACGCCGACATCTATGGCCCCTCACAGCCGCGGATGCTCGGCATCAGCGGCCGGCCCGAGTCGAAGGACGGGCGCACGCTCGAACCCATGGTCAGCCATGACATCCAGACCATGTCGATCGGTTTTCTGATCGAGGAAGAGACCCCAATGATCTGGCGTGGCCCCATGGTCACTCAGGCGCTGGAGCAACTGCTCAACGACACCAACTGGTCGGATCTCGACTATCTGGTCATCGACCTGCCGCCGGGCACGGGCGACACCCAGTTGACGCTGGCGCAGAAGGTTCCGGTCTCGGGCGCGATCATCGTCACCACACCGCAGGACATCGCGCTACTGGACGCGCGCAAGGGTCTGAAGATGTTCCAGAAGGTCGAGGTGCCGGTGCTCGGCATCGTCGAGAACATGAGCATCCACATCTGCTCCAAGTGCGGCCACGAGGAATACATCTTCGGCCAGGGCGGCGGTCAGAGTATGTCGGATCAATACGGCATCGATCTGCTGGGCGCACTGCCGCTCGATATCCGAATCCGCGAGGAGACCGACAGCGGCAAGCCGACGGTCGCCGCCGAGCCTGAATCGCGCATCACCCAGATCTATCGCGAGATCGCCCGCAAGACCGCCGCCAAGCTCTCGCTCCAGGCCAAGGACTATGCCTCCAAGTTCCCGCGGATCGTGATCCAGAACACCTGAGAACCCTCACCCCAACCCCTCTCCCGCCGGGAGAGGGGCTCAGGCGGTGAAACGGACCTGTACGTCCCGTGGCGGGGCCTGATGCGGGGCGCTCGTGACCAGCAAACGGGCACCGGCGCGGGCATAGTCCTCGGCATTGCGCGCGTTGATGCCTCCCGCTGCCTTGCGCGTGCCGGCGACGATGGCGTCGGGATGACCGCGCCGTGCGGCGGCTTGGATCGCGGCGGCGCTGCCGGCTATCCCCGAACACCATTCCACCGGCGTTTGCGCGCTCTTCCAGGCGCGATGCAGGGCGCCGGCCGACCCAGTCGCCGTGAGCAGCGGAGTTCCAGGTTCGGCCTCGCGTCCGGATGGCGTCTGGAGTTCGCTCCGGGCGCCGCACAGCGCGAACAGCCGCGCCGCTTCCTCGGTCCCGCAGACGACCATGGGGTCACGTGCCTCGAACCTGAGACGGCCGGCACGCCCGGCGATGCCGAGCGCCTCGGTGGTGAGATCGCCGAAGGGGACGTCCTCGGCAAGCAGGGCCTGGAGTTCGTGGTCGCTGAGCACGGGCGTGTCTGTCGAATACATCAGTGTCTTGTCCTTGGGTCGAATCGAACCTCGTCGATGGTCGGATGTCGTGTTTCGTGCACTCGTCCTGGGGCCGCGATCCAACGGGCGGGTTTCGTGACCAGTGGTCGCCAAACCCTGGACTCCCTGACCATCCGGAGGTCGAAAAGCGTGTTTTTTGGTAGTGTGTCCCAAACAGGGGCCGGCGGCATCGAAAAGCATCAACGCAAAAAACAGGCCGACCTGATCGTCTGTCGTCGGCTGGTATTCGGAGGCGGCGGATCACACATGGATGCAGTAGGATGCGTCCAAACGTTCGGCATCCGCCATTGCGACAGCCGTTCAGCCTTCAACTCAGGAGCATGTTCAGTATGATCTCCCAATCCATGGCCCAGCGCCTCAATGCCCAGATCAACCGCGAGCTGTATTCGGCCTATTTCTATCTCGGACTCTCGGCCCAGGCCGAGTCCATGAACCTCCGGGGCGTGGCCGCCTGGTTCTTCGCCAAGCATGGCGAGGAGCACACGCATGCGCTCAAGATGTACCGCTATCTGATCGACCAGGGTGCAATGGTCGCCTTCAGCGACGTGGCCGCACCGGCGAGCGTCGAGCGCGGCGTGCTCCCCATGTTCGAGCGCACCCTGGAGCACGAGCGCTCCGTGACGGCCACCATCAACGAGCTGGTCGATCAGGCACTCTCCGAGAAGGATCATGCCACCCACATCTTCCTGCAATGGTTCATCACCGAGCAGATCGAGGAGGAGGCCACGGTCGACGACATCATCGGGCGGGTGCGGCTGTTCGGCGATCAGGGTCAATCGCTGCTCATGATCGACAACGAACTCGGCGCTCTGGCCAAGCAGATGGCGACCGGCGCGGCGCCTCAGTCCGGTGCCGCCGCCTGAGACCGGGGTGATACGAGGCACGCGAGATCCATGGCCAAGAAGTCCGACAAGTGCTGCAAGAAGTACCGCGAGGGCAAGCGTTGCAAGAAGTGTCCGAAGGGCTGAACGCTTGAACGGTCGTCTCACCGATCGTTCCTCGCTCCAGCGCCACATCGAGCACTCGGCGCTGGCCGCGGCGGCCCCGATCCTGGAGGATCTCAAGACCAGACCGGGTCTGATCTTCCGGCTCGGCATCAAGAGCGCGCCGCTGTTCGTCGGTCAGGCGCTCTTCATCGCCGAGCAGTCGATCATCGACGACGTCGGGACGATCTATTTCTTCACCCGCGAAGGCGAGTTCTTTGAGCGCGTCTTCGCGTCCGTGGTGCCGAACGGACGTCTGGCCAATCACGTCCTGCCGCGCGCGCGGCTGCTGGAGGTGAGCCGGCTGGCGACCTTCTCGGCCTCGCTGCGCGCGGTGAGCCTCGACGAGATGCGCCGGCTCTGGAGTCTCTACGACAGCCAGTCGCTGTTCGCGCTCGCCCGCTCGCTCGGACTGGAACCCGAGGCGCTGGAGCCGATCTGCGCGCGACATGACCTGCAGCTGGCCGAGACCATCGTGCATCCCTGGCTCGACCCGCGCGTCAGAGCCCTCTTCGGCGACCCTGTGTTCGTCCGGCGCGTCTCCGACAAGATCGACGCGGACCGACAGGCCGCGCTGGCCTATTTCACGCAACAGGGACTGGTCGATGGACACGGCCCCTTCGGTCTGGTCGACATCGGCTGGCGCGGCACCATCCAGGACAACCTCGCCTGGATGCTGCCGAACACGCGCTTCTTCGGTTACTACCTGGGTCTCCAGCGCTTCCTCAATCATCAGCCGCCCAACGGCGTCAAGCGCGCCTATGGCCCTGACGCCAACCTCAACCTGTTCTTCAGCCAGCTGCTCGATGCCGTCTCGCCGATGGAGATGCTCTGTAACTCGCCGCGCGGCAGTGTCATGGGGTATCGTCTGGAGGGCGGGGAGGCACATGCCTGGCGTCTGACCGAACCGACCGAGAACGCCATCCATGCCGAGGTGGTGCGGCACTTCCAGGACGGCGTGCTCTTCGCCTGCCGTCACTGGGCACCCCATGTCGAGGCCCATTCGATCCGCAGTCAGGATCTGCGCGAGCAGGCCTGCCGGCTCTGGAGCGACCTGATCGAGCGGCCCGACCGCCAGATCTCGGAAGCCTATGCCGCGCTCAAGCACAACGACGTCTTCGGCGTCGGCGGCTTCGTCGACAAGCGCGTCGTGCCCTCGCCCTGGCGCATGATCCGCGGGATCGTCTCGTCCGAGGACAGGCGCGCGGTCATCCTCTACATCAAGCAGACCCAGTGGAGTTCGGGGTTGTGGCAGCGCCGTGACCTGCGGCCCGTGCATCGTCTGATGCTGATCGCCGCCCTGACCCTGGGACGGACCTACAAGCATCTGCGCATGTGGATGCATTACCATCTCGTGACCAAGCGTTGACACGGATCATCGATGGTCGGGGATGGCATTGACCTCGGCCCCGTTCGGTCGCTACCTTAAGCCATCGATGCGAATCACCGTGCTCAGCGAGGCCCGCATGTCGATCGCCACCCAGTACTTCGACGTCCACCGGCGGATGCGCGATCAGGGCGTGATCTTCTCCTTCGTCGGCTATGTGTCCGAAGGCATCCTGTTCTCGCTCGGCGAGGCGCTGAAGCAGAAGATGCGACTGGAGGAGACCGACGCCAATGTCACCAAGCGCGTCTTCTCGATCTTCGTCGAACAGGTCCAGAACATCATCCGCTACTCAGCCGAGCGGCTCCAGGCCGAGAGCGGCACCCCGACCGAGATGAGTTCGGGCCTGATCACGGTCGGGCACGATGCCACGCACTTCTTCGTGGTCTGCGGCAATATCGTCGGGCGCGCCGAGGGCGAGGATCTGCGCGGTCGGCTCGATGAGCTGGCGCGCATGGACCCCGACACGATCAAGAGCTACTACCGCGAGAAGCTGCGCGAGCCGCCCGAGGAGGGCAGTCGCGGCGCGAGCATCGGTCTGATCGAGATCGCGCGCCGCTCGACGCGCCCGATCGAGTTCGGATTGACCGAAATCGACGCGGATCGCGCCTTCTTTTGTCTCAAAGCCTATATCTGAATACAGTCCGACCGATGGATAGACTCCGGCTCCCCCAGACCGAACGCTCGCCCCTGGTCGATTTCGATTTCGACCGGCAGCGGCTGCGCCTCGAAGGCGAGTCCTACCCGGAGGATGCGGCGGCCTTCTTCGGTCCGCTGATCGCGGCCCTGGATCGCTATCTGGAGCGACTGCGGGCCGAGCCGCCCGCCGCGCCCCTGGTCGTGGATCTGCGCCTGGCGTATTTCAACAGCAGCAGCGCCAAGGCGTTCATGAACATCTTCCAGCGTCTGGAGGCCGCCGCGCGCGACGGGGTCAAGGTGCAGGTCAACTGGCACTATCAGACCGACGACGAGACCATGATGGAGTTCGGCGAGGACTTCAGGGAGGATTTCCAGGCCGCTCGCTTCGAGCTCTGTGTGTTCGACTGAAACGGGGCCGCCCATGTCCACCCACGACCTAGAGCCTCAGGAGACCTACTCGCTCTATGCCCACGAAGAGTCGGTCATCCGTCAGGCCGAGTCCATGCTGAGCAAGCTCGACGAGGTCGCCAATGGGGTGCGCGTGCTGGCCCAGGCCTATCGCGAGGGCTATCGCGAGACGGTGCGGCTGGTGCGCATCAGCGACCGGATGCAGGAGGAACTGCATGCGGCCAATCGCATGCTCACGGACCAGGCCGCCGACCTGCAGCGGCTCAACGAGGTCTTGCATCGGGAGATCGAGCGGCGCGAGGCGCTCGAACACGAGCTCAGGCACATCGCCTCGGTCGACGAGCTGACCGGCACCCATACCCGGCGCCATGTGCTCGAACTCGGCGAGCACGAGCAGCGTCGTCGTTCGCGTCACGGCCATGAGCTGGCCATCCTCATGATGGATCTCGATCATTTCAAGCGCATCAACGACGGCTTCGGTCATGCCGCCGGCGATCAGGTGCTGCGCGACTTCGGGTTTCTGCTGCGTTCCTGTCTGCGCAAGGGCGACATCGCCGGGCGCTTCGGCGGCGAGGAATTCCTGGCGATCCTGCCCGAGACCGATCTGGCGACCGCCCGATCCATCGCCGAGCGGCTCTGTGAGCGGGTGCGCGAGAACCGCACGCTGTGGAAGGACCAGTCGCTGGCGGTCACGGTCAGTATCGGTCTGGTGACGGTGCGCGGCGACGAGTCGCTGGACAAGGCCATCGCGCGCGCCGATCAGGTGCTCTATCTGGCCAAGCGCGCCGGGCGCGATCGGGTCATGGTCGGATCGGACCTGGACACGCATGAGTAGGCTGGCGTCGATGCCTCGGGCCGCGCAGCCGTCCGGTCGCGTCCTGGGCCTGCTCGTGCTCCTGGCGCTCATCGCGAGCGCGCCTGTCCCGGCGGCCGAGCGCTATGTGGTGGGCGTGGAGAACATCGACTACCGGCCCTATCAGGCCGGTCATACCGGGGACTTCGAGGGCTTCGGGCGCGAACTGCTCGACGCCTTCGCCGCCGAGGCCGGAATCGTCTTCGAGTATCGGCCGCTGCCGCCGCCGCGTCTGCTGGCGAGCCTGCTCCAGGACCGGGTCGACTTCAAATATCCCGACGATCCGGGCTGGGCCCCCGAGGCGCGCGCCGGTCAGGTCATCCATTACAGCCGTCCCATCGTCGCCTATCTGGACGGCACCCTGGTGCGGCCCGAGCGTCTGGAGCAACCGGCGTCGATGCTGCGCGTACTCGGCACCGTGGTCGGTTTCACCCCGCTGGCCTGGCGCGCGGCGCTCGATTCGGGTGCCGTCGGTCTCAGGGAGAACGCCGATTTCGGCGCGCTCTTCCAGCAGGTTCTGAGCGAGCGCGTCGATGGCGCCTATGCCAATGTCGCGGTGGCACGCGATCAGTCCCAGCGCCTGTTCGGGTATCCTGACGCGCTGGTCTTCGATCGTCGTCTTCCGTCCGCGCGCGGTGATTATCGGCTCTCGACCCGCCGTCACCCGGAAGTGATCGAGCGTTTCGACCGCTGGTTCGTCGAGCACGCCGACCTGGTGTCGGAACTCAAGCGGCGTGCCGGTTTGAGCGAAACGGATCGGAGCCATGACGCGGTCGACTGAGTCCGTGGTCGGTGCGTCGGATGAGGCCGGCACGACGCTCAGCCGTATTCCGCTTCGACATAGCCTGACCTTCAAGCAGGCGGCCGTCACGCTCCTGGTGGTCCTGCTGCTGGGGTTGTCGGTCGGCACGCTCGAACTGCTCCTGGACTGGCGGGCCATGCGCGTCGAGGTCCGTGAGAATCTGGAACACACCCTGGATCTGGTCGAGGGTTCGGCGGCCGAGGCGCTCTATCAGCTCAATCCCGAACTGGGGAGCCGGGTCGTCGATGGACTCCTGGTCTTCGATCCGGTGCGGTACGTCGAGTTGCGCGACGACTTCGGGCGGGTGCTGGCCAGTCACGAGCGCCCGCCCCTGGCCGCGAGTGCGTTCCACCGTTGGTCGGGACTCTTCGCCGACATGACGGATTTCAGCCGACCGCTGCGTCAGGTCGAACCCGATGGCGCCCGGACCGAGGTCGGCGTGCTGCGGGTCGAGCTGTCGCCCGAGCGGCTGACCGAAAGGTTCCTGCAACAGGCGACACGTAGCGCCTTCTTCGGCGTCGCGCGCGCGGTCGCCATCTCGCTGCTGGTCGTGATCCTGTTCTATCTCATGATCACCCGGCCGTTGCTCAGGCTGGCGCGCGCCGTCGCCGAGATCGATCCGGCGCGTCCGGGGTACTGGCCGACGCCCGAACTGCGCGGACATGGACGCGACGAACTGGGTCTGCTGCTCGCGCATCTGCGCCGGCTCCTGGACGCCTCGCAAGACGGGCTGGATCAGCGCGACCGGGCGCAGGCCGAGCTGACCGCGCTCACACGCGAACTGGAACAGCGGGTCCGGGAGCGCACCCAGGCGCTCGAACAGGCATTGAGCGATCTGGAGATACGCAAGGACGAGGTCGAGCACGCCTTTGAGGAACTGGACTGGACCCATCGGCGTCTGAGCGAGGCCAATCGGCTGCTGCTCGAAAGCCATGCCTATGCGCGGCGCATCCAGAGCTCGATGCTGCCCGATCCGGCGGCGCTCGGCGATGACGTCGGCGAGGTCCGCGTCCACTGGGAGCCGCTGCATCTGGTCGGCGGCGACTGGTATTGGCTGGAGCGTCGGGGCGATCAGTGCCTGATCCTGCTCGCCGACTGCACCGGGCATGGCGTGCCGGGGGCCTTCGTCACCCTGGTGCTGGCCTCGGTGACGGAGCAGGTGCTGCGCGAGACGCCGGTCTGGGAGCCGGCGACGATCCTCGCCGACATCGACCGCCGGGTCAGGCGACGTCTGCGTCAGGACCGTTCGAGCGACTGGACCGGGCTGGACTCCGACGACGGACTCGATGCCGCCGTCCTGCTGTGGGACGCTGGGGCGCCTACCCTGGAGTTCGCGAGCGTGGGCGGTATCCCGCTACTCTGTCTCGATCCGGACAAGGGGATCACCACGATTCGCGGCACGCGCGGGCATCTCGGCTATCAGAGTCTGAAGCCGCCGGACGCCATCGCCGGTCGGCGTATCGCGGTTCCGCCCGGCGCGATCCTCTATCTGCTGACCGACGGTCTCACCGATCAGATGGGCGGCGCGCCGCGCCGCCTGCTCGGACGGCGGCGCGTCGTCGAATGGCTGGAGTCGCACGCCGCACTCGGTCTGAGCGACCAGATCGAGGGGCTGTGCCGGATGCTCGCCGATTACCGCGCCGACGAACCGAGACGCGACGACATGACCCTGATCGCCTTCAGGCCGGGATCGGACATCGGCGTCAAATGATATCGGTGATCTTCCACTGGGTACCGATCCGCGACAGGCGGAGATGGGTGGCGTTCTCGCCGAGTCGTCCGAGCCGGATCAGGAACCTGTCGTAGGATTCGAAGAAGGCGAAATCGACCGCGCCGATCAGATAGGGCGGACTCTGGCCCGTGACCTGAGTGACGGCGTCGCGCACCGTCTCGCGCACCCAATCGAGCGTGATGGTCTGCTCCAGGGCCGAGTCGCCCAACCGCTCGACATTCTGCCGAATCCAGCCGCTGATGCTCTGCGGATCCGTCGCCGGAAGCATACCGCTCACCCCGGCCGACAGACGACGCTTGTAATTGGCGCGGATGGCTGGAAGATCCACCAGGGTGGCCAGCTCGGTCGTGTCCGGGCGAACGAGGGCGCCGTCGAGCCGATAGAGACTGTAATAGGGCCAGAGACCATAGGTGATGAGCACCAGGAGCAGGAGATAACCGATGAATCGCATGAGCGTCGTCTCAGTGTCAGTAGTGGAGCGATCGATTGAAGTCTAAACCCTTTAGCGGCGCGGGCGCGACCCAGGGACTCGAAACCTATCTGGTCGGCGGTGCCGTGCGCGATCTCTTGCTCGGGCGCACGACGCATGAGCACGACTATGTCGTGGTCGGCGCCGGCGTCGAGGAGATGCTCGCCCGAGGTTTCCGGCAGGTCGGCAAGGATTTCCCGGTCTTCCTGCATCCGGAGAACCGGGACGAATACGCGCTCGCCCGCACCGAGCGCAAGATCGCGCCCGGCTATCGCGGCTTCCAGGTCCAGGCCCATCCCGCTGTGACGCTGGAAGAGGATCTGCTGCGGCGCGACCTCACCGTCAATGCCATGGCGATGGACGCCGACGGCCGGGTGATCGACCCGCATGGCGGTCTGGCCGATCTGGAGGCGCGTATCCTGCGCCACGTCTCGCCGGCCTTCGCCGAGGATCCGGTGCGCATCCTGCGTCTGGCGCGGCTGGCCACGCGCTTCGCCGGACTCGGTTTCCGCATCGCCGAGGAGACCCTGGAGCTGACGCGCGCCATGGTCGCGGCCGGCGAGGTCGACGCCCTGGTGCCGGATCGCGTCTGGCAGGAGATGGCGCGTGCGCTCGGCGAGGACCGGCCCGCACGCTTCTTCGAGGTGCTGCGCGACTGCGGCGCCCTGGCGCGCCTGCTGCCCGAGATCGACCGTCTCTGGGGCGTGCCCCAGACCCCGAAATGGCATCCGGAGATCGACACCGGGGTGCATGTGATGATGGTGCTCGACATGGCCGCGCGGATCTCGCCCGATCTGGAGGTGCGGTTCGCCGCGCTCTGTCACGACCTGGGCAAGGGCACCACGCCGCCCGAGATCCTGCCCGGCCATCATGGCCACGAGGAACGCGGCCTGCCGATGGTGGAGGCCATCTGCGACCGCTTCCGCGTCCCCAACCGCTGTCGTGAGCTGGCGCGTCTGACCACTGCCGAGCATGGCCGGATCCACAAGGTCGAGGAGCTGCGCGCCGGTACCATTCTGGATCTCTTCGAGCGCGCCGACGCCTTTCGCCGTCCCGAGCGCTTCGAACAACTGCTGGTCGCCTGCGAGGCCGATTTTCGCGGTCGCGGCGATTACGCCGAGCGCCCGTATCCCCAGGCCGATGTCTGGCGCCGTCTGCTCGAAGCCGCGGCGGCGGTCGACACCGGTACCATTGCGCGCGCGGCCCGCGAGCCGCGCCTGATCCACGAACGCATCCGCGCCGCGCGGCTGGAGGCCATTGGGCGCGTCCGTCCGGATTTGTCTTGAGGCCCTGTCATACCGCATCATGCCCGTCCCCGATCGAACGAAACCTCAAGAACCCAAAAGATTGCCGATGTCGGACACTCCCATCTACACCGCCGAGGGCCTCGAACGCCGCCCGCTGAAGGATTTCACTGAAAAGGCGTACCTGGACTATTCCATGTACGTCATCCTCGATCGCGCCCTGCCGCACATCGGCGACGGCTTGAAGCCGGTCCAGCGGCGCATCCTCTATGCCATGTCCGAACTCGGACTCTCGGCCACGGCCAAGTTCAAGAAGTCCGCCCGCACCGTCGGCGACGTGCTCGGCAAGTTCCATCCGCACGGCGACTCGGCCTGTTACGAGGCCATGGTGCTCATGGCCCAGTCCTTCAGCTATCGCTATCCGCTGATCGACGGTCAGGGCAACTGGGGTTCGCCCGACGATCCCAAGTCGTTCGCCGCCATGCGCTACACCGAGTCGCGTCTGACGCCCTATGCCGAGCTGCTGCTGGCCGAGGCCGATCAGGGCACCATCGACCGGCAGCCGAACTTCGACGGCACGCTCGACGAGCCGCGCCTGCTCCCGGCGCGATTGCCGAACCTGCTGCTCAACGGTGCCACCGGCATCGCGGTCGGCATGGCCACCGACATCCCGTCGCACAATCTGCGCGAGGTCGCCCGCGCCTGCATCCATCTGCTCGAACATCCGGACGCGACCCTCGAAGACCTGGTCCGATTCATCCCCGCGCCCGATTTCCCGACCGAGGCCGAGATCGTCACGCCCGCCGACGAGATCCTCAAGCTCTACCGCACCGGCAACGGCAGTCTCAAACAGCGCGCCCGCTACACCCGCGAGCAGGGCGACATCGTCATCACCGCTTTGCCCTATCAGGTCTCGGGCAGTCGGGTGCTGGAGCAGATCGCGGCGCAGTTCAACGCTAAGAAACTGCCGATGATCGAGGACTTCCGCGACGAGTCCGATCATGAGTATCCGACCCGTTTGGTCATAGTTCCGCGCTCCAACCGGGTCGATGTCGAGCGCCTGATGTCGCATCTGTTCGCGACCACCGACCTGGAGCGCAGCTATCGGGTCAATTTGAACCTGATCGCGCTCGATGGCCGACCGCGCGTGATGAACCTGCGCGAGATCCTCAGCGAGTGGCTGATCTATCGCACCGAGACCGTGCGTCGCCGTCTCCAGCATCGGCTGGAGAAGGTGCTGGAACGCCTGCATCTGCTCGACGGCCTGCTGATCGCCTTCCTCAATCTCGACGAAGTCATCCATATCATCCGCACTGAGGATGAGCCGAAGCCGGTGCTGATGGCCCGCTTCGCGCTGACCGATCCTCAGGCCGACTATGTGCTCAACACCCGCCTGCGCCAGCTCGCACGCCTGGAGGAGATGAAGATCCGCGCCGAACAGGCCGAGCTGGCCGCCGAGCGCGACGGCTTGCAGCGTCTGCTGGGCGACGAAGGCGCGCTCAAGGGCCTGATCCGCGACGAGATCGCCGCCGATGCCGAGCGCTATGGCGACGCGCGTCGCTCGCCCCTGGTCGAGCGCGCGGCGGCCGCGGCCCTCGACGAGACCGAACTCGCTCCGAGCGAACCGCTGACCGTCGTCCTGTCCGAAAAGGGCTGGGTGCGTGCCGCCAAGGGGCACGAAGTCGACGCGACCAGCCTCAGCTATCGCGCCGGTGACGGCTTCCTGAGTCTGGCACGACTGCGCAGCAACCAGACGGCCGTCTTCCTCGACTCGACCGGGCGCAGTTATTCGCTCCCCGCCCATACCTTCCCCTCGGCGCGCGGTCAGGGTGAGCCGCTCACCGGACGCCTCGACCCGCCGCCCGGCGCGCGCTTCGTCACCGTGCTCGGCGACAGTGCGGAGACGCGCTATCTGCTCGCTTCCGATGCCGGTTATGGCTTCATCGTCCGCTTCGAGGAGCTGATCGCCAAGCCCAAGGGCGGCAAAGCCGTTCTGACCCTGCCGGACGGGGCGCGCCTCCTGGACCCGGTGCGCATCGCCGGGATCGAAGGTTCCAGCGTGGCCGCCGTCACCACAGCCGGGCATCTGCTCCTGTTCCCGCTCGCCGAGCTGCCCGAGATGGCGCGCGGCAAGGGCAACAAGATCATCGGCATCCCCGCCGGACGCGCCGGCGCCGAAGGCGAGCGCCTGATCGCCGTCGCCGTGGTGGGGGAGGGCGCGCCCCTGACCGTGCTGTCCGGCAAGCGCGAACTCACGCTCAAACCGTCCGATCTGGCGCTCTACCGTGGCGAGCGCGGACGGCGTGGTAAACTCCTGCCGCGCGGTTTTCAGCGCGTCGATGGCTTGCGGGCCTGAGCGAGCGGTTCGGTGTGGTTTTCGAGATGACCACACAGTTTCGCGGGTTCGTATGAACCGGAGATCCTTTGTCCATTATCATTAGATCTACAGCCCGCGCCGGACAGGACGGACAGCGCCCCCACGACCCCCTACCGGAGGCATCAATGATGGATGCTGGTGTGGCGACGATCCTCATCGTCGATGACTCGCCCGAGAATCTGGCCGTACTGAGCGAGTTGCTGCAAACCGAGTATTGCGTGCGCGCCGCCACCTCGGGCGATAAGGCGTTGCGCGTGGTCAAGACCACGCCCAAGCCGGACCTGATCCTGCTCGACGTCATGATGCCCGAGATGGACGGCTACGAGGTCTTCGCGCGCCTGCGCGCCGACAACGACACGCGCGACATCCCGGTCATCTTCGTCACCGCCATGGACAGCACCGAGGCCGAGATCCGGGGGCTGGACGTCGGCGCCGTCGACTACATCGCCAAGCCGATCGTGCCGCCGATCCTGCGTGCGCGCGTCCACACCCAGCTCGAACTCAAGCAGGCGCGCGACTGGCTCAAGAACCAGAACGACTATCTGGAGATCGAGCTGGCGCGACGCATGAGCGAGAACCTGGCGGTCCAGGACGTGAGCATCCATGCCCTGGCGCATCTGGCCGAGATCCGCGACCCCGAGACCGGCAACCATCTGCGCCGCACCCAGGGCTATGTCCGCGCGCTGGCCGAGCAACTGTCCGATCATCCGCGTTTCGCCGACTTCCT
Organism: Allochromatium tepidum; assembly: GCF_018409545.1. Classification (GTDB taxonomy): domain Bacteria; phylum Pseudomonadota; class Gammaproteobacteria; order Chromatiales; family Chromatiaceae; genus Thermochromatium; species Thermochromatium tepidum_A. The sequence continues at coordinate 1,939,540 of NZ_AP024563.1, read as the reverse complement.
CACGCCGCATGCCATCGACCTGCTGGTCAAGTCCGCGCCCCTGCACGACATCGGCAAGGTCGGCATCCCGGACAACATCCTGCTCAAGCCGGGCAAGCTCACTCCGGAGGAGTGGGAGATCATGAAGACCCATGCCAAGCTCGGGCGCGATGCCATCGAGCAGGCCGAGCGTGATGTCGACCGACCGCTCGAATTCCTCGTCATGGCCAAGGACATCGCCCACTACCACCACGAACGCTGGGACGGCAACGGCTATCCCGAGGGGCTGGCCGGCGACGACATCCCGATCGCCGCGCGGCTCATGGCGCTGGCCGACGTCTTCGACGCGCTCATTTCGCAGCGTGTCTACAAGCCGCCGATGTCGTTCGAGGAAGCCTACGCGATCATCGTCGCCGGACGCGGCAGCCATTTCGATCCCGACGTGGTGGATGCCTTCATCACCCGTTTCGAGGAATTCCAGAAAGTCGCGATCCGCTATGGCGAGGCCGAGACGGCGGCTCCGGCATTCGCCGTCGGTTGATGGGGCGCGATCTATAACCGAATCTTGTGATGATCGGGTTCGTAGCCGCGTTCGCGATACGCGCGAAAACGCTCGCGTCCGGCCTGACGCACCGTCGGGTCGTTGTCGACCAGATCGCACAGTCGCTCGAAGCGTTCCAGTCCCGCCGGAAGCGCGCGCGAGAGGTTGAGGAGTACCGGGCAGCCGTGTTCCGAGGCGTCGTCCGGACTGATGAGGATGGGCGTCAGCTCCGTATCCACGTTCCCGACCAGACCATGCGGCAGGAAACTCTCCTGCCGAAAGGTCCAGAGCAGCCGGTCGAGATGGCGTGCCTCCTCGCGATCCGGGCAGAGGATGAGCACGCGCAGATCCTGGGCGCGGATGCGCTCGACGAGCCGACAGGCCAGGATGAAGCGATCACCCCGGCTGTCGGGTTCGAGGCTGTAGAAATCGATCCGCGCCATGCAGGGGATCAGAAGCCGTCGGTCGAGGTGAAGAGTCCGACGCGCAGATCCTTGGCGGTATAGATGGTGCGCCCGTCGACCTGGACGACGCCGTCGCCGATACCGAGCACCAGCTTGCGGCTGATGACGCGCTTCATGTCGATGTGATACGTCACCTTGGTCGCCGTCGGCAGCACCTGACCGGTGAACTTGACCTCGCCCACACCCAGCGCCCGGCCATGTCCGGGATTGCCGATCCAGCCCAGATAGAAGCCGACCATCTGCCAGAGCGCGTCGAGTCCCAGACAGCCGGGCATCACCGGATCGCCGGGGAAGTGGCACTCGAAGAACCAGAGATCGGGCTTGATGTCCAGCTCGGCCAGGATCTCGCCCTTGCCGTTGGCGCCGCCGAAGTTGGCGATGCGCACGATGCGATCCATCATCAGCATGTTGGGTGTCGGCAACTGGGCATTGCCCGGTCCGAACATCTCGCCGCGCCCGCAGGCCAGCAGTTCATCGCGATTGAAACAGGCTTCTTTGTTCACGGTCGATCCTAGATTGAGGCACGCGGGGCGTGCTGGAGGCCGGGCGACACTGGGCCGCGTCAGGCGTTGAGGGTTGGTTTCGGGGCGGCTCCACCTGGGCGACGGAGTCCGCCCGCCGGGTTTCAGGCACGCAGACGCGCGCGCACGAACTCGACGATGGTGTCGATCGGGATGAGCTGCATCGCCTCGTCGGTACGGCCCTTGTACTCGACCTGTCCGTCGTCGAGCCCCTTGTCGCCGACGACGATGCGATGCGGGATACCGATGAGCTCCATGTCGGCGAACATGAAGCCGGGACGCGCGTCGCGGTCGTCGAGCAGGACGTCGATCCCGGCGGCCTGGAGTTCGGCATAGAGCTTCTCGGTCGCCTCGCGCACCCGGTAGGACTTGCCGAGCTTCATCGGCAGGAGCGCGACCTCAAAGGGCGCGATCGGCGCCGGCCAGCAGATGCCGCGTTCGTCGTGATGCTGTTCGATGGCGGCGGCGACCACGCGCGACACGCCGATGCCGTAGCAGCCCATGGTCATGACGGTCGCCTTGCCGTCCTCGCCGAGCACCGTGGCCTTCATCGCCTCGCTGTATTTGCGACCGAGCTGGAAGATGTGTCCGACCTCGATGCCGCGCGCGATGGTGAGCGTGCCCTGACCGTCCGGACTCGGGTCGCCCTCGACTACGTTGCGCAGATCCGCGACCTCGGGCAGCGGCAGATCGCGGCCCCAGTTCAGGCCGAACCAGTGCTTGCCGTCCTGATTGGCCCCGGCGCTGAAGTCGGCGGTGACGGCCACGGTGCGGTCGACGATGCAGGGGATCGGCAGATCCTTCGGCCCGAGCGAACCGGGACCGGCGCCGATGGCGGCGCGGATCTCGGCCTCGGTCGCCATACGCAGCGGCGAGGCGACCTGCGGCAGCTTCTGCGCCTTGACGGCGTTGAGTTCATGATCGCCGCGCACCAGGAGCGCGACCAGATCGGCGTCGATCTCGTCCGAAGCCGCGACCACCAGGGTCTTGACCGTGCGCTCGATCGGCTGATCGAATTGCGCGACCAGATCGGCGATGGTGCGTGCATCGGGCGTGTCGACCAGACGCGCGTCCTCGCCGGGTTCGGGCGCGCGATCGGCCGGGGCCACGGCCTCGGCCAGCTCGACGTTGGCGGCATAGTCGCTGCCGGTCGAGAAGGCGATGGCGTCCTCGCCCGAGGAGGCCAGCACATGGAACTCGTGCGAAGCACTGCCGCCGATGCTGCCGGTGTCGGCGCTCACCGGGCGGAAGTCCAGTCCGCAACGGGTGAAGATGCGGCAATAGGCCTCGTGCATCCGCTGGTAGGTCTCGGCCAGCGAGGCGTCGTCCAGATGGAAGGAGTAGGCGTCCTTCATCAGGAACTCGCGCGCGCGCATCACGCCGAAACGCGGACGGATCTCGTCACGGAACTTGGTCTGGATCTGGTAGAAATTGATCGGGAGCTGCTTGTAGCTCTTGAGTTCGTTGCGCGCCAGCTCGGTGATGATCTCCTCGTGCGTGGGGCCGAAGCAGAACTCGCGCTGATGGCGGTCCTTGAAACGCAGCAATTCGGGGCCGTATTGTTCCCAGCGCCCGGACTCCTGCCAGAGTTCGGCCGGTTGTACGGCGGGCATGGAGACTTCCAGCGCCCCGGCGCGGTCCATCTCCTCGCGCACGATGCGCTCGACACGGCGCAGCACGCGCAGTCCGAGCGGCAGCCAGGTGTAGAGACCGGCGGCGAGTTTGCGGATGAGACCGGCGCGCAGCATCAGCCGGTGGCTGGCGATCTCGGCGTCGGCCGGCGTCTCTTTGATGGTCTGGAGCGGAAACTCTGAGGTGCGCATCGGATCGAAAATCTCGGCAGGTAAAGCGCGGAAGTCTATTGGTCCGGCGACGTCGAAACAACACCCGGCACGCAACCGGCCATATGCATTCGATGGTCGAGGCCGAAACCACAGAGTCGATGATGATAGAGTAATGGGGTCCAACAGACACTTCTCAGCCGTTCCATCCGCGAACAGTTCTCATGTGGAAAGCCTAGCAATGACTCAGTCGGAATCCGGATCGATGGCCATGGAGCGGCGCACCCAGGCACGTATCGACCTGAAGATTCCGGTCGAGTTGACCCTTCCGGGTCAGGATGCGCCGGTGCGTGCCGTCACGCGCGACCTCTCCTGGGGGGGCGCGCTCCTGCATCTGACGGAGCCCCTGCCCAACGATCTCGAGACCCTGATCCTCAGCCTGCCATGGCGGCGGGGCAAGTCCATCCGCGCTCAGGCCCAACTGCTGCGCGCGCGTCCGCATGAAGGCGGGTATCTGGCCGCCGTGCGCTTCATCAGTCTGTCGCCGCGCAGTCAGAGCCGCCTGGAGCGCCTGCTCAAGATGCTTTACCCCTCGGATTCCGCGACGGGCGCAGGCGGTAAGAATGCCTTGTTCCGCGAGCTGGAGGTGACGGTCAGCGATACCGAGGAGCTGCGCCGGAAGCTGTTGCAGATCCTGGAGGGGCGCTACACGGTGACGGTCTTCGAGAGCTATCAGGTCGGACAGAGCATCAGCCTGTCGATCACGGGCACCTTCGATCTGCCGAGCATCCGGCTGCGTGCGCGTGTCTCGGACGTGCGCAAGTCCGAGGTCAAGGGGTTCGACTGGGCCGAACTCTACACCCTGTCGCTCGAATTCGAGCACCCGAGCAATACGATTCGCGCCTTCGTCGATCTGGTCCTGAATCGCTTGTCCGACACCGAGGACGAAAGCTCCACCTTCAGCCATCTGGAGGGCGCGCCGGACTGGCTGCGCTCGGTGGCGGCGGCGACGGTGCGTTCAGGCGCGGGCACCCGGAGTGCCGAGGCCGCCGGCGGGGGCGAGGCGCGCTCCCGTCTGGAGTCCGAGTTCCCCGAGGCCATTGCGCGGCTCGTCGCCGGCTGGGGCAATGTCGCCGACTTCGACATGGTCTTCAAGAGCCTGGTCCTGAGCCGTAACGACCTGCCGGGTGCCTGGTCGCGGGAGGCCTGGGAGGAGCTGGAGCTGCTCCAGAGCGTCCATGATCGCGCCTATGGGGTCTCGGCGAACCGCCGCAGTCTGCTCAAGGGCGGACGGCTGTGAGGCTCGCCCGCCTGGACCGCCCGCTTCCGGACGGCGATCGTCTGCCCCATGCACTCTACCGCGCCGAGCAGGTGCGCCGGTTCGATCGTCTGGCCATCGAGCGCTTCGGTGTCCCTGGGATCGAACTGATGGAGCGCGCCGGCGCGGTCGCCTATCGGCTACTGCGCGAGCGCTGGCCGAACGCGCGCCGCCTCACTGTCCTCGCCGGGACGGGCAACAATGGCGGCGATGGCTATGTCGTGGCACGGCTGGCGCGCGCCGCCGGCCTGGATGTGCGGGTGTTGCAGCTCGGCGAGGCGGATCGGGCGCGCGGTGAGGCGGCCCTGAGTCTGACGGCCTATCGCGACGCCGGGGGTGTCGTCGAGGGCTATGGCACCCTGCCGCGCGAGACCGATCTCTATGTCGACGCGCTGCTCGGCACCGGGCTGGAGCGCCCGGTGACGGGGCAATGGGCCGAGGCCATCACGGCGCTCAACGCCCAGCGCGCGCCCGTGCTGGCGCTCGACATCCCCTCCGGACTCCACGCCGACACCGGGCGCGTCCTGGGCGTGGCGGTGCGGGCGAGTGCGACTGTGTCCTTCATCGGGCTCAAGCTGGGACTCTTCGTCGGCGCCGGCGCCGAGTATCGCGGGGAGCTCCACTTCAGCGCGCTCGACGTCCCGGCCCAGGTCTATGCCGGGGAGATCCCGGCGGCGGCGCGGATCGACTGGGCGCGCGAATCGCGCCTGCTCGTGCCCCGCTCGCGGATCGCGCACAAGGGCGACTGCGGTCATGTGCTGGTCGTCGGCGGCGCGCCCGGCATGTCGGGCGCGGCGCGTCTGGCCGGCGAGGCGGCTCTGCGCGCCGGTGCCGGACTGGTGACGATCGCCACCCATCCGCGCCATGCCGACCGGCTCAATCTCGACCGGCCCGAACTGATGGTCTCGGCCGTCGAGCGGCCGGACGACCTGGAGGCGCTGATCGAACGGGCCGATGTGATCGCGATCGGTCCGGGGCTTGGACGGACGGACTGGGGGCGCGGACTCTGGGAGTTCGTGCGAACCCTGCCGCATCCGCTGGTGGTGGATGCCGATGCACTCAACCTGCTGGCCGAAGCGCCCGGCTCCGGGCCGGACTGGATACTGACCCCGCATCCCGGCGAAGCCGCCCGGCTGCTCGGGACCACGACCGCCGAGATCGAGTCCGACCGTCTCGACAGTGCGCGACGCCTCCAGGCGCGCTTCGGCGGGGTGGTGGTGCTCAAGGGTGCCGGTTCCATCGTGCATGGCCCCGCACCGCGCGTCCCGGCCGTCTGTAGCGACGGCAACCCCGGCATGGCGACCGCCGGCGCGGGCGATGTCCTGACCGGTGTGATCGCCGCCCTGCGCGCCCAGGGACTGGAGGTCGACGACGCCGCCCGCGCGGGTGTCTGTCTGCACGCCGCCGCCGGCGACCGGGCCGCGCGTGCCGGCGAGCGCGGACTGATCGCCACGGATATCATCGCCGCCCTGCGCCCCCTGTCCAATGGCCTCGCCGAGGCGGATCGCTGAGATGCAAACGACCCTGGAGCTCACACTCGACACCCCCGAGTCACAGATGGACTTCGGCGCCTGTCTGGCGTCGGCCCTGAAACCGCCCTGTGTGATCTTTCTCGAAGGCGATCTGGGCACGGGCAAGACCACCCTGACTCGTGGTATCCTGCGCGGTCTCGGACACTCCGGGGCGGTACGCAGTCCGACCTACACCCTCGTCGAGCCCTATGCCCTGACCGGCCTCGAACTCCATCACTTCGATCTCTACCGTCTGGGCGATCCGGAGGAACTGGACTATCTGGGTCTGCGTGATCTGCTGGGTCGGGACTCGGTCTGGGTCGTGGAATGGCCCGAACGCGGCGCCGGTCTGCTGCCCAAGCCCGATCTGCGCATTCGGCTCGTCCACCGCGATGCCGGTCGACACCTGACCCTGACGGCCATGAGTCCGGCGGGTGAGGCCCTATTGTCCGATGTGATTTCTGCCGACGATGTCGTCTCTGCGCCACAGCCTCGACCCAATACTTGAGGAATCTCAGCTAATCGACGGAGTTGACTTGGAAAGATCGACGATGACCTGCTATCTTTTAAGCGACGCTCGTACCCCATCCAGGCTTCGAGGCGGCATCGTGAACAGGCTCATCGTGTTCTTTCTGCTACTGATCGCTCTGCCCGTGGCAGCCGTCGCGGTGGAGGTCGATTGTCACTGGAATCCGGAGAGCTCGGGTAGAACCCAGTTGCTCCTCGGCATCACGGCGCCCGCCGCGCACCGCATCTTCACCCTCGACCAACCCGACCGGGTAGTGATCGACATCGCCGGAGCCCGGCTGCGGGGAGACCTGCCGGCGGCACGCACCGACGACCCGTTGCTGATCGGCGTGCGCGCCGGCGTGCGGCCCAATGGTGATTTGCGCATCGTGCTCGACCTCAAGCAACCGGTGCGCGTCAAGAGTTTTGCCGACAAGACCGGCGGGAGCCAGCCCCGGCTGATCGTCGAACTCATTCCCAAGTCGTTCGGGGGCGGCGGGCTCCAGCCGGTCTCGAATCAGGGGGCGGCCCAGCCGGTCTGGTCGAGCCGTGGGCGCACGGCCATCGTCGCCATCGACGCCGGGCACGGGGGCGAGGATCCGGGGGCGATCGGGCCGAACGGCACGCGCGAGAAGGACGTCACCCTGGCCATCGCGCGCCGGCTGGCGCAGTTGGTCGATCGTGAGCCCGGCATGCGTGCCCTGATGATTCGCGATGACGACTATTACATCGGACTGAGCGAGCGTGCCCGGATCGCGCGTGAGCACAAGTCCGATCTCTTCGTGTCCATCCATGCCGACGCCTACAGCAACCCCAATGCCCAGGGTTCGTCGGTCTACGTGCTCTCACACGGCGCGGCCAGCAGCGAGAGTGCCGGTTGGCTGGCCGAACGCGAGAACGAGGTCGATCGCATCGGCGGTGTGGACCTCTTGACGAGCGACTCCCTGCTGGCCTACGTACTGCTCGACATGACCCAGAACGCGACCATGGAGCACAGCGCCGAGGCGGCCTCCTCGGTGCTGCGCCAGCTCCGGCAGGTCGGCCCGATCCACAAGGGTGATGTGCAGCGTGCCGGATTCGTGGTGCTCAAGTCGCCCGACGTCCCGTCGCTCCTGGTCGAGACGGCCTTCATCAGCAACGCCGACGAGGAGCGACGGCTCAGGAGCAATGCGCACCAGCAGCGCTGGGCCGAGGCGATGCTGGCCGGCATCAAGAGCTATTTCGCCAAGTATCCGCCCCAGGGTCTGCTGTCGGCCGACGCGGGTGGCGGGGGCGAGCGCTCCGGTTCCGGCGCCGCTCATGGGTTGAGATCCGCATCCAGAACGAGTCCGGGCAGTATGCGCGAATACGTGATCAGTCAGGGCGATACCCTGTCCGGGATCGCCAGGCGTCATCGCGTGAGCCTCAGTTCACTGCGGGCCGAGAACGGTCTCGGTGATACCGATGTGATCCGGGTCGGGCAGGTCATCGCCATCCCGACCGATTCCTGACGTCATCTTGGGTGGAGCTGTGCCGGCTCGACCCGAGTCGGCGTTTCGTTCGTCCTTCCATTCACCCATGTCCAATCCGATTCGCATCCTCTCCGATCATCTCGTCAACCAGATCGCCGCCGGTGAGGTCGTCGAGCGCCCGGCCTCAGTGATCAAGGAGCTGATCGAGAACAGTCTGGACGCCGGCTGTGCGCGTCTGGAGATCGATGTGGATCAGGGCGGGATCAAGCGTCTGCGGGTGCGCGATGACGGGTGCGGCATCCCGCGCGATCAGCTCGCCCTGGCTCTGGCGCGACATGCGACCAGCAAGCTGGCTGTGCCGGCCGATCTGGAAGCGGTCGGGACGCTGGGGTTTCGCGGCGAGGCGCTGCCGAGCATCGCCTCGGTGAGCCGGTTGACCCTGACTTCAAGGGTAGGTCCGGATTCGGAGGCCGAGGCGAGTGAGGTGGCGTCCGATCGGGCGGGCGACTCGGCCTGGGAGGTCGCGGTCGCCATCGATGGACGCCTGGAGGGGCCGCGACCGGCCGCGCATCCGCCGGGGACCAGCGTCGAGGTACGGGATCTGTTCTTCAACACACCGGCGCGGCGCAAGTTCCTGCGGACCGAGAAGACCGAGTTCGATCATGTCGATCAGGTGGTGCGGCGTCTGGCCCTGGCACGTCCCGACGTGGCGCTCGAACTGCGTCACAATGGGCGGGTCGTCCATCAGTTGCCGGCGGCCGACGGGCGGCCCGAGTCCGTGCTCGCGCGTCTGGATCGACTGCTCGGGGCGGGATTCGCCGAGCAGTCGCTGGAGATCGACGCCTCGGCGGTGGATCTGCGTCTGCATGGCTGGATACGGCGTCCGGCCTTTTCGCGCAGTCAGCCGGATCAGCAGTTCTTCTATGTCAACGGACGTCTGATCCGCGACCGGCTGATCACCCATGCCATCCGGCAGGCATTCAGCGACTTCCTGCATCAGGCGCGTCATCCGGGCTATGTGCTCTTTCTGGAACTGCCGCCGCGTCTGGTCGACGTCAACGTCCATCCGGCCAAGCACGAGGTGCGCTTTCGCGAGTCGCGTCAGGTCCACGACTTCATCCGGCGCGCTCTGCAGCGACGTCTGGCGCAAGGGGTGCTGGGTGGTGCTGAGCCGGATGCACCGATGCCGGAGACCTCCGACAGACCGGGGAGGGCAGGCGTTGCGACTCCGGACAGATCGACCGCCTCGTCCGATGAGGCCGTTGACGGCACGATCGGACACCGCTCTCCGCTGCCGCGAACGTCCGGTTTCGGGGCGCGACACCCGACTCCCGCGATCGGCGTCGGCGATGGACGGCGGATCTATCAAGCGTCGCCGGCGCTCCAGCGTCCGGCGGCGGACTCTGCCGGCGTCCGGCCGGTCAGCGATGAAGGGGAATCTTCCGGAACGCCTGAAAGCGATCTGCCGCCGCTCGGTTTCGCCCTGGCCCAGCTCAACGGCGTCTATCTGCTCGCCGAGTCGACCGAGGGGCTGGTCCTGGTCGACATCCATGCCGCCCACGAGCGTATCGGCTACGAGCGGCTCAAGGCCGCCTGGAGCGCCGGACGAGTGACGAGTCAGCCATTGCTGGTGCCGCACAGTCTCCAGGTCGAGCCGCGCGAGGCCGATCGCCTGGAGGAACAGCGCGAAACACTGGCCCGGCTCGGCTTGGTGCTGGATCGTCTCGGCGTCGATCGGGTGGTGGTGCGCGAAGTGCCGGCGCTGCTGCGAGAGGCCGACATGGAAGCCCTGGTGCGAGATCTGCTCACCGATCTCGCGGCGCAGGGCGAGAGCACCCGCGTCGAGGAGGCCATCGACGGCGTCCTGGCGACCCTCGCCTGTCATGGCTCGGTGCGCGCCAACCGCCGCCTGACGCTCGACGAGATGAACGCCCTGCTGCGCGACATGGAGCGCACCGAACGCATCGACCAGTGCAATCATGGCCGCCCGACCTGGGTTCGGCTCTCCCATGTCGATCTCGACCGACTGTTTCTGCGCGGACGCTAGACCTTGACCGACCCGACATCCGACACCCGCCCCTGGGCGATCCTGCTCATGGGCCCGACCGCCTCGGGCAAGACCGATCTGGCGATCCGGTTGGTCGAGCGTCTGCCGTGCGAGATCATCAGCGTCGACTCGGCCATGATCTATCGCGGTCTGGACATCGGCACCGCCAAGCCCGGACCCGAGATCCTGGCGCACGCCCCGCATCGCCTGATCGACATCCTCGACCCGACCGAGTCCTACTCGACCGCGCGCTTCCGCGAGGACGCGATCGCGGCGATGACCGAAATCAGCGCACGCGGACGCATTCCGCTGCTCGTCGGCGGCACCATGCTCTATTTTCGCGCCCTGCAACAGGGGCTGGCCCGACTGCCGAGCGCCGATGCCGAGGTGCGCGCCGCGCTGGAAGCCGAGGCCGAGCGCCTCGGCTGGTCCGCCATGCACGCACGTCTGGCGGAACTCGACCCGGACGCCGCCGCCCGCATCCATCCCAACGACCCCCAGCGCATCCAGCGCGCGCTCGAGGTCCAGGCACTCAGCGGACGGGCCATGAGTGACCTGATCCGCGACGCCGAGCACGAGGCCCTGCCGTTCAGGCTACTGAAACTCGCGCGCGCACCGAGCGATCGCGCCATACTGCACGCCCGCATCGAGCGCCGCTTTCGCGTCATGCTGGAACTTGGCCTGGTCGACGAGGTCTCTCGGCTCTGGGCGCGCGGCGATCTGACGCCCGATCTCCCCGCGATGCGCTGCGTCGGCTACCGGCAGGTCTTGAACTATCTGCTCGGCGAAAGCACTTGGGAAGACATGGTGCAACGCGGCATCATCGCCACCCGTCAGCTCGCCAAGCGGCAGATGACCTGGCTGCGTGCCGAATCCGACTGTCACTGGCTCGACGATGAACCTGATCCATTGACGGCGGCACTCACAATCATCGAGTGCGCAATCGAGTCTGAGAGACAGCCGACAGGTTCGACGAGCTGACACTTGAACGTCTTGCGCGGAGCAGTGGTTCGTCCCGGCTGCCACCACCCATCCGCATTCGGCCCGATCTCGCGACCCGAGATCGAGGCGGTTTTCAGCCGGGCACACTGCTTCATCCACAACAACAAGGAGCCAACCTCATGTCCAAGGGACAGAGTCTTCAAGATCCCTTTCTCAACGCTCTACGGAAGGAGCGCGTTCCGGTCTCCATCTTCCTGGTCAACGGCATCAAGCTTCAGGGCCAGATCGAGTCGTTCGACCAGTTCGTGGTGCTGCTCAAGAACAACGTCAGCCAGATGATCTACAAGCATGCCATCTCGACCGTGGTCCCGGCACGCAACGTCCGGCTGCCGACGAGCGACGCCGACGGCGCCGAGCCGGAGGCGCATTGAGCGAGACATCCGTAGCGGCTCCGGTCGTCGAAGCCCGACCCGTCGCCGTCGGCCCGTCGCTCGTCTTCGAGCGACCCAAGGCCGGTGAGCGGGCGGTGCTGGTCGATCTCGACATCGGACGCGGACCGGCGAGCGAGGCCGATGAGCGTGAAGAGTTCGTCCTGCTCGCCCAGGCCGCCGGCGCCGAGGTCGTGGGGAGCCTCGGCGGCTCGCGCGCCACGCCCGACGCACGGCTGTTCATCGGCTCCGGCAAGGCCGAGGAACTCAAGGCGCTGGTCGCGGCCACCGAGGCCGAGCTGGTCATCTTCAACCATCCGCTCAGTCCGGCCCAGGAACGCAACCTGGAGCGCCTGCTGCAATGCCGGGTGATCGACCGTTCCGGCCTGATCCTCGACATCTTCGCCCAGCGCGCGCGTTCCTTCGAGGGCAAGCTCCAGGTCGAACTGGCCCAGCTCAAGCACCTCTCGACCCGGCTGGTGCGCGGCTGGACTCACCTTGAGCGTCAGAAGGGCGGCATCGGTCTGCGCGGTCCGGGCGAGACCCAGTTGGAAACCGACCGGCGGCTGCTGGCCACGCGCGTGGCCATGCTGGAGCGCCGGCTCCAGCGCATCGAGGGCCGGCGTGCCCAGGGGCGCAAGGCGCGCGCCAAGGCCGAGCTGCCGGTGGTCTCGCTGGTCGGCTATACCAATGCCGGCAAGTCGACCCTGTTCAATCGGCTGACCGAGGCCGGGGTCTTTGAAGCCGATCAACTGTTCGCGACCCTGGATCCGACCCTGCGTCGTCTGGATCTGCCCAGCGGCAGTCATGTGCTGCTGGCCGATACCGTCGGCTTCGTCAGCCGACTGCCGCACGAGCTGGTCGCCGCCTTCCGCTCGACGCTGGAGGAGACACGCGGCGCCGGCCTGCTGCTGCACGTGATCGACGCGGCGGCGGCCAATCGACCGCGCCTGATGGCCGATGTCGAGACCGTGCTCGCCGAGATCGGCAGCCACGAGCGGCCCCGGCTGGAGGTCTTCAACAAGATCGACCGGCTGGAGGGCGAGACGGCGCGTCTGGAGCGCGACGCCGAGGGACGTCCGGTGCGGGTCTGGGTCTCGGCACGCACCGGCGAGGGCATGGAGCTGCTGCATCAGGCGCTGATCGAACTGACCGGCGGCGAGCGCCTGATCGAGACCTTCGATCTGGCCGCCACCGATGGACAGCGACGCGCCTGGCTCTACCGGCATGCGCGCGTGATCGAGGATCGCCCGCTCGACTCGGGCGGCTGGGAACTGCGCTGTGAGATCGCGCGCGTGGATCTGGAACGTCTGCGGGCGCGCACGTCGCTGATCGGCTGAATCGAAGATCCAAGCGGCGCGTTTGCCGTGATCGGACCGGCTCCCGTACAATCGGGGCCATCGATCGATGAAACTTCTGAATAGAAAGACGGAGAAGCTATGGCCTGGAATGAACCAGGTGGCGGTCAGAAAGACCCCTGGAGCGGCAAGGGCGGCGGCGAGCAAGGCCCGCCCGATCTCGACGAAGTGGTGCGCAAGCTCCAGGAGCGGCTCGGCGGTCTGTTCGGCGGCAGCCAGCCGCCCGGCGGCGGACGTCCGGGAGGCGGCGCTCATCTCAGCACCAAGGTCATCGGCGTCATCGTCGCTGTCCTGGTCGTCATCTGGCTGGCGACCGGCATCTACATCGTCGAACCCGCCGAACGCGGCGTGGTGATGCGCTTCGGGCGCTATGTCGATACCACGGTGCCGGGGCCGCACTGGCACATCCCGGCACCGATCGAGTCCGTGGTCAAGGTCAATGTCGATGAGATCTCGACCCTGACCCATCGCGCCGCCATGCTCACCCAGGACGAGAACATCGTCGAGGTCGAGCTGACGGTCCAGTCGCGCATCCAGGACGCGGCCGACTATCTGTTCCAGGACCAGGATCCCGAGCGCACGCTCAACGACGCCACCATCACCGTGGTGCGCGTGGTCATCGGTCAGAGCAAGCTCGACTTCGTCATGACCGAGGGCCGTGGCGCCGTGGCCGTCACCATCAAGGAGCGCATCCAGGATCTGATGGACCGCTACAAGACCGGTCTGATCGTGACCTCGGTCAACATGCAGCCGGCCAAGCCGCCCGAGCAGGTCAAGGCCGCCTTCGACGACGCCATCAAGGCGCGTGAGGACAAGGAGCGGCTGGAGAATCAGGCCGAGGCCTACTCCAACGAGGTGCTGCCCAATGCCCGAGGCAATGCCGCGCGCATCCTCGCCGACGCCAAGGCCTATCGTGATCGTGTGATCGCCTCCGCCGAGGGTGAGGCCGCGCGCTTCACCGCCGTGCTCGCCGAGTACGGCAAGGCGCCCGAAGTGACCCGTCAGCGTCTCTATCTGGAGACGATGGAAGAGGTGCTGGGCAAGAACGGCAAGGTGGTGGTCGACGTGACCGAAGGCGCCAACAGTCTCATGTATCTCCCCATCGATCAGCTCATGAAGCAGTCGCAGACCCAGACTCCGCCCGAGCCGCCGGCTCAGTCGGTCCTCAACGGCCTCCCGGCACTGCCCGAACGGGTCGATCCGCCGCTGCGGGCGGTCGATCGTGAGCGGAGGGTGCGCTGATGACTCAGTCCAACCGGATCAAGACCTGGCTGCCGATCGGTCTGGCGGCGGTGGCGATCTTCTTCTCCAGCTTCACCTTCGTGGTGCGCGAGTACGAGGTGGCGCTCAAGCTGCGTCTGGGTGAGATCGTCTCCGACACCTATGCGCCTGGGCTTCACTTGAAGATCCCGATCATCAATCAGATCCGCAAGTTCGACCGGCGCCTGCAGACGCTCGATTCGCAACCCGAGCGCTTCCTGACGATCGAGAAGAAGGACGTGATCGTCGATTCCTACGCCAAGTGGCGCATTGCGCAGCCGGCGCAGTTCCTGCGTTCGACCGGCGGCAACAATGCGCGCACCAGCCGACTGCTCTCCGAGCGCATCAACACCAGTCTGCGCGACGAGTTCGGTAAGCGCACCATCCAGGAAGTGGTCTCGGACGACCGGCTGGCGCTGATGGAGGCCCTGACCAAGAACGTCAACGCCAACGCGGCCGATCTGGGTGTCGAGGTCGTCGACGTGCGGGTCAAGAAGATCGACCTGCCGCCCGAGGTCAGCGAGTCGGTCTACCAGCGGATGCGCGCCGAGCGCGAGCGTGTGGCACGCGACCTGCGCGCCAAGGGCGCCGAGGCCGCCGAGCGCATTCGCGCCGACGCCGACCGCCAGCGCACCGTCATCATCGCCGAGGCCTACAAGGAGTCCGAGGAGATCCGAGGCGAGGGCGATGCCCAGTCCGCCGAGATCTATGCCAAGGCCTTCACGGCGGACCCCGAGTTCTACGCCTTCTATCGCAGTCTCTCGGCCTATCGCGAGAGCTTCGGGCAGGGCGGCAGCGTGATGGTGCTGGAACCCGACTCGGAATTCTTCCGCTTCTTCCGCGAATCGAGCGGACAGCCTTGAGCCAGTCGCTGGAAGCCCCTGGAGGCGGGGCTTCCGGCATTGGACAAAGACCCCAACGTCTGACAGGATAGCGCCCTTTGGCGGTGTCCGGCCGTCGCACGGTCCGGGCCACTCTCGATCAATTTCGCGGGATCCTTTCATCATCGTGCATGACATCCTGGTCGCCCTCTCGCTCGTGTTCATCATCGAGGGGATCTGGCCCTTCCTCAGTCCGGCCGGCTTCCGGCGTCTGCTGGCGATGGTCGCGCTCGAAAGCGAACGCTCGCTGCGTCTGGCCGGGCTCGTCAGCATGATCTCGGGTCTCGGACTGCTGTATCTGGTCAACTGAATCCCGCTGTTCAACCGAACCCGAAACTCTGCCGTCCAACTGCCATCATGTCATCCATGAACGAGGAACGCTGGCTGCTGCCCGCCGGCATCGAGGAAGTCCTGCCGCCCCAGGCGCGGATCGTCGAGGGTCTGCGCCGCGAACTGCTGGATCTCTACGCGAGCTGGGGCTACGAGCTGGTCATTCCGCCCTTCATCGATTATCTGGACTCGCTCCTGACCGGCACCGGGCAGGATCTGGATCTCCAGACCTTCAAGCTCACCGATCAGCTCACCGGGCGTCTGCTGGGCGTGCGTGCCGACATGACGCCTCAGGTCGCGCGCATGGACGCCCATCATCTGCGCCGCGAGGCGCCGACCCGGCTGTGCTATCTCGGCACCGTGCTGCATACGCGCCCGGACGGCTTCGCCGGCACCCGCAGTCCGCTCCAGCTCGGGGCCGAGATCTATGGCCATGCCGGCATCGAGAGCGATACCGAGATCCTGCGTCTGGTGCTCTTGACGCTGCGCACGGCCGGGATCGCCGAGACCTATCTGGATCTGGGGCACGTCGGGATCTATCGCGGACTGGCGCGTCAGGCCGGACTCGATGCGGTGCAGGAACATGTGCTGTTCGATGCGCTCCAGCGCAAGGCGATTCCCGAGATCGAGTCGCTGATCGGCGACTTCGGGCTGACCGGCTCGCCGGCCGGGATGCTGGTGGCCCTGGCCGAACTCAACGGCAGTGACGCCCTGGAACGGGCGGCCCAGGTGCTGGCGGCGGCGGATCGTCCGGTGCGCGAGGCACTCGATTATCTGCGCCGACTGGCCGAGGAGCTCAATCACTGGCTGCCCGAGGTCTCGATCCATTACGATCTGGCCGAACTGCGCGGCTATCGCTACAAGACCGGCGTGGTCTTCGCCGCCTTCGTGCCGGGCTGGGGGCTGGAGGTCGCGCGCGGCGGGCGTTACGACGACATCGGGCAGGTCTTCGGGCGGGCGCGTCCGGCGGTCGGTTTCAGTGCCGATCTCAAGGGGCTGCTCCAGCATGGCCGGGGGCTGGAAGAGCGCTATCGTCAGCCTGGAGCCGTCCTGGCGCCCTGGTCGAACGATCCGGCCCTGCGCGAGACCGTCGAGACCCTGCGCGCCTCCGGGCGGCGCGTGATCCAGACGCTACCCGGACTCGAACCGGACCCGCACGAACTCGGTTGCGAAGAGCGCCTTGAGTATGGCGACGGGCGCTGGGATGTACGTCCCTTGCCGTAGGCGGCTCGATCATCAACTTTCTCTTCATACATTTCGGAAGCGTGACAGATGGGCAATAACGTCGTTGTGATTGGCACCCAATGGGGTGATGAAGGCAAGGGGAAGGTCGTCGACCTGCTGACCGACCGCGCGGCGGCCGTGGTCCGCTTCCAGGGCGGTCACAATGCCGGCCATACCCTGGTCATCGACGGCGAAAAGACCGTGCTGCATCTGGTGCCCTCGGGCATCCTGCGCGACAACGTCCAGTGTCTGATCGGCAATGGCGTGGTGCTCTCACCCTCGGCGCTGTTCGAGGAGCTGGACATGCTGGAGCGCGCCGGGGTGCCAGCGACCGAGCGTCTGGGCATCAGTGCCGCCTGTCCGCTGATCCTGCCCTATCACATCGCACTCGATCAGGCGCGCGAACTCAAGCGCGGCGCCAAGGCGATCGGCACCACCGGACGCGGCATCGGCCCGGCCTACGAGGACAAGACCTCGCGGCGCGGCATCCGTCTGGGCGAACTGCTCGACGCCAGGCACTTCGAGGAACGTCTGCGCGAGGTGATGGAGTATCACAACTTCGCGCTCGTCCACTACTATCAGACCGAAGCGGTCGACGTTCAATCGGTGCTCGACGAGGCCCTGGTCCAGGCCGAGCGTCTGCGTCCGCTGGTGGTCGACGTGCCCGGTCTGCTGCACGCTCTGCGTGCTCAGGGGCGTGACGTGCTGTTCGAGGGCGCGCAGGGCGCACTGCTCGACATCGACCACGGCACCTATCCCTATGTCACGTCGTCCACCACCACGGCGGGTGGGGCGGCCAGCGGCAGCGGTGTGGGTCCGCGCGATCTCGACTATGTGCTCGGCATCGTCAAGGCCTATACGACGCGCGTCGGTGCCGGTCCCTTCCCGACCGAGCTGCACGACGACGTGGGCGAGTATCTGGGCAAGCGCGGCAACGAGTTCGGCGCCACCACCGGGCGCAAGCGTCGCTGCGGCTGGCTCGACATGGTCGCGCTCAAGCGCTCGTTCGCCATCAACAGCGTCACCGGGATCTGCATCACCAAGCTCGACGTGCTCGACGGGCTGGAGACGATCCGGGTCTGCACCAGTTATCATCTCGACGGCCAGGACCTCGACGCGCCGCCGGTCGGCGCCGATGCCTTCGAACGCTGCCGGCCACGCTATATCGAGTGCCCCGGCTGGAGCGAGTCGACGGTCGGCGTCAAGAACCTGGACGATCTGCCCGTCAATGCGCGCCGCTATCTGGAGACCATCGAGCAGCTGAGCGGTCTGCCGATCGACCTGATCTCGACCGGACCTGACCGGATGGAGACCCTGATCCGGCGTCATCCGTTCGACGTCTGACGCGACCGGAGCGCATCGAGGCGCGGCTGGAGGCCAGGATCCCAGGTACGTGAATCGAAGTCCCGTCTGTGGGATCATCCAGGCTTCCTGGCCGCGTCCGTGCCGGCGGACGCGGCATTTCGCTGCTTACAACGATACCCACAGGCCATGGATCCACGACACTCAGCAGACGCTTCGAGCCGCACCGAAGGCACGCCCGTCAAGGTCGCGGACTGGACCGCCGCCGATCTCATCGATCTGGAGTATTACCTCGACGCCGACGAGCGCGAGCTACGCGAGCGCCCCTCGTTGCGCAAGACGCTGGCCGAGCGCGATCGCGCGATCTATCTGGAACGGATCGAAGGCGAACTCGGTGGCGCGGCGCCCCATAGCCCGAAACATCGTCGCCTGAGTCTGCGTCTGTGGCTCAAGGCTCGGCGTGCCGACGAGGATCCCGCACTCAAGCCGCTGTTGCCCGGCACCGCCTTTGCGCACGCCCAGCGCCTGGGATTCTGGATTCTGGCGCTGCTGGGCTTCGTGCTCGGGATCAGTCTGACCAGGACTCTGCTCGATTACGACGGGCATCTGCCCATCAGCGTGCCCTGGTTCGTGTTCCTGCTGGTGGTGGTGCAGTTCGTGCTGTCGGTCGGGGTCATCTGGACCTGGCTGCGCCGTTCGCTGCGTCACCGTCAGGCCGGTGTCGAAGAATCCTGGCTGCTGAGTCATCTGATCCAGCCGGCGCTGGAGCGGGTCGCGCACTGGTTCCAGGAGCAGCATCTGGCGCGCTCGCCCCAGGAGATCCGCGAACGCGCGTTGTCGACCAAGGGGCTGGTACGGGCGCATTTCAGCGTCTATGGGCCGCTCTCGATCCTGACGCTGCTGATTCCACTGCAAGTATTCGGTGTCGCCTTCAATCTGGGCGTCATCCTCACCACCATTACGCTCGAATGGTTCACCGACATCGCCTTCGGCTGGGGCACCTCGCTGGCGGCGCATCCGCAGACCATCTATGACCTGGTGCGTCTGATCGCCGCGCCCTGGAGCTGGCTGTTCGGCGAGGGGGCGGGTTATCCGACCCTGGAGCAGATCGAGGGATCGCGGGTCTATCTGGAACAGTGGGCGGTGATCGGGACCGGCTTCAAGCCCAATCCCGAGCATCTGCGTTCCTGGCGCTGGTTCCTGGTGCTGGCGGTCTTCACCTATGGTCTGCTGCCGCGTCTGTTGCTCCTGTTCGGTTCACTCATCGCGCAGCATCTTACGCTCAAGCATCTGACCTTCACCCATAGACGTCTCCAGGCGCTCTATGCCCGGCTGATCACGCCGCGTCTGGATACCCATGTCGGTGAGACGGGGCAGGGGCCGGAGATGCATATTCCGGCGGAGATCACACCGGGATCGGGCAAGCCGCGTCCCGGTCTACAGATCAAGAAGGCCGGCGAACCGCCCGTCAGTCGTCGCCCCTGGCGCGATGAGCCGCCGCCGAAGCGTGACGAGACGGCTCCGACCGAACCGCGCGCCGCCGAGCCGGAGCCGCTCCCCGCACCCGAGTTCAAGCCGATACCCGTGCCGCCCGTGGTGCAACCAACCGTGCCCGATGGCGCGGCGTTCGACTCCGAACCTCCGCCGACACCGGCGTCCGAGCCTGAACCTGAACTCGAAGTTCTTCCAGTATCCGCCGCCACTGTCGAAGCCGAGACTTCCGCCGTCCGGACGTCGGAGCCGCACGCGGACTCGGAGTTCGTATCCGCGCCGGAACCTGAACCCGAGCCGGAGCCGGAACCCGAGCCCGAACCTGAGCCGGAGCCGGAACCTGAGCCGGAGCCGGAACCTGAACCCGAGCCGGAACCGGAGCCGGAGCCGGAACCTGAGCCCGAACCTGAGCCTGAGCCGGAACCTGAACCCGAGCCGGAGCCGGAACCGGAACCTGAACCCGAGCCGCCCGCTCAAGCGCCGGTCATCCCGCGCGCGGGCGCGCCCGAATACAGCCCGGACGCCTGCTTGCTCCTGGTCCATGTCGACGTCGACGACATACTCGAACCCGAGGACCGGCCGCGCCTGGAGGAACTGCTGCGCGATCTCAGCGGCTGGCGCGTGGGCGCCCAAGCGACCTTCGGCGCCGGCAGCCAGATGACGGCGCGCGCTCTGTCCATGATCGAAGAGGGCGCTTGGCAGGCGCCGCCGCCCCGGATCGCCGTGATCCAGGACGGCTCTCAGCCGCCGCTCACCGAGGATCTGGTCTTCCTGCGCGAGCTGCGCGCCGCCGCCGGTCCTCAGGCCCAGATGCTCCTGGCCCTGATCGGCGATCCGGACGACGACGATCGTCTGCCGCCGCTGCGCACCTTCGACTATCGCGACTGGCAATCTAAGATCGACCAGATGGCCGATCCCTATCTGCGTCTGGAGATGTTGAACCCGCCCACTGAGGATGGAGAAGACTGATGGCGGCGAAGATTCCACGCCTGGCGATCATGGGCAACCCGAACGCGGGCAAGTCCTCCGTGGTCGCGACCCTGACCGAGAACGACCGCATCCCGATCGACAAGCGTTCTGGCACCACGACCCGGTCCGACGTCTATCCGGTGGTGATCGATGGCCGCACCGTCATCGAGTTCATCGACACGCCCGGTTTCCAGAACCCAAACGCCATCCTGGAATGGTTCCAGGCACACGAGGACAGTCCGAATCTGGCGAGCGCCTTCGTCAAGGCCCATTGCCTCGATCCGCTCTATGCCCACGACGTGGCTCTGATGGAACCAGTCGCCGAGGGCGCCGG
This sequence comes from Allochromatium tepidum, assembly GCF_018409545.1. GTDB lineage: Bacteria > Pseudomonadota > Gammaproteobacteria > Chromatiales > Chromatiaceae > Thermochromatium > Thermochromatium tepidum_A. Next base: position 1,918,901 of record NZ_AP024563.1, on the reverse strand, counting down.
CATCATCCTGGTGGTCGACGGCTCCAAGCGCATCAAGGAGAAGGATCGGGTCGAGATCGAGCTGCTGCGACTCACCGGCCGTCCGCGCATGGCGATCCTCAACAATCTGAGCAAGCAGGATCGCTACATGGATCAGTGGCGCGATGCCCTGAGCAAGGCGTTCAACTCGGTGCGCGAGTTCAACGCCCATCGCGCCACCTATGACGAGCGTATGCGACTGCTGAATGCGCTCAAGAGCATCGATCAGCGCTGGGAGCCGATGGTCGAGGAGGCCATCGACGCCTTCGCCCACGACTGGGAGCGGCGCACCGATCAGGCCGTGGGCACCATCCTCGATCTGCTCAAGCAGGCGCTGAGCTACAAGGTGTCGAAGACGGTCAAGAGCGGTAAGGTCATCTTTCAGAGCGGACGCGACCGGGTCAAGGCCGAGATCACGGCCGAGTTCGAGGATGGTCTGCGCCGGCTGGAGATCGAGGCCCAGGAGCACATCCGCGCCAACTTCCGGCACAACGTCTGGAACGTGCCGCCCGATTCGGTGCTGAGTCAGGATCTGCTCTCGGAGGACGTGGGGCAGGCGCTCGGGCTGTCGCGCCGTCAGCTGGCGATGGTCGGCATGGCGGCGGGCGCGGCCTCGGGCGTCACCATCGATCTGGCGACGGCCGGGCATTCGCTCGGCGCGGGCGCCTTCTTTGGGGGGGTGGTCGGCGGTGTTCTGGGCGTGGTCGGCGGCAAAGCACTAGCCAAGTTCGACATCGAACGCGCGCCCAACACGTACGTCTACACCATCGGCCCGGTCTCCAATCCGCGCTTTCCCTTCGTGCTGCTCGATCGCATCATCCTCTACAGCGCACGCGCCATGAACTGGGCGCATGGGCGTCAGGCCGCCGACGAGGACGATCCGAACCGGGTGCCGGACCGCGAGATCCGTTCCAAGGGGTTCACCGAGGAGCTGAACGCCCAGGATCAGCGTGAGCTGGCGCGCTTCTTCAGCGATGCCCGGCGCGGCAGGGAGTCCGAGCACGAGGAAGCCTGCCGCGACATCATCAAGGGCATCCTGCGCGGCGTGTCGCTGAGCGAGATCGACAGCCGCAGCGACCTGTAATGAACCTCGACGAGATCCTCGCCATCGATCAGGCGCACGCCTGGCATCCCTATACCTCGACCCTGGATCGCGACCCGGTCTATCCGGTGCGTTCGGCGCGCGGTTGCGAGATCGAGCTGATGGACGGGCGCGTCCTGATCGACGGCATGGCCTCCTGGTGGTGCGCCATCCACGGCTACAATCATCCGGCGCTCAATCGGGCGGCGTGCGACCAGCTCGACCGGATGGCGCATGTGATGTTCGGTGGGTTGACCCATGAACCGGCGATGCGTCTGGTACGCTCGCTGGTCGAACTGACGCCCGAGCCGCTCCAGCACGTCTTTCTCTGTGATTCCGGCTCAGTCGCGGTCGAGGTCGCGATCAAGATGGCGCTCCAGTTCTGGATCTCGGCCGGACAGCCCGAGCGCCGGCGTCTCCTGACCATCCGCTCGGGCTATCATGGCGATACCTTCAACGCCATGTCGGTGTGCGATCCGGTCACGGGGATGCATCATCTGTTCAACCGCGTGCTGCCGGAACAGATCTTCGCGCCGGCGCCGAGCTGTCGTTTCGGCGACCCCTGCACGGATGCCGACATCGCGACCTTCGCCGCGCTGATCGAGCGCCACCGGCACGAACTGGCTGCCGTGATCCTGGAGCCGATCGTCCAGGGTGCGGGCGGGATGCGCTTCTACAGCGCCGAGTATCTGCGTCGCGTCCGCGAACTCTGCGACCGCTTCGACGTGCTCCTGATCGCCGACGAGATCGCCACCGGCTTCGGACGGACCGGGCGGCTGTTCGCCTGCGAGCACGCCGGGATCGCGCCGGACATCCTGACCCTCGGCAAGGCGCTGACCGGCGGTTATCTGACGCTGGCCGCCACGCTCGCCGGCCGACGGGTCGCGCACGGGATCTCCTCGGGTGAGCCGGGCGTCTTCATGCATGGTCCGACCTTCATGGGCAATCCGCTCGCCTGCGCCATCGCCAATGCCAGTATCGAATTGCTGCTGTCGCAGGACTGGGCGGCCAATATCCAGCGTCTCGAACGCGGTCTGACGGATGGACTGGCGCCCTGCCGCGGGCTGCCGGGCGTGGCCGAGGTCCGGGTGCTCGGCGGCATCGGCGTGGTCGAGATGGAGCGTCCGGTGCCGATGCGCGAGATCCAGCGCCGTCTGGTCGAGGCCGGCGTCTGGGTGCGGCCCTTCGGGCGTCTGGTCTATCTGATGCCGCCCTATGTGATCTCGGACGCGGAACTGACGCGACTCTGTGCCGCCGTGGTCGAGGTCATCGGCGAGCGGTCGGGATTTTGAACGCGCCGGTCTGTATCATGAGGCGCTTTCGACAGCTTGGCGTCCTCTGCATGATATTCGCTCCTCGCGCTCGCTCGGTTCAGATGGCTCGATGGTCGCTCCCGGCGCTTCTGGTGCCGGCGCTCGTCGGGTGCGCCGCAACCCCGCTCGTGACCTCGTCGACGTCGCCGTCCGGGGCGACACTCGACCAGTCCGCGTCGATGGCCGAGGCGGCTTCGGCTTTAGTCACGGCTTCAAAGCCAATGATGCCGCTGCCCGACCGCGATGAAGATCGACCACGCGCCTCAGAACCGGACATGGACGCCCTCGCTGCCGAAGCGGATGGTGCGGGCTATGGGATGCTCTACTTCCCCTCAGCGGGGCAGAGCGTACAGCTCGTGACCGACATCGCCCTCAATCGGCTCTACGAGGACGCCTTGCCGGGGTATGGTCTCTATACCTTCGTACTGCTCGGGGCCGGCTTCGAGCGCGCGAGTGGAGACGCGCTGGCGCGTCATAGCGAACTCTTCAGGATGATCGAGACCTATGTGGTCACGTCTGGCGAAACCGAAAGGCCGAGTGCCGAGGCCCATGTCTTCGTCGTCCCGATCCGCTCGGGACGCTCGCCGACGGCGCCGCTCATGGATCTGGTCGCCGTCGATCTCTCGGATCTGATGCGCCGCCGGCTCGGCGAACTCCTGCGTCAGCGCGGACAGGCGCGTCTGGCCGCGCGGATCGAGCGCGGCGCCGGTCCCTTCCTGGTGGCCGGGCTGGAGCCGAGTCTGTTGCCCCTGGACGGCGAGGCCCCGCGACTGGTCGCGGATCTGTCGGGACTCGGTCCCGAGCATCTCTACAACCTCGTCGATGCCTATGACCGGGACATTCCGCCCGAACTGAGCGGGCGTCCCGAAAGTCTCTCGGCACTGCGTCAGCGTCTGCTCGAACTGTCGCCGAAATCGCAATCCGCGGGCGGCTCGGGTCGCGGCGAGGCGGACGGCAAGCGCTGGATCTTCCTGATCTGAGGCCGGTCCCTTGGCCGCCCCATCACTCTGACTTCAATTCGGAACCATGAACATCATTCCCTTTGGTCTCGGTAGTTTCATCCGTTTCCTGATCGGGATCCTGCTGCTGCAAGGGGTCACGGTCCTGCTGATCTATACCGCGCTCCACACCGACTGGATGACGACCTGGCCGCTGTTCGCGCTCCTGGGCGGAGCCATCGCGGTGATGGTGGCGCTCTGGTTCAACACCATCGTCTCGGCCGACCGGCATCGTGTCGTCTCACGGGTCAGCGAGCGGCATTCCAAGGAACGCGAGAAGATCCGCGTGCGCGCCGAACAGCAGCGCGTCAAGGCCACGCGCGAGGCGGCCGATCTGGTGGCCAAGGCCCGCAAGCGCGCCTCGGCGGGCTTGAGTCTCAAGACCGGCGTGGTCGTCGGCGGCACGGTCGGTGTCGGCGTGGCCATGATGCTGGCCCAGTTCATGACGCTGGGACTGGCCACGGTGGCGGCGGCCGGCGGTGCGGCACTCGGTTATACGGTGCGGGCACGTCAGGAGAAGACGATCGCCGCCAAGCGGCTCGCCGCCGAGGAGCGCGCCCTGCGGGTGATCGAGGTCGACGATGAGGTGCCGGTCCTGCCGCGCCGCAAGGGCAAGGCGAATCGAAGCGATGACGAGACGCTGGCCGACGCGGTCTGACCGCCACCGGCAGCCGCTCAATCGGACGCCAGCTTGAGTCCGAGAATGCCGACCACGATGAGTCCGACGAAGAAGATACGGGCGAGCGTGGCCGGCTCGCCGAAGAGCAGGATGCCGAGCACGAAGGTTCCGGTGGCGCCGATACCGGTCCAGACCGCATAGGCGGTTCCGATGGGGATGGTCTTCTGGGCGATCAGGAGCAGGGCGCCGCTGGCGATCATGCAGAGCACGGCGAACAGGATCCAGCCCCAATGCAGCCCGCTGTCGGTCAGGCCGAGCTTGAGTCCGACCGGCCAGCCCCATTCGAAGAGGCCGGCGACGAACAGATAGACCCAGGCCATCAGGACTCGGCTCGATCCGTGGCGGCAGGCGTCGGGGCGAGTGTGTTGGCGCAGCGCGACAGGCACTCGGCGTGCTGCGTGCGGCAGAGGCCCAGATCCTCACCCAGACAGGCCGTGGGCTTGGGACAGAGCGGATTGGTCGTGGTATTGCAGGGCGTCGTGTCGTTCCGGATCTGTGTCACCTGTTCCCGACAGATCTGCTCGCGCAGTCGCTGCCGTTCCTCGCATTGCGTCCTGGCGGTGTCGCAGTTGGCGGCACAGGCGCTCTCCGGCGCGGCGCTCGTGGCCGGAGCATCCGACTTGGGCTTGAGCGGATTGAACTGACAGCCGGCCAGCAGGAGCAGGGCCGAGATCAGTACGGCGATCGAGAATCCCTGGATGGTCGAGCGTTCGAGCCGGGTTGGCATGGGGTGAATCTCCTTATGAAATAACGCGCTACTCTACCACAGCGGCCGCCGGCCATCAACGAACCGCCAGCACCAGCAGCACGACGAACACCACGACCGCCCCGAGCGGCAGGATGGCCGCCGCCCAGTCGCCCTTCTGCGCCTTGGGGCCGTTCTCCTGCCAGTGCTTGTACACCGGCCAGAGGAAGAACAGCATCATCCCGAACAGGATGGCGGCGGTGATCTTCAGAAAGAGTTCCATGGGGCACCTCGTCGGTCGACGTGAAACGAAAACCCCGGCGCGGGGCCGGGGCTGGATGGACGCGAAGGGTTCGCGGACGAACGCTCGGCGAGCGGATCAGTCGTCGCCGCCCATGATGCCGAGGATCTGCAACAGGCTGACGAAGATGTTGAAGATGCTCAGATACAGGCCATAGGTGGCCATGATGTAGTTGGTTTCCTCGCCACGCGCGATCCGGCTGGTGTCGAATAGGATGAAGCCGCTCATCAGCAGGATGATGACCGAGGAGATGGCCAGCGACAGCGCCGGCATCTGCAGGAAGATGTTGGCGATCACCGCCAGCAAGACCACCATCATGCCGGCGAAGATGAAGCCGCCCATGAAGCTGAAGTCACGCTTGCTGGAGAGCGCATAGCCCGACAGACCCAGGAAGATCGCCGCCGTGCCGCCGAAGGCCAGACCCACGGTCTGCGGACCGTGCGGCAGGGCCAGATACATGGTCAGGATGGCGCCGAGCCCGAAGCCGAGCAGGCCGGTGATCAGGAAGATGACGCCGATGCCGGCGGCCGAGTTGGCCGTGCGCGGCAGAACGAACATGCCCAGCACCATGGAGACGATGACCGCCGCCATGTAGACCCAGGAGGGCATGGCGAGCACGATCGAGAGCATGGCGGTCAGGGCGCTGAAGCCGAGCGTGGCCGACAGCAGCAGATAGGTGTTCTTCAGAACCTTATTGGCTGCGACCGCCGCATCTGTGGTCTTGAGGATGGAAATGCCCGGATTGGCCATATCGAAATTCACTCCTGTCGTGTGAACAGTGGGTTATGAAACAGATTGCCGGTTCTGTGACACGGCGATGCGTTCGGAGTTCCGGAAGGATACCCGACCCGCGCATGGGTGCAAATCCTCGACTGCCGGTCGGCGCCGCCGCGAAACGCTGTGTTATGTGTCATCATTTGGGGCCGGCAGCGATCACTCTCAATCCTGTCACCGGCCATTGCCCGGGGTGCGATTCGACGGTTCAATACACCCGACTGCACCGACTCCTAGTGCGTATCCGCTCCGGTTTGCAATGTTTGCTCCGAGACGCGCTTCGACGTGTGTCCAACCTTCAGCGAGCCGCCCATGACCTTCAAGACCGCCGACCTCTACGACCGATACGGTGACGATCTTCGGACCTGTGAGCCGATCTTCCGCGATTTCGGCGGGATGTCGCGCTTTCATGGCCCCATCGTCACGGTCAAGTGCTTCGAGGACAATTCATTGGTCAAGTCCACGCTCGCCGAATCGGGTGAGGGGCGGGTGTTGGTGGTCGATGCCGGCGGCTCGCGTCGCTGCGCCATGCTCGGTGATCTGATCGCCGCGAGCGCGGTCGAGCAGGGCTGGGCGGGTGTGGTGCTCTTCGGTTGCGTGCGCGATACGGTCGAGATCGGTCAAATGCCGCTCGGGATCAAGGCGCTGGCGAGCATCCCGCGCAAGAGCGAGCGTCGCGGCGAGGGCCGGCGCGACATTCCCGTGACCTTCGCCGGTGTCCGCTTCGTGCCCGGCGATCACATCTACTGCGACGAGGACGGCATCCTAGTCGCCGATCGGGCGCTCTGACCCCATGGCCATCGAGATCGAACGCAAGTTCCTGGTCGTCGGCGAGGGCTGGCGCGACCGGGTCGGGGACGCGACCCGTCTCGTCCAGGGCTATCTGACCGAGGACGCGCGTACCACAGTCCGCGTGCGCATCCGGGGCGAAACGGCCTGGCTGACCCTCAAGGGTGCGAGCCGGGGCATCAGCCGACTGGAGTTCGAATATCCGATCCCGGTCGACGATGCCGAGACCCTGCTGCGCGAGCTGGCCGTCTCTCCGCTGATCGAGAAGACCCGTTATCGCGTGCCTCATGCAGGGCATCTCTGGGAGCTGGACGTCTTCGCCGGCGCCAATGCCGGTCTGGTGCTGGCCGAGCTGGAACTGGAGCGGGTCGACGAGGCGTTCGAGCGTCCCGACTGGCTCGGGGCCGAGGTCTCGGACGACCCGCGTTACTTCAACGTCAACCTCGCCCGCCATCCCTATCGCGACTGGTCCTGAGTCAAAAGCCCCTCTCCCACGGCGGGAGAGGGGTTGGGGAGAGGGGGTGGACTCACCCCGTCATGGTCGCCTCGATCGCGGCGATATCGACCGATTCATCGAGCACCACCAGCGTCCCCCGCTCGCTGACCGGTCCCGGGTCGACCTTTGCATAGGCCGGCAGACTCCGCATCTCGGGCAGATAGCGCGTCGGGTCGTTTTCCAGCCGCAGTTCGTGCAGATTGACCAGCATCACCACATCGGCCAGATCGGCCCGGCCGCGATGCTCGCGCGACCAGTCGTGACGGCTGCGCGCCACCTCCTGCAATTCCGCATCCAGTCCCCAGGAGTCCAGCAGCGTCAGACTGATGGTGGCACAGAAGGTCTCTTCCAGATCCTGGAGGATCTCGGGATTGCTCAGGGCCTCCGGATAGTTCTCCAGCCGCACATAGAGCAGCGGCATCCCGATCTCCTGCAACAGACCGGCGAGCAGGGCGCGATCCGGACTGATGCGCCGCACCTGTCCGGCCAGCACGGCGCAGAAGGCGGCGCGATGCGCGCTGCGTTTCCAATGATCCGTCAGGAGTGCCTTGAGCTGCGGATCGCGCGCGCGGAACATGGCGCGTAGCGAATAGCCCAGACAGAGATTGCGCGTCATCTCCATGCCGAACAGCGAGAGCGCGCGCTTGAGATCCTTGGTCGCGAACCAGCCGCGATACATCGGACTGTTGGCCATCTGGATCAGATAGCCCGAGAGTCCGGCATCGGTCTTGATGATGTTCTCCATACGCGCCAGGTCGCAGTCGGGATCCTGCATGGCACGGCGGATACGCAGTGCCGCGTCGGGCAGGTTCGGCAGGCTGGCCTTGCCGGTGATGATGTCGTGGGCGATCTTGGCGTAGATCCCAAAACCCGTTTGCATCTGCGTCTCTCCGCGATATAGCGTGTCAGCGATGTCGATGACGGCGCTGTGTTCAGCCGCTCAAGCGTTTTCGGCCAGGGTATCGGTCTCGACCGTCTTGGCCATGCGCTTGGCGAAATAATAGATGCGCTGGAGCTTCTCGATGATGTCGATCTCCAGCGTATAGGCCCGGATGCGCTTGGGTTCCTCGGCCACCAGACGCCGCGCCTCGCGCGCGGCGGCCGAGTCGGCGATCTCGCTGATCTCGCCCTTCATGGCCGTGACCGTGCGCGCGGCGATCTCGTTGTTCTGCGCCACCGCTTGCAGGGCCGCGCCGAGCGCACGGCTGACGGCGCGATGGAAGTTCAGCAGCACCTCGCGCGTCGGCTCGCTGATCGACATGATCAGCCGCATCATCTCGCGCACGCTGTCGCCCATGTGCAGGATCTCCAGCCGCGCCCGGTCGAGCGCCAGCGAGGGCGTGTTCAGCAACTCCTCGTCGAGATAGCGCGGCCGGACGATGAAGGCTTCCTCGCCGGGCGGTTCGTCCGGCACCAGCCATTCGACCAGACGTGCCATAGGTCCGGTCAACCCGATGAACAGCAGGGTATTGGCGACATTGAAGAGCGTGTGCGCATTGGCGATCTGACGCGGCACCTCGGCGGTGGCGATACCCGTGGTGGCGGCCGAGGATTGTATCAGGCCGGTGAAGATGGCCGCGATCAGGATGGCGAGCAGCGGATTGTGCAGCGTCCGCATGAAGTCGAGGAAGGGGGCGTAGTCGCGCAGCGGCGTCATGGCCTCACTTCATGAGGGTCATGCCCAGGAAGACCAGCCCCAACCCCATGATCATGCCGCCGTAATGGCGCGCCGACTCGCGCTTGGCGGCCACCGGCAGCATGAAGCCGAATCCGATCATCAACAGCGCCATGTCGTCGAGCTGAAAGGCGATCAGTTGCGCGGTGACGGTCGAGCCGATGTTGGCGCCCATGATGATGCCGACCGACTGCGACAGCGACAGCAGTCCGGCACTGATGAAGCCGACCACCAGCACGGTCGTGACCGAGGACGATTTGATGATGGCGGTGACGAAGGCGCCGGTGAGCGCGCCCATGATCGTCATATTTTTGCAGGCCCCAGAGGCTGGGCCGACGCTCGACGTCTCCAAGACGGTTCCGTTTTTGATCTCGACGGGCTACGATGGCTTCATGGCTCGACGAGGCCGTATGCGCCCTTGTCGTCGACCGAGGTACCTACAGATGAATCTCCAACACCCCGTTGAACAAGCGCTCCCGGAGGCCATTGCCGCCCCGCGTGCCGACTTCACCACCAGCGACGGCTGGCGTCTGGCCTATTACGCCGAGCGCGCCCATCCGGGCCGTCCGCTGGTGCTGGTCCACAGCATCAACGCCGCTTCCAGCAGCTTCGAGATGCGCCCGCTGTTCGAGCACTATCGTCTCTCGCGCCCGGTCTACAGCCTGGATCTGCCGGGTTTCGGGCACTCGGAGCGCCGCGCCGAGGGCTACTCACCCGCGCTCTATGCGCACGCCATCGCCGATTTCCTCACCCAGGTCGTCGGCGAGCCGGCCGACCTGATCGCGCTCTCGCTGAGCGGTGAGTTCGCCGCCCAGGCCGCGCGCTTGGCCCCGGAGCATCTGGCCTCGCTGGCGCTGATCTCGCCGACCGGTTTCGGCGAACAGCCGCTGCCGAGTTCCAGCCCGGTCACGACGCTGATGAAATGGCCCAAACTCAGCCGATGGGTCTATGGACTGGTCGCCTCGCGTCCGAGCATCCGGCATTTCCTCGGCCGCTCCTTCGTCGGCCCGGTGCCGGAAGAAATGATCGACCATGCCTGGGCCACGGCTCATCAGCCGGGCGCGCACCATGCGCCGCTGACCTTTCTGACCATGCGTCTGTTCACGCCCGACGCCATCGATCTGCTCTACGACCGGCTCACCGAGTTTCCAGTGCTGGTCATCGCCGACCAGGATCCCTACATCCGTTTCGAACGTCTGCCGAGCTTCATCGTGCGTCACGACACCTGGCATCGCGTGACCCTGGAGCCGCACAAGGGACTGCCGCACTGGGAGAAGCTCGCCGAGACGGTCGCGGCGCTCGATGACTTCTGGGCGCATCCGCCGCTCAAACGCGCGGCCTGAGCCAATGGACGCGCTCGGTGAGCGCTGTGAGTCCACGTTTGCGGAAGTTCGGCGATTCGGCCAGGAGTTCGATCCGGTGATCGCCACTCCAACTGTAGGGATCGAGAAACCAAGCGCACCGTAATGCGCCACAAATGCGGCCAAATCGTGTAATTGGGGATTCGGGGCCAAACGCGGTTTAATGGTCGCCTCCAGGATTCAGACCGACAGAGGGCGTCTCCGCGTTCATGACCACTCCAGCCGCCTCCAACCACAGCGATCACTATCCGCCGCGCGCCGATCTCGAAGCCGCCTTCCAAGCCGTGCGACGTGCCAAGGTGCCGCAGGTTCCCGACATCGTCCTGAGTCTGCGCGACGAGCTGCGTCGCCCCGACCCGGATCTGATCCAGGCGGCCGATCTGATCGCGCAGGATCCGGCCATGACCGGTCAGGTGCTCAAGACCATCAACTCGCCGCTCTTCGCCAGTCGCACCAAGATCAGCAGCATCCGGCAGGCCGTCACCCTGCTCGGACTGCGACGCCTGACCAATCTGGTCACGGCGGAAGCCTTCAGCCGCTTGGTCGGCGAGCGCGAGGGCGGGGCGCGTCTGATCCTCGACTTCATCCAGGAACAGGCGCGTATGGCCGCCTCGGTCGCCGCGCTGGCGCCCGAGCTGACGCCGGACGAGGCCTATCTGTTCGGGTTGATGCAGGGCGTCGGCAGTCTCATCTTCGCCGATCTGATCAACGACTACGGCAACGAATGGACGCTCCAGGCGCTGACTGCGCCGCAGGACTTGATGGACTACGAACGCCGCGCCCTGGGCACGGATCATGTCACGGTCGGTTTCCTGCTGGCCGGAACCTGGCGTCTGCCCGAACCCGTGGCCCTGGCGATCTATCATCAACATACTTTCGAGCCGCCTCAAGGCTTCGATGCCCATCGGCGCGCCCTGATCGCCGTCGCCCGACTCGCGCGCATACTGCTGGCGCTGCGGCGCGGTATCGAGGACAACCCGGTCCTGCTCGACCAGCGCGACTGGGGACTCAATGAACTGGCCGTGACGCCCGAGACCTGGGAGCGCTGCGTCGCACGTCTCCTGACCGATGAACGCGGTACCTGAAACACCCGCCGACCCGCGCCGACGGCTGAAAGACCTGCCCATCGGCCCAGGCGTCTACCGGATGCTCGATGCCGAGGGCACGGTGCTCTATGTCGGCAAGGCCAAGAATCTCAAGCGCCGGGTCTCCAGCTATTTCGGGCGCACGCTCACGCCGCGCCACGAGCGTCTGGTCGGCCTGATCGCCGACATCGAGGTCACAGTCACCCGCACCGAGGGCGAGGCGCTGCTGCTGGAGAGCCAGCTCATCAAGTCGCTCCAGCCGCGCTTCAATGTGCTGCTGCGCGACGACAAGAGCTATCCCTACATCCAGCTCACCACTCAGGACATCTATCCGCGCCTGGCCTTCTATCGCGGCCCGCGCCGGACCCAGGGGCGGCTGTTCGGACCCTATCCGAGTGCCTGGGCGGTGCGCGAGACCCTGCAGATCCTGCAAAAGCTGTTTCCGGTGCGCCAGTGCGAGGACGGGTTCTTCCGCCATCGCTCGCGCCCCTGTCTCCAGTATCAGATCAAGCGCTGTAGCGCACCCTGCGTCGGGCTGGTGACGCCCGAGCAGTATGCCGAGGACGTGGCGCGCACCGTCAAGTTCCTCGACGGACGCGCCGGCGAGGTGATCGACGAGCTGATCGGCGGCATGGAGACGGCGGCGACGGCGCTGGAGTTCGAGCGCGCGGCCCAGTATCGCGACCGCATCCGGGCCCTGCGTCGAGTGCTGGAGCGTCAGTCGGTCATCGGCGAGGACGGCGATCTGGACCTCATCGCCGCTGCGCGCGAGACCGATGTCTGGTGCGTGCAGGTGTTCGTGGTGCGGCGCGGACGGCATCTCGGCAACACCGCCTTCTTCCCCAAGGCGCCGGCGGATATGGAGGAGTCGGCGCTGCTGGCCGGTTTCCTGGCGCAGTTCTATGCTGCGCACGAGGTTCCGGACACCCTGATCCTGAGCACGCGCCCGGACGAGGCCGAGATCCTGCGCGAGGCGCTCGCCGAGCGGGCGGGGCGGGCGGTTCGGCTCCAGGTCGAGGTGCGCGGCGAGCGCGCCCGCTGGCTGGAGATGGCACGCGACAATGCACGCTTTGCGCTCCAGCAGCGGCTCGGCAGTCAGGCCGGCTATGCGCGGCGGCTGGAGTCGCTGCGTGAGGCGCTGGATCTGGCCGACCGACCGGAGCGGATGGAATGCTTCGACATCAGCCACACCCAGGGCGAGCACACGGTCGCCTCATGCGTGGTCTTCGACGGCGAGGGCGCGCGCAAGTCCGATTATCGGCGCTTCAACATCACCGGCATCACGCCGGGCGACGACTATGCCGCGCTCGATCAGGCCCTGACGCGCCGTTACAAGCGCGTGGGGCAGGGCGAGTATCCGGTCCCGGACCTGATCCTGATCGACGGCGGACGCGGCCAGCTCGCCGCCGTCAACGACGCGCTCCAGGAGCTGGGTCTGCATGGACCGAATCTGGTCGGCGTCTCCAAGGGGCCGGATCGACGTCCCGGCGCCGAGCGCCTTTGGTTGTTGGGTCGGGAGGCGCCCGTTATACTGCCGAGCGACTCGCCGGCCATGCATTTGATCCGGCAGATCCGCGACGAAGCCCACCGCTTCGCGATCACCGGCCATCGTCAGCGTCGCGCCAGGGCGCGCGTGACCTCGGCGCTGGAAGACATCCCCGGACTCGGCCCCAACCGCCGTCAGCGTCTGCTCAAACACTTCGGCGGACTGCACGGCCTGGAGCGCGCCGGGGTCGAGGACATCGCCGGGGTCGAGGGCATCGGCCGGCCACTGGCCCAGCGCATCCATGATGCCTTCCATCGAGACCAAGCCTGACATCATGTGGAACCTGCCGAACATCCTGACGCTGCTGCGGATCGTGCTGATCCCGGTGTTCGTCGTCGTCTTCTATCTCGACTCGGTCTGGGCGCCCTATGCGGCGGCGGCCGTCTTCGGCGCGGCGGCCCTGACCGACTGGCTCGACGGCTATCTGGCGCGCAAATGGAACCAGACCTCGCCGCTCGGCGCCTTTCTCGATCCGGTCGCCGACAAGCTGATGGTGGCCGTGGCGCTGGTGGTGCTGTTGCAGACCGATCCGCGCATCCTGATCGCGCTGCCGGTGATGGTCATCATCGGGCGTGAGATCACGGTCTCGGCCCTGCGTGAATGGATGGCCGAGATCGGCGCACGCGCGGCGGTGGCGGTCTCCGCACTCGGCAAGGTCAAGACCACGGCGCAGATGATCTCGATCGTGATCCTGATCCTGCGCGAATCGGTGTTCGGTCCCTGGACCTATGGGGTGGGCGTGGTGCTGCTCTATGTCGCGGCTCTTCTCACGCTTTGGTCGATGGTGTTATATTTGGCATCCGCTTGGCCGAGCCTGTCGGGTCAGGCGGATCAGTCGAACGAACGCCAGCCAAAATAATTTTCAAAATTGGCTTGACGGACTGAAAAAATCGCCTACAATGGGCGTCTATTCAGCGGGAATAGCTCAGTTGGTAGAGCACAACCTTGCCAAGGTTGGGGTCGCGAGTTCGAGTCTCGTTTCCCGCTCCAAATTCAGAAAAAAGCCCTCTTAGCGAGGGCTTTTTTCGTTCTCGCTGTCACAATCGACTGCGGCGATCTCTTTGCAGGATTCCGCACTTCCGCTATATTGCTGCTTAGCAGCATCCATCGCGAGCCGAATCGCTCCAGCCGCATGGAAGCGCCTTCGATAACCTGATGACCGCCTGGCAGGTGATTCGACGGAGCCTCCCAGCACTCGATCCGATTCACTCGCCAACGCCATTGCGGCCAGCGGCCGGCCGTTCCAGAGGCTCACCCATGCTTCGTAAGATCCTGATCGCCAATCGTGGCGAGATCGCCGTGCGCGTCATCCGAGCCTGTGCCGAACTGGGCATCCGCTCGGTGGCCATCTATTCCGAGGCCGACCGTCACTCGCTCCATGTCAAGAAGGCCGACGAGGCCTACAGTCTGGGCAGTGATCCGCTCGCCGGTTATCTCAACGTCCACAACATCGTCAACCTGGCGGTGATGACCGGCTGTGATGCCGTGCATCCGGGCTATGGTTTCCTGTCGGAGAACCCCGAGCTGGCGCTGACCTGCGCGCGGCGCGGCATTACCTTCATCGGTCCGAACGCCGAGGTCATCGCCCGCATGGGCGACAAGACCGCCGCGCGTCAGGCGATGCGGAAGGCCGGTGTGCCGGTCACGCCCGGCAGTCCCGGCAATCTGAACAGTCTGGATGAGGCGCTCGCCTGCGCCGAGGAGATCGGCTATCCGGTCATGCTCAAGGCGACCTCGGGCGGCGGCGGGCGCGGCATCCGTCGCTGTGACGACCCGGCGGCACTGCGCAACAACTACGAGCGCGTCATCTCGGAGGCGACCAAGGCGTTCGGACGCGCCGAGGTGTTTCTGGAAAAGTGCGTGGTCAATCCCAAGCACATCGAGGTGCAGGTGCTGGCCGACCATCATGGTCACTGCATCCATCTGTTCGAGCGCGACTGCTCGATCCAGCGGCGCAATCAGAAGCTGATCGAGATCGCACCCTCGCCGCAGCTCGACGACGCCCAGCGTCAGTACGTCGGCGGACTGGCGGTGCTGGCCGCGCGCTCGGTCGGCTATACCAATGCCGGCACCGTGGAGTTCCTGCTCGATTCCGACGGGCGCTTCTACTTCATGGAGATGAACACCCGCATCCAGGTCGAGCACACCATCACCGAGACCATCACGGGTGTCGATCTGGTCGAGGAACAGATCCGGGTCGCCGCCGGTCTGCCGCTGCGCTACCGCCAGGACCAGATCAAGCGTCGCGGCTTCGCCATCCAGTTCCGCGTCAACGCCGAAGACCCCAAGAACAACTTCCTGCCGAGCTTCGGGCGCATCTCGCGCTATTACGCGCCGGGCGGTCCGGGCGTGCGCACCGATGGGGCCATCTATACCGGCTATCATGTGCCGCCCTATTACGACTCGATGCTGGCCAAGCTCATCGTCTGGGCGCTGGAATGGGACGACGTGGTCACGCGCGGCTGCCGTGCTCTGCGCGACATGGGCGTCTATGGGGTCAAGACCACCATTCCGTTCTATCAGGAGATCCTGCGCCATCCCGACTTCCGGAACGCGAACTTCGACACCGGTTTCCTGGAGTCGCATCCTGAACTGCTGAACTATTCGACCAAGCGCCGCCGCGAAGACATCGCCGCCGCGCTCGCCGCCGCCATCGCCGCTCACGCGGGGCTTTGAGACAACCGACCGGCTTCAAGCGAGCTCACTCATGCCGAAGATCAACATCACCGACGTCATCCTGCGCGACGCGCATCAATCCCTGCTCGCCACCCGGATGCGCACCGAGGACATGCTGCCGATCTGTCCCAAACTCGACGCCATCGGCTACTGGTCGCTGGAGTGCTGGGGCGGGGCGACCTTCGACGCCTGTGTGCGTTTCCTGAAGGAAGATCCCTGGGAGCGTCTGCGCAAGCTGCGTGAGGCCCTGCCCAACACCCGGTTGCAGATGCTGCTGCGCGGCCAGAACCTGCTCGGCTACCGGCACTATTCCGACGACGTGGTCCGTGCCTTCGTCAAGCGTTCGGCCGACAACGGCATGGACGTGTTCCGTATCTTCGATGCGCTCAACGATCTGCGTAACCTCAAGACCGCGATCGAGGCGACCAAGGCCGCCGGCAAGCACGCCCAGGGCACCATCTGCTATACCGTCAGCCCGGTCCACGATGTGGCCGGTTTCGTCAAGATGGGGCGCGAGCTGGCCGCGATGGGGTGCGACTCGATCGCTATCAAGGACATGGCCGGGTTGCTGACGCCCTTCGTCACGGCTGATCTGGTCAAGGCCCTCAAGGACAGCGTGGATCTGCCGCTGCATCTGCACTCACATGCAACCTCGGGTCTGGCCGACATGTGCCATCTGAAGGCGATCGAGAACGGCTGTGACACCATCGATACCGCCATCTCGTCGATGGCCGGCGGCACCTCGCATCCGCCGACCGAGAGTCTGGTTGCGGCCCTTCGCGGCACCGAGTACGACACCGGGCTGGATCTGGAGGCCATCCAGGAGGTCGGGATGTACTTCTACCAGATCCGCAAGAAGTACCATCAGTTCGAGAGCGAGTTCACCGGCGTCGACACCCGTGTCCAGGTCAATCAGGTGCCGGGCGGCATGATCTCGAACCTGGCCAACCAGTTGAAGGAACAGAACGCGCTCGACCGCATGAGCGCGGTGCTGGAAGAGATCCCGCGCGTGCGCAAGGATCTCGGCTATCCGCCGCTGGTCACGCCAACCTCGCAGATCGTCGGCACCCAGGCGGTGTTCAACGTGCTGACCGAGAAGCGCTATCAGACCATCACCAACGAAGTGAAGCTCTATCTCCAGGGGCGCTATGGCGCGGCGCCGGCGCCGGTCAATCCGACCCTGCAACAGCAGGCGATCGGCAACGAGGATCTGATCGAATGTCGTCCGGCCGATCTGCTCAAGCCGGAGCTGGAGCGTCTGACCAAGGAGATCGGGCCGCTGGCGCTGTCCGAGGACGATGTCCTGACCTATGCCATGTTCCCCGAGATCGGGCGCACCTTCCTCGATCAGCGTGCCGCCGGCGCCCTGGTGCCCGAGCCGCTGGAGCCGCCGCCGAGTCGCACCGAGGCGGCCAAGGCCGCGCCGACCGAGTTCAACATCAACGTCCACGGCGAGACCTACCACATCAAGGTCACGGGCGCGGGGCACAAGGGGCAGGCCGAGCGCCATTTCTATTTCACCATCGACGACATCCCGGAAGAGGTGGTGGTCGAGACGCTCGACGAGCTGGTTCTGACCGGCGGCGGGGCGGCTTCCGGTCCGCGCGCCATCAGCGGCAAGCGTCCCAAGCCGAGCCGGCCCGGGCATGTCGCCACCTCGATGCCGGGCAACATCGTCGATGTGCTGGTCAAGGAAGGCGACACCGTGATCGCCGGTCAACCCGTCATCGTCACCGAAGCGATGAAGATGGAGACCGAGATCCAGGCGCCGATCGCGGGCGCCATCACGGCGGTCTATGTCGGCAAGGGCGACGCGGTCAATCCGGACGAGGTGCTGATCGAGATCACGTCCTGATCGAACGTGACGGCCGGCTGATGCAACCAAAGGACGGTACGGCGAACGAAGCCTACAAAGGCTTCACCAACCATGAATGCCCGTTCTATCCCTGCCATGCCGGGGTGAAGCGGGCATTCAACTGTCTGTTTTGTTACTGCCCGCTCATCGCCTACGAGTGCCCCGGACCCTATCGGATCTATACCGACAAACACGGACTCAGGCGCAAGGACTGCTCGGACTGTCGGCTGCCGCACGAGGGCTATCGGGCGTCCTGGTCCTTCATCCAGAAATGGCTGGAACGGCCCAGGATCTGGGGCGGTAAGGAGCTGGACGCGCGCGACCGCAAGGCCGCGCGCGGCGGTTGAGTCGGGCAGGGGGCTTACAGATCGCCGTTGGCGCCGGCCGTCATGATCTCGTTCATGGTGTCGCGCACCTTGATCGCCATTTCCTTGAGGTTCGGCGGCAGATCGGCCATCCGCATCACCATGTCCAGATCCGGCGTCACCAGCCAGGCCTTGCCGTCCTGATCTTCGATCAGGGTGATGCGGCAGGGCAGGTAGGCCGCGAAATCGATGTTCTCGGCCAGCATCTGGGCGGCGATGCGCGCATCGCAGAACTGGAAGATCTCGATGTGCCTGGTCTCCACGCCCATGGCCTCCAGCTCCTTGTAGAGCGGCTGGCGCGCGACCAGTTTGAAGTTCAGCCCGTTGGCGCGCAGCAGCATGGAGTCGATCGCGTCGTCGATGGAGACGTCCTTGGCCAGCGGCATCTTGACCACGGTGTCGGCGAGGCGCATCCCCTCGGCGCGTGGCGTCAGCGTGGCGAACAGCAGGGGAAGGGCGGTGAGTACGGCAAGCCAGTGGATCTTTCGCATGTGACAGTCCTCGTTTCCTCGTTGGTGTTCTCGTTCGTCGACGCGCGGTGCGTACTGGAGACGCTTACGCGAAGTCGTAGTGCTTCTCGACCGCCTCGATGATCTCCCAGATGCAGGCGAGACCGGCCGGGAAGGTGATGAGATCGCCGCGCCCGAACTCTTGTGGTTCACCGCCCTCGGGTGTCACGCGAAAACGGCCGCGCAGCACATAACAGGTCTCGGTCTGATCGTAGCGCCAGGGGAAGGTCGAGGGTTCCTTCTTCCAGATCGGCCAGTCCTCGACGCCCATCACGTCCAGCTTGGCGGGGGAGGGTTTGTGTTCGCAACGGATCTCCAGGTCGCTCATGGTCTTGTCGGTGGTCTCGTCGGTTGGGTTGAATCGGACTTCTGAGATAAGACATCGGCCGTTCGCCGAGTGCCGGAAGCGCAATAGTGCGGTTTTCAGACGACTTTTTCCAACGTCGGCGCTTGTCCGGTTCGCCGCCTTCGGCGAAGATCGCCTCCCATGACGACAGATCACCTCGCCCCTCATTCTGTTTCATCGCACGAACTCTCCCGGCTCGCGGTGCGTGTGGGTGAGTGTCTGCGAGAACGCGGCTGGCGGCTGGCGACCGCCGAATCCTGCACCGGCGGCTGGGTCGCCAAGACGATCACGGACATCGCCGGCAGTAGCGACTGGTTCGATCGCGGTTTCGTCACCTATAGCAATGCATCCAAGCAGGACATGCTCGGTATCAACGCCGAACTGATCGAGTCTCAGGGCGCGGTGAGTGGGCCCGTGGTACGGGCCATGGTCGCGGGTGCACTGGCGCATAGCCGGGCTGAGGCCGCACTCGCCATCAGCGGCATCGCCGGACCGGGCGGCGGCTCGCCTGAGAAACCGGTCGGAACCGTCTGGTTCGCCTGGGGACGGACGGCGAGCGTCACGACGATGCGCCGCGAGTGCTTCGCCGGCGATCGCGAGGCCGTGCGCGCCCAGGCGGTGCGCACGGCGCTGTTCGGTCTGCTCGAATATCTGAGTACGCTCACGCGCTAGGCTGAAGTCGCCCAAGGCTTATGTCATAATTTTCGGCTAATCGTCGAGTGCGACGGCTTGGATCCCAACCCGCAACGGAGACCGCAATGGATGAGAACCGCAAGAAGGCGTTGGCCGCCGCGCTGACCCAGATCGAAAAGCAGTTCGGCAAAGGCTCGGTCATGCGCATGGGCGATGTCGGTGCCGTGCGCAACATCGAGGCGATCTCGACCGGTTCGCTCGGGCTGGATCTGGCGCTCGGCATCGGCGGCGTGCCCAAGGGGCGCGTCATCGAGATCTACGGCCCCGAGTCCTCGGGCAAGACCACCCTGACGCTGCACATCATCGCCGAGTCGCAGAAGCTCGGCGGAACGGCGGCCTTCGTCGATGCCGAGCACGCGCTCGACCCGGTCTATGCCGAAAAGCTCGGCGTCAACATGACCGATCTGCTGGTCTCCCAGCCCGACACCGGCGAGCAGGCGCTGGAGATCACCGACATGCTGGTACGCTCGGGCGCGGTCGATGTCGTGGTCGTCGACTCGGTCGCCGCGCTCACGCCCAAGGCCGAGATCGAGGGCGAGATGGGCGACTCGCACGTCGGCCTGCAAGCGCGCCTCATGTCGCAGGCGCTACGCAAACTCACCGGCAACATCAAGCGCTCCAACTGCTGCGTCATCTTCATCAACCAGATCCGCATGAAGATCGGCGTGATGTTCGGCTGCTTCGATTATCACGCCCGTGTCGTGCTGGCCGACGGTACGACCGAGAAGATCGGCAAGATCGTCAATCAGCGGCTTCCGGTCGAGGTCATGTCGATGGACCCGGCCACCGGCGCCATCGTGCCGCGTCCGGTCGTCAACTGGTTTCGCAATGGCGAGACCGATGAATGGCTCTATTTCGAGGTCGCGGCGGGCGGCGGCTCCGGGCGGCGCAAGTTCACCTGTACCGCCAACCACCTCATCTTCACCCCCAGTGGCGAGCGCCGTGCGGGCGATCTTGACGTCGGCGACGAGGTGATGACGGCCGTCAAGCATTACGCTCTGAACGATGACCAAAACCAGCTCATCCTGGGCGGCCTCCTCGGCGACGGCTCGCTGCGTTTTGCGTCCGAATCCAATGTCTCCTTCCGGGTCGGTCATGGCCCCAGGCAGCAGGAATACTGCGAATGGAAGCACGAGATGCTGGCGCCCTTCGCGAACCGCATCGGCCCCACGGGCAATGGTCTCGGATTCGATACCCTACCCATGGCGCAACTGGTCGGTCTGCATCGTCAGGCGTATTCGGCCCAGGGGCGGCGGGTCAGCGACGGCATGCTCGCCGCCATGGATGCACGCGCCGTAGCGGTCTGGTACGGCGATGACGGCACCTTCTCCGGCTCCTACG
This sequence comes from Allochromatium tepidum, assembly GCF_018409545.1. Lineage (GTDB taxonomy): Bacteria > Pseudomonadota > Gammaproteobacteria > Chromatiales > Chromatiaceae > Thermochromatium > Thermochromatium tepidum_A. The sequence goes on along the minus strand of NZ_AP024563.1, from coordinate 1,898,315 downwards.
AGCAGTGGGGGCACGGCAAGGCCGAGATCGGCTGTGTCAGTCTGTCGATGGAGGACAAGGAGCGTCTGGCGGGTCGACTCGAACAGCTCGGTATGGGGCGTCCCACCGTGCGCGAGCGTTCCTTGCTCTTCAGCGGCGAGCGTACCCGTCAGCTGCATGAGAAGATCGCGCCCTATGTCCATCCCTCGCTCGATTACAAGCTGCATCCGGATTTTCGCGGACGTTTCGCCTGGCATCCGGATACGTCGGACGTCCATTTGAATGGGCATCGGCTGGAAGCCCGCACCCAACTCAGGGCGGCTCCCATGCGCATCACCCGCAAGGAGATCCGTCCGGCCAAGCCGCGCCATCGGACACGCTTCGATCTGGAAGTCGCGGGCAACCACAGTTACTTGGTCGACCATGTGGCTGTCCACAACTCCCCAGAAACCACGACCGGCGGCAACGCGCTCAAGTTCTATGCCTCGGTCCGGCTCGACATCCGCCGCACCGGCAGCATCAAGAAGGGCGATGAGGTCATCGGCAACGAGACCAAGGTCAAGGTAGTCAAGAACAAGGTCGCGCCGCCCTTCCGTCAGGCCGAGTTCGATATCCTCTATGGTCAGGGCATCTCGCGCGAGGGCGAGATCATCGATCTGGGCGTGGCCGAGGGCTTCATCGAGAAGTCCGGCGCCTGGTACAGCTACGAGGGCACGCGCATCGGGCAGGGCAAGGACAACGTCCGCAACTTCCTGTGCGAGAATCCCGAGATCGCCCAGGCCATCGAAGCGCGCATCCGCGACAAGCTGCTGCCCAAGGGTGGAGCCGGGGCGTCAGCCGAGGCCGATGTGCCCGAGTCGTTCGAGCCGCTGGAGGATTGATCCCTGAACGACCCGGTCCAAGCTCCGGTCCCGAACCAGGCCGACGCGCACGACGCCATCGACGAGGCCGTGCGCGTGGCCCTGCGTCTGCTGGTCGCGCGCGAGCATTCGTGTCTGGAACTGACCCGCAAGCTCAGCGCGCGCGGTCTCGCGCCCGAGGCCATCGCCGGCGCGCTCGATCGACTGATCGACGAAGGCGCGCTCGACGAATCGCGTCTGGCCGCGCACTATGTCGCCGAACGCGCCGACAAGGGCTTCGGCCCGTTGCGCATCCGTGCCGAGTTGCGCGACAAGGGACTTGCCGACAGCCTGATCGACCGCCATCTCAAACCCATGAACGACACCTGGCCCGAAGTCCTGGCGCGCACGCATGAGCGCCGCTTCGGCCAGTCACAACCCAGCGACCGTTCCGACTATGCCAAACGCGCGCGTTTCCTCGAACAGCGTGGCTTCACGCCCGATTCGATCCGGCGCCTGCTGCGCTTTCCTGACTGACCCGAGCCGTGCGGCGAACGGTCCATTCGAGACTTTCCAATGACCACCAGTGCAGAGCTTCGAGCGAGCTTCCTCGACTATTTCGAGCAACGCCAACACGAGCGGGTGGCCTCCAGCCCCCTGATCCCGGCCAATGATCCGACCCTGCTGTTCACCAACGCGGGCATGGTCCAGTTCAAGGACGCCTTCCTCGGACGCGAGCGCCGCGCCAACAACCGCGCGGTCAGCTCGCAGCGCTGCGTGCGCGCCGGCGGCAAGCACAACGACCTGGAGAATGTCGGCTATACCGCCCGGCATCACACCTTCTTCGAGATGCTGGGCAACTTCAGCTTCGGCGACTACTTCAAGCGCGAGGCCATCGAATATGCCTGGGATTATCTGACCCGGGTGCTGGCGCTACCGCCGGAGCGGCTGTGGGTGACGGTGTTCGAGGACGACGACGAGGCGGCCGGCATCTGGCTCAAGGAGATCGGCGTCGATCCCCAGCGCTTCTCGCGCTGTGGGGCCAAGGACAACTTCTGGTCGATGGGCGACACCGGCCCCTGCGGTCCCTGTTCCGAGATCTTCTATGACCACGGTCCCAACATCCCCGGCGGTCCGCCCGGCTCGCCCGACGAGGACGGCGACCGCTATGTCGAGATCTGGAATCTGGTCTTCATGCAGTTCAACCGCGACGCCGATGGGAATATGACCCCATTGCCGCGTCCATCGGTCGACACCGGCATGGGACTGGAGCGGCTCGCGGCCGTGATGCAGGGCGTGCATAGCAACTACGAGATCGACCTGTTCCGTCACCTGATCGAAGCGGCGGCCAAGGCCACCGGCTGCACGGATCTGGCCGACAAGTCGCTGCGCGTCATCGCCGACCACATCCGCTCGACGGCCTTTCTCATCACCGATGGGGTCACGCCGGGCAACGAAGGACGCGGCTATGTCCTGCGTCGCATCATGCGCCGCGCCATCCGTCACGGCTATCGGCTCGGCTGCTCCACGCCCTTCTTCCATACCCTGGTCGAGCCGCTGGTGCGCGAAATGGGCGACGCCTACCCTGAACTGCGCGCGAGTCAGTCGCATGTCGAGCGTCTCGTCAAGATCGAAGAGGAGCGTTTCGCCGAAACGCTGGAGCATGGCATGCGTCTGCTCGACGAGGCCATCGCCGACCTGAGCGGCGACCGGATCCCCGGCGAGACCGTGTTCAAGCTCTACGATACCTATGGTTTCCCGGTCGATCTCACGGCCGACATCGCGCGCGAGCGTGGATTGACGCTCGATGTAGCCGGTTTCGAGCAGGCGATGGAGCGTCAAAAGGAGCGGGCGCGTGCGGCCAGTCAGTTCGGCGCCGGCCAGGTGCTCGACATCCAGATCCAGGGCGAGACCGACTTCTGCGGCTACGACCGGCTCCAGGAAGAGGCGACCATCGTCGCACTCTATCGCGGCGGCGAGTCCTGCGATGCGCTGGAGGCGGGCGAGGAGGGCCTCGTCATCCTCGACCGTTCGCCCTTCTACGGCGAATCCGGCGGTCAGGTCGGCGATCGCGGCTGGTTGACGACCGAGACCGCGCGCTTCACGGTCCAAGACACCCAGAAGAAGGGCGATGGCGTGCTGGTGCATGTCGGACGGGTCGAGGAGGGTCAGTTGACCCTCGGCGATCGGGTCGATGCCCGTGTCGATGCCGACCGCCGCCGCGCCACCGCGCTCAATCACTCGGCCACCCATCTGCTCCATGCCGCCCTGCGCGAAGTGCTCGGTCCGCACGTCCAGCAGAAAGGCTCGCTGGTCGGACCCGAGCGGTTGCGCTTCGACTTCTCACACTTCGAGCCGGTCTCGCGCGAGCAGCTCCTGACCATCGAGCGGATGGTCAATCGCGAGGTGCGCGCCAATCATCTGGTCGAGACCCGCATCATGAGCCTGGAGGATGCCAAGGCGTCCGGAGCCATGGCGCTGTTCGGCGAAAAGTACGCCGATCAGGTGCGGGTGCTGCGCATGGGCGAGTTCTCGACCGAGCTCTGCGGCGGCACGCACGTCAAGGCGGTCGGCGACATCGGTCTGATCAAGATCGTCTCCGAGACCGGCATCGCCGCCGGGGTACGCCGCATCGAGGCCATCACCGGCGCCGCCGCACTGGAGTGGGTCGAAGCCGACGAAGAGCGCCTGCTGCGGCTCGCCGGTCTGCTCAAGGGCGGTCGCGAAGACGTCGACGAACGTGTGACCCAGCTCATCGAGCGCGCGCGCCGACTGGAAAAAGAACTCGAACAGCTCAAGGCCAAGGCCGCAAGTTCAGCCGGTCAGGATCTGGTCGCCCAGGCGGTCGACATCCAGGGCATCAAGACCCTGGCCGCGCGTCTGGACGGCGTCGATCCCAAGAGCCTGCGCGTCACACTCGATCAGCTCAAGGACAAGCTCGGCAGTGCCGTCGTGGTGCTCGCCGCCGAGTCCGACGGCAAGGTCAGCCTGGTGGCCGGTGTCACCAAGGATCTGACCGACCGGTTCAAGGCCGGGGATCTGATCCGCGAGGTCGCTGAGAAGGTCGGCGGCAAGGGCGGCGGACGTCCCGATATGGCTCAAGCCGGCGGCAGCGACCCGGCCGGACTGCCTGCCGCGCTGGAACTGGTGCCCGGTTGGGTCGCCGCGCGGCTGAACTGATTTTTTCTACTGAACGCTGATCCAAATGAAAGACGTGCAATCCAGGAATCAACGATGGCCCTGATCGTTCAAAAATACGGCGGAACCTCGGTCGGGAGCATCGAGCGCATCCAGGCGGTGGCCGAGCGCGTCAGACGCTGGCGCGATCAGGGCGATCAGGTGGTGGTCGTGGTCTCGGCCATGTCCGGCGAGACCGATCGCCTGATCAAGCTGGCCAAACAGCTCCAGGAACGCCCCGAACCGCGTGAACTCGATGTGCTGCTGTCGACCGGCGAACAGGTGACGATTGCGCTCCTGAGCATGGCGCTCGCCGCCCAGGGCTGTCCGGCACGGTCCTATACAGGCGCGCAGGTCCACATCCTGACCGACAGCGCCCACAACAAGGCCCGCATCCGCGACATCGATGCCGCGCGCGTGCGCGCCGACCTCGAAGCCGGGCGCGTGGTCGTCATCGCCGGTTTCCAGGGCATCGACGAGCAGGGCGACATCACCACGCTCGGACGCGGCGGCTCGGACACCTCGGCGGTGGCCATCGCCGCCGCGCTCAAGGCCGACGAGTGCCAGATCTACACCGACGTCGACGGCGTCTACACCACCGACCCGCGGGTCGAGCCGAAGGCGCGCAAGCTCGATCGCATCACCTTCGAAGAGATGCTGGAGATGGCCAGTCTCGGCTCCAAGGTGCTCCAGATCCGTTCGGTCGAATTCGCCGGCAAGTACCGGGTTCCATTGCGCGTGCTCTCCAGCTTCGAGGAAGGCGAGGGCACATTGATCAGTTTCGAGGACAACGACGTGGAAGACGCCAAGATCTCCGGAATCGCCTTCAGCCGTGACGAGGCCAAGCTGACCGTGCTCGGCGTGCCGGACCAGCCGGGCGTGGCGCACCGCATCCTCGGCCCGATCGCCGAGGCCAATATCGAAGTCGACATGATCGTGCAGAACGTCGGTGCCGATGAAGCGACCACCGACTTCACCTTCACCGTGCATCGCAACGACTATGCGTCGGCGCTCGATATCCTGAAGCGCACCGCCGACGAACTGGGCGCGCGTCAGGTGACGGGGGACGCCACCATCGTCAAGATCTCGCTCGTCGGTGTCGGGATGCGCAGTCATGCCGGGATCGCCAGCCGCATGTTCGCCAGTCTGGCCAAGGAGGGGATCAACATCCGCATGATCTCGACCTCGGAGATCAAGATCTCGGTGGTGGTCGACGAGAAGTATCTGGAGCTGGGCGTTCGCACACTGCACGAAGCCTTTGGGCTGGACCAGCCGGCCTAGCTGTCGTGTCGGGTCCATCGGCCCGACCATGACTCACGAAAATGACCGTTCGTCGAAAATAGGCGCTTCAGCCGCTTGTTTTTGCCGAATCAAGCTAAATTTTACTTGCAATGGGATCTGGCTCTATGTCGATCCCGTTGAAGTTGGTAGAATACCAAGCATGGAGCCTGGCTCTAGCAGCTTGGTTCAGGCGTGGTTCAACCCTTGCGCGCGGTGGCCGCGCAAGCGAGGTCGGGTTCGCCGGACCGGATGAATCATTCATGTAATCGGATTTAGGGACTCATAGAGGGAGACCGAGACAATGTTGATTTTGACTCGCAGGGTTGGCGAAACGTTGATGATCGGTGACGAAGTGACCGTGACCGTTCTCGGCGTCAAAGGCAATCAGGTCCGGATCGGCGTCAATGCTCCGCGGGACGTGGCTGTGCATCGCGAAGAGATCTATGAGCGCATCAAACGCGAACAAGCCGGTGTCGGCCAGGACGCGCCCATGATGAGCCGGCCCGCCCAGTACGACTGATTTGAAGCGCTTGAAAGTTCGGCCGGGTGTGTTACCATGCCCGGCTTATTCGGTGATCAGCCATCAATATCCCTGATCCGAGTCGACTCTTTATCTAACTGGAGCGGCTAGACTCAAAACCGAATACGTCTGTTGTTCACGGAGAGATGGCCGAGTGGCTGAAGGCGCTCCCCTGCTAAGGGAGTATAGGCTAAACCCCTATCGAGGGTTCGAATCCCTCTCTCTCCGCCAATTTCCTAAAACTGCTGATTTCGTCTTAAAGTCAAGCATTTCCTTCGCGTTCCCTTCGACCGGCTACGTCCCATGAGCGATGAACCCGATACACTCGACATGGATTTGGCAAGCGGCATTGCCGCCTTCGAGTCCAAGCAATTCTCGCGCGCCGTGGGACTGCTCGCTCCGTTGGCCGAGCAGGGCAGCGTCGAGGCGCAGTACCGCATGGCCATCATGGCCCAGAATGGCCTCGGTATGCTCCCCAATCCGCTCATGGCCTACAGCTATATGAAGAGTGCAGCCGAGTCCGGACTCGGACTCGCTCAACATGGCTTGGCCTTCATGTACATGGAGGGCGAATGCACCGACAAGAATCCAGCCAAAGCGGTCGAGTGGTTCAAGAAGGCGGCTGACCAGGGGCTAGTTGGTTCCCTGACCACGCTGGCCATGATGTACGAGCAAGGGCACGGCGTGGAGCAGGATCCGGACGAGGCAAGACGACTCTACAAGCTGGCCGGTTTCGACGAACGCTGACGTCTTCGTCGCTGACAGCGCTCGATGTGCCTGATGGGATCTCCCATTTATGGCCGGAATTGGTTACAATGCACGTCTGCGTTGCCGGGGTGGCGAAATTGGTAGACGCATCAGACTCAAAATCTGACGGTGGCGACACCGTGCCGGTTCGAGTCCGGCTCCCGGTACCAGCTCTTCCAGCAAAAGGCCAGGCTTCATCAAGCTTGGCCTTTTTGCATTCCGGGTACCCTTGAACGTGGTCGGGATGGGGTAGGGCACAGGTGCAAACGAACACCTATAATCCTTGGCTCAACAACGAGAAGCACGGCTGCGCACGCGAGCGCCGGCCTTACTGATATCCAACGCCCCAAGGAGCATGCATGAAGATCGAAACCCTGGCCATCCATGCCGGCTTTGAGCCTGATCCAACCACCAAGTCGGTGGCGACACCCATCTATCAGACCACCAGCTATGCCTTCGACGATACCCAGCATGGCGCGAATCTGTTCGATCTCAAGGTGGCGGGCAATATCTACACCCGCATCATGAATCCGACCAGTGACGTGCTCGAAAAGCGCGTAGCGGCCCTGGAGGGTGGCGTCGGCGCCCTGGCGTTGGCTTCGGGCATGGCCGCCGTGACCAATGCGATCCTGACCCTGGCCCAAACAGGCGACAACATCATCGCCGTGTCGACACTCTATGGCGGCACCTACAATCTATTTGCGCATACCCTCCCGCGCTTGGGCATCCAGGTTCGTTTTGCAGCACCCAACGACATCGAAGGCATGGCGGCCCAGATCGATGCACGTACCAAGGCCGTCTTCTGCGAATCCATCGGTAATCCGGCCGGAAACGTCGCCGATATCGCGCCGATGGCCGATATGGCCCATGCGCATGGCCTGCCATTGATCGTCGACAACACGGTACCCACGCCCTATCTGTGCCGTCCGTTCGAGCATGGCGCCGATATCGTCGTCCACGCGCTCACCAAATACATGGGCGGACATGGAACCACCATCGGCGGCGCCCTGGTCGACTCGGGACGTTTTCCCTGGTCCGAACACGCTGTGCGGTTCCCACTGCTCAACGAGCCGGACGTTTCCTATCACGGCGTGGTCTATACCGAGACGATGGGGGAGGCGGCCTATATCGCGCGCGCACGTGTCGTACCGCTACGTAACATGGGCGCGGCCATCTCGCCGTTCAACAGTTTCCTGATCCTTCAGGGCATCGAAACCCTGCCGGTGCGCATGGACCGGCATTGCGAGAATGCCATCGCTGTCGCCAACTATCTGAAGGATCATCCCAAGGTGGCCTGGGTGCGTTACGCAGGTCTGCCGGATAGCCCGGATTATCCGCTGATCCGGAAATACATGGATGGGGCCAGGGCCAGCTCCATCCTGTCGTTCGGCATCAAGGGCGGACGTGAAACCGGGGGGCGTTTCATCGATGCGCTCAAGCTCGCCGTGCGGTTGGTCAATATCGGTGATGCCAAGACATTGGCCTGCCATCCGGCGACGACCACGCATCGCCAGTTGTCGCCCGAGGAACTGGTGCGCGCCGGCGTCTCGGAGGATTTGATCCGACTCTCGATCGGCATCGAGCACATCGACGATATCATTGCGGATTTGGATCAGGCGCTTGCAGTAGCCGGTTGATATGCGCGGCTCATAGTGCGCCCCGATTTTGGACCGGTCTCTGTGACCGGTCTAGTGTGGTGATGCCGAAGGGATCTCAGTATTCGCCTGATACTTGACTTTACATAATATACATTATCCGTAATGAGGTTAAGATTACATGGCTCATGACGAACCCGCGCCATAGTCGATGGTGATCTCGCTCCCGATCGCGATCGCCAACCGCGCATAGAGCTCGAACCCATCGAACTCGGCGTTCGGATCGTCGCTGTGGTTGAGCCAGCGCAGCACATTGGTTCCGCGCCGGCCGGTCAGAAGATCGCGTTCAGCGTCATAGACCCAGAGTACATGAGGGCCATCTTCCGCGACCTCCATGCCCTCGAATGTACCGATCGGGTCGCCCGGCTCGAAGCCGATCCGCGCAAAGCAGCCTTGACCGTGAATGGATGATGGCGCGACCCGGATGCGGCGGTCGAGCGTCTCGGCGGACGATCTCCGTCTCACCCTTTGCGCGCCTTGGCGAAGGCATCGGCCAGCGCGCCGCCCATCCCGGACACCGGCGCGCTGCTCGGATGATTACGCTCCTGGCTGCCGGAACGCGACCTGTCCGCCCCCGCACTCCTGGACTGAGCCGGACGACCACACCGCTCCGCCGTATCCGGCCGCCCTGGGCGCGCGCGTTCGGCCGGTTCGTCCAGACGCCGGCTCAAGGCGATCCGCTTGCGCTCCAGATCCACCTCCAGCACCTTGACCCTGACCAGATCGCCCGACTTGACGACCTCGTGCGGATCCTTGACGAAGCGGTCGGAGAGCACCGAGATATGCACCAGCCCATCCTGATGCACACCGATGTCGACGAAGGCGCCGAAGTTGGTGACATTGGTCACGGTGCCTTCCAGGATCATGCCAGGCTCCAGATCCTTCAGGGTCTCGACGCCCTCCTTGAACTGCGCGGTCTTGAACTCGGGACGCGGGTCACGGCCGGGCTTCTCCAGCTCGGCCAGGATGTCCTTGACGGTCGGCAGGCCGAAGCGCTCATCGGTGAAGGTGGCCGGATCGAGCCGGCGCAGGGTCGCGGTATCGCCGATCAGACCGCGCACGTCCTTGCCGGTGAACTCGGCGATGCGCCGCACCACCGGATAGGCCTCCGGATGCACTGCCGAGGCGTCGAGCGGTTCATCGCCATCGGGGATACGCAAAAAGCCCGCGCTCAACTGAAACGCCTTGTCGCCGAACCGCGGCACCGCCATCAGCTTCTTGCGGCTGGAGAACGCCCCATTGGCCTCGCGGAAGGCAACGATGTTCTCGGCCAGACTGCGGTTGAGCCCTGAGACCTGGGTGAGTAGCGGCACCGAGGCCGTGTTCAGATCCACGCCGACGGCGTTCACGCAGTCCTCGATCACGGCATCCAGGGTCCGCGCCAGCCGGTTCTGATTGACGTCGTGCTGATACTGGCCGACGCCGATCGCCTTGGGCTCGATCTTGACCAGTTCGGCGAGCGGATCCTGCAACCGGCGCGCGATCGAGACCGCGCCGCGCAGCGAGACGTCCAGCTCGGGCAGTTCCTTCGAGGCGAACTCCGAGGCCGAATAGACCGAGGCGCCGGCCTCATTGACGACCAGCGATTTCAGCCCCAGCTCGGGATGACGCGCGATCAGGTCGCGAGCGAGCTTATCGGTCTCGCGCGAGGCGGTGCCGTTGCCGATACTGATGAGCTTGACGCCATGCGTCCGAGCCAACTGCGCCAGCCGGGCAATGGAAGCCTCCCACTGGTTCTTGGGAACATGCGGATAGATGGTATCGGTCGCCGCGACCTTGCCGGTGGCATCGACCACCGCGACCTTGACCCCGGTGCGTAGCCCAGGATCCAGCCCCAGGGTCGGCAACCGTCCGGCGGGCGCGGCCAGCAGCAGCGCCTTGAGGTTGAGCCCGAAGACCCGGATCGCCTCTTCCTCCGCCGACTCCAGCAGCCGCCCCTTGAGTTCGAGATCGAGCCGGGTGAACAGCTTCACGCGCCACGCCTTGCGCACCGTCTCCAGCAACCAGCCGTCGCCCGGACGCCCCTGATCGCGGACAGCGAAGCGCGCGGCGATCATCGCACGACAGACGGCTTCGGGATCCTCGCCCTCCCCCGCCAGCAGTTCCAGATCGAGCACGCCCTGATTGCGCCCGCGAAACAGCGCCAGCGCCCGATGCGAGGGCACCTTGGCGATCGGCTCGCGATAATCGAAGTAATCCGAGAACTTGTTGCCCTCCTGCTCCTTGCCCGCGATCACAGTCGAGACCAGGATGCCCTGCTCCCAGAGATGATCGCGCAGACGTCCGGCCAGCTCCGCGTCCTCGGCGAAGCGCTCCATCAGGATCTGACGCGTCCCCTCCAGCGCGGCGGCGACATCGGCTACGCCCTTGCCCGTATCGACGAATCCGGCCGCCAACGATTCGGGTGCCTGAGACGGATCGGCCAAAATGGCGTCGGCCAGCGGCTCCAGCCCGGCCTCGCGCGCGATCTGAGCCTTGGTGCGTCGCTTGGGCTTGAACGGCAGATAGAGGTCTTCGAGCCGCTGCTTGGTGTCGGCAGCCTCGATGGCCGCCTGGAGCTCGGCGGTCAGCTTGCCCTGCTCCTCGATGCTCTTGAGCACCGCCGTCCGGCGCTCGGCCAGCTCGCGCAGATAGCCGAGCCGCTCTTCGAGATGACGCAACTGGGTGTCGTCGAGACCGCCGGTGGCCTCCTTGCGGTAGCGCGCGATGAAGGGCACGGCGGCACCCTCGTCGAGCAGCCGCACGGCCGCCTCGACCTGGGCCGGACGCGCGGCGAGTTCCTGACTGATGGTCTCGATGATCGGGGTCATGATGGATACGCGGACTCTGGAAGATCGGAAGCGGAGATTAGGGAAATAGATGGGCCAAGCGACTCTGGAATCCTGGATGCAGCGTGCCGAACCGAGACCGATGACACCCGGATCACAGGCGGCAGCTATCGCCATAGACGGCCATGATCTGCTTCAGTTCTGTGAGTAGCCGGGCGCGCTCGTCGGCACTCAGGCCCTGGGTCTCGGGTAGTTCGGCGCCGGATTCGAGCGCGGCGATGTCGCGCCGAACCTGACGGCAGCCCTTGGCGCACAGCGCCTCCAGAGGCGCTTCGAGCGATGAATCATCCAGGCGTCGCACGCCCACCCCCATATAGACCGGCCAGACGCACGATTATACGGCGACCGGCACCGCGCTTCATCCGCACCGCGCACGTCGGCATCCTACTGATCGATCGCGGAGGCGAACATCCCCGGCACGACATGGCATCATGGCGACTCAGCCGACGCCGTTCACTGCGAACTCAGATCCGATCATGACCACACCCAGTCTCATCGCCACGCGCTCGATGCGTCGAACCTTTCGCCTCGAATGGTTGCGGCTCATCGGTGCCCTGCCGGCACTGGGCGTCGGACTCTCCTATGCCCTGGCGCGCGAGCTATTGACCCATCGCGGCGCCGAGGTCGCGCCGGCCAACGACGCATGAATGCTAACATCGCCACCCGGCACCCGACATTCGATCGACCAAGCCTGGAACTCGGCTCGACGCTGAAGCCGGGTGCCTTGCATCTGTGGCGCATCGACACAGGCGAAGGCGGAGCGGATCCCGACAGGTGCAGGACTCTGCTGAGCGAAACGCAGCGCGCGCGTGTCGAAGCCCTGCGTCATGACGCCCACAGGGCGCGCTATGCCCGCGCCCTGGCCGGTCTCAACCGCATCCTCGCTGCCTACCTGGATCGGCCGCCCGGACAGATCCGGATCGAACGCAGCCCGACCGGCAAGCCCTATCTGGACGGGGCCGATCGCCGGCTGGCCTTCAGCTTCAGCCATAGCGGTGATCTGGCGCTGGTGGCCCTGAGCACCGGAGCGGACGCGGCGCTCGGCGTCGATTGCGAATGGATCCGTCCACGCGCCAGCCTGACGGCGATCGCCCGGCGTTTGTTCGATCCGGCGACGGTCGCCGAACTGGAAGCGGCTCCCGAGTCCGAGCGCCTGGAACGCTTCCACATCGCCTGGACGGCCCTGGAAGCCGACGTCAAGTGCGACGGACGCGGACTCTTTCGCCCGCGCCCGCCCGGAGCCGTTGCCCCCCAGATCGCCCATGTCGTCCCTGCACCCGGCTATATCGCCGCCGTCGCCCGCGCCAGACTGCCGCCTGTCGAGACCTGGCGGATGCTGGAGCTGCCGCCCTCGGACGACGCCTAACGTCCCGACCCGGCGAACTCCGCGCTCGTGAGCCCGGTGGTGCCTGGAGTCGCACCAGCCCAGGCTTGCAGATATACTCCGCATCTCGCTTCCAGGAGCCGCCCACAGTGGAAACCATCCGGATCCTCGTCCTCGCTTTCGTCCAAGGCATCACCGAATTCCTACCCATCTCCAGCTCGGGGCATCTGATCCTCACGCCGCTGCTGTTCGGCTATGAGCTTCAGAGTCTGGCCTTCGACGTAGCCGTGCATCTGGGCACGCTCGCCGCCGTGGTCTTCTATTTCCGGCGTGAGATCGCGCGGATGCTGGTCGCGGTGCTGGACTCGCTGCGCACGCGCCGCTTCGACGACCCGGACGCGCGGCTCGGCTGGATGATCGTACTGGCCACGCTGCCGGTGGTGGTGCTGGGACTGCCGCTGAAATCCGTGCTGGAGTGGCTGCGCGCCGACGATCGGCTGGTGGCGCTCGTCATTGCGGGTACGACCATTGGTTTTGGTCTGCTGCTGTGGTGGGCCGACTGGCGCGGACGTCGCGAACGCGACGAATACCGGATCGGCTGGCGCGATGCGCTCATCATCGGTCTCTTGCAGGCCGTCGCCATCATCCCCGGTACCTCACGTTCGGGGATCACCATCACGGCCGGCCTGCTGCTTGGATTCACGCGCCAGGCCGCCTCACGCTTCTCGTTCCTGCTCGCCATCCCGACCATCCTCATGGCCGGCGGACTGGAGACGCTGGAGCTGGTTCAGACCGCCGAGCCGGTCGACTGGAGCGGACTGGTGCTCGGCGCCATGGTGTCCTATCTGGTCGCCTATCTCACCATCCGCTTCTTCCTGAGCTTCATCGAGCGCATCAGCATGCTGCCTTTCGCGCTCTATCGTTTCCTGCTCGGCGGGGTCATCTTGGGGCTGCTGTATCTCTGATTCAGCCCGACAGCGATTCCATGCGGATGCGCACCACCGCGCCCTGAACCGAGTCCAGCGCTTCGATGCGGGCGATGGCCTTGTTCATCCGGCCCTCGATCACGCGATGGGTGAGCATGACCAGCGTCACCTGGGTCTCGCCCTTGTTGGGCGCCTTCTGCTTGATGGCCTCGATGCTGATGCCCTCCTCGCCCAGGATGCTGGCGATGCGCGCCATGACGCCGGGACGGTCGAGCGCGGTGAGGCGCAGATAGTAGGAGGTCCGGATCGCGTCCATCGCCAGCACCGGGGTGTCGGCCAGCTCATCGGGCTGGAAGGCCAGGTGCGGCACCCGGTTGCTGGGATCCGTGGTCAGGGTGCGCGTCACGTCGACCAGATCCGCGACCACGGCCGAAGCCGTCGGTAGCGCACCGGCTCCGGCCCCATAGTAGAGCGTCGGCCCGACCGCATCGCCCTTGACCAGCACCCCGTTCATGACCCCATCGACATTGGCCAGGAGCCGCCGCTCGGGGATCAGGGTCGGATGCACGCGCAGCTCGATCCCGCCGGGCGAGCGGCGCGCGATGCCCAGATGCTTGATGCGATAGCCGAGTTCAGCCGCATTGGCCACGTCCTGGGCGTCGATGCGCGAGATGCCCTCGGTGAAGCAGCGCTCGAACTGGAGCGGGATGCCGAAGGCGAGCGAGCCGAGGATGGTGAGCTTATGCGCCGCGTCGATGCCCTCGACGTCGAAAGTCGGATCGGCCTCGGCATAGCCGAGCGCCTGGGCCTCGGCGAGCACGTCGGCAAAGGCCCGCCCCTTGTCGCGCATCTCGCTGAGGATGAAGTTGCCGGTACCGTTGATGATGCCGGCGATCCATTCGATGTGGTTGGCGGCCAAGCCTTCACGCAGGGCCTTGATGATGGGAATGCCGCCGGCGACGGCCGCCTCGAAGCCGACCATGACGCCCTTCTCACGCGCGGCGGCGAAGATCTCGTTGCCGTGTTTGGCGATCAGGGCCTTGTTGGCGGTGACGACGTGCTTGCCGTTGTCGATGGCACGCATCACCAGTTCGAGCGCGGGCGAATAGCCGCCGATCAGCTCGACGACGATCTGGATGTTCGGATCCTCGACCACGGCGAAAGCGTCGTCGCCGATGTGACCGATCCGATCCAGGCCCTCGATCAGCTCGGGGCGATAGTCGCGCGCCGCCGCGCGGGCGATCTCGATGCCGCGACCGGCGCGGCGGGCGATCTCGCGCGCATTGCGCGTCAGCACCGTCACCGTGCCGCCGCCCACGGTTCCCAAGCCCAGTAGACCGATCTTCACCGGTTCCATGCAGTTACCTCGGAGTCAAAGACGTTCGATGAACCGCAAAGGCGCAAAGTACGCACAGAAAAGACGACAGATTGAAATCCTTCGTGTCCTTTGCGCCTTTGCGGTTCAAATTTGGTGAAATCAGGCCCCAGCCCGCGCATCGCGTCGGAACATCTCCTTGATGCCGCGAATCGCCTGGCGCGTGCGGTGTTCGTTCTCGATCAGGCCGAAGCGCACATGGGTGTCGCCGTATTCGCCGAAGCCGATGCCGGGGGCGACGGCGACCTTGGCATCGCGCAAGAGCTTCTTGGAGAACTCCAGCGACCCCATGGCCCGATAGGGTTCGGGGATCGGTGCCCAGACGAACATGGTCGCCTTCGGCGGTTCGACCGGCCAGCCGGCGGCGTTCAGGCCCGCGCACAGCACGTCGCGCCGGCTCCGGTACATGTCGCTGATCTCGCGCACGCACTCCTGCGGCCCTTCCAGTGCCGCAATGGCCGCGACCTGGATCGGGGTGAAGGTGCCGTAGTCGAGATAGGACTTGATGCGCGCCAGCGCCGAGACCAGGGTCTTGTTGCCGCACATGAAGCCGACGCGCCAGCCGGGCATGTTATAGCTCTTCGACAGGGTGAAGAATTCGACCGCGATGTCCTTGGCGCCCGGAATCTGGAGGATGGACGGCGCCTTGTAGCCGTCGAAGGCGATGTCGACATAGGCCAGATCATGGACGACCCAGATGCCGTGCTCGCCGGCGATGTCGATGACCTTCTGGAAGAAATCCAGCTCGACGCACTGGGTGGTCGGATTGCCGGGAAAGTTGAGCACCAGCATCTTGGGCTTGGGCCAAGACTCCTGGATCGCCTTCTGCAATTCCTCGAAGAAGTCGACCTCGGGCGTCAGACGCACATGACGCACGTCGGCCCCGGCGATGATGAAGCCATAGGGATGGATCGGATAGGCCGGATTGGGCACCAGCACGGTGTCGCCCGAGCTCATGGTGGCGAGCGCCAGATGCGCTAGACCCTCCTTGGAACCGATGGTCAGGATGGCCTCGGTCTCGGGGTCGAGGTGGACATCGAAGCGATCGCGATACCAGTTGCAGATGGCGCGGCGCAGACGCGGGATGCCGCGCGACATCGAATAGCGATGGGTGTCGGGACGCTGGGCGGACTCGATGAGCTTGTCGACGATGTGCTGGGGCGTGCCCTGGTCCGGGTTACCCATGCCGAAGTCGATGATGTCCTCGCCCCGGGCTCGCGCCTCGGCCTTCAACTCATTGACGATGTTGAAGACATAGGGCGGCAACCGCTTGATGCGGTGAAAGTCTGACTCGGGGGCGACCACGGCGAAACCTCATGGGGTAATGGTGGATGAAAGCGGTCAAGTCTACCGCCGCGATCGGGAGAAATCATCATTCAGAAGAGATCGTCCATGACACGCGGCGCCGAGCGCTGAGCCGAGCCACTGCTCCGGCGCGCGCCATCACCGGACGGACTCGCGACCCGGACCGGCTCGGGACCGAGCAGGGCGTCGCGATACTCCTCCTGCACCAGCTCCACGATCCCGCTCCTGGCGGTGGTCTCGACCCCGCGGTCCGGGTCGACCCGCACCTCGACGAGGCCGGACGGCGGCTCCAGAGTGGCGACGGGGCGATCCTTGAGCGCCTGTTCCATGAAATCGACCCACATCCCGAGCGCCGCCTTGCCGCCCTCCTCGCCCCGACCGAGCTTGCCGAAGTCGTCGAAGCCCATCCAGGCGACGGTCACGAACTCGGCCTGATAGCCGGCGAACCAGGAATCGCGGATGTCGTTGGTGGTGCCGGTCTTGCCGACGATGTCGGGCCGGTCGAGCGTCTTGGCGCGGGTGCCGGTGCCGCGCTCGATGACCTCGCGCAGGAGCGAGGTCATCTGGTAGGCGGTGCGCGGATCGATCACGCGCTCGGCCAGTCCCTGACCCTGGGCGGCCAGCCCACGGGTGGCGGCGGATTTGTCGCCGGTCTTGTACCAGCAGTCGGCGCAGGCGCGCATCGGCTTGGCCTCGAAGACGACCTGACCATCGCCGTCCTCGATACGCTGAATGAAATAGGGCGTGACGTGATAGCCGCCGTTGGCGAAGACCGCATAGCCCTCGGCGAGTTTGACCGGCGAGAGTTCGCCGGTGCCGAGCACCATGGACAGGCCGAGCGGCAGGGCCTGGGTGTCGAAGCCGAAACGGCGGATGTAGTTCTGGGCGTCCTCCAGACCGACGCTCTGCAACAGATTGATACTGGCCAGATTGCGCGACAGGGCCAGCGAGCGGCGCATACTGATGGGGCCGAGTTCCTTGTGGTCGGCATTCTTGGGATTCCAGCGCTGATTGCCCGTGAGCTTGACGGCCTGGTCGCGCAGCAGGCTTGCAGGCGTCCAGCCCTTGTCGAGCGCGGCGGCATAGACGAAGGGTTTGAAGCTCGAACCGGGCTGACGGCGCATGTCGACGGCGCGGTTGAACTTGGAGTCGCTGAAGGCATAGCCGCCGACCAGCGCCCGCACCGCGCCATCATGCGGATCGAGTGCGACCAGGGCGCCGGAGACGGCCGGGATCGGACTCAGTGTCCAATCGCCCTTGGACGAGCGTGCGAGCCGGACCAGATCGCCGACCGCGACCGCGTTCGGACCGTGCCGTTTTGCGCCCTGCCAGCGTGCCAGGTTGCGCTGGGTGCGCGCCCAGCTGAGCGCCTGGCGCGTGAGTTCGACCCGCTCGCCGCGCCCGATATAGACCTGGGCGCCGGACGATGAGACCTGAGTGACGAGTCCGGCCGTCAGTCCCGGAACGCGCGTGACCTCCTCCAGCCGGGCGTCCAGCTCGGCCGCGCTCAGTCCGGCGATATCCAGGGTCGCCTCAGGGCCTCGATAGCCGTGACGGCGATCGTACTCGCGCAAGGCGCCGCGCACCGCCTCCTGCGCGGCGAGCTGCAAGCGCGGTTCGAGCGTGGTCGTGACCCGATAGCCGCGATTGATGGCGTCCTCGCCGTAGAAGCGCACGATCTCGGCGCGGGCCATCTCGGCGACATAGCCGGCTTCGAGATCCGGGCCGCGACGATGGGCCTGAGCCGTGTCGGGCGTGGCGACGGCGGCAGCGTGCTGATCGGCGTCGATGTAGCCGAGTTCGAGCATCCGCCCGAGGATGTGGTCGCGCCGCTCCAGCGCCCGCTCGGGATTGGTGATGGGGTTGTTGGTCGAGGGCGCCTTGGGGATGCCGGCGAGCATGGCGGCCTCGGCGATCGTGAGCCGGTCGAGCGCCTTGTCGTAGTAGAAGGCCGCCGCCGCCGAGATGCCGTAGGCGCGATGGCCGAAGAAGATCCGGTTCAGATAGAGTTCCAGGATCTCCTCCTTGGTCAGGGTCTGTTCCACATGCAGGGTCAGCAGCACCTCGGCGAGCTTGCGCTGGAAGGTCTTCTCGGGCGAGAGGAAGACGTTGCGCGTGAGCTGCATGCTGATGGTGCTGCCGCCCTGGGCCTTTTCGCCGGTGGTCAGATAGCTCAGGAGCGCGCGCCCGAGTCCCTGGGTGTCGATGCCGCGATGCTCGAAGAAGCGGCTGTCCTCGGTGGCGAGGAAGGCGTCGATGATCAGGGGCGGGATCTGGCGGATCGACACCGGACGGCGGCGTTCGATGCCGAACTCGCCGATCAGGCGTCCATCAGCGCTGTAGACGCGCAGCGGTTCCTGGAGCTGGGCATTGCGCAGTGTCTGGACGTCCGGCAGTTCGGGCAGGGTGAAGGCGACGAAGACGCCCGCGCCCACCAGCCCCAGGGTCAGCACCTGCAAGGGGGCGCCGAGTCCCGAGCCGACGAGCTGGAAGAACCAGCGGCTCGCCGAACGCGAGCCTGAGCGCCTCGCGGCGCCCGAGCCGCTCGATCGAGCGGTGTCGTTGGTCTTGTTCAAGGTTCACTCACCTGTCGAGCGGCATGCGATGGCCCAGGCGACGTCGGCGGCCTGCCGATTGGCGGCCACATCGTGCACGCGAAAGATCTCCACGCCCTGCATGACACCCAGCGCCGTGGTGGCACAGGTGGCCGCCACGCGCTCATCGGCGGCCACATCGCCACAGAGCGCGCCGAGGAAGCGCTTGCGGCTCGTCCCGAGCAGGACAGGGAACCCCAGATCGACCAAGCGACCCAGTCCAGCCAGCAGTGTCAGATTGTGCTCCTGATCCTTGCCGAAACCGATGCCCGGATCGAGCAGGATGTCGCACTCGCGCACACCGGCGGCCAGCGCCGCCTCGGCACGCGCCGCCAGATGGTCGCGCACCTCGCCGACCACGTCCGCATATTCGGGCGCGGTCTGCATGGTCTGCGGCGTGCCGCGACGGTGCATGAGCACGATGGGGGCCTGAAGTTCAGCCGCCAGAGGCAGCATGTCGGGATCGTCGAGTCCGGCCGAGGTGTCGTTGATCCAGTCGGCGCCGGCGGCGAGCGCCGCGCGCGCGACACGCGCCCAAGTGGTGTCGATACTCAGCGGGATCGTAGCAGGGATGCCGTCGCGCAACTGCCGGATCACGTCCAGGATGCGCCGTTCCTGCTCCTCGGGCGGAACCGGAGCCGAGCCGGGACGGGTCGATTCACCGCCGATGTCGAGGATGTCGGCGCCCTCCTCCAGCATCCTGAGCGCCCGCGCGACGGCCGCCTCGCGTTCCAGGTAACGGCCGCCGTCGGAAAAGCTGTCCGGCGTGATGTTGAGGATGCCCATGAGGCGTGGTGGACGTGGTGACTGAGGTCTGGACATGGTGTGTTGCGGAAGCGATGGCTGGAGACTGGGTTCGGTCTTCGAACGGCACGATGAATCTATACTAAAGTATATCGATTGAGGTGGATGAGGCGTTTATCGTGCCCGGTGATGGCCTGGGCGCCGGAAAGGTGTTCTGTAACTCGAGCGATGAGGGTCGAGATCATGATCCCAGACAAGACGGTCGATGAGCGGCGGTGTTACCGACGGGTGCCCTGGACGGGACACGCACGGATCTTTCCACTCAGTCCGGAGGCGCTCAGCGCCGTTCCAGGTATCCGGGAAGTAACCTCGCGCGACATCAGCGAGGGCGGTATGCAGGTGCGCAGTGCACAGATGGTGCCGATCCACTCGCGGCTGCTGGTGGAGCTGGAGTCGAGCGAGACCTCGGCCTGGATCCGGGCCGTCGGCTCGGTGGCCTGGATCTCGCCGTCGATGAGCGACGAACCCTGGCGTCTGGGGATCGAGTTCTCGGATGTCGGTGATCTGGCACGGGCCGGGATCCGTCATATCCTGGACGAGGCCCCGACGCCGGAAGCCTCCCGCGCGTAGGCATAGAGTGCGAGATACTCCCGAGCCGGCCGGCGCCAGGAATAGTCGCCCAGCATGCCGTTGAGACGCAACCGGCTGAAGTATCCGGGGAAATCGCGCCAGAGTCCGAGCGCCCGGTCCATGGCCCCCTCCAGGGATTCCGTGGTCGGTTCGTCGAAGAGATAGCCGTTGCGCGACTCGAAGGGGGCGCTGGAATAGTTGGCGTCCCGGATGGTGTCGGCCAAGCCGCCGACCCGGCGCGCGATCGGCACGGTGCCATAGCGCATGGCGATCAACTGGGTCAGCCCGCAGGGTTCGTAGAGACTGGGGATGAGGATCAGGTCGGCCCCGGCATAGATCAGGTGTGCCAGCGACTCGTCGTAACCGAGTTCGAGATGGGCGTGCGGGTTGGTCTCCAGTCGCGATTTGAGCTGCGCGAAGCGCTCGGCGATCGCCGGTTCGATCGCGCTGCCCAGGAGCGCGATCTGGGCGCCGGCGTTCAGCCCATACCGGATGCCGTGCGCGATGAGTTCGACGCCCTTCTGTCGATCCAGACGGCTGACGATGGCGATGATCGGCCGGTCGGCGGCCTCCTCCAACCCGAGACGCGCGCGCAAGGCATGACGGTCGAGCGCCTTGCGCTCCAGGCACTCGGGGCCGAAGTTCGCCGGGATGAGCGGATCGGTCAGCGGATTCCAGACCGTCTCGTCGATGCCGTTGAGGATACCGCCGAACTTGTAGCCGTAACGCTGGAACCAGGGTTGCAGCCCCATCCCCTGCTCGGTGTTCCGGATCTCCCAGGCATGGCGCGGTGAGACGGTGTTGACGGCATCCGCCGCCGCGATGCCGCCCTTCATGAGATTGGCTCGGCGCGGATCGCCGGGGTCGGCCAGCCGCTCGGGTGTGAGCAGACGTGCCGCATCCAGACCGACCCGCGCCAGCAGCTCGGCCTCGACCCAGCCCTGATAGCCGACGTTGTGCAGGCTGTAGCAGACCGGAATCCGCCCGATCGCCGTCCGGCGCTCGGCGAGCAGCACAGGCACCAGACCCGTCTGCCAGTCGTTGCAATGCAGCACGTCCGGCCGCGACTCCGGGCGCGAGACATACTCGACCAGGGCGCGCGAGAAGAAGGCGAACCGCTCGGCGTCGTCCGGCTCGCCATAGATCCGCCCGCGCTCGAAGAAGCCATGCGCCGAGCGGGGCGCGATCAGCCGGCATTCATAGCCGGCCAGGCTCAGACCGAGCACCGGGCAGGCGATCGATTCGCCCCCGAAGGGAACCTGTAACTCGATGCCGAGCGGACGCGGTCGCTCCAAGGCATCGAACCGCAGGACGTCGTAGGCCGGCAGGATGACCTCGACGCGCTCGCCGACACGCGCCAGCTCACGCGCCAGACCCTGGACGAAGTCACCGAGACCGCCGGCCTTGGCGATGGGCGCGCACTCGGCGCTGACCATGGCGATGTGCATTGTTTCGAAGGTTTGGATTCGGGATGGCGGTTATCGAGAATCATCCGATTCGGGCGGCGGATGCCGCGCCAGGGCGCGCCGGATGAGTTCGGGGTCGTCGACCCTGACACCGAGCTGAAAGCGTCCGCCCGGACCCACGCGATAGCGATGGCCGAAGAGATCGATCTCGGTGTTGGGCGTGCTCCAGCCATGGAGGCGGAGTTCGGCCTCGATGACGAGTCCAGCCGTCGCGGGTGCGGGATCGGCATAGGTCAGTCTCGGAATGGCGTGCATGAGGGCGGCGATCGCCGGAACCGACGGACCTGTCTCGAAGGGCACTCCAGCGACGGGCGTGGAGATCGAGTCAACCGCGACCTGGGGCGCGCCACCGACCGAGGTCGAGTCCTCCAGCGGCGACCCGAACGTGCCGGGTATGGTTTCCCCCGCTCCCCCGGCGGGATGCGGGGGCGGGAGGGGCTGAACGGCTGCCGCGCCGGCTCGTACATCGGGTTCCGGTGAAGCAGCGTGGTTCCAATCCATACCTGGCGGTGCAGGCCGCAGCGACTCCAGCCCCAGTCCCCGCGCCTGCCGGAGCCGATTGGAGCGCGCCAGCAACAGCCATCCGCCCTCGGGGTTCATCAGACCCAACTCGGCCTCGAACAGGGCACAGTCGTCACCGACCGGGAAGGCGATCTCACCGCTCCCACTCAAGCCGGACAGATGCAGCGTCTGCTCACGGACCGGCTCGCAGCCGCCGGCATGCACACGTCCGAGTCGAAGCACGGCCTGCGGGGCGCCGTCGGCGTGCGGAAAGCGCGCGCCATGACCCGCGACCTCATCGGCACGCAACCGCCAGCGCACCCGGACCTCGCCTTCCAGGCCCGGATAGAGCGCCAGCGGCCCGACCGGGCCGGCGAGCGGAAAGACGGGGACGAGCGGTGCGGCGGGCGGCACCAGATCGGGCGTGACACTCGACATCGGATCGCGTCCGTTCACACCCTGGACATGGACGGATGGGCACACAGGGCGGCTTCGACCGCATCGAGCGCGGCGGCGGCGGGTCGGGTGCGCGCCTGGAGATATGGAATCCAGGCATCGCCCCAGTACAGGAAACAGCTCGTCTCGGCCTCGAGGATCTGACGTCGCGCGCACACCAGGGCCTCGCCCGCGATCTGATAGACGTCCGGCCGCGACCGGCAGAGCGACCAGTAGCGCTCACTCAGCCGGTGCACCTCGTCGACGGCCCGGCGCTGGATCTCGGACCCGGCCCAGCGCGACAGATCCTCGGCCTGGGAGGCGCCGACGTTCCAGGAGCCGGTCTGGATCCGGGCATGAGTACTCGGGCGCCAGTGATCGAGATGGTCGCCGAGCAGCACGGGCGTGATCGAATAGTCGCCGGCGCGGCACTGCTCCATATAGGGCGCGAAGAAGTGACCGAAGAAACCGGATGGCTCGTGCGTCTGTCTGAACCAGCCGCCGTTCTCGCCGTCGGACCAGGTGGTGAAGAGCCGCGCCGCGTCCGGGCGCGGCGAGACCGTGGAGCGCCAGGACAGATCATCGCGGAACCAGCCTGGGTTCAGTCCCCGTCCCTGGGCGTTCGAGACGTCGCGATCGCGCGGCACGATGGTGATGCAGACCCCGTCATGGCAGGCGATATAGGGCCGGAAGATGTCGTTGACGCCATCCTCGGGACGCACATGCATACCATCGACGATGACGTATTCGTAGCCGGCCCGGACCAGGGCTGGGATCATCTCCATCGAGAACGCCAGCTCGGGCGGCCAGAAGCCGCGCGGACTGCGCCCGAAGACGCGCTCGACGATGGCGCGCCCGCGTTCGATCTGCTCGGACCAGTCGGCGCGCGGGATCAGCGGGAAGATCGGGTGATAGTAACCCAGGCCGAGCATCTCGATGTTGTCGGCGACGCGGTAGCGTTCGAGCATCTCGGGGATGTCGACGATATGACGGTAGCGATCGACGATGTCCGGATCGAGGAGCTGCTCCAGCAGGATCCCCGAAAAACTCACATGCAGCCGCGCCACGTCCCGATAGCGTTCGGCGTAGCGCGCGACGCGCTCGTAACAGCGCAGGATCTGCTCGGCTTCCCGGGGATTGGCCTCGAACAGCAGACGCAGGTTGCCCGGCGGCTGATGCATGTGCAGGCCGAGTGCATGAAAGATCTGTGTTCGAGCCATGGATTCCCCCGTCGCCTGAGCGGTCGCCGCCCTAGGTTGGATTCGCCTCGGAGCGACCTGGCCCTGACCGCCCCTCGAGCACCAGGATACTCCTGGAACGCACCAACTGACGCCCGTCCTCGACGGGGCACTGATCCTCGGGCGGCACCACGTCGGTCGGCGAGGCGCGCGCCGTGTCCAGGGCCGGATACCAGCGCGCCGGGGTGATCTCGGGCAGGGCGAAGCGCAGAGCGCGATCGCTCATGTTGATCATGACGTGCAGCAACGCCTCGTCGGGACAGACCGGGGCGAGCGTGAAGGCCAGGATCCGGCTCTCCGGATCGCCCCAGGGCGGTGCGTTCAGTTCCAGCCCGTGCCAGACCACGTCGGGGAGGGTGCCGCCCGGCAGCGGCCGGCCGGAGAGAAAGTGACGATGACGCAGACTGCGGTGACGCTTGCGCAGTGCGATCAGTCCGCGCACGAAGCGCAGCATGGCCGCGTTGCGCTCCATCAGCGACCAGTCGAGCCAACCGATCTCGTTGTCCTGACACCAGGCATTGTTGTTGCCGTTCTGCGAGCGCAGCACCTCGTCGCCGGCCAGCAGCATGGGGATGCCCTGGCTCAGAAAGAGCAGGGTCAGCAGATTCTTGGCCTGACGGCGGCGCAGGGTCAGCACCTCGAGGTTCGGAGTCTCGCCCTCGGTGCCGCAGTTCCAGCTCAGATTGTCGTCGGTGCCGTCGCGGTTGCCCTCGTGATTGGCCAGATTGTGCTTGCGGTTGTAGGAGACCAGATCCCAGAGCGTGAAACCGTCGTGACAGGTGACGAAATTGATGCTGTTGATCGGCTTGCGCAGATTGGCCTCGTAGAGATCACTGCTGCCCGAGATCCGGGTGGCGATCTCGGGCACCAGGCCCGGATCGCCGCGCACGAAGCGCCGGATGCTGTCGCGATAGCGTCCGTTCCATTCCATCCAGCGATAGCCGGGGAAGGTGCCGACCTGATAGAGCCCGGCGGCATCCCAGGCCTCGGCGATGATCTTGGTCGCCGCCAGGGTGTCGGACAGCTCGATGCCCCAGATCACCGGCGGGTTGGCCAGTGGACGTCCATCGGAATCGCGCGCCATGGCGCTGGCCAGGTCGAAGCGGAAGCCGTCGACGTGCATCTCGCGCACCCAGTATTCGAGCGCGTCGATGATGAAGTTGGTGACGAGCGGATGATTGGCGTTGACCGTGTTGCCGCAGCCGGTGAAGTCGAGATAGATCCCCTTGTCGATGGCATCCAGACAGTAGAAGGTCTCGTTGCCGAAGCCCTTGAAGGTGAGCGTGGGGCCGCCCGCCCCGCCCTCGCTGGTGTGGTTGAAGACCACGTCGAGGATGACGCCGATGCCGGCGCGATGCAGCGCCTTGACCATGTCGCGGAACTCGCGTCTGTGCGTGCCCTGTTCGGGGGTGACGCAGAAACCCGGATGCGGTGAGAAGAAGCCGAAACTGCTGTAGCCCCAGAAGTTGCGCAGACCGGCCTTCCAGACCGGCTCCGGCACGTCCTGTTCGTCGAAGGCCATCACCGGCATGAGTTCGACATGGCTGATGCCGAGTTCCTTGAGATAGGGGATCTTCTCGATCAGGCCGAGAAAGGTGCCGGGATGCCGGACGCCCGAGCTGGGATGGCGGGTGAAGCCGCCGACGTGCAGCTCATAGATGATCATCTGCTCGCTCGACAGCCGGATGGGTTCGTCGCCCTCCCAGTCGTATTCTTCGGCGAGCACGACGGCGCGCGGCGAGTCGTGCGGCTTCACGCCTTGACTCTGGCGCCGCCAGCGGTCCCAGCCGGCGATATTGATCGCGCGCGCCCAGGGGTCGACCAGCTCGACGCTCGGATCGAAGCGCCAGCCGTGGCCATGCGGGTCGTTCGGACCTTCCAGGCGCCAGGTGTAATGAGTGCCCGGCGGCAGATCCTCGACCATCAGGTGCCAGGAGAAGAAGGTGTGATTGGTGCGCGGATCGAGCCGGATGACCTGGAATGGCTCAGGACTGGCGGCGTCCTCGTAGAGCAGCAGTTCGGCCCCGGTGGCGTGCCGACTGTAGACGGAGAAGTTGACGCCCGCGTCCTCGACGGTCGCGCCGGGCGGATAGCGTCGTCCCGGCAGGACGGGATAGGGAGCGTTTGAGGCTGGCATGGAGGCGGCGCTTTGCAGAGATGTCTATCCGCGCCATCATAACACGCGACCCTCCATTGCCGACGACCGGATGACCCGCCGATCAATGGCGATACAGTTCGCCGTTCATCCAGCGCCAGGCGACGAGCCAGCCCGACACCGCCGCGACAGCCCCTACCCCGAAGGTGATGACCGGACCGGCGTCGGCCCACAGCAGACCGCCGATCAGACTCCCGGCCGCCCCGCCGGCGCCGAAGCTCAAACTGTTGTAGAGCGCCTGACCACGTCCCTGGGTGCGGCCCGGAAAGACATGATGGACCAGATGGATCGCCGAGGCATGGAAGGTACCGAAGGTCGCGGCATGGAGCCACTGAGCGGCGAACATCACGGACGGATGATCGACGAAGCCCCCGATCAGGATCCAGCGCACCCCGCCCAGCGCCAGACTCCAGAGCAGGACACGCCGCGCGCCGAAGCGCTCCAGCAGGCGATGCATGACCAGAAAGATCAGCACCTCGGCGATGACGCCCAGCGCCCACAGCCAGCCGACCGCCGTGCTCGAATAACCGGCCGCCTCCAGATGGATGGAATAGAAGGCATAGTAGATGCCGTGGCTCGACTGCATCAGGAAGCAGGCGCCGAAGAAGGCCAGGACGCTCGGCTGACGCAGGAGCGCGCGCAAGGATACCGAGGACGGCGCGCCATGATCGGGCGCGCTGTCCGGCACCATGAAGGCCGCCAGACAGATCCCGACCGTCAGCAGCAGCACCCAGACCGGCACCTGGGCGAGCGACCCCTGCTCCAGCGCCAGCCCCAGCGCCACCACCACCAGAATGAACCCCACCGACCCCCAGACCCGCACCAGGGCATAACGGGTCGGACGCTCGCGCAGATGGTTGAAGGTGACAGCCTCCATCTGCGGCAGCGAGGCGTTCCAGAAGAAGCTGAACAGCAACAGGGTCAGGGCCATGCCCCAGAAGCCGTCCGTGACATAGAGGGTCGCGAAACCCAGCACGGCGAGCAGTGAACCGAGGCGCACCACCTGCATCCGCCGTCCGGTGTGATCGACGATGTGCCCCCAGACCACGGGCGCCACGATCTTGGTTCCGGCGAGGATCGCCATCAGCACGCCGATGGCGAGCGGGTCGAATCCGGCGTCCTGGAGATAGAGTCCCCAATAGGGCACGAGCGCCCCGAGCGAGGCGAAATAGAACAGGTAATAGCTCGACAGGCGCCAGTACGGCATTGGGCGGCTCGCTGGTGGAACGCGCCGGCCCCCGCCTCCAGAGCCGAACGGCATCGGCCCGAGTCAGCCGGGGTCGGGGGTCGGGATCAGGGACGCGGCTCGGCCGGGATCGCCGGGATCGGCGGCACGACCTCGGCGTTCTGTCCGCGATGGCGCAGGGTGTGGTCCATGAGCACCAGCGCCAGCATGGCCTCGGCGATGGGCGTGGCGCGGATGCCGACACAGGGATCGTGCCGCCCCTTGGTGACGACCTCGACCGCCGCGCCATGCCGGTCGATGCTCCGGCCGGGCAGCCGGATGCTGGAGGTCGGCTTGAGCGCGATGCGGGCGACGATGTCCTGCCCCGTGGAGATGCCGCCGAGGATGCCGCCGGCATTGTTCGACAGGAAACCTTCGGGCGTCATGGGGTCGCGGTGTTCCGTGCCCTTCTGCTCGACACAGGCGAAACCGGCGCCGATCTCCACGCCCTTGACGGCGTTGATGCTCATGAGCGCATGGGCGATGTCGGCGTCGAGCCGGTCGAAGATCGGCTCGCCGAGTCCGGTCGGCACGCCCGAGGCGACCACGGTGACGGCCGCGCCGATCGAGTCGCCCGACTTGCGCAGGGCGTCCATGTAGGTCTCCAGCTCGGGCACCGTCTCGGCGCAGGGCCAGAAGAAGGGATTGTGCTCGACCTGCTCCCAATCGAAGCCGCGCGGACGCCAGGGGCCGAGCTGCGAGAGATGGCCGCGAATGCGGATACCCAACCGCTCGGCCAGATACTTCTTGGCGATGGCACCGGCCGCGACCCGGATCGCGGTCTCGCGCGCCGAGGAGCGCCCGCCGCCGCGATAGTCGCGCACGCCGTATTTCTGCTCGTAGCTGTAGTCGGCATGGCCCGGACGATAGCGCTCGGCGATCTCGGAATAGTCGTGCGAGCGCTGGTCCTCGTTGTGGATCAGGAGTCCGATCGGCGTGCCCGTGGTGCGGCCCTCGAAGACGCCGGAGAGGATCTCGACCCGATCGGACTCGCGCCGCTGGGTGGTGTGACGCGACTGCCCCGGCTTGCGCCGGTCGAGATCCTGCTGCAAGTCGGCGGCCGAGAGTTCCAGGCCGGGCGGACAGCCGTCGACGATGCCGCCGAGCGCCGGGCCATGACTCTCACCGAAGGTGGTGACGACGAAGTTGCGACCGAAGCTGTTACCCGACATGGTCAATAGGCCGGCGGCGGAACTGTGTCGTTGGGATCGAGCCAGGCATTGCCCTTGGCCATGACGTCACGGCTCAGGGTGCTGGTGGCCTGATGGAGCTTGATGCCGTTGATGATGTAGTCGTAGCGGGCGCTCATGTAGTCGAACTCGGCCTGGAACAGATTGCGCTGGGCGTTGAGCACGTCGACCTGGGTGCGGGTGCCGACCTCGAGTCCGGCCTGGGTCGATTCGAGCGCCGAGCGGGCCGAGACGATGGCCGCTTGGCGCGCCTTGACGTCTTCGATGCTGGAGAGGATGCCGCGGAAGGCGTCCTTGGCCTGCTGGTCGACCTGGCGACGCACCTGGTCGAGCCGGTCCTGAGCCGCACGGTACTTGTAACCGGCTTCGCGCGTCTTGGAGGTCACGGCGCCGCCCTGGAAGATGGGGACGTTCAGTGACAGCTCGACGAATCCGGTCTCCGAATCCGAGCCGAACTGGGCATCCGAGCGCGAGACGTTATAGCCGGCCTGCAGGTCGAGCCTGGGGAAGTGGCCCGAGCGTTCGATCTCGATGGTGGCCTTGGCGGCGTTGACGGATTCGATCGCCGCCAGGATGCCGTAATTGGACCTGAGGGCGGTTCCCGCCCAGGCCGCGATGTCATTGGGTTCGGGTGGGGACAGCGGCAGCTTCTCGCCGAGACGCGCCAGGGGCACGCTGATCGGCCCGACGATGGTGCGCAGCGCCTCCCAGGCATTGCCGAGCTGATTCTTGGCATTGATGAGGTCGGCGCGTGACTTGTCGTAGGCGGCCTGACTCTCGTTGACGTCGGTGATGGCCACCAGACCGACCTCGAAGCGCTGCTTGGATTGCTCCAGTTGGCGCTCGTCGGCACGCACCAGCGCCTCGCGCACGGTCACGGCATCGGCCGCGCGCAGCACGTCGAAGTACGCCTGAGTCGTCCTGACCATGAGGTCGATCTGGGCATTGCGATACTGGGCCTCGGCCTGGGCGATGACATTGTCGGCCTGACCGAGCGTCATCCAGTTGGCGCGGTTGTAAAGGCTCTGACTGACGACGGCCTGGATCTGCTGGGTATCGTAACGATCGGTGCGATCACCCATCGAGCCGCCACGCGAGTCGAGATCGTAGAAACCGGCATCGCCCTTGACGCTGAGGCTCGGTAGGAGCAGCGAGCGCGCCTGAGGTCTGACCTCGCGCGAGGCGAACAGCGTCTGCTCGGCCTCGCGCAGCCTGGGGTCGCTCACCACGGCCATGTCGTAGACCTGGAGCAGATCCTCCGCCGGCGCAAGCTGAGGTGATCCGCACAGCAGCAACGGGATCAGGACCGGAAGAATTCTCCTCATGGGCAGGGTTTCCTTGCGAACGGGCCGGGGGATGGCCGCGAGAATGGATGCAAGGCGACAGTATAGGCGACAAGCAGGCATGGTCTCAATCGGCCGACGGTCCGGCGCCGGGGCGCGCGCCACCGTCCTCGGCGATTGACTGCACACTCTCCGAGATAGCGGATCTCATGTTCACTTGAAATCTCATGTTCGCTTGAATCGGTTTGACACCGAATCTCGTCGGTGCTCTCATGTGCACGTCCTGCCAAAAGTCTTCGAAAATCATTATGGTCACGATCAAGCTAAAGCGGGATCCGAGCGAAATTCAGCGGGTCACCTTGGCGCTTGAAGCGTTCGCCAAGGATCGAGGTCTCGATGGGCGAGAGATCTTCCAGTTGAGTCTGTGTCTCGACGAACTCTTGACCAATACCATGAGCTATGGTTATGCCGATAGAGCGGAGGCGGATGACGACTGTGACATCGGTGTGAGTTTCGGACTCATCGACGATCGTTTGCTTCTGGTCCTGGAAGACGACGGCCAACCCTTCGACCCCCTTCGAGAAGCCGACACGCCCGATCCGGATGCCGACCTTGACTCGCGTCCGATCGGAGGGCTCGGTCTGCATCTGGTGCGAACCTTCATGGATGCTTGCCGCTATATTCGTATCGATGACCGAAATCGTTTGGAACTGGAAAAACGGATCACCTCAACCCAGGCCTGAAGCCTTTCCATCGTCGAAATCAAAGATAGGCAAACTCCCATGCAGCCACTACTGTCCATTATCGAGGAGCCATTGGACGATATTATCGGCATCCGGCTGATCGGCCGCCTGGACAGCTCCAATGCCGGTGAACTGGAGGCGATTCTGCCGGAGCGTGTCGCCGGCAACGAAAAGGTACTGCTCGATTGTTCACGGTTGGAATTTATTTCTTCCGCCGGATTGCGGATCGTTCTGATGGCCGCCAAGAAAGCCAAGCAGCGAGATGGTCGGTTCGCACTCTGCGGCATGGACGAAAACATCCATGGTGTCTTCGAGACCAGTGGTTTTTTACGAATACTCAGAGTCTATCCCGATCGTGACACGGCCATTGCGTCCATGCGCAGTTAGAGCCGGGGCGATCGCGGCTGTCAAAGTCTGTTCCAGCCGCGTTGAAGTGCATGATCCACCGTATGTCGCGCCAATTCCAGGCTGCAATCGATGAGAGTCAGACCCTTTGTCGTGACATGCGCGGCGGCCAATGGTATCTCGGTGCAGCCCATGATCACGGATGTAACGCCATGCGCGACGGCCTGTTTCAGGACCGGGTCGAGAGCTCGACCGGCGGATTCGTACCGACCCGCTTTGATCGATCGGATGCATTCATCAATCGCGGACTGATCCGAATTCGGATCCGGGATCTCGAAGTCGATCTCATGGTCGGTCAATGTGCGCTGAAAGAAGCCCGATGCCAATGTACCGCGCGTGGCCAGGATCAGTGTGCGGCCAGTTCGCGGCACCCTGTCAAGGGCGGCGTTCGCGATATGCATGATCGGTGCATGACTGATGGCGCTGAGTTCCTGATACCAGTGATGCGAAGTGGCGCAGGGAATCACGATCAGCCCCACATCGGCACGGTTCAGGAGTTTTACACCCTGTTCGAGCATGGGTAACGGATCCTCGCCGAACCCGAGGATGGCGGCACTACGATCCGGGATCTGGGGCAGACTCACGAGGACCACGGGCAGATGATCCTGATCGCGAGAGGACGGCGTCAACGCCATCAGCTTGGTCATGAAATCAATGGTTGCGGCCGGCCCCATTCCGCCGAGTATACCTATGCAGCGCATGGTTCGGTCTCCATTGTCTCCGGTGTGGCGCAAATCAAGGCCACTGAAGCCGTATTGGCGATCACCAACACCAGCGTACGCAAGATATCACAGATCGGATCTATGGCCAGAAACAGAATGATGGCGGCCTCGAACGGTAGGCCCAGGTATCCGCAGACCACACCTATCAGCGAGACGATGGCGAATCCGGTCATTCCCGCCGAGGCAAAACCGGCCATGATTGAGGCCGCCATGACCGGCATCAGTTCGCCGATGGTCATTTCATGGCCATAGAGCTGCGCGATGAACAGTGTTGCACAGACGTAATACAGGGTCGGACCCAGACGCAACAAGGACACACTGAGCGGAACGAGGAGTTCGACCTGAGAACGCGAAAAATGCAGTTTCTCGGTCAATGATTCGATCATGATCGGCATACAGATGACGCTGTTGCGGGTCGCGATGGCGAGAGCGAAAGGACCGCGAAGTGCATTGACCACAGTCTTCAACGGAAGCTGCGCGCGCTGCCAGATCAGAAACAGAGACAACAGGATCATCAGTATGGAGGCGGTCGTGAATGCGGCGAAGAATTGAGCCATCGCCGGCAGAGGCTCCAGGCCGCTGCGAGCGATTTGGCCGGCACTCATACAGAGCAGCACGACTGGGAGGAGATATGTCATCCAGTGCATCAATGTCTGGCAGCCTCGATACACCGTCTCCAGAGAGGTCGTCAGTCCGACCGAAACATGATTCGGCACGCGCCCGATTGCAAATCCGAGCAGCACGGAAAAAACGAGAACCTTGAGTATCTCGTCGTTGACGAGCGCCTTGAAGATGTTCGATGGAATCAGATTCAGCAGCAGCGAACTGAATCCCGGCGCTCGTTTTTCATCGTTTGAGCCGTTGAGCTGCATGGCGATGTCTGCCGATCCCAGGTTTTCGCCAACGATGTCGCCAAACGAATCCAGCGTCTGTTGAGGCAAATCCGATCCGGGCTGAAAAGCCATCATCGTACCGATGCCGACAACAGCGGCGGCGAGCGAAAAAAGCACGAAGACCAGGATGATCTTGACGAAGATTCGACTCCCGGACCCCTCCCGGATCAATCGATATACACTCAGGATGACGGCCGACATCATGAATGGCAGCACGATCATTTTCATCAGATCCAGATAGACATCACCTATCGGCGCCAGGCTCGAAGACAACTGGGGCGCCTGAACGCCGAGAGTCAGCCCGGCCAGCAGACTTGCAAGAATGACCCAAGGATTGAGTGCAAGATTGATGAAGGTGTTCGCGCTGTCGTTGCTCATAGATCCGTATCGATTCGATCGTCGATCAGTTGTCGAATTCCAATGCCTTCTCGATCGTCAACTGATTCGGGTATTGATCGAGGAATATGTTGACGAACTCGGCCAATGCCGTGTCTTCCGGGCCGATCGCAATACAAAGCGCATCGTCGAGATCCGTCAGGGTCACGGTGCGAAGCGTCAAGGAGACCTTGGGGTCTTTTTTCAGCAATCGCTTTATTTCGAACTCGTCCCGATAGGCTCCGACCACATCGCCCTGATGCACGGCCTGAACCACGCTTTGCCAATCCGAATATTTCTCGATCTCGGCGTTTGGAAAATTTCTTACGGCGAAGTCCACATAAGAAGAATTGGCGATGACGCCGATCTTTCCATTGAAATCGCGAATGATGTTCTGAATGGGTTCGTCCTTGGCTATTTTGGCCAGTTCGAGCCGATTCAGGATCAATGCATGTCTCAAGCGCAAATAAGGATTCGAAAATCGTACCAGGCGAGCACGCGAGAGCGTCCGTGACAATTTACTGATCCCGACATCGGCTTTCTTGCGCGCCACCAGTTCGACGACCGCATCGAAACTTTGCGCTTGACGGTCGAAGCGGACCTTGACGCCGAGTTTGTCGGCCAGCGACTTCGCCATTTCGACTTCCAATCCGATGAGTCCGTCTTTGCCTTGATAAAAAAACGGTGGATTGTCGATACTGTGCATGGCGACGATGAGTTCACCACGTTCGACGATTCGAGCAATGTCGGGGGCGAGAATGCTCGTGTCCATCTCCGCCATCCGTTTTTTTTCGTCATCCTTGACGACGGCACGCGGCGCCGCCCCCCCGTTCCCTCGAGTCGCGGCCTGTTGCGACATCTTTTGGACGAACTGAGACCTGGGAATATTCCACTTGTCTTCCAATCGCTTCAGTAAACCACTCAGGTGCCAGTCATGGATGGCCTTGGAGATCGAGGATTCCAATCGCCCCCCTCGTTCATCCGGATGCAGGGCAATGGACCATCCGGTCGGATAGAGCGCCGGCAATGTCATCTCATAGCGTTCGGCCAGATTCGGATCCTGCAATAGCACCGATAACACAGCCGTGTCACCGAGCAGTCCGTCGCAGCGTCCATCGCGAAGCGCCTCCAGTCCGATTTCAGCGCTGTATAAAGGTACGATATCCGCCCCGTATTCGATCGTGATCAGGCGATTATAGAAAGATCCGCGTCGCGAGCAGATGCGTCTGTTGCGCAGAGCGGACCAATCCTCGAATCCATCGGAACGACGCGCGATCAAACTCGCGCCGGACTCGTAGTAATTTGGTGAGACCAGGGTCAAGCTGGAGCGGCGCTCGGGTGTTTCATTGAGTGTGGCGATGACGACATCGACGCGATGTTGCTTGAGTGCATCCTCGCGATCGGCTGAAACGAGAGCAACCAGCTTCAATTCCACCCCGAGCCGGTCGGCCAGATCCTGGGCGAGATCCGGCTCCAGACCAATGATTTGGCCGCTTTTTTCGTCGAGCATTCCAAATGCGGGAACATCGGATTTGACTCCGACGATCAGGGTTCCACGGCTCTTGATATCATCGATCGAATCGGCACAGGCGGGTGATGCATGCAAAAAAATCAAGGCGGCGGATATCAGTGTCCATGCAAACATGGCCACGATTCTTGAAAAGTGTACAATCCTCACTGCGGGGTCTCCCCGGGGTCGGAATTCGAATCGAATCCTGAGTCGATGCCGCGATAGCGCAGTGCAACACAGGTGATATCGTCGAACTGCTCGATTCCATCGGCGAATCGATCCACAGCCTCGAAGACCATGTCCACGACCGGAGAAGGATCCAGAGTCTGCTTGTCGAAGAACAACGTCGACAGACGTTGTGTTCCAAACTCCTCGCCGGCGGCATCGATGGCCTCGGTGACGCCGTCCGTGAACATCAGCAATGTATCTCCGGGCGACAAACGAATGTTCGATACTTTGTAATCGATCTCGCTCATGACGCCGAGCGCCATGCCGCCCGTGCCTTGCAAATATTCGGCACGTCCGTCGGCATGGATCAACAGGGGCGGCGGATGCCCGGCATTGACGAATTCCAACACGCCGCTGCCGGGATCGAATATGGCGTAAAAGAGCGTTACGAACATGCAGGCGTCGTTTTCTTCGGAGAGATCGTCGTTGACTTTGGCGATCGTTCCGCCGATATCGAGCGAACCCTGAGTCGCGGCAGATCTCAGCAGGGTCTTCGAGACCATGCCGAACAATCCGGCCGGAATACCCTTTCCGCTCACGTCCGCCACGACGATGCCTTGCAGGGTTTCGGCGACATCGAAATGATCGTAGAAGTCACCACCGACTTCCTTGGCCGGTCGCATCCTGCCCCATAGGGTATAGCTGTCGTGTTTCGGCCAATGCCGGGGTAAGATCGATTGTTGGATCTTTGCGGCGATATCGAGCTCCTGACGCAATGCGATCAGTTGCATCGACTCCTGAAATGCCCGCGTGATGGTTTCGAACCAGGGGCGCCATCCGCTGGGTACCGTTGGAATGGTGACGGGTTCGAAATTCGAAGCCGCCGCGATGTGCCTGACCAATTTATCGGCCGGTCCGACGAATTCGCGTGAAGTCAGGAAATAAGTCAGAGACATCAGTATGACGAGCCCCAGCATGACGACGAGCATGGCCGGCCCGGCGACCGAACCGACCCGCCACCATAGAGCGGATTCCGGCACGACATAGAAAAGCGACCAAGGCGCGGTGATCAGTCCATGGCGAATCACCAGATAGCCGTTGATTCGTGCGGGTTCCCCCGACTTCAGGCGGCGCAATCGATCGATCACATCGCTCAAATCGAGCGGTACGGCCTGGTCCAGCGTGGGTGTCGCAGTGACTTCGAGTGGGTTGGCATATAGATCGGGATGGGCCAAGACCTGCTGTCGGCGATCGACCAAGAAAGTCAAGCCGAGTGGATAGGTGAAATCCGAGTTGATCCGGTTGAGATAATCGATGCTCGTATCGATGGCGATGATGCCGACGAATCGAGAACCGATATAGACAGGGGCCGCCTCGGGTACGAGCAGGCCGATATCCTTGCCGGCGAAATATACGGGCGCCCAATATTTTTCGCGATCCGGATTGTTGGATGGAAGCCCCATGATCCAGACAGGATCTTGATATAGGGACGGATCGAAAAAAAGCGACGAAGAATTTCTCCACGGAAACACCGCCTTGAATTCTTTTTCGAGCAGGAAACTCGCTTGTGCGGCACTGGGAAGCGTGAAGATCAGTGAGCTCCACTCGTGGTTGATGCGTAGCGCGACATTCAAGTCCTCATAAAACTCCGGACTGCGGTCCCGCAAGGTTCCGAGGCCGATCAAATTTCCTCCATCATCCGGCGCCGGTAATGCGTCGAGATGGAACAGGTGGCGAGTACCGTCTTCCTGCAACCAAGCGCCCGGCGGATGATCGAGCAGCTCAGGGCCTGAATATAACGGATGATCGAGGCGCTGCGAGGCCGACATACGGAGTGTTTCGAGATGATCCGCGGAAGAGCGCAGTACGAACTCGAAAAATTGGGCGTGTCTCGAGACATGGCCACCGATCAGTTCGATTTCCTCACTCATCTTGCCTTGCAGCAGATGAGCGAAAAACAGGACCAATGCAATGATGATCAGTGTGTAGGCAATACCGATCAAGCGATTGTAATTCTTGAAGAGGTTCGCCGATCGTCGGCTCCCCGAAACGCTCGTCATTGAATCTCAACTCCCCCACAGGATATGGTCGACATACTGCTTGATCTTGCGGTGTCCCGGGGTGTCGATGGTCGTGAACTGGAGGTTGGTCCGAAACCTGTCCTTGTTCGGCAGCGAGCGAAGGACGCGGGCATAGACCTCGAGCGGGCCATCCAGACCGAATTCGGGCGCGAGCGACATCAAGACCTCGGAATACGGCGGCAGGGCCATGGGCAGATCCACGCACAGCCCGAAGTATCCCATGTCGTTGACCTGACCGACGAAGCGCTCGGGCAGGATACGCTTGTCATCGACGCGCTGGAAGACGGCCGGGAAATCGACCAGGATGCGCGGCGTCTTGCGGATCTCGATGGTCGGGACACGCAGCAGTCGCGGCTCCTTGACGGCCTTGAGCTCGTAGAGCATCACGGGCGTGGAGCGACCCTTGACCTGGACCTCGTTGACGTTGCCGACCTGGATGGCATGACCGGCGGCGCGAAAGGTCGCCTCGCTCAACAGGATCTGGCCGCGTAGCGCATAGCCCTCGATGCGCGAGGCCAGATTCACGGGGGTGCCGATGACCGTGTACTCGTTATAGACGTCCGATCCGAAGCACCCCGCCATGACGTCGCCCGTACTCAATGCAATGCCGGCATAGAGGCGCGGCTCGCCGAGAGCCTCATTGCGACGATTCAGATCGATCATGCCCAGCTGCATCTCGACGGCACAGTTCAGGGCGCGGATCAGATCGTCGGGGCGGCGTGTCGGCACACCGAAGACGGCCATGATCGAGTCGCCCATGAGCTTGTCGACCAGACCGCCATGTCGGTCCACGATCCCGGCCATGAGCCCGAAGAATCGATCGAGCAGCTCGACCATCAGCGTCGGTGCGACCGAATCCATCAGGGTCGAGAAACCGCGCAGATCGGCGATGAGAATGGTGGCCCGAGTACCGACGACCGGATGGGACTTGCGCATAGTCGAGATCCGTAATTGATGATTTTCATGGGTTTTGTGGTGTGCTCGGTCCATGCTTGCAGCCTGATTCCTGACCAACGCTGCCCAAGAGCATACCCATCCATGGATCGTTTTACACGTAACTATAGCCTGCTGCTCGGCGCCATCCTGATCGCCGCCCTCTTCTTCTGGGCCAAGTCGACCTGGAAGCCCGAAGTCTGGAATCTGGACGAGGTCTTGACCTCGGACCCGCAACTCGCCGACTACCCCTACCGGTTCCGGCTGCGCGACTTCCGGGATGGCGTGGCCGTGATCTCGACCCCGCGCTCGCCCGACTTCCCGGCCTACAGCTTCCTGCAGGTCATCCATCCCAAGCTCGCGGGCAAGGCCCAGGACGACCCGGAGATGATCGCGGCCCAACAGGATCTCATCGATCACCAGAAGCGCGCCATGGACCTGATGCTCGCCCAGCCGGGCGTGAAGAGCGTCGACTGGGAGCTCGACGTCAAGTGGCTGGCCGACCACGGCATCCATCGCTGAGAGGCACACTCGGGACAGGGGAATTCCTGACTAAGGCAGACTATAATCGCGCCCTTGAACTCCGGAGGGCCGATCATGGGAACCAGCCATCACGATCCGACGACGCGCGCCAACCCCAAACCACCTGCCAATCCGCCGGGCTAGGTCGTCGCCCCATGCGCTCGATCCTGCTGGTCGACAATGGTTCGAGCCGTCCGGATTCGACGCTGAACCTGCGCCGGATCGCCGAGCGGCTCGCCGAGCGCGTCGGTGAGCCGGTCCGCCCCGTCTCGCTGCTGCACGCCGACCGTGTGCCGGCCGAACGGCTCGACGGACGACCGGCCGAGATCCTGGCGCCCACGCTCAGACGTCTGGTCGGCGCAGGCGTGCGCGATCTGCGTCTCCTGCCGCTCTTCTTCGGTCCAAGCCGGGCACTGACCCGGTTCGTTCCGGAACTCGCCGCCGAGGTCACCGCCGAACTCGGTCCCTTCCGGCTCGAGATCGCGCCCGAACTCTGCCCGCTGCCGGCGGGCGAACCACGTCTGGTCGAGATCCTGGCCGACAATCTCGCCGCCGCCGCAAAGCGTGCGGCCATCGAACCGAGACGCGTGGTGCTGGTGGATCATGGTTCGCCGATCCCGGAAGTCACGGCGGTGCGCCGCCGGCTGGCGCTCGGACTCGCCGAGCGGCTCGGACCGGACGTCCGGCTGGAGGAGGCGGTGATGGAGCGCCGTCCCGGGCCTGAGTACGATTTCAACGGCCCGCTGCTCGAAGAGGTGCTGAGCCGTCTGGCCGAGGCGGATCGCGCGACGCCGATCCTGCTCTCGATGCTCTTCCTCTCTGCGGGCCGGCACGCCGGACCGGACGGCGACATCGCCCAGATCCGTGCCCGGATCGAGGCGCGATTCCCGCCCCTGCGCATCGAGGTTTCGCCGCTCGTCGGCAGTCATCCAGGTCTGATCGAGATCCTCGCCAGCCGTCTCTGAGGTCGTGAGCACTCAGAGGCCGGAAGCGGCGATGCGGTCGCGGACCTCCAACGCCACTTCGAGCGCCCTGAGCCCCGTCCGGCCATCGACCAGCGGTCGCCCCCCCTCACGCACCACGCGCACGAACTCGGCCAATTCCAGATCCAGCGGCTTGATGGCGTCGATCTGGAGCCGCTCGCGCACGATCTCGGGGCGCGCGCCGCCCTCGACCGGACGCGGCTCGGCCAGGTCGAGGGTCTGCCGGACGAAATCGAGCGACAGATAGCGCCCGGACTGGAAGACCCGGATACGCCGCGTCGTCTGATCCGAGACCCGGCTGGCGACCACGTTGGCGACCGCGCCGTTGTCGAACTCCAGCCGGGCATTGGCGATGTCGACGTGCTCGGTGAGGATCGAGGCGCCGATGGCCGAGATGTGGCGGATCCCGGCATCGACCAGCGACAGGATGATGTCGAGGTCGTGGATCATCAGATCCGAGACCACGTCGACATCGGTCGCACGCTCGACGAAGCTGCCCATGCGCTGGGCCTCGATATAGCGCGGTGCGCGGATGCGATGGGCGAGCGCCATGACACCGGCGTTGAAGCGCTCGACATGGCCGATCTGGAGGATGGCGCCATGCCGCTGGGCCAGACGCACGATCTCGGCGCCCTCCTCGCGCGTGGCGGCGATGGGCTTTTCGAGCAGCACCGGGATGCCGCGTTCGAGGAAGGGCGCGGCGGCGGCCAGATGTGCGGTCGTGGGCACCACGACACTGACGGCATCGACCCGGTCGAGCAGCGCGTCGCTGTGCGTATGGGCCGCGCAGCCGGCCTCGGCGGCGACCGAGGCCGCCCGCTCGGCGTCGCTGTCGACGACGCCGACGAGCTCGACCTCGGGCAGGCGCGAATAGATGAGGGCGTGGAATCGGCCCAGATAGCCGACGCCGATCACGGCGACCCTCAATCGGGTGTCCTGGGTATCGAGTGACATTGGACTCATCCGGAAGGCGAGGCCAGGCCGGGGCGGACCGACGGACAGGCTCGCGTGTTGGGATCAGCCGCCGATGGCGATGGCCTCCGACGACTGAACCGCGATCTCACCGCGATCGACCGGCGCGCAGGCGATCAGCTGATAGCTGATGGTGGCGCACAGACCCACGATGACGAAGAACATCAGAACAATGAGCGGATCGGGTCTGCGATGAAGCCGCTTCCGCTTCCTGTAGATCATCCAACTGCCCCTGAATCTCAAGTAAGTTTTCAGCAATATTCTACAAGCATCTCAAAATGCGACAAGGTCGCCGGTCGGGTCGGACTCCGAAATGCACCGGACCGGTATATCATGCGTCCATCCAGCGCTCGCCATCCAGGAGACCACCTTGAGCGACTATCTCATCGCGATCTCGGCCCAGAGTCAGTATCAACCGGATCAATCCTCACCGGAAGAGGAGCGTTACGTTTTTACCTACACCATCACAATCGAGAACCGCGGCGCCAAGCCGGCGCGACTGCTCGACCGGCATTGGGTGATCACCGACGCCAATGGTCAGGTGCAGGAAGTGCGCGGTCAGGGCGTAGTCGGCGAGCAGCCGCATCTGCGTCCGGGCGAGGCGTTCCGCTATACCAGCGGCGCCGTGCTCAACACGCCACTCGGCAGCATGCAGGGTCACTATGGGATGCTCGGCGACGACGGCACGCGCTTCGAGGCGCGCATTCCGGTCTTTTCACTGACCTCGACCCGGTTGCACTGAAGCCCGGCGGTTCAAGGAGTCGACCCGGATGCCTGTCTACGCGATCGGCGACCTCCAGGGGTGCCACGCCGAACTCGAGCGCCTGCTCGATCGTCTCTCATTCGATCCGTCCGTCGACCGGCTCTGGTTCGCCGGCGACCTGGTCAACCGCGGCCCCGAGTCGCTGGCCGTGCTGCGCCGGGTGCACGCGCTCGGCGACTCGGCCATCGTGGTGCTGGGCAACCATGATCTGCATCTGTTGGCCGTGGCCGCCGGTAATGCCAAGCACTCGAAGAAGAGCACCCTGGGCGCCATCCTGCATGCGCCGGATCGCGACGAGCTGCTCGACTGGCTGCGCCGCCGTCCCATGCTGCATCACGACCCGGATCTGGGCCTGACGCTCGTCCATGCCGGACTGCCGCCGCAGTGGGATCTGGCCGAGGCGCTGGCCTGCGCGCGCGAGCTGGAGACCGTGCTGCGCTCCGACGACCACCCCGAGTTCATGCACGCCATGTACGGCGACGAACCGGCACGCTGGTCGTCCGATCTCAGGGGCCTCGAGCGGCTACGCTTCATCACCAATGTCCTGACCCGGCTGCGCTTCTGCACGCCCGACGGCACCCTGGCGCTCAAGGAGAAGGGTGAGATCGGCAGTCAGTCGCCGGGGCTGTTGCCCTGGTTCCAGGTTCCGGGCCGGCGCACGCGCGCCGACCGCATCATCTTCGGCCACTGGTCGGCACTCGGTTACTGGAGCGGCGAGAACGTCTGGGCGATCGATAGCGGTTGTCTCTGGGGCGGCGCGCTCACGGCGCTACGGCTCGACTGTGAACCGCTGGAGCCGATCCAGATCCGGTGCGCGGGCTATCTGCAACCTGGGCGAGACTGAGCGACTCAGCCGCGCATCAGATCCACGAAGGTCATGGCGAAGGCGTTGCGTTCGTCGGCCGGACGCTCGACGCGCGTGATCTCATGCCACTCGGCCGGATTCCAGCTCGGAAACCAGGCATCACCCGTGACCTGCGTCCGCACGATCGTCAAATGGAGTCGGTCGGCCAGGGGGAGCGCCTGCGCATAGATCGAGGCCCCGCCGACGATCATCAGCTCGGGTTCGTCGACGGCGCCGATCGCGGCCTCCAGCGAACCGAAGACCTCACAGCCATCGGCGCGATAGCCGGGATCACGCGAGACGACCAGATGCCGACGGCGCGGCAACAGGCCCGGCAGCGACTCCCGGGTCTTGCGTCCCATGAGGATGGGCTTGTCGAGCGTCAGCGCCTTGAAGTGCGCCAGATCCGCCGGCAGGTGCCAGGGCAGCGTGTTGTCGCGTCCGATCGTGCGTGCCTCGTCCATGGCCGCCACCAGCGCGATGATCGGGCGTCGGCGCGGCGATGCGGAATCAGACGGCATGGAGCACGGCCCTCAAGCCGAAACGGCGGCCGGACGCGGCGCGGCCACAGGTGCGGGCGCCGACCACAGCCGTTCGAGGTTGTAGAATTCGCGCACCTTCGGGAGCATGACATGAACCACGACCCCATTGAGATCGACCAGCGCCCATTCGCCCTCGGCCAGCCCCTCGGTGCCGAGCGGGGTCTCACCGGCGTCCTTGGCGCGAAAGGCCACAGTCTCGGCGATGGCCTTGACATGGCGGTCCGAGGTGCCGGAGGCGATGATCATGAAATCGGTCACGGCGGTCTTGCCGCGCACGTCCAGCACCTGGATGTCGCGGGCCTTCATATCGTCGAGTGTGTCGAGAACCAGTTGTTTGAGTTGATCGAGCTGCATGGAATCCTCTGTATTCGGGAAACGGGGTGTCTTGGCGACGGCCTAGAGATTCGGACGAGGCGGTTGGGACGGGCGCGCCGGATCGGTCGACGCATAGAGCCGTTCGCGCTCGATGTAGTCGAGCACGGCGTCGGGAAGCAGATAGCGCGGACTGCGTCCCTGGGCGATGAGTTCGCGGATGCGTGTCGATGAGATGTCGAGCTGGGTCAGGGTCTGGAACAGGATGCGCCCGCCCGCTCGGGCCGCCAGACAAAGCGGTTCCTCGCAGACCCGTTCCAGATAGAGCCGGCGCAGGGCGGGACTGGCGACCGG
Source organism: Allochromatium tepidum (assembly GCF_018409545.1). Taxonomy (GTDB): domain Bacteria; phylum Pseudomonadota; class Gammaproteobacteria; order Chromatiales; family Chromatiaceae; genus Thermochromatium; species Thermochromatium tepidum_A. The sequence continues at coordinate 1,855,776 of NZ_AP024563.1, read as the reverse complement.
ATCATGTCCGGGCCGGCGCATGACCACCAGATGCGCCAGTTCCAGGATCTCCAGCGGACGATGCCAGTCGAGGAACCCGGCATAGGCATCGGCGCCGATCAGCAGACAGAGCGGACGGTCGGGACCGAACTCGTCACGGAGCGAGCGCAGGCTGTGCAGTGTATAGGAAGGACCGTCGCGATGCAGCTCGCGTCGATCGAGCACGAAGCCCGGCGCGGCGGCGAGCGCGGCCTCCAGCATCGCCAGCCGCTGTTCGGTACTCGCCAGCGGCTGCGGCCGATGGACGGCGATCCGGAGCGGGATGAAGCGAACCTGATCGAGCGCGAGTCCCTGGAGACAGTCCAGGGCCGCGCGCAGATGACCGAAATGGATGGGGTCGAAGGTGCCGCCGAGCAGACCGATCATGCACGCACCCGGATCGCCGATCGCGCCGACACCCGGGTCGAACCGGGGCGCCCGGCGCCCCGTCGATCCGCCATCAGTTGTGCGACTTCATCAGCAGCTTGAAGATCTTGAAGTTGATGATCCAGAAACGAATGAACTGCCATGGAATGGACTGGCGCATATAGCGCGTGAAACCGGTCGGGACCGGCGGATAATAGGCTTGCTGATAGGGTTCTTTGTTCTTGGCGGGCATCTTGTCGTTCTCCTGTTCGGACAGGTCGTAACCGTTCGATGAATACTGATCCGCTTTAGCCCCTCTCCCCTTGCGGGAGAGGGGTTGGGGAGAGGGGGGCACCCTCAGTCGGGCAGCACCGACCAGCCCGGACGCAGCTTGGCCTGATAGATGAAGACATGATGCAGGATGTACTTCATCCAGTGTCCGGCCAGACCGATCTCGCCGAAGGTCAGATCCATGTCGCGTCCGTACTGCGGATAGGTCTCGTAATCCGGCACCACGGGGAACACGGTCATGGTCGCCGCCGTACCCTTGAAGATGTCCATGCCGGTCGAGGCCACGCAGGCAGCCCCCATTTCGCCCATCGAAGCGGTGTGCGACAGCGTGGTCGCGCCATTGAGCAGGTCGCGGATGTTCTCGGCCACCGCCTTGCCGATGGTCGCCGAGGGCATACCGGTGCGCGGCGGCGTCGGGCTGATCTGCAGACCGCTCGGACTCTTCATCACCTTGCTGATCGGATGCGGCGGGGCGAAGGCGATGCCGATGGCGAAGACGTTCGGGTATTTCGGCGTCTGATAGGTCTTCGGCCAGTCGGCCTTGCTCCACTCCTCGAACGGCTTGGGAGTGTAGTCGGCGTCGACCTTCATGAAGCCGTTGGGCGCGAAGAGCTGATCGGTGATGTCGTCGCCGGACTTGTCATAGGCTTTCAGCCCCACGCCCGAGAACGGCGGGATGAGCATGGAGAAATCGAACTCCAGCTCGTGCTGACTGCCGTCGAGCTGCTCGTAATGGATCTTGCCCGGCTCGACCTTGGTGACGGCCGCGCGCGTGATCCACTCCATGCCGCGTTCGACCATCAGCGACTCGGCGAAGATCTTGCCGTTGGTGACATAGCCGCCACGGGTGATGTGCACGCCGCCCATGCCGAAGTCGCCCAGCTCGTACTCGTTGCTGATCCAGACCACGCGCGCCTGCTTGCGCACACCGGCCTTGCGCAGGACGTGATCGACGTTGTAGATGTACTCGAAGGCCGCGCCCTGACAGGTGCACATGCCATGCCCGGTGCCGATGACGAAGGTCTTGCGCGCGCCGGCCTTCATCTCCTGCACACACTTCTGGAGCTGGGCATTGGCCTCCAGCGCATGGGATGGGGTGCAGACCGACATGGTGTAGCCCTTCTCCGGCCCCAAGCCTGGGGTGGCATCGAAGTTGAGCTTGGGACCGGTGGCATTGACCAGATAGTCGTATTCGATCTCGTCGCTCTGACCGGCTCGGGCCGGGTCCGTGTATTCGATGGTGACGAAGGGACTTTCGTGCCCGCTGCCGCCCTCGGGGTGGAGCGAGACGGCGCGTGCCTGCCGGAAGCCGACGTTGATCTTCTTATAGACGGGCGCCAGCTCGAAGGTGACCTGGCGCTCGGTCATTTCACCCACGCCGACCCAGATGTTGGATGGAATCCAGTTCCACTTGGCATTGGGCGAGACCACGGTGATCTGGTGCTGTTTGCCCACCCACTTGCCCAGATAGCGGGCGGTCGTATGGCCGGAGATGCCGGCTCCGAGTATCAGGATACGTGCCATGACAGGGTTCCTCCTAAGGCTGTTATTGTCGGTTCGGGCCACTGACCGGCGTTCGAGCGTGCTCGACCGGATCGAGTTCCCGGTCGGCGGTCGCGAGCGTCGCTTGAAGTCGCATTCTTAACCGCCCGATCGGGCCTTGTCGAGCCCCTCGAAACGGCTCAGCCGCGCACCTCGCCGTCACCCAGCACCACGAACTTCACCGAGGTCAGTCCTTCCAACCCGACCGGGCCGCGGGCGTGGAACTTGTCGGTACTGATGCCGATCTCGGCGCCCAGACCATATTCGAAGCCGTCGGCGAAGCGCGTCGAGGCGTTGACCATGACCGAACTCGAATCGACCTCGCGCAGAAAACGGCGCGCGCGCGAATAGTCCTCGGTGACGATGGCGTCCGTGTGGGCCGAGCCGTGACGGGCGATGTGGTCCATGGCCGCGTCCAGCCCCTCGACCACGCGGATCGACAGGATGGGCGCCAGATACTCGGTGTCCCAATCTTCATCGGTCGCCGGGATGGCGTCGGCGATGAGTTCACGGGTCTGCGGACAGCCGCGCAGCTCCACGCCCTTCTCGCGATAGGCCGCGCCGAGCCGGGGCAGGATGGCCGCCGCCACGGGCGCGTCGACCAGCAGCGTCTCCATCGTATTGCAGGTGCCGTAACGCTGGGTCTTGGCGTTCATTGCGATGGCGAACGCCTTGTCGAGATCGGCGTGTTCGTCGATGTAGACGTGACAGATGCCGTCGAGATGCTTGATGACCGGCACCCGCGCCTCGCGACTGATGCGCTCGATCAGCCCCTTGCCGCCGCGCGGGATGATGACATCGATCGACTCGGGCATGGTGATCATGGCGCCCACGGCGGCACGGTCGGTCGTGGCCACGACCTGGACGCCGTCCTCGGGCAGCCCGGCGCTCGCCAGCCCCGCCTGGATGCAGCGCGCGATCGCTTGATTGGACGCAAAGGCCTCCGAACCGCCGCGCAGCACCGTGGCATTGCCCGACTTGAGGCAGAGCGCGGCGGCGTCGGCGGTGACATTGGGTCGCGATTCGTAGATGATGCCGACCACGCCGAGCGGCACACGCATCCGCCCGACCTGAATGCCGCTCGGACGATAGTCGAGATCCGTGATGGCTCCGACCGGATCGGGCAGGGCCGCGACCTGACGCACACCCTCGATCATGGCGTCGATGCGCCCTGGCGTCAGTTCCAACCGGTCGAGCAGGGCCGCGTCCAGCCCCTTGGCCGCACCGGCCTCCAGATCGTGCCGGTTGGCCGCGGCGATGGCCGCACGCTCGGCGTCGAGCCGCTCGGCGATCGCCAGTAGCGCGGCATTCTTGGCCGCCGTACTCGCGCGTGCCAGCCGGCGCGAGGCCGCACGCGCCCGCCCGCCGAGGTCGGTCATGTAAGTCTGGATGTCCTGAATCTCCGGATCGGTCATGGATCTGAACCCGTCTTTGGTTGCGCATTGATGCCCTGGGATGAATTCGGCGAGCATAATGCCACGATTCGCGCGCACGCGACACAGAAGCACGGAGCGCAGAATCCCAATGCCTGTATGTGAGATCCCCGCCCGGTCGCCATGATGGTTCCATCGCGCGGCAGGAGCAGGATGCCGTTCATCCGCGCCGCATTGGATTTTTCGCCCTCGCGGTGCATATTCGACTTCTACCAACCACTGTTCGGCACTGGAGGTGCACGTGACCGCCAAAGCCTGGTTTCTCGAAGGTTATCTCGGTGACTCCAAACACATGCGCCGTGTCCGGCTGAGCGAATTCCCGTTCAGGGCCGGCCGTCAGGAGGGCCTGCCGCTCAGACTGGACACCTCGGGCGTCTCGCGCAATCACGCCGAGTTCGATGAAGGGGGTGATGAGGGGCTGATCCTGCGCGATCTGGCTTCGACCAACGGCACCTATGTCAATCGCCGGCGGATCGAGGGCGAGCGGCGGGTGCGTGACGGCGACATCATCCACTTCGCCGATCAGGAGTTTCGTCTGATCGCGCTCGACCTCCAGCCCGAGACCAACCTCGATCAGACCCAGGTCGGCATCGGCACCCTGCCCGAGAAACTGCCCCAGGGGGCACGCGAGTTCCAGCAGATGCTGCTCACGGGCACGGTCGGCACGGCCTTTCAGCCGATCGTCGACGCCCAGGGTCAGGTCTTCGCCTATGAATTGCTCGGACGCGGCGACTTTCCCGGACTGCCGGTCGCGCCCTACCCCCTGTTCCAGATCGCCGAGAGCCTGGACCTGGAGGTGCCCTTCAGCGATCTGCTGCGCCGACGCGCCGTGGAGCACGCTACGCGTCTGGATCCGCAGGGGTGCTATTTCTTCAACATCCATCCGCGCGAGACCGAACAGCCCGATCAGTTGCTCGCGCGCATGACCGAGATGCGCACGAACTGTCCGGACGTGCGGCTGGTGCTGGAGATTCACGAAGGCGCCGTCACCGATGGCCCGCTGATCCGCCGCATCCGCGATCACCTCAAGGCGCTGGACATCGGTCTGGCCTATGACGACTTCGGGGCCGGTCAGGCGCGCCTGATCGAGCTGATCGAGGTGCCGCCCGACTATGTGAAGTTCGACATGGCACTGGTACGCGACATCGACACCGCCCCGGAGGCCAAGCGGCGCATGCTCGGGCTGTTCCAGGGGCTACTGCACGACATGGGCATCGCCTCGCTGGCCGAGGGGGTCGAGACCGCCGCCGAGGCCGAGGTCTTGCGCGCGATCGGGGTCGATCTCTATCAGGGCTATCTGTTCGGCAAGCCCAACGACACGCTCGCGATCAAGACCTGAACGCAAGAGCCCGCCGGGCGGCGGGCTCCAAGAGCGGATCGGAGCGAAACGGCTCGATCACTTGATCTCGTCGGTGTCGAGCTGCTGCATCAGACCGAAGCTCTTGACGAAGGGGCCGGCCATACGCGGATCCTTGATGATGGCCTTGTAGTCACCCACCTTGAACTTCAGCTTGCCGGTCATGAAGGCCGCGCCCATGCCTGTCATGCCGATACCGTTCTCGACCCACTTGAGCCAGTCCTTGAGGTCGGCGCGCATGTCCCAGTTCGGGGCCGGATCGTTCTCGGACCATTCGCCTGCGCGCACGCAGACGCCCTTCTCGACCACGAACACACCGCGCGGGTTCTCCTCGTCCTTGAACCCGCAGGTGATGACCGAGTTGAAGTCGATCTCGGCGAGCTTGTCGCGGACCTCCGGCTCGTTGTTCCAGGCGTCCTTGAGCTGATTCATCCAGTCGGCGGAAAAGAGTGCGGACATCTGTATCGATCCTCCAGTGTGAGCGGCTTGGGTTCTTCGTCGACGCAGGTCCAGACCTGCGCAAGCGAGGATTCTAACAGGATCGCCATCAAGAATACCGGCCAAGCGGTTTAGAATGTCGCCATCTTTGGACAGTACCGGACCCCTGAGACACCATGACCGAACAGCATCACAACGTCGATCACGCCGAGATCAGCAAGTTCGAGGCCCTGGCCTCGCGCTGGTGGGATCCGCACAGCGAGTTCAAGACGCTCCACGACATCAACCCCCTGCGTCTGGACTATGTCGAGCGCGGCGCCGGCGGGCTGGCCGGCAAGCGCGTGCTCGACGTCGGCTGCGGCGGCGGTATCCTCTCCGAGGGCATGGCGCTGCGCGGCGCCCAGGTCATGGGCATCGACATGGGCGACATGCCGCTGCGCGTGGCCGAACTCCATACGCTCGAGAGCGGCGTGGATGTCGAATACAGGCGCGTGCCGGTCGAGACCCTGGCCCTGGAGCAGCCGGGCGCCTTCGATGTCGTCACCTGCATGGAGATGCTCGAACACGTGCCCAACCCGGCCTCTGTGGTCGATGCCTGCGCGCGGCTGGTGCGTCCGGGCGGCCGGGTGTTCTTCTCCACGCTCAACCGCAATCCCAAGGCCTATCTGCTCGCCGTTGTCGGCGCCGAGTACATCATGCGCATGCTGCCGCGCGGCACCCATGATTACTCGCGCTTCATCCGCCCATCCGAGCTGGATGCCTGGATCCGTCCGACCGCGCTGCGTACCACCGATATGACGGGCATGGTCTACAACCCGCTCACCCGGGTCTACCGACTCGATCCGCACGATCTGGACGTGAACTATCTCGTGACCTGTGTGCGCGACACCCATGGCTGATCCGCGTCCGCCGCGCGATGGTCTCGTGCTCTTCGATCTCGACGGCACCTTCGCCGATACCGCGCCCGACATGGCCGCCGCGCTCGACAGGCTCATGCGTCGTCACGGGCGCTCTCCCCTGCCCTTCGCGCGGGTGCGGCCCTATGCCTCGCACGGCGCACCGGGAATTCTTAAGGTCGGCTTCGGACTCACGCCCGAGGATCCGGACTACGAGCCGTTGCGCCGCGAATATCTGCGTATCTACGAGAGCGCCCTGGTCGACCGGACCGCGCCCTTTCCGGGCATGGTCGAGCTGGTCGACGCGCTGGAGGCGCGCGGTCTGCCCTGGGGGATCGTCACCAACAAGTCGACGGCGCTCGCCGAACCCCTGCTGGAGCGGCTCGGCTTTCTGGAGCGCGTCGCCTGTCTGGTCTGCGGCGACACCACGCCGCGTCCCAAGCCGCATCCGGATCCGCTGCTCTATGCCTGCGATCTGCTGGGCGTCGCGCCCGAACGCGGCTGGTACGTCGGCGACGCCGAGCGCGACATCCAGGCCGGACTGGCCGCCGGCATGGGCACACTGGCCGCGCTCTTCGGCTATCTGGGACCGGACGACGATCCCCACGCCTGGGGCGCGCACGGGATGATCGAGCATCCGCTGCAACTGCTCGACTGGCTCGCCTACGAAGCCGATCGCAACGATTGACCACTGATCACCCAACCGACGACCGAACACTGAAATCAAGCATGTCCACAGATCCATCCTCGAATTCCAACGGCGGCCGACTCCAGGACCGCGTCATCCTCGTCACAGGCGCCCTGGAGGGACTGGGCCGCGCCGTGGCCCTGGCCTGTGCCGCCGAGGGCGCGACCGTCATCCTGTCCTCCTTCGATCAGGCCGATCTGGAGCCGGTCTACGACCGGATCCTCGACGCCGGGCATCCCGAGCCGGCCATCCTGCCGCTGAACCTGGAGACGGCGACCGAGCGCGACTTCATCGCCGCCGCCGACGTCATCGGCGACACCTTCGGGCGACTCGAGGGTCTGGTCCATTGCGCGGCGTCTGCGCCCTTCCTGAGCCGGATCGACGACTATGACGCCTCCGAATGGGAGCGGGTGATCCGGGTCAACCTCAACGCGCCCTTCATGCTCACCCAGGCCTGTCTGCCGCTGCTGCGTCTGGCCGAGGACGCCGCGATCGTCTTCACGGCCGACCGCGTTGGGCGTCAGGGGTTGGCCTACTGGGGCGCCTATGCCGCCGCCAAGTTCGGCATCGAGGGTCTGATGCAGGTGCTGGCCGAGGAGACACGCGAGTCCGGCCACATCCGCGTCAACAGTCTCGATCCCGGTATCCTGCGCACGGCGATGCGCGCCAGTCTCTATCCGGGCGAAGATCCCAACGGCCATCCGGACCCGGCGACCGTGGCCGGCGCCTATGTGCAGTTGCTCGGCCCCGAGGGACGCGGGCTGACCGGACGCGCGCTGCGGGTCGAGAACGGCCGCGCCTGCTGACGTTTTTCACCGTCACCAACGACCCCGAACGTGCCGGTCGCCCGCCCGCGCACGCCCTTGACCGATAGGACATCCGAGACGCCGCCGCCCCTTGGCGCTGGTTTCTCCGATACAGACCGCTCGACACATCGCCCCCATGGAACTGACCAACCACATCATCCTGCTCGGCTCGGCCGTCGTCTTCGTCAGCGTGCTGGCGAGCGTGGTGACGGCGCGCGTCGGTGCGCCGCTGTTGCTGGTGTTCCTGGTGATGGGGATGCTGTTCGGCGAGGACGGTCCGGGCGGCATCTCCTTCCATGACGTGCAGCTCGCACACCTGCTCGGCAACCTGGCGCTGGCCGTCATCCTGTTCGACGGCGGTCTGGCCACCTGCTACAAGGACTTTCGCGTCGGTCTGCTTCCGGCGCTCGGACTGGCGACCCTGGGCGTGCTCATCACCACCGCGATCACAGGACTGTTCGCGGTCTGGTGGCTGGAGTTCGGCTGGCTGGAAGGGTTGTTGCTCGGTGCCATCGTCGGCTCCACCGACGCAGCGGCGGTGTTCTCGCTGTTGCGCTCCAACGGGATCGAACTCAAACAGCGCGTCGGCGCGACCCTGGAGATCGAGTCGGGCAGCAACGACCCCATGGCGATCTTCCTGACCATCGCCCTGATCGAGTTGTTGCTGAGCGATCAGGGCAACCCCGGACTGGTGCTCCTGACCGAGTTCGTGCGTCAGATGGGACTCGGCGCCCTGTTCGGACTGGCGGGCGGATTCGTCCTGGTCCGGCTCGTCAATCGACTGAAGATGTCGGCCGGACTCTATCCACTGGCGATCATGGCCGGCGGACTCTGTCTGTTCGGCGTCACGGCCACGCTGGACGGCAGTGGCTTTCTGGCCATCTATCTGGCCGGCATCGTGATCGGCAACCGCCCGCTCGAAGCGCGTCTGGAGATCAAGCGTTTCCACGACGGTCTGGCGCGGCTGGCCCAGATCGGCATGTTCCTGATGCTGGGGCTGCTGGTCACGCCCTCGGACCTGCTGTCGGTCGCGCCCGAGGCGCTACTGTTCGCCCTGGTGCTGATCCTGGTCGCGCGTCCGCTGGCCGTCTGGCTGTGTCTGCTGCCTTTTCGCTTTCCCTGGCGCGAACAGGTCTTCATCGGCTGGGTCGGGCTACGCGGGGCCGTGCCCATCATCCTGGCGCTGTTCCCACTGCTGGCCGGACTGACCCTGGCCCCGGTGATCTTCAACATCGTCTTCTTCGTGGTCCTGGTCTCGCTGCTGATCCAGGGCTGGACGGTCATCGGGCTGGCGCGCCGGCTGGGTCTGGAGGTTCCGCCGAGCACCCATCGGGTGCAGCGGGTCGAGCTCGACATCCCCGGTCAACAGGAACTGGAGTTCGTCGGCTACCGGCTGGCGGAGAACGCCCCGATCGTCGCCGAAGCCTCGGCGGCCCAGGCACGCCTGCCGTCCGGCTCGCGCCTGGTCGCCGTGCTGCGTGATGGGCGGCTGCTCGATCAGTGTGGCCCGGTGACGGTGCGTGCGGGCGATCATGTCTATCTGCTGGCCGATCCGGGCGATCTGGCCGAGCTGGACCGGCTCTTCGTCGCCGCACCCGAGACCGAACGTCTGTCGGAGCGTGCCTTCTTCGGCGAATTCGTGCTCGCCGGTACAGCCCGGCTGGCCGATCTCTGCGCCTTCTATGGTCTGAAGGTTCCGAGTGAGGATGGACAGCGCACGCTCGATGAACTGATCCGGCGCGAACTCAATGCGCATCCGGTGGTCGGCGACCGACTCCAGCTCGGCACCGTAGAACTGGTGGTGCGCGCCGTCGACGCGGACCGCGTCATCCAGGTCGGACTCAAGCTGCCGCGGGCCGACTGATGCCAGTCGATGGCGCTCGATGGCAAATTTCACGGCGGACGCACTGGGTGCACACCACCATGGCGGTTCAATAACACAACGAGGACACCGAACATGAGCCATGCCTCACTGACCGATCCCTTTGGTCGGAGCATCGATTATCTGCGGCTCTCGGTCACGGATCGCTGCGATCTGCGCTGCGGCTATTGTCTGCCCAAGGGCTTCAGGGGGTTCGAGGAGCCGGCGCACTGGTTGAGCTTCGAGGAGATCGAGCGCGTAGTCGCGGCTTTCACGATGCTGGGGGTGCGGCGGGTGCGTCTGACCGGGGGCGAGCCGCTGATGCGTCGTGGTCTGACCGAGCTGGCCGAACGTCTGTCGGCCCTGCCCGGTCTCGACGACTTCTCGCTGTCGAGCAATGCGACACAACTGGAGTCGCTCGCCGGGCCGCTGGCGCGTGCCGGTGTGCGGCGGCTCAACGTCAGTCTCGACAGCCTGGATCCCGAGGTCTTCCACCAGATCACAGGCGGCGATCTGACGCGGGTGCTGCGCGGCATCGCGGCGGCGCGGGAGGCCGGCATGGACCCGATCCGCGTCAATACGGTGGTGATGCGCGGCGTCAACGATGCCGAGATCGAGGACATCCTCGACTACTGCGCCGCGCATGGTTTCACCCTGCGTCTGATCGAGACCATGCCGATGGGGGCGACCGGACAGGCCGCGACGAGCGCCTTCGGCGACCTGGAACCGATCAAGCAGCGTCTGGAGCAGCGGTTCGAGCTGATCCCGGACATTCTGCCCGGCGGCGGTCCGGCCCGTTACTATCGGGTCGCCGGCGCCGAGACCCGGCTCGGCTTCATCACGCCGCTGTCGCAACACTTCTGCGCAACCTGCAACCGGGTGCGCCTCACCGTCGAGGGGACGCTGTATCTGTGTCTGGGTCAGGATCACAGCTATCCGCTGCGCGATCTGCTGCGCGCCGGGATCAGTGCCGTGGAACTCCAGGCGTACCTGCAACAGGCGATCGCCCTGAAACCCGAGCGCCATGCGTTCAACGAGCGCCCCGGACAGGTGGTGCGCTTCATGTCGATGACCGGCGGCTGAGATCCGCCCCGAACTCTAACCGGCGATCCCTTCCACCTTGTCGTAGACCTCGGCCAGCGACAGCTCGGCCTCGATCACAGATAGCGGGATGGACTCCGAGGACTCCTGATAGGTGCTCAGGCTCCAGGTTCCGTCCGGCCGGCGGAGGAACAGCTCGGCCTGTATCCGGTCCTGCGACAGCAGCAGATAGGCTTGCAGGCTTGGAAGGCTGCGGTAGTAGCGGAACTTGTCGCCGCGATCATAGGCTTCGGTGGAGTCCGAGAGTACCTCGACGATCAGCGTCGGGTTGGTGACGACGTCGCGCCGCCCGTCGTGGAACTCGCGCTCGCCGCAGATCACCATCACATCGGGATAGGCCCCCACATCGGCGGTGGCGATATGGACCTTCATGTCGCTTGGGTACACGCGGCAGGGTCGGCCCTTGAGCTGGTTTCCGAGCTCACGGACCACATTGGCGACGATGAGATTGTGCTCCTCGCTGCCGCCGGCCATTGTAAAGACCTCACCGGCCACGTATTCGCAGCGCCGATCGGTGGAGGTTCGCTCGATGGCGAGCCAGTCGTCGAAGGAGAGGTGCGGTTGAGGTTCGGCTGACATCATGGCCTCCTGTGGATCGTTGTACCGGATGTGGCTGGGCCGAATTATAGACGTCCCGTCGGCGGCCTGACAGATTGGGTCATGTTCGACCTGTGCCGGGATCCGGCCGCTTTCCCACACACTTCTCGGACAATGCCGACTACGCCTGCGCGACTGTTCGGGTGGATGGAGATGTTCGATCCGTCCGTCCGATCCAAGCCGGGCGCGCACGAGCGTCTCTTGGGCCTCGACGATGAAGGGCACGCTGAAGACGAAGACGCCTCCGGGTTTCAGACAGCGCAGACACTCGTGCGCGGCCGCCGGATAGTCGGGGACATGCTCCGGGACATCGAACGAAAGGATGGCCGCGAGGCCGTCATCGGTGAAGCTCAGGCGTGTGAGAGTGTCAGACCGATCTGCTGTGGCCGGCCGAACAGGGGGTGCGGGTCGACCGTCACAACCTGTAGCAGAATCCACAGGCGTTCACGGCCAATCCGTTGGTGATCAAGGCGATGGAGGCCGGTATGGACCTATCTGCCGCTGACCCTGATCGATGGCCGCATCGTCGCCCGTGGCGCCTATCTGTCGCGCGCCGAACTGGCGGAACAGCTCGGTCTGACCGCGACCGAAATGCGGCCGAACGCCAATCCCTTCCGGCGTCCCGAATCCGCCGCGCTGCGCGAGGCCGAGCGCACCCGTGGCGAGCTGGAGGCGCTGGGCGTGCAAAATCTGCATCTGGCGCTCAATGGGGTGCTCGATGCCGGAGACTCGGACGACCCCCGTGGCTCGGGCGATGGCGCAACGCGGCGCGGCGGTTCTGGCTGAAATGCCGGCTGGTCTCAGTCAGCTCCCCGTGACCACCACCCCCCTGCTGCCGATCGCCACGCTGGGACTCGCGGCCTTGCATCGTCTGGCCGATCCGGAGGCGGCCGGCCGGCCGCGCAGGGCCACGGCGTGATCCTGACCATGGGCAAGGGCGGTGTCGGCAAGACCACCCTGGCGGCGGCTCTGGCGCTGGGATTGGCCCGGCGCGGTCATCCGGTGCTCGCCCAGCGGTGCGCGGCCGAGGCTGAGTTCATCCGTCGCGTGAGCGAGGTTACGGGACGCCGTAGCGTCCTGGTGCCCTGGGTGATGGAGCCGCCGGTGGACGTGGAGGGATTGGGCCGACTGCTGGAGTGAGACGGCGGCACAGCGACTGCGCTGATGGCGAGAGAGAGCCCTCTACAAACGGTCGCTCAGGTCGCGCATGGCAAAACCGCTCCAGGGTCCATCGACGCCCTTGGCGAGTCCGAGCACCTTGAAGCGCTCGCCCATGGCCGTCGGCAGGAGCAGCTGCTTGGCGCCGAGTGCCAGGTCGAGAGCGGCCTCCGGCGCTGATGTCTGCATCAACCGGTCGATCCCACAGCCGATCAGAAAATGCGCCTGCGTGGTGAAACCGGCCAATTCGAACCCGGCGTCAATGCCCGCTTCAGCCGCCGCAGTGAAATCGACATGGGCGGTGATGTCCTGCAATCCGAGGTGTGCATAGGGGTCGGAATGGGCCTGATGGCGATGGTGACAGCGCAGCGTGCCCATGTGACGCTCCGGCTGATAGTACTCGGCGCGCGGATAGCCGTAGTCGATCAGGAGGGCCAGACCGCGTTCCATGACGCGCGACAGCGCCGAGAGCCAAGGGGCCAGACGCAGATTGATCTCGGACTCGTAGCCGGGCGCATTGGCTAGACCTACCGCGTGCAGTGCGGAAACGGCCTCGACCAATCCCGCTGAAACGGGCGGGATCGTCACTTCGACGAATTGACCATCCGGCGCAGTGACGCCGATCTCCAGGATCTCGCCGTCCGTGCCGATTCGAAAGCGATGCACCGGCATGGCGTCCAGCACTTCGTTGGCGATCACGACCCCGGCGAAACGCTCGGGCAGTGCCGTCAGCCAGTCGCAGCGGGCGAGCAGATGCGGGACAGCGGTCTCGATGGCGGCGCGCTGGCGCTCCTGGAGATCCGGGCTGGGTTCGAGAATCCGATAGCACTCGGGCAGGCGCTCCAACGACTCCAGTTCCAGCAGGATCTGCACGGCCAGCGCACCGCTTCCGGCGCCGAACTCCAGGATCTCGCCACTGTCGAGCCGTTCCAGCACCTCGGCACACTGGACCGCCAGACAGCGCCCGAACAGCGGCGAGAGTTCAGGCGCGGTGACGAAATCGCCGCCCGGCCCGAACTTGGGCGCTCCGGCGACGTAGTAGCCGAGTCCGGGCGCATAGAGCGCCAGCTCCATGAAGCGGTCGAAGGGGAACACGCCGCCCTGCTCCCGGATCTCGGCGCAGATACGGTCTTCGAGCCGGCGGCTGATGTCGGCGCCGATGTCGGTTGTGTGGTCAGTCATAACGCAGTCGTATCACCTCGAACAGTCCATCATCCACCAGCTCGCCCGCCGTGAGCCGGAACAGTCGCAGCTCTTTCTTCTCCCCGCCCCCGGCACCGACCATGAACACCCGACCATAATGCGGATGTACGGCTCCAGCCTTCTCCTTGTCGAATTGCTGGAGATGCGGGCCTTTGAACTCGACCAGCGCCACGCCGTCACCCGTCTTCCGCCCCTGCACGGCGACCAGGAAATCCGGAAAAAAGCCGACACCGCTCGACCACTGATACAGGGCCACGGACTCCGGTTTGCGCACCGGGTTGCGATGCCACCAGTCGACCTCGGGAGACGTATCCAGGATCTCGGCGAAGCGCTTTTCTTCAACCGATAAGTCCGGCGGAAACAGGCCGTACAGGTTGCGCTTGGCCTTTTCCGGAGGATCGTTGAAACGTTGCACGGCGGGCAGGGTCACGGGCTGAAGCTGAATCTGGCCGGCGCGACAGCGTTTATGCGCCTGCCGGATCAGGTTCGGGTTGCGGACCAGCACCCGTTCGAGCTGCTGAGTCAGTTCTTCTTCGGATTCAGGCATCTCGAAGCCATCGGCCTCCAACGCATCACGGAACCGTCGGCGCAGGGCCTGGAGAAACTGGCGGCGATCGACGTCCTCATACTCGAACGCAATCTGGCGCGCCCGCTGCGCGATTCCCGCCACCGACAAACTAGCCGGGATATCCTCATCCTCCGGGGTCTCTGCGTCCGCAAAGATGTCGAGTGTGCGCTGGACCAACTTGGCACGACGAGGCATACGGTCGCCCAGCACACGCGAGAAGTCGATGAACGACACCAACTGATCTTCGAAATCATCGGGATGCGGCGGCATGACCTCCGTCATCAGCGGCGGCGGATCCTTGACCTGCAACGGGTAGTCGTACTGCGCCTGAGCATCGAGTGCGAAGGCGCGAACCAGTGGTGTCTGACCCGGCTGAGTATCGGGCGTCGGCGTGGTTCGGGCCAACTCGGTCAGCTCGGGGAAGAAATCCGGCGTGTGCAGCTCAGGCGGCGCGGTATTCGGTGGGCGCGAGTCGTCGGAGGCGGTGCTGGATTCGGTGCCGGTCGCGGCGTCATCGGGCGTCGGATCGGGCGGAAAGATCGACGCGGTCTGTCCGGTTTTCACCACTTGGACGAACGATGAACCCTGGGTGTAGGTGACGACCGTTTCCGGCGCGGTGTCGGCCGTGCGGGCCTGAATCCGGTTGATGGCCGCCGCCGCGCCCGTCAGTCCCTCCTGGGCTTCGCTGTTGGCCAGGAACACATAGCCATGATTCAGAATCGGCGGCAGATCCGTCCGGCGCTGCAACAGCGAATGTACGCGCATGATGCGCCCGACGACCTGGATGCCGAAGTTCGCGTCACGGGTGCCGCGCAGTGCGGCCAGGGTGAAGGCGCGCGGGGCGTCGAAGCCCATCGCGATCGCCATCTTGAACACCAGCACCTCGACGCTCGGGTCTTGCGCCAGCGCCTGTAAGTTGGGGTCCGGTTCGTCGGCGACATGGACCTTGACGGCGGATTGAGCGAACTTGAGCGGTCCGGTCAGGTAGTCGCGGGCTTTTTGCAGCGCCGCGCCGCCGTTGGGCACCTGCACCAGCATCAGCGGGGTCAGTCCGATCCCCTGCTCGTCCAGCACGGCCTGGAGGTGACGGTGCATAGCGGCGCATTGGGACAAGGCCAGTTCCTCGAAGTCCACCAGCGCGGCTTCGTCGTTATTGCGGGTCAGGAAGCGCGCGGTCTTGACGCCGAGCTTGAGCAATCCGGCCTGATAGCCTTCGTAGCGCGTGATGGCTGAGTCACTCACCTGATAGCCGGTCGCCTCGGCAAAACGGACGATGTCGCTATCTTTGGGTGTGGCGGTCATCAAAAGGGCATAGTCGGGTTGCAGCACTTCGGTGAAGAAGCGGTAGGCTTCGCGGGCCTTGACGAAGCCGTGATGCGCCTCGTCCACCACCGCGCCGATGCGTAGACCCAGATCGCGGGCCAGGGCGATGAGGTCATCGATCGACAGACCGTCATCGCCGGTGACGCGCGCAAGGCGCGACTCCTTGGTCTTGGTCGCGACCGTCTGCCAGGTGATGACGAACAGCGCGCCCGGCGCCAGTTCGTCCGGGGTGCGCTGGTGCCGGATGTTGAGGATCTTCAGTTGGGGTGCCTGACGTCGCAGGCCGGCGGTAGCTTGATCGATGAGGGTGGCGTAGGGCGCAAACCAGAACCAGACCACGCGCTCCAATTCCGAGAAGCGGGCCGCGACCTCGGTGGCGATCAGGGTCTTGCCGGTGCCGGTCGGGGCCTGGAGCAGGACGGCGGCGGAAAGCTTGCGCAGTTTGGCCAGTTCGCGCGGGTCGGTCAGGCGGGCGTAGTTGTCGCGCTGGGCCTGAAAGCGGGCGACAAGTGCGGCGATGTGCCGCTCCTGAAATGACAAGGGGGTGAGGCGGCTCATGCGTCGTCATCTCCGTCTGTGGCGCTGAAGCGGAAGCCGCGCGTCAGTTCGGCCGGTACCGTGCGCAGATGGTCATCATCGACCAGACCGGCCAGCGCCGCCGGGGTCCAGGTGTAGACGATGGCGTGCGGGTGCTGATTCAGGGCTTCGCGCAGGGCCGACTTCATCCGGTCGGTGACGGTGGGCAGGTAGAGGATGGTCTGTCCATCCCAGACCGAGACCGATACGAGCGGCGCGCGTTCGGTCAGCGGGTGGTGATGTGTCAACTGGAGATAGGACCAGACCTGGTTGTCGTGCAGGCGTTCTTCGAGGCGATGGGTCGGGATGGGTGTGGCGCGCAGATAGGCGAAGCCGCCGCCCAGTCCTTCGACTGTTTGGCCCTTGGATGAGGTGTAGCCTTCGATGGCGCGGCGCACGCGGGTGGCGCAGACATCGCGGCACAGGTTTTTGTCGGGTTCGTCGTCGGTGGTTTCCGTGTTGGAGACGAGGATGAACCGACGCTCGCCGCCGTCTTCGCGGTTGAGCTGGAGCAGCGCGTGGGCGAGCGTGCCCGATCCGGCGAAGAAGTCGACCACCAGATCGCCGGGCTTGGTCGCCAGACGCAGGATGCGGTCCATCAGTTGCAGCGGCTTGGGCGTCGAGAAGACATCCTCGTTGCGGTCCTTGGGCAGGATCTCGTTGAGCTGCTTCTTGGCGTCCTGGGTGTGGCCCACGGCGTCGTAGGTCCACAGGGTTTGCGGGACCACGCCTTGTTTGACTTCGGAGAGGAAGCGCTTCAGGCGTGGCGTGTTATTGCCGCTTTTGCCCCACCAGATACGTTTGTCGGCGTCTAGTTCCAAAAACTTCGCTTTGGACACGCGCCAATAAGAACCGGCGGGAGGACCATCAATGATCCGCCCTGAGGGACACTCGATAGGGTAGCGCCCCTCACCATAGAAGTTCCGCGCCGCCAAGTCACCGGATGTCCAGGGGCCGCGCGGATCGTCATCGGGGTTCTTGTACGCCCGATCCTGTGCCGTCGAGCGCGGCAGCGGATTGGGCCGCCAGACGTCCCGATTGGCGGCATAGACCAACACATACTCGTGGTCGTCCGAGAAGTGAACGGCGGTGTTCTTGGGTGAAAAAACCTTCTGCCAGATGACGTTGGCGATGAAATTGCGCTCGCCGAACACCTTGTTCATCAACAGCCCGAGATTGAACAGCTCGTTGTCGTCGATGGACACGAAGATGACGCCATCCTCGGCCAGCAGATCACGCGCCAGCCGCAGACGCCGATACAGGAACTCCAGCCAGGTCGAGTGCCGGTAGCGGTCGGTTGCGTCGAAATAGCGGTCGTTGTAGACGAAATCCTTGCGCCCCGTGTTGTACGGCGGATCGATGTAGATCAGCTTGACCTGTCCGGCATGGGTGCTGACCAGCGTGCGCAGCGCGTCGTAGTTGTCGCCCTCGATGATGAGATCGCGCCAGGGCGCCGCACCGCAGGACAGCTCGGGGTCCAGCTCCAACCCGACGAAATCGCGGTTCAACGCCGTATCGGGCGCGATCTCGCGCCGCTCCCACACCAGACCATAGGGCATCCGGCGGTCGCGCCGCTTCAGCAGCTCGATGAGCGCCTCGCGTGAGAGGTGGTCGTAATCTGTTGGCATTTACGCAACGGCCTTGAGTTCCAGTTCCAGGTGCACGGCGTCATAGGGGAAATGGAGCTTACCGTCGGGCAGCTTGTCGATCACGCCGGCCTTGACGAGCGCCTGAGCATCGGTGTGCACACCCTTGACATCCCGCCCGACGCGCCGCGCCAATTCACGCACACCAACCGGACCCGCTCCGGTCAAGGCTCGCAGCAGCGTCCAGCGCCGTGCCGTCAGCACTGTGAAGAGCTGTTCCTCGGACGGGAATGACAAGACAGGCGCCGATGGCTCCGAGCCTTCCAGCGCGGCCAGCATCCGCGCCTTGGTCGTTTCCAAATCGCAAACATCGATCATCAGGGTGCGCATGGTCTGATCCTCACAGCAGAGTAGAGACATCGGCGAAGAAATCGTCCAGCAACTGACTCAGAGAGACGAACACATAGGGCATTTCGCGTTCGTCCACGCCCAAGTGCTTGTGATCGCCTTTACCGGCCTCGTTGTCATAACGCAGCACGCAGCGACCATTCACAACGAGCACGAGGCGGTATTTATACCGATGGTCGCTGCCGCACACGGGTTCGGGGACTTCCCAGACCTTCAATTCAACGAAAGCGTCGTCGGTCAGGGAGCGGCGGATGTCATGAAGGGCAACGGCTGGCATGTTGTGACTTTAGAAACAGCTCAGTCGTGTTGTCAATCAAGAAACGGGGAGGCGAGCAACCTGTCATACCTCAAACGCGCACTCCGCGCTCGATGACGACCCCGACATCGACCCCCTCCCCCACCGCGCCCGGCTTGTTGAGACTGAGCCGCAGCCAGGGAATGCCGAACTCGCGCATCAGGAGCGCCGCGCACTGCTCGGCCAGCGTCTCGACCAGCTCATGCCGGTTGTGCGTGACCACCTCGGTCAGACGACGGGTGACGGCGTCATAATCGAGCGCATCGGCGATACGGTCGCTCGCCGCCGCGCGCGCCACGTCGCCGGCCATCTCCAGATCCAGGATCACCGGGCGCGTGGTCTGTTTCTCCCAGTCGTGGATGCCGATCCGGGTCTCGAGGCGCAGGCCGCGAATGAAGACGATGTCAGTCATGGTACAGTTTCGAGCCTCGTGTCCGATTCCAACCTCAGATTCTACCCATGATCACAGCCACACTGCTCATCATCGCCGCCTATCTGCTCGGCTCGGTCTCCAGCGCCATCATCGTCTGCCGCCTGATGGGGCTGCCGGACCCGCGCACCCAGGGCTCGAACAATCCGGGCGCCACCAACGTCCTGCGCATCGGCGGCAAGAAGGCCGCCGCCATCACGCTCGTCGGCGACAGTCTCAAGGGACTGATCCCCATGCTCATCGGCCATGCCCTGGGCGCAAGTCCCGCCGTGCTCGCCGGGATCGGACTGGCGGCCTTCGTCGGCCATCTCTACCCGGTCTTCTTCGGCTTCAAGGGCGGCAAGGGCGTGGCCACCGCGCTCGGCGTCCAGTTCGGACTCTACTGGCCGATCGGACTCTGTGTCGCGGCCGTATGGCTGTTCGTGGCCAAGGTGCTCAAGATCTCCTCGCTCTCGGGCCTGATCTCGATGGCGCTGGCGCCGGTCTTCGTCTGGCTGTTCTGGGACGAAAAGGCGCTGATCGGGATGCAGCTCATCGTCACCGGCCTGCTGATCTGGCGTCATCGCAGCAACATCCGTAACCTGCTCGACGGCACCGAGGATCGGATCAGCGCCAAGACGACCTCTGACTGAAGCGTCCCTGGCCAGCCAGCGATCGAACAGGGCATTCATTCGAACTGCCGAGAGGCCGAGGCGATGAACCCATCAGACGCGAAGACAGCTCCACAACTGAACCGACAGAGTGAAGGACTCGATCGGCTGGTGGTCAGCAGCCATTTGCATCGCTCGGTGCTCGACGCCCTGCCCGCACAGATCGCCGTGCTCGATCAGGAGGCCCGGCTCATCGCGGTCAACCGGGCCTGGCGCGCCTTCTCGGCGGAACAGGGCCGCGACGATCGCGCCTGGAAAGACCTCGATCCCCGGACGCTCGCCGCCTGCCGCTGGTCGGGCGAGCATCCGGACGCGACCGCGCTCACGACGGCCCGCGGCATCGAGGACGTCATCCAGCGCCGCCGCCTGTGCTTCAGTGTCGAGCACCCCTGTCACACGACACAGCGTCAGTACTGGCTGCTGATGCGTGCCTTCCCTTTGCAGGGCGAACAGGAAGGCGCCGTCGTCACCTATCTGGACATCACCGAGCGCCGGCTGGCCGAGGAGGAAGCGCGACGCGCGCGCGATGCCCTGGCTCAGGTAGCTCGGCTCAATGCCGTCGGTGTGCTGGCCTCCTCGCTGATCCATGAGCTGCTCCAGCCGTTGAGTTCGGCCGGCTTCTACTGTAGCGCCGCCGGTCAGCTCGCCGAGGGGCCGGCCGCCAACCCCGAACGTCTGGTCGAGGTCATCCGGCGCATCGACGATCAGGTGCATCGTGCGGGCGACATCATGGAGCGTCTGCGCGCCTTTCTGCGCGGACGCAAGATGCATCGGGTGCGGGTTCCGGTCGATCAGGTGCTCAAACGCGCCCTGGATCTGGTGCGCTGGTTCGCCACCGACCGTCAGGTGAGGCTGGAGCTGGTCGCGCCCGAGCAACTGCCCGAGATCGAGAGCGATCCGGTGCAGATCGAACAGGTGCTGGTCAATCTGATCTGCAACGCAGTGCAGGCGATCGACACGGCCGGATGCGCCAGGCGCGAGGTGCGGATCGAGGTCGTGCCCTGCCGAGGCGAGATCGAATTCGTGGTGCGCGACACCGGGCCTGGCCTGCCGCCCGGACGCCATGCCGCCATCTTCGACATCTTCGAATCGAGCAATGATTCGGGGCTGGGGTTGGGACTGGCGATCAGTCGCGCGATCGCCGAGGACCACGGCGGACGGCTCTGGGCCGAGCCGACACCGAGTGAGGGCGCGGTCTTCCATCTCACATTGCCCACCGCCTGGGACGACGAGCCCGGCGATCCCAGCCCCCTGCTCTAGCACGCCGCGATCCCCGGCCGGCCTCACGCACCGCGCACGGGTTCCAGCTTCTCCATCGGCCAGCGCGCGCGCGGTTTGAAGGCGAGCGGTTCGGTCTGACCGGCCAGCAGCCGTTGACAGCCGGCGAAGGCGATCATTGCCCCATTGTCGGTACAGAGCGCCGGGCGCGGATAATAGGTCCGGCCGCCCTCGGCGGCGATCGCCTGATTCATCCGTTCGCGCAGACGGCGGTTGGCACTCACCCCGCCGGCGAGGATGAGCCGTTTGCGTCCGGTCTCGCGCAGGGCGCGCCGGCACTTGATGACCAGGGTGTCGACCACCGCCTCCTCGAAGGCGCGCGCGATGTCGGCGCGGGTCTGCTCGGGGTCGGCGGCCTGGGGCAGTTCGCTGTGCAAGGTGTTGAGGGTGAAGGTCTTGAGTCCGCTGAAGCTGAACTCCAGCCCCGGACGGTCGGTCATGGGCCGGGGGAAGCGAAAGCGTTCCGGGTCGCCGTGCTCGGCCAGCCGCGCCAGTTCGGGACCGCCCGGATAGGGCAGGCCCAGGATCTTGGCCGTCTTGTCGAACGCCTCGCCCGCCGCGTCGTCGAGCGATTCGCCAAGGATGCGATAGCGCCCGATGCCGAGTACGTCGACTAACTGGGTGTGTCCGCCCGAGACCAGGAGCGCCACGAAGGGGAACTCGGGCGCCGGTTCTTCCAGGAGCGGCGCCAGCAGGTGGCCCTCCATGTGATGCACCCCGATCGCCGGCACCTTCCAGGCCCAGGCGAGCGCGCGCCCGAGCGCCGAGCCGACCAGCAATGCCCCGATCAGCCCCGGACCGGCGGTGTAGGCCACGCCGTCGATATGCGCGCGTTTGAGCCCGGACTCGTCGAGCACCTGACGGATCAGCGGTAGGGTCTTGCGGATATGGTCGCGCGAGGCCAGCTCAGGCACTACGCCGCCATATTCGGCATGGATCTCGACCTGACTGTAGACGGCCTGCGCCAGAAGTCCGCGCCCGTCTTGGTACACCGCGATCCCCGTCTCGTCGCACGAGGTTTCGATTCCCAGCACTCGCATCGTCATTAAGCCCCGCAAAAGCGGCCTGAAGCCCAAAATCCGAAAGATCGGTGCATCATAGCCTTTGCGCCGTCGCTCGACCATGCGCTATAATCCAGGATCTTTTACCTTTCACCCATCCATCAACCGGAGACAGCAAGGGATCCCGTCCTATGCCCAGCGTTCGCGTCAAAGAAAACGAGCCATTCGAAGTCGCCATGCGGCGTTTCAAGCGTTCCTGCGAGAAAGCGGGAGTACTCGCCGAGGTCCGCCGTCGTGAGTTCTACGAGAAGCCGACCTCCGAGCGCAAGCGCAAGAAGGCGGCCGCCGTCAAGCGTCACCAGAAGAAGCTCCAGCGCGAAGCCCGTCGCTGGGAACGCCCGTACTGAGTCAGGCGCGTCCAGGGAATGGCCGATACGTCCCATCGGCCAACGCTCGCCCTGAATCCTCCAGATCGAACTGCATTCAAGTGCTGAACCATCCGTATGCTCAAGTCACGCCTCCAGGATGACATGAAGACCGCCATGAAGGCGGGAGACAAGGCCAAGCTCGGCGTGATTCGGCTGATGCTGGCCGCCGTCAAGCAGCGCGAGGTCGACGAGCGCATCGAGCTCGACGACGCCCAGACGCTGGCCGTGCTCGACAAGATGGTCAAGCAACGGCGCGACTCGATCAGCCAGTACGAGAGCGCCGGGCGCGAGGATCTGGCCGAGGTCGAGCGCTTCGAGGTCGGGGTCATCCAGGACTACCTGCCCGCCGCGCTGAGCGACGCCGAGATCGCCGCCCTCCTCGAAGAGGCTATCGCCGCCTCCGGCGCCGCCGCCATGAGCGACATGGGCAAGGTGATGAACGTGCTGCGCCCCCAGATCCAGGGCCGCGCCGACATGGGCGCCGTCAGCGCCCTGGTCAAGCAGCGCCTCGGAGGCTAGACCGCGCCGCGCATGCCCCGCATGGCCGGACGCATCCCGCCCGAATTCATCGATCAACTGCTCGCGCGAACCGATATCGTCGAACTCATCGGCTCGCGCCTCCAGTTGCGCAAGGCCGGGCGCGAGTTCCAGGCCCGCTGCCCCTTCCACGACGAAAAGACCCCGTCCTTCAACGTCAGCCCGGACAAGCAGGTCTATCACTGCTTCGGCTGCGGCGCGAGCGGGACTGCCATCGGCTTTCTGATGGAGTACGACCATCTCTCCTTCCGCGAGGCGGTGGAGGAGCTGGCCGAACGTGCCGGACTGGAGATCCCGAGCGACGGCGAGCCGATGCAGGCCGCGCCGGATCATGGGCCGCTCTATCGGTTGATGGAGGACGCCGCCGCCTTCTATCGTCGACAGTTGCGTGAGCATCCTGAAGCCCAGCGCGCCATCGAGTACCTGAAGAGACGCGGATTGACCGGCGAGATCGCCGCGCGCTTCGGTCTCGGCTATGCGCCGGCGCGCGGCAATCCCGTGCTCACCCAGTTCGGCCGCGATGCCGCCGCGTGCGCCCGGCTCCAGACCGTCGGGCTGGTCTCCGAGCAGGACGGCCGGCAGTACGACAAATTTCGCGACCGCGTGCTGTTTCCGATCCGCGACCGGCGTGGGCGCGTCATCGGCTTCGGCGGGCGCGTGCTCGGCGACGGCAAGCCCAAGTATCTCAACTCGCCTGAGACGCCGATCTTCCACAAGGGCCGCGAGCTCTATGGACTCCACGAGGCCCAGCGGGCCAATCGCAAGCTCGAAGCCCTGATCGTGGTCGAGGGCTATCTCGACGTCATCGCCCTGGCGCAGTTCGGCATCACCAATGCCGTGGCCACGCTCGGCACGGCGACCACGCCCGAGCATCTCAACCAACTGTTCAAGCTCGCGCCGGACATCGTCTTCTGCTTCGACGGCGACCGCGCCGGGCGCGCAGCGGCCTGGAAGGCGTTGGAGACCGCCCTGCCCCTGGCGACCGGACACCAGGCGATCCGCTTTCTGTTCCTGTCCGAGGGCGATGACCCGGACACACTGGTGCGCCGCGAAGGTGCCGAGGGCTTCCGATCGCGCCTGGAGCAGGCCCAACCGTTGTCCGATTTCCTCTTCGAGCATCTGAGAGAAACGATGGACACCACCACCATGGACGGACGCGCGCGCTTCGCCGGCCGGCTCCAGCCCTACATCGATCGATTGCCCAGCGGACTCTATCGCGACCTGCTGACCAAGCGGCTCGCGGATTTTACGGGCGCGCCGGTTCAGACGCTCCAGCCGGCTGCTGCGCGCCGACGTCAGCCCAAGGCACGCCTCGCCCAGCCCACGCGCCCGAGTCTGGTCGCCCAGGCCATTGCACTGCTGCTCGACCGCCCCGATCTGGCGCCCCAGGCGTTGACGATCAGCGACGACTGGCGCCGCTCGACCCATCGCGGCATCGCTATCCTGGCCCAGTTGCTCGACCTGCTCAGCCGGTCGCCCGAACTCAGCAAGGCGCGACTCCTGGAACGCTGGCGCGAGCATCCTCATTTCGGCTATCTGCAACGCCTGAGCGTCGATCCCTTTCTGCGCGACATGAGCGCCGAGGGCGCCGCTGCCGAGCTGACGGGCGCCATCGAGCGCCTGAGCGACGAGGTGCGCGAACACGAATGGCGCCGGCTGCTCAACAAGCGCAGCCCGAGCGAATGGACGCCGGAGGAACGTGCCCGACTCGCCCGGCTCGACTGGAGCATTCGAGAACCTGAGCCGGACTAGCTTTTTCAGCGAGATCGTCTATCTATTTTGTGGTCAGCCCCAGAGAAGCGGATCGCGTCCACCCGACGCCCCGTACAGCAAGCCCCGCTGCCGGCCGACCGACCGTCGTATCTCTCCACACGGGAGAGAGTATCGTGTTAGACTACGTGGTTCGCTTTCGAGCCGACTTTGGCCGCACCCAGATCAAGGTACCCCATGGATCAAGAACAGCAGCAGTCTCAACTGAAGCAACTGATCGCCAAGGGCAAAGAACAAGGTTATCTGACCTACACCGAGGTCAACGACCATCTCCCCCCCGGCATCGTCGAGACTGACCAAATCGAAGACATCGTCAGGATGATCAACGACATGGGCATCATGGTCCAGGAGACCGCCCCGGATGTCGTCGATCACACCCTGAGCGACAGCGCCGTCTCCGACGACGAGGCCGCCGAGGCCGCCGCCGCGGCGCTGGCCAGCGTCGACAGCGAGTTCGGACGCACCACCGACCCGGTGCGCATGTACATGCGCGAGATGGGCACGGTGGAGCTGCTGACCCGCGAGGGCGAGCTCCAGATCGCCAAGCGCATCGAGGACGGACTCAATCAGGTGCTCGACGCCCTGTCGGTCTATCCGCGCTCGATCGAGAAGCTGATCGAGATCTTCGACCGTGTCGATCGCGAAGAGACCCGTCTGACCGATGTCATCTCCGGCTTCAACGACGAACCCGCCGAAGTCGAGGAGGCGCCAGCGACCGACGCCCAGGCCGTGAGCGATCTCGACGCCGACAAGACCGATCTGGACGTCGAGGCCGCCGACATCGACAGCGACGATGACGACGACACGGCCGTTGAGGTCGATACCGGTCCCGACCCCGAGGACGCCGCGCGCCGCGCCAACCTGCTGCGCGAGCGCTATCAGACCCTGAAGTCTGCGCTCGAAGCCTACGGCCGCGACGACGAGCGCTCGCGTGAGGCCATGCAAGCGGTCTCCGAGGTCTTCCTCCAGTTCAAGCTGGTCGCGCCCGTGTTCCAGGAACTGGCCGAGATCCTGCGCGCGACCATCGAGCGCATCCGGACCCAGGAACGCGCCATCATGAGCCTGTGCGTCGAGCAGGCCGGCATGGGGCGCAAGGAGTTCATCGAGACCTTCCCCAGCAACGAGACCAATCCCGAGTGGCTCGACGGCCTGATCGCCGGCGGTCGTCCGTTCAGCGCGAGACTCCAGGCGCTGGCGCCCGACATCCAGCGCGCCCAGCGCAAGCTCCAGGACATCGAGCGCGAGAACATCCTCACCATCGGCGAGATCAAGGAAGTCAATCGCAAGATGTCGATCGGCGAGGCCAAGGCCCGGCGCGCCAAGAAGGAGATGGTCGAGGCCAACCTGCGTCTGGTGATCTCGATCGCCAAGAAATATACCAATCGCGGGCTGCAATTCCTGGATCTGATCCAGGAGGGCAACATCGGTCTGATGAAGGCGGTCGATAAGTTCGAATACCGGCGCGGCTACAAGTTCTCGACCTATGCGACCTGGTGGATCCGGCAGGCCATCACGCGCTCGATCGCCGATCAGGCGCGCACCATCCGTATCCCGGTGCATATGATCGAGACGATCAACAAGCTCAACCGCATCTCGCGCCAGATGATCCAGGAGATGGGCCGCGAGGCCACGCCGGAAGAGCTGGCCGCGCGCATGGACATGCCCGAGGACAAGGTGCGCAAGGTGCTGAAGATCGCGAAAGAGCCGATTTCGATGGAGACGCCGATCGGCGACGACGAGGACTCGCATCTGGGCGACTTCATCGAGGACTCGGGCGTGATCTCGCCGCTCGATTCGGCGACCGCCGAGGGGTTGCGCGAGGCGACGCAGAACATGCTGGCCAGTTTGACGTCGCGCGAGGCCAAGGTGTTGCGGATGCGTTTCGGCATCGACATGAACACCGACCACACGCTCGAAGAGGTCGGCAAGCAGTTCGACGTCACCCGCGAGCGTATCCGTCAGATCGAGGCCAAGGCGCTGCGCAAGCTGCGTCATCCGACGCGATCGGATAAACTACGCAGCTTCCTCGACTAACGAATGATCGGACTTGGCGCCAGGGAGGGCGCAATCGTCCATCACTGCTCTTCGGGCCGTTAGCACAGCGGTTAGTGCAGGAGACTCATAATCTCTTGGTCGTAGGTTCGAATCCTACACGGCCCACCACTAAGCTCTTGGAAGCGAAGCGATTGTCAACTACCCCGCCCTGAAGGGCGGAGCTTGTGAGAGCAAGCTGGGTTGACCAGCCTCAGCCCGCCTGACCGGGACGGTCGAAAGGGGCTCCGTGTGCAACAGGTCGTTAAGACTCACCGGCGGATGCTTCCTCAGTCCGCCGCTCTGAAAGGTCGAGATCAGGCTGACGAAAGGTAAAGCGTCGAAGGTCTTGATCGCCGCCGCGAGGCGGGAGCCGGTGGCACACATTGGCGAGGGGAGCGTGTCGCGTCGTGAGACGCCGCACCGTCACTCGGCCCTTACGGGCAGAGCCTCGCGGCCCGGCAGGTGGAAAGCCTGCACCTGTTTCCGGCGGCTGCCATGTCGTAGCCGCTCTCCCTCCCCGCCCTGAAGGGCGGGGTTTCTCGCGGAAGAACTGATGAGCTTCGCCTAGCATTCGATCTCTTCTGCTCGACGGCTCTGGTCCATTTCTGGTCCCGGAACGTCAACCCCAAGTTGATCTTGATCCGTCTGCACTCGTGGTGTCAGTGGCGTTTCTGCCATTGTCCAGGCCGCGTCGGCACGGCATAGCCGTCTAAGGTCGTGACCGTTGCGGTATGATGTTGCGTGTCGTACCGAGACCAGCCCTTTTAAGGTGGCTTCAAGTTGTTGTAAAATATCGTTATTTTAAAGATGTCACAGGCCCGTCACGCTATTGAAACCACCGGTGGTTTACTCGAACGCTTGTTGCCCAAACATATCCATAGCGTGACCGCCGCCGGATTCGAACTCAAGACGGCTTTCTTCATCCCGGCCTGTA
The DNA here is from genome assembly GCF_018409545.1 of Allochromatium tepidum. Lineage (GTDB taxonomy): Bacteria > Pseudomonadota > Gammaproteobacteria > Chromatiales > Chromatiaceae > Thermochromatium > Thermochromatium tepidum_A. The sequence continues at coordinate 1,828,203 of NZ_AP024563.1, read as the reverse complement.
GCCTCAATTTCCTCTTCTGAGTCTCAGAGGGCGACAACTTGGGTTTCCATAGGTTTTTTGGGACAAAGTTTTGCCCTCCATACATCCATCCATCCGGGCGTGGCCGCGCCATGACGGCCACGTCCGCGTACTGGCCACCCTTGGCGGCGATGTTTCAGTGCATTCATGAAGCCGTCGACCTGCTGGAGAATCCGGAGCAACGACCCGCCGCCGAAGTGAGGGCGCGTTAGGTGCGTGATTTTGCCAAGCGGCTCAAGACCCCGGTCGGGGAAACGATCCGCCCCTGGGGCACGCCTTTCATCAAGATCACCCAGAGTTATTGGCCGGGGCTCTTTCACACCTACTTCCCGCCATCGACAGCCGGCCGGCGGCAACGGCCCTCGAACATGGCCTGACGCCGTCACGCGCAACCCGGATGATTTCGCGTTGCCGGGCGTTCGGGTCATCGATCCCTGGCAGATCGGTGACGGCTGAACGTTCCAGTCTCTGCGACCTGACTGTGCGACGCAAACCGGATGACGCCCTACCGTTCAGCATCATAGAATCCGAATGTTCTGAATTGAGAACGGCAGGCAATGCCGCTATCTAGGCCAACCACACGACAATTCTGATGACAGAGAGGAGCAAGACATGGCCATCGAGGTCAACGGCCGCACCATCGCCACCACCGACACCGGTTATCTTGAGAATTACGCCGACTGGGACGAGGACGTCGCCCGCAAGCTCGCCGAGATCGAAGGCATCGAGCTGACCGACAAGCACTGGGACGTGATCAACTATCTGCGCGACGAATACATCAACAACGGCCAGAATCAGCCGATGGAGCGCGTGGTGCTCAAGGACATGGGCAAGATGTGGGGCAACAAGCCCACCAGCAAGGATCTCTACCGGCTCTTCCCGCTGGCGCCCACCAAGCAGGGCACCAAGATCGCCGGACTGCCGGCGGTCAAGCGCAAGGGCGGTTACTGACAAAAAAAGCCGGTGTTTGCACCGGCCCTTTCGACGGCTCGATTCGGCCTTATGGCGAAGGCTCAGCCCGCGATCGTCCCCGCCAACTGACGCACCCGCCGCACCATGGCCTCCAGCCCATTGCGCCGCGTCAGGCTCAGATGCTGGTCGAGTCCGATCTGTCTGAAGAACGCCTCGACATCGAACGCCAGGATGTCGCGCGCCTGCTGTCCCGAGTAGAGCCGCTGGAGCAGCGCGATCAGACCGCGCACGATGTTGGCGTCGCTGTCGGCCAGGAACTCGATGACATCCGCCGTTCCGGGCCGCACCCGCGCGGCGATGTGGACCTGACTCTGACAGCCGTGCACCGCGTTGGTCTCGGTCTTGAGCGACTCGGGCATGGGCGGCAACCGGTCGCCCAGGTCGATGATGTGCTGATGGCGCATCGGCCAGTCGGGCAGCAGTTCGAAGACCTCGGCGATCTCGTCGGCGGCGGCCTGGGGTGAATCGGCCACGGCGGCCGGATAGCTCAGGGCCGGCTCAGTCCCCTCCCCGTCTCCAAGATCTCCACTGTCCCCGGCCGTCGTCGGCTCGGCTCCCGGCGTCGCCTGAGCCACACCGGACGCGCGCCGCTGACGGCTCGCCGCTTCCCGGATCTCGCTCAACGCCTCGACCAGCGCCTCGACTTCGTCGAGCCGGTTGTAGACGCCGAATGAGGCGCGCGCCGTCGAGGTCACGCCCAACCGGTCCATGAGCGGCTGACAGCAGTGATGCCCGGTGCGGATGCAGATGCCGCGCAGATCGAGCGCGGTGCCGATGTCGAGCGTGGCGATCGGCGGATCGTTCATCACCCAGGAGATGACGCCGCTCTTGTGTCGGGCCGTGCCCTTGATCGTAAGCCCCGGAATCGATGCCAGCCGCTCGGTGGCCCGACGCAGCAGGTGCTGCTCGTGTGCGCCGATCGCGGCGAGTCCGATCGACTCGACCCAGTCGATGGCCGCCGCCAGTCCGATCGCGCCCGAGATGTGGGGCGTACCGGCCTCGAAGCGGTTCGGCAATCCGGCATAGGTCGTATGCTCGAAGGTGACACGCTCGATCATGTCGCCCCCGCCCTGATAGGGCGGCATGGACTCCAGCAGTCGGCGTTTGCCGTAGAGCACGCCGATCCCGGTCGGGCCATAGAGCTTGTGGCCGGAGAATACATAGAAATCGGCGTCGAGCGCCTGGACATCGGTCAGGCCGTGCGCGACCCACTGTGCCCCATCGATCAGCACCAGCGCCCCGGCGGCATGGGCGTCGGCGATGAGTTCGGCGACCGGGTTGATGGTGCCGAGCGCGTTGGAGACCTGATTGACCGCCACCAGCCGCGTGCGCGGCGAGAGCAGGCGCCGGTAGGCGTCCAGATCCAGATCACCGGCGTCGTCGATCGGGATGACGCGAATCCGCGCGCCCGTGGTCGCGGCGACCATCTGCCAGGGAACGATGTTGGAATGATGCTCCAGGGTCGAGATCAGGATCTCATCGCCGGGCTGGAGATTGGCACGACCCCAGGTGGCGGCGACCAGGTTGATCGACTCGGTCGTGCCACGGGTGAAGAGACATTCGACCGGATCGGCGGCGTTGAGGAAGCGGGCGACCCGCTCGCGTGCCTCCTCGTACATCCGGGTCGCGGTGCGCGAGAGTCGGTAGGCACCGCGATGGATGTTGGCGTGATGGCCGCGATGATAGTCGGCCACGGTGTCGATCACGCACTCGGGCTGCTGGGTGCTGGCGGCGCTGTCGAGATAGATCAGCGGTTGGCCGTCGATCGGGGTCGTCAGAATGGGGAACTGGGCGCGGATCGCCTCCACGTCGAGCGTGGGCCGATCCGAGTGTTCTAGAGGGGTGTTGAGCATCATGTGGGCCATCTGTCCAAAGGCGGACTCGTCGATTCGAGCCGGTCGCGCGATGAACCCAGTATGACAGTTGGATAATTCCAGCGGAAGGGGCGCATCGGGTGTGAAGGCCGACCCTGTCGTGGGTCGGCCCCTGGTCGTGCGAAGCGGACGCTCAGACGCCCCGCAGCCGCTCGGCCAACCGAGCGCCCATCTGCGCCGGTGAGCGCACGGTCAGCACGCCGGCCGCCTCCAGCGCCGCATACTTGCCCTCGGCCGTGCCCGCACCGCCGGTGACGATGGCGCCCGCATGTCCCATGCGCTTGCCCGCCGGCGCCGTGACCCCGGCGATATAGGCCACCACCGGCTTGCTGATCTCGGTGCGGATGACCTCGGCGGCCGCCTCCTCGGCCTCGCCGCCGATCTCGCCGACCAGGATGATGCCCTCGGTCTGCGGATCGCGCTCGAACAGCCGCAGACAGTCGATGAAATCCAGCCCGTGGATCGGATCGCCGCCGATGCCGACACAGGTGCTCTGGCCCAGACCGGCCTGGGTGGTCTGATAGACCGCCTCATAGGTCAGGGTGCCCGAGCGCGAGACGATCCCGACCCGCCCCGGCTGATGGATGTGTCCCGGCATGATGCCGATCTTGCACGCGCCCGGCGTGATGATGCCCGGACAGTTGGGACCGATCAGCACCGCCTCCGTCCCGGCCAGCGCCGCCTTGACCCGCAGCATGTCGAGCACCGGAATACCCTCGGTGATGCAGACGATGACCCGAATCCCGGCGTCCGCCGCTTCCAGGATGGCATCGGCGGCAAAGCGCGCCGGCACATAGATCATGCCGGCATCCGCACCCGTTTCGCGCACGGCATCGCTCACGGTGTCGAACACCGGCCGGTCGAGATGGCGCTGGCCGCCCTTGCCGGGCGTCACGCCGCCGACCAGATTGGTGCCGTAGGCGATGGCCTGCTCGCTGTGGAACGTCCCCTGCTTGCCGGTGAAGCCCTGACAGATGACGCGCGTATCGGCGTCGACCAGGATGCTCATGCGCGGCCCTCCCCTTCTACCGTGTTCGATGCTGTGCCTGAATCCGAACCACGCCGCGCGGCTTCGACCGCCAGCGTCGCCGCCGTCTCGAGTTCGCCGGCCGTCTGAAGCGCCAGCCCGCTGTCGGCGAGCAGTTGCAACCCCTGCGGCGCATTGGTGCCTTCCAGACGCACCACGATCGGCACCGATACCCCGACCTCGCGCACCGCCCGGATGATCCCCTCGGCGATCAGGTCGCAGCGCACGATGCCGCCGAAGATGTTGACCAGGATCGAGGCGACCTTGGGGTCGGAGAGAATGAGCTTGAATGCCTCGGCTACGCGCGCCGCCGTCGCCCCCCCGCCGACATCGAGGAAGTTGGCCGGCCGGCCGCCCTGGAGCTTGATCAGATCCATGGTCGCCATCGCCAGCCCGGCCCCATTGACCATGCAGCCGATGTTGCCGTCGAGACTGATGTAGTTGAGATCGTGCGCCCGCGCCGCCGCCTCGCGCGGATCTTCCTGGCTCGGGTCGCGTAGCGCGGCCAGTGCCGGATGCCGCATGAGCGCGTTGTCGTCGAGCGTGAGCTTGGCATCGAGCGCCAGCAGCTCGCCGGTATCGGTCACGACCAGCGGGTTGATCTCGATCAGGCTGGCGTCGCTGTCGATGAAGAGCCGATAGAGTCGCTCCATGAGCGTGCCGAGCGTCTTGATCTGGGCCTCGTCCAGCCCAAGTCCGAAGCCGAGCCGACGCGCTTTGTAAGGCTGGACGCCGACCACCGGATGCACACTGACCTTGAGAATCCGCTCCGGCGTCTCGGCGGCCACCGTCTCGATGTCCATGCCGCCGGCCGCCGAGGCGACGAACAGCAAGCGCTCGCCGGCACGATCGACCAGCAGACTCAGATACAGCTCGCGCTCGATGGCCGTCGGGCGCTCGATCAGGACCGAGCCGACCGGCAGCCCGTCCGGTCCGCTCTGGAGTGTGACGAGCCGCGAACCGAGCAGACGGCGCGTCTCGGTCTCGGCCTGCTCCGGACTGTCGACCAGCACCACGCCTCCGGCCTTGCCGCGACCGCCGCTGTGGACCTGGGCCTTGACCGCCCAGCGCGCACCGCCGAGCCGGGTGCAGGCCTCGCGCACCGCCTCGGGACGCTCGACCAGGACTCCATCCGGGACCGCGATTCCGCGTTCCCGCAACAACTGTTTGGCTTGAAATTCGTGTAAATTCATAACTCGACCGTGAATGAGGCGCACGATCCCCGCAGGCGATCGGCGAAACGGCTTGGTCGGCGCATAATACAATCGAATGCCCGTCGCGTCCGGCGGGTCCGGTCTTTCTCGATCGCGCGCCTTGGCCTACCCAACCCCGATGGATGTCGAACCCGGAACCGAATCCGCCTATCCGAGCTGGAGCGCCCTGCGCTGGCTCTTCCTCTTCCGGCTGCTGATGGTCGTCGGTCTGGTGCTGGCCTTCTCGCCCGCCGCCGGCGACCCGGCGCTCGCCCGCTCCGACAACCAGCTCGCCTGGAACGTGCTGGTGGTCTATGCGGTGCTGGTGCTGCTCAGCGGACTCGGACTCTCACTGCGCCGCCCGTCGCGGATCAGTCAGGTCCAGCTCGCCATCTTCACCGACATCCTCGTCTACACCGCGCTCATGCACACCGCCGGCGGCGTCACCAGCGGGCTGGGCATCCTGATCGCCGTCGCGGTGGCCGCCGGCGCGCTCATGCTGGAGGGACGGCTGTCGCTGCTGTTCGCCGCCCTGGCCTCGCTGGCCGTCATCAGCGAGCAGATCTACAGCGCCATGCTCGGCGGTAGCCGGGCGATCTCCTTCACCCAGGCCGGCTTGCTTGGTCTGCTCTTCTTCACGGTCGCCCTGCTGGCGTACGTGCTCTACCGGCGCGTGCGCTCGGCCGAGGCGCTGGCCGCAGCGCTGGGTGGAGTCGGCGCAGGTCTTCAAGACCAGCCATGCGCGCACCGTCTGCTATCTCTCGGCCGAATATCTGCTTGGCCCCCATCTGGCCGGCAATCTGGTCAACCTCGGCATCACCGAGACCGCGCGCGAGGTCGGCGAGGAGCTGGGGCTGGATCTCGACGCCATTCTGGAGGAGGAGGAAGAACCGGGCCTGGGCAACGGCGGACTGGGGCGTCTGGCCGCCTGCTTCATGGAATCGCTCTCGACCTGCCACATCCCGGCCATCGGCTACGGCATCCGCTACGAGTTCGGCATCTTCGATCAGGCCATCGAGGACGGCTGGCAGGTCGAGAGGACCGACAACTGGCTACGCAACGGCAATCCCTGGGAGATCCCGCGGCCCAAGATCCGCTTTTCGGTCGGCTACGGCGGCTACACCGAGTCCTATCGGGACGACAAGGGCCGCAGCCGTCAGCGCTGGCAGCCGGCATCGGTGATCAATGGCATGGCCTATGACACCCCGATCCTGGGCTACGGTACCGCGAACGCCAACCTGCTGCGACTGTGGAAGGCCGAGGCCCCGGCCTCGTTCGACTTCCAGGCCTTCAACACCGGCGACTACTATGGCGCGGTCTATGCCAATATCCAGGCCGAGACCATCTCCAAGGTGCTCTACCCCAACGACGAGCCGGAGGCCGGCAAGGAGCTGCGGCTCAAGCAGCAATACTTCTTCGTCTCCTGCTCGATGCAGGACATGATCCGGCTGCATCTGAACACGGTCGGTCCGCTGGAGACCTTCGCCGACAAGTTCGTCGCCCAGCTCAACGACACCCATCCGGCGCTCGCGGTGGCCGAGCTGATGCGCCTGCTGCTCGACGAGCACGCCATGAACTGGGAGCAGGCCTGGGACATCACCCATCGCACCTTCTGTTACACCAACCATACCCTGCTGCCCGAGGCGCTCGAAACCTGGTCGGTGAGCCTGTTCGAGCGCCTGTTGCCGCGTCATCTGGAGATCGTCTACGAGATCAACCGCCGCTTCCTCGACGAGGTGCGGATGCGTTTCCTCGGCGACGAGGCACGGGTCTGGCGCATGTCGCTGATCGCCGAGGGCGGCGAGCGGCGGGTACGCATGGCCAATCTGGCGGTCGTCGGCAGCCGGGCGGTCAATGGCGTGGCCGAGCTGCATTCGGCCTTGGTCAAGGCCACGCTGTTCAAGGACTTCGCCGAACTCTGGCCTGAGCGTTTCCACAATGTCACCAATGGGGTCACGCCGCGGCGGTTCATGGTCGTGGCCAACCCGCGTCTGTCCCGACTCATCACGGCCACCTGTGGTCACGAGGACTGGATTCGCGATCTGGAGCGGGTGCGCGAGCTGGAGGCCCATGTCGAGGATGCCGGATTGCAAGAGGAGTGGCGCGCGGTCAAGCGGGCGGCCAAGCAGGATCTGGCCGAGTGGATGAATCAGGCCACCGGCGTCCGGCTCGACCCGGAATCGTTGTTCGACGTCCAGGCCAAGCGTTTCCACGAATACAAGCGCCAGCATCTCAAGGTGCTGCACATCATCCGCTGCTATCAGCGCATCAAACAGGGCCAGTCGCAGGATCTGGTGCCGCGTGCCTTCATCTTCGGCGGCAAGGCGGCGCCGGGCTATTTCATGGCCAAGCTCATCATCAAGCTGATCAACGCGGTCGGCGAGGTGGTCAACAACGATCCTCAGGTCAACGGCTGGATCCGCGTGGCCTTCCTGCCCGACTTCAACGTCAAGAACGGCCAGCGGCTCTATCCGGCGGCCGATCTCTCCGAGCAGATCTCGCTCGCCGGCAAGGAAGCCTCGGGCACGGGCAACATGAAATTCTCGATGAACGGAGCGCTGACCATCGGCACCCTCGACGGGGCCAATGTCGAGATCCGCGAGGCGGTCGGGGCCGAGAACTTCTTCCTGTTCGGGATGACGGCTGAAGAGGCGCTGCAACGCCAGATGACCGGCTATCGGCCCTGGGAGATCTACCGGAACGACGCCGAACTCAAGTCCGACATCGATTTGATCAACTCGGGACTCTTCTCGCACGGCGACACCCAGCTCTTCCGACCCCTGACCGACAATCTCGTCAACCATGATCCCTTCATGGTGCTCGCCGATTATCGCGCCTATCTGGACTGCCAGAAGACGGTGAGCGAGACCTATAAGGACACGCCGCGTTGGACGCGCATGTCGATCCTCAATGTCGCGCGCATCGGGCGCTTCTCGTCGGACCGGGCGATCCGTGAGTACGCCGCGCACATCTGGAAGGTGACGCCCAAGCTCATCGAGCCGGCCGGCGGCGATGTCGCCTAACGTCAGACGATCCGGCGGCTACATGACTCTCAAGAGGGTTTTTGGTATCGGCCTATCAAAATCAAAAACTTGAGCCTGAAAGAACGGTGTTTTGTACACTTTCACGCCTGGATGGTTGAAAAATGGCTTGTGTGAACTCGATCACAGTTTAGAATACGACCATTCGATGACGACGAGCAGGGACACCTAAGGAGATGCTCAGCCTCATCCAGGAATCGACACCCGAGTCTTGCAGTCTCCCGGATGCCATACACATAAACGCGCATCCGAGAGATCGTTGCTCGTTCTCCTTCATACCGGCTCCCCCCTATTCGCCCTCTCCCGTCCTGTCTCTCGGGCGAATCCCCCGCATTCAAGCTCACCATCCACCGGCTTCAATCCCCGAGCGACTGGAGTCGTCCGGGCTTTCTCGGCGCGAGCGTACCGGACGGGTCATGGACACACGCAGTCCGTTCGGAGCACTCACGGAACCGGATCGACGGTTCCGACAGATCATCGATTAGGAAAGGAGTGACGGCATGAATCCACAACCCAAGACGCTGTTCGACATCAGTGTGCTGCTCGATGCCCTGACCAACGACGAGCATCCCACGCCTGAATCCTCCGCCGCCCTGACACTGGCGGCCAATGGCCATATCACCGGCTATGTCTGCGCCTCGACGATCGAATCGCTCCACGACCACCTCTCGCGCACCCACGGTTATCTGGGTGCGAGCGCGAAGCTGAACGAATTGCGCGCCATGCTCGAAATCGCACCGGTCGACGCCGAGGTGATCGACGCGGCCATGGGACTGGGCTGGCGCTATTTCGACGATGCGCTCCTCCATGAATGCGCCCGCGTCAACGGGCTCGATCATGTGATCTCGCTCAATGCGCCCGACTTCGATGCCGCCACGCTGCCCGTGCTCGCACCGGGCGAACTGCTCAGACAGGTTCAGTCGGCGGTTGCCTGAGCGTTGATACGTGCGCGCCGCCGGGTTCGGGCTCATGGTCGAACCCGGCGGCTGAAAGCCTTTGCATCCCACCGTCCGTTGCGGTTCAAATGTAGCGCTGGTTTCATTGATCCGAGCCTGCGTACCGTGACGAACCATCCGCCTCCCTCCGATGAGAACGCCAACCGACTCCTGAAGGTTCTGAGCGACTTCGCGCGCGAGTCGCATCTACCGGAACCGCGCGAAGGACTGACGCTCGACACCCGGCTCGAATCCGATCTCGGGCTCGACAGTCTGAGCCGTTCCGAGCTGATCGCGCGTATCGAGTGCGGCCTCGATGTGCATCTGCCCGACACCGCGCTGCCGGCCGCCACGCCGCGCGATCTGCTGGCGCTGATGGGTGAGACGGCGGAAGCGGGCCTGCCCGTGGGCCTGAGCGCCGATGCCGCCGTGCCGGCGGGCGCGGGCCTGGATCATCCGTCCGGCGCCCGGACATTGATCGACGTCCTCGCCTGGCATCGCGACCGCCACGGCGAGCGTGTCCATCTGACCTATTACGATGGTGACGACCGGCCCCATCCGCTCACCCATGCCGCACTGGCCGAGGGTGCGGCGCGCGTCGCCGCCCGACTGCGCGCGGCCGGACTCAAGACCGGCGCCACGGTCGCGATCATGCTGCCGACCGGTCCGGACTATTTCTTCGCCTTCTTCGGCGTGCTGATCGCGGGCGGCGTGCCCGTACCCATCTATCCGCCCGCGCGGCCCCAGCAGCTCGAAGACCATCTGCGCCGCCATGCCCGGCTGCTCGACAATGCCGGCGTGCGCGTGTTGATCACGGTGCCCGAGGCGCGGCCCGTCGCCCGCGTGCTGCGTGCCCAGGTGCCGTCGCTGCATGAGATCCTGACGCTGGAGGGGCTGGACGAGACGGTGCCATCGAGCCGCGCCGACTGGGCCGATCCCGGCGCCGACGATCTGGCCTTTCTGCAATACACCTCCGGCAGCACGGGCGATCCCAAGGGCGTGATGCTCACCCATGCCGACCTGCTCGCCAACATCCGCGCCATGGGCGAGGCCATCGCCATCGCGCCCGACGACGTCTTCGTCAGTTGGCTTCCGCTCTATCACGACATGGGGCTGATCGGCGCCTGGCTGGGGAGCCTCTATTTCGGCGTCCCCCTGATCTCGATGTCGCCGCCGGCCTTTCTCGCCCGTCCCAGACGCTGGCTCCAGGCGATCAGTATCCATCGCGGCACGCTGTCGGCGGCGCCCAACTTCGCCTATGAACTCTGTCTGACGCGGCTCTCCGACAGTCAATTGGAGGGGCTGGATCTCCGTTCCTGGCGGCGCGCCTTCAATGGCGCCGAGCCGGTCAGCGCCGAGACCCTGCGCCGCTTCGCCGAGCGCTTCGCGCCCTGCGGCTTGCGCGCCGAGGCGCTGGCGCCTGTCTATGGGTTGGCCGAGGCGGCGGTCGGTCTGGCGTTCCCGCCGGTGGAACGCGGGCCGCGCATCGACTGCATCGACCGCGTGCGCTTCGCCGGCTCGGGCTATGCCCTGCCGGTGGCCTGCGACGATCCGGATGCGATGGAGGTGGTCGCCTGCGGGCGTCCGTTGCCGGGCTATCGGGTACGGGTGGTCGACGACTCGGGCCGGGAGCGACCCGAGCGGCATGAGGGCCTGCTGCAATTCCAGGGGCCATCGGCGACTCAGGGTTACTACCGCAACCCCGAGGCCACGGCGCATCTGATCCGCGACGGCTGGCACGAGACCGGCGACCGCGCCTATCTGGCCGGCGGCGACATCCATCTCACCGGGCGGGTGAAGGATCTGATCATCCGCGGCGGGCGCAATCTCTATCCCTACGAGGTCGAGCAGGCGCTCGGCGAGCTGGCGGGCATCCGGCGCGGTTGCGTGGTCGCTTTCGCCGCACGCGATGCGCGTCAGGGCAGCGAGCGGCTGGTGATCGTGGCCGAGACCAAGGAGCGCGACCCGGAGCGGCGCGCGGCGCTGGCCCAGCGGGCGCGCGAACTGGCCACCGAGGTGCTGGGTCTGCCGCCGGACGAGATCGTGCTGGCCCCGCCGCGCGCCGTGCTCAAGACCTCCAGCGGCAAGCTGCGCCGGGGCGATACGCGCGAGCGCTATCTGGCCGGGCGGCTGTTCGATACGGCACCGGCACCCGCCCGGCAGTTGGCGCGGGTCGGGGCGCGGGCGATCCTGGGGCGACTGCGTGTCTGGGGCGTCCGGCTGCCTGAAACCCTCTACGTCGGCTATGCCTGGCTGGTGTTCTATCTGCTCGCGCCCTGGGTGTGGATCGGTGTCATGCTCAGTCCGCGTCCGGCCTGGCGCTGGTCGCTGGCGCGTGGCGGTGTTCGGCTCCTGCGCCGGCTTACGGGCGTGCGTCTGCGCGTGACGGGGCGGGAGCATCTGCCGCCGCCGGAGCGCAGTCTGGTGCTGATCGCCAACCATCAGAGCTATCTCGATGCCCTGGCCCTGATCGAGGCCGTTCCGCGTCCGGTGCGCTTCGTCGCCAAGCGCGAGCTGAACGCCAATCCGCTGGTCGGGCGCTTTCTCGAACGCCTGGGGACGCTGTTCGTCGAGCGGTTCGATCTCAAGCACAGTCATCGCGAGGGTGAGCGGCTACAGCGCGCCCTGCGTGACGGGTCGAGTCTGGCCTTCTTCCCCGAGGGCACCTTCCGCGAGCGGCCGGGTCTGCTACCCTTCCGTATGGGGGCCTTCGCGGCGGCGGCCGAGGCGGGCGCGCCGATCCTGCCGGTGACGATCCGGGGGACGCGCGCCATCATGCCGGGCGACGGTTTCCGCCCGCGTCCGGGGGCGATCGAGGTCGTCATCGCGGCGCCGATCCTGCCCCAGGGAACGGACTGGGAGGCGGCCAGCGTACTGCGCGATGCGGCCCGCACCGTCATCGCCGCTCGGGATGCTGTTTGAGCGCCCGGAGCGGCTCTTGGTCTGTTTGGGAGGTTCGAACCGTCAACTACCCCGCCCTGAAGGGCGGAGCTTGTGAGAGCAAGCTGGGTTGACCAGCCTCAGCCCGCCTGACCGGGACGGTCGAAAGGGGCTCCGTGTGCCACAGGTCGTTAAGACTCACCGGCGGATGCTTCCTCAGTCCGCCGCTCTGAAAGGTCTGGATCATGCTGACGAAAGGTAAAGCGTCGAAGGTTCAGGTCGCCGCCGTCAGGCGGGAGCCGGTTGCACACATTGGCGAGGGGAGCGACCACGCCGCGAGGCGTCGTCCGTCACCAGGCCCTTACGGGCAGAGCCTCACGGCCCGGCAGGTGGAAAGCCTGCACCCGTTTCCGGCGGCTGCACTGTCGTAGCCGCTATCCCTCCCCCGCCCTGAAGGGCGGGGTTTCTCGCGGAGGAACTGATGAAGGAGGCACGCTTCTACGACCGGCTCGACGCCAAGCGCGTCCAGTGCCGGCTCTGTCCACACGACTGCATCATCCCGAACGCGGGGCGCGGTGTCTGTGCGGTGCGCTACAACAGTCAGGGCACCCTCTTCACGCTGGTGGCCGATCGGGTCGTCTCACGCAGTCTGGATCCGATCGAAAAGAAGCCGCTGTTCCATTTCTATCCGGGATCGACGGCCTATTCGATCGCCACGGTCGGCTGTAGTCTGCGCTGTGAGTTCTGCCAGAACTGGGAGATCTCGCAGTGGCCGCGCGAGCGCCTGCCCAAGCATCCGGAGTCGGATGACCTGGAATCCGCCGAGGACCAACCACTCTGTCCCCAACTGGCGCGACTCGGCGACAGGGTGCCCGGCGAACCTGTGACACCGGCGCAGATCGTGCGTGCGGCCCGGGCATCGGGCGCGCGCTCCATCGCCTACACCTATACCGAACCGACGATCTTCTATGAACTGGCCTACGAGACGGCCTGTCTGGCGCGCGAGGCGGGACTGGCCAACATCTTCGTCACCAACGGCTACATCAACGAGGCGCCCCAGCGCGAACTGGCCGGCGTGCTGGACGCGGCCAACGTGGATCTCAAGTTCTTCCGCGACGAGAGCTATCGTCATATCAGCCGCGTCAGGCTCCAGCCGGTGCTCGACGCCATCGGCCGCTATCACGCGCTCGGCGTCTGGATCGAGGTGACGACCCTGGTGATTCCGGGCGTCAACGACTCGGATGAGGAACTGCGTGAGATCGCGCGCTTCATCCATTCGGTCTCGCCGGATATCCCCTGGCATGTCTCGCGGTTCCATGGCGCCTATCAGATGGCCGATGTCGCACCCACACCCTCGGCGACGCTGAGGCGTGCCGCCGGTATCGGGCTGGAGGTCGGCTTGCGGTATGTCTATGTCGGCAATCTGCCGGGCGACGGCGGCGAGGACACCCATTGTCCCGGATGCGGCACACGGCTCATCCGCCGTCATGGTTTCCGGCTACTGGAGAACCGGATCCGGCATGGCATCTGTCCGGATTGCGGAACATCTGTGGCCGGGGTCGGCCTAGGGATACGCCAGCTCGCTCCGACCGTCCGAACGTCGCTCTGAAGGGCAAAGGCCATCAGGACACGGCGGCCAGACGCACCGCTTCGTCGACGTCGACGCTGACCAGACGCGACACACCCGGCTCGTGCATGGTCACGCCCATCAGGTGGTGGGCGATCTCCATCGTCACCTTGTTGTGGCTGATGAAGATGAACTGCACCTGCTCCGACATCGCGCGCACCAGCTCGCAGAAGCGCCCGACATTGGCGTCGTCGAGCGGGGCGTCGACCTCGTCGAGCATACAGAAGGGCGCCGGGTTGAGCTGGAAGATGGCGAACACCAGGGCCACGGCGGTCAGGGCCTTCTCGCCGCCCGAGAGCAGATGGATGCTGGAGTTGCGCTTGCCGGGCGGGCGCGCCATGACGCTCACCCCGGTTTCGAGCAGATCCTCGTCGGTCAGTTCCAGATAGGCCTGTCCGCCGCCGAACAGACGCGGAAAGAGCTGCTGGAAGCCCTGATCGACCTGCTCATAGGTCTCTTTGAAACGGCTGCGTGTCTCGCGGTCGATCTTGCGGATCGCCTGCTCCAGGGTCTCCAGCGAACGGGCGATGTCGTCGTACTGGGCGTCGAGGTAGGTCTTGCGTTCGGACTGTTCCTTGAATTCATCGACGGCGGCCAGGTTGACCGCACCCAGACGCTGGATGCGCGCGGTGACCTTGCTCAGTTCTTCTTGCCGGACGGTCTCGGTCGCTGCCGGATCGAGTGATTCCAGGATCGCGCCCTGGCTGGCGCCGAGTTCTGCAAACTGTTCTTCCAGTGTGCGCTGGCGGACCAGGCGTTCCTGACGTTCCAGACGCAGGGCGTCCAGGCCGCGCTGATGGGTCTGGAGTTCCTGCTCGGCACGCTGACGGGCCTGCTCCAGTGTACGGACCTCGGTCTCCAGGGTTTCGCGCCGTTGGCGGGCTTTCTGCAATTCGTCCTCGACCTCGACGCGGCGCACCAGATGTTCGTCGAGCCGTTCGCGCTGCTCGGCCAGCGGTTCGACGCCCTCCTCCAGCGCGGCGATCAGTTCATCGCGACGGTCGAGCAACTGGGTCTGCTGGGTCTGGGCGCGCGTCCGGCTCTGGCGGGTCGCCTCGCGCGCGGCGCGGTTGGACTCGACCCGGATGCGCAGGGACTGCGTCCGGTCGCGGCAGGCACGTTCGCGCTCACGGCTCTCGGCGACCTGGGTGCGCAGACGGGTGCGTTCCTGTTCCAGCGTGACCCGCTGTTCGGCCAGGGTCTCCATCCGATCGAGCCAGTCGTGCAGACGTTCGCGCGTGTCTTCCATCTCGGTGAGTGATTCGGCGCTCTGGCGCTCCAGATCGGACCATTCCTCGTCGAGTGCGCGTCGACGCTCGGACTGATGCTCGACGCGCGTGCGCAGGGCGCTCAGTTCGGAGCGCAGAGCCGAGCGTTCGCGTTCCAGACCGGTCAGCTCGGATTCGAGCGCGAGTCGGCGTTGTTCGGAGTCGGTGCGCGCGTCGCGGAGTTCGATCTCTTCGTCGAGCCGCTCGGCCTCCTCGTCGGCGAGCGCGGCCAGCTCGGATTCGAGCGCGGCGATGGTCTCGGCACGTTCCAGCACGCCCGAGGCGCCGTCGCGCTCCGGGACGCGCAGCCAGTGACGACCGACCTCAATGCCTTCGGGCGTGATCAGGGTCGCGTCGCGGCTCAGATCATGACGGGCCGCCAGCGCCTCGCGCAGATGGGCGACCGTGTGCGTCGGGCCGAGCAGTCCGACGATCGGCCAGGGCGACTGGGCGCGCTGACCGAGCCGCCGGTATCCGGTCTCGATCTCGGGATCAGGGACGGGATCGCCCACCGTTTCGAGCAACACCAGACCGGGCGGCAGTTCGTCGGCGTCCGCCACGACCGCGTCCAGAGCCTCGACCGTCACGGCGCGCAGGGCCTGTCCAAGCCGGATCTCGACCGCGCGCTCCCAACCCGGTTCGACTTTGAGCTGCTCGACCAGACGCGCCGCACCCGCCAGTCCCCGGCGCATCAGCCAGTCGCGGCGCTCGACGTCGGTATCGGCCAGCGCCGATTCCTGGAGCGCCGTCAGCGAGGCCAGACGTCCCTTGGCTTCGCGCAGACGGGTGCGGACCTGATCGAGCGTATCGGCCAGCGTGCGCAGTGCGGTCTCATGTCCGGCCAGGGACTCGAGTACCGCGTCGCGCTCGTCTTCCAGGGCCGTGATCCGCTCGTCGAGCACGGATTCGCGCTCGCTCAATTCCTCCAGCCGTGCCGAGACGTCGGATTCATCCAGCCGCGCGCGTTCCTCCTCGATCCGGCGCCGACGCTCGCGCTCGCGTCCCTGGGCCTGCTCCAGCGCCGTGAGTCGGGCACGTTCCAGCTGCGCCTGCTCGGATGGACGCGCGGCCACGGCGTTGAAGACGTCCCACTCGGCTTCCCAGGACTTGAGCTGGTCTTCGAGCGTCATGAGCGCACCCGTCGCCTCCGACAGCTCGGACTCGGCCTGTTCCAACTGAGGTTCGTCCTCGGCGAGCGCGCGCTCGATCTCGGTCAGACGCTCGCGGTCGCGCTCCAGATGCTGCCCGGCCTCATAGAGCTCCTGATCGAGCCGCACCAGCTCGGCCTCGCGCCGACCGCGTTCCTCATTGGCGAACCGGATGGCCTGCTCGGCGCGGGCGATCTCGGCGCCGACGGCGTAATAGCGCCCCTGGATCTCGTTGAAGTCGTCGGAAGCGGCGTTGTACGCCTCGCGCTTGGACTCGATCTCGGCCTCCAGCCGCCGCTGTTCGGCCAGACCGGCCTCAACCCGGTTCTCGGCCTCGGCCAGACGTCGGCTCAGCGCCTGGAGTTCATCGTCGAGCGCGCGCCAGCGCAACGCCTTGAGTTCCAGATCCAGACGGCGTTCCTCGGCGCGCAACTGGGTGTATTTCTCGGCCGTCGCCGCCTGACGCTCCAGATGCAGCAACTGCTTACCGACTTCATCGCGCACGTCGTTGAGCCGGTCGAGATTCTCGCGCGTGTGGCGCATCCGGTTTTCGGTCTCGCGCCGACGCTCCTTGTACTTGGAGATCCCCGCCGCCTCTTCCAGAAACAGCCGCAGATCCTCCGGACGCGCCTCGATGATGCGCGAGATCATCCCCTGCTCGATGATGGCGTAGGAACGCGGCCCGAGTCCGGTGCCGAGGAACAGATCCTGGATGTCGCGGCGCCGACAGCGCGTGCCGTTCAGGAAGTAGCTGGACTGACCGTCACGCGCGACCTGACGCTTGACCGAGATCTGATCGAAGGCGGCGTACTCGCCCCCGGCCCCGCCGTCGCTGTTGTCGAAGATCAGCTCGATGCTCGCCACGCCGACCGGCTTGCGCCCGGTGCTGCCGTTGAAGATGACGTCGGCCATGGATTCGCCGCGCAGCATCTTGGCCGAGGACTCGCCCATCACCCAGCGCACCGCGTCGATGACGTTGGACTTGCCGCAACCGTTCGGGCCGACGATGCCGACCAGATTGCTCGGAAAATGCACGGTCGTCGGATCGACGAAGGATTTGAAGCCGGCGAGCTTGATGCGCTCGAGTCTCATCGGTGCGGTCTTGGATTCCAGTGGGTTGAGGGCTTGGATGTTCGGACGTGGAGCATACCTTGCATGGTCGAATGTCTCCAGCCGCGACGTCCATGGGCACGACTTCCTCCGACGACAGCGCGCGCGCCGTTCGGCCGCCGGTCTCGTCCAGGCTCGGACGCCGATTGCAGTTGTGTTACCTTTCGCGCGCTCGATTCCAAACACAACGACAAGAGGCTTCCGATGCGCCTGTCCGCTCTGAAATCCCTGGCCGCCACCCTGGCGCTGACCACGGCCCCCCTGGTGTCGGCCTATGACCTGCCGGCCGTCAATCTCGGCTTCACCAGCTTCCTCGATGGCGGACCGCCGGCCGGTCCGGGCTGGTATGCCCAGCAATACTTCCAGGTCTACCGTCAGGGGCGTCTCAAGGATGCCGCCGGCGACGACCTGCGCCTGCCGACCGGGCGCGGTCTCGAAAAGGCCGAGGTGGACGTCAACGTCAGTCTGACGCAACTGCTCTATTCGTCGGATCAGGAACTGCTCCTGGGCGGCAAATGGGGTTTGAACCTCATGCTGCCGATCGTCGGCTTCGATATCGATCCGGGCGACAATCCGGCCCTCTCGACCAACAGCGGCAATCTCGGTGATCTGCTGATCGGCCCCTTCCTGCAATGGGATCCCGTCATGGGTCCGAACGGACCGCGCTTCATGCAGCGCATCGAGTTGCAGATGCTCCTGCCGACCGGGGCCTATGACCCCGATCATGCGCTCAATCCGGGCAGCAACGTCTTCTCCTTCAATCCCTACTGGGCGGCGACCTTCTTCATCGATCCCAAGTGGACAGTCTCCTGGCGTCTGCACTATCTCTGGAACGCCGAGAACTCGGACCCCAACAGTGCGCTTCAGGCCGACGACTCACAGGCCGGTCAGGCCATCCATCTGAACTTCGCCAGCGCCTACGAGGTCATCCCCAACCGTCTGCGGCTCGGTATCAACGGCTACTATCTCAAGCAAATCACCGAGAGCAAGGTCGATGGGCGCGAGCTGTCGGACAGCAAGGAGCAGGTACTCGGCATCGGGCCGGGGCTCGTCTATCACGTCTCCAGGCACGATCATCTGTTCGCCAATCTCTATTGGGAGACCCTGGCCGAGAATCGGCCCGAGGGGGCGCGACTGAATCTGCGCTACGTGCATCACTTCTGATGCCGCCCTCCGCCAGCCGCGCGGCCGGTCATGAGCGATCGCGCATCGTCGTGGCTGGCTGGGATTCAAGGGCGGCGGCGCGCGTCCCGGCCGGCATCGCGCCTCCGGGCAAGAGAAAGGCCAGGGCGCCGAGCAGTAAGGTGCTCCCGAGCAGGAACAGATGCAGATTGACCGCCCCGGCCAGCGCCGGCTTCGGATCGACCCCGAGCGGCGCCAAGGCCGCGACCGCCGCCAGCTCGTAGCTGCCGGACCCGGCGATGCCGTGGAAGGGCAGCACACTGGAGAGCTCGGCCCCCATGACCCCGGCCAGCAGTCGCCAGACATCGATCGGCAGGAAGAACCTGAGCAGACTGGTGAAGGCGACGAACTTCAGGCTCCAGATCAGCGCCGTCCAGCCATAGACGCGCGCGATCAGCCGGGGATCGCCGGGCGCGGCCTGGAGCACCCGACGCAGGATCGAGCGCAGACGTCCAGCGCCGGCCAGTCTGACCGACTCACCCATCCAGGACAGCAGGATCAGGACGCCGAGTCCCGCGATCCAGAGTCCGCCCGCCGGCCACCAGAGCCAGGACGGATGCCCGAGCTGGAGGATCAGCAGCCCGATCAGGGCCAGGAAATGCAGATCGAGCAGCCGGATCCAGACCAGTGCAGCCGCCGAGTCCAGCAGCCCCTGCCCGAAATAGCGACGCATCAACCAGGGAAAGACCAGCTCGCCGGCACGCATCGGCAGCAGGTTGTTGGCCGTATTGTGCAGGATGGTCAGCCGCAGCACGGCCGGGAAGCGACCGGCCAGACGCGCGCCGAAATAGTCGCTCACCCGCACCGCGCGTAACCCATAGCTCAGGGCCGTGAGCAGGAACAGCCAGGCGAGCAGCCAGGGCGAGAGTTCGCGCCAGGGCGCCAGCAACGGCCCCCAGCCGACCAGGAACTCGACCGCGACCACCAGGGCCAGCAACAGCGCGCCGCCGAGCAGCCAGTCGCGGATTCGCCCCAGACGCAAGGCGCCCATTCGAGCGTCCGGATCAACCATGCTTGCGCTTCTTACGCTTGGGCGGATAGATGGAGGCTTCCCCCGGCGGGCGAGTCTTGAAGCGACGATGGACCCATAAGTATTGCTCCGGCATCTCGCGCAGACGTGACTCGATGACCTGATTCATGCGCGCGGTGTCGCGCTCCGGATCGCCGCTCGGGAAGTCGTCGAGCGGCGGATCGAAGGTCAGCTCCAACCCGCGTCCCCAGGGCAGAAAACGGGGAAAGGTCGGGATGACAACAGCGTTCGTCATGGCCGCGAAACGTCCGAGCATGGGCACGGTCGAGGCGGGGATACCGCAGAACGGGACGAAGATCCCACGCCGTCCGCCGTCCTGATCCGGCAGGTATAGAAAGGGCGTACCGCGCTTGATCTCGCGCACCAGACCACGCAGATCGTCCTGACGCTCGACCGAGAGACCGCCGAACCGTCCGCGTGTGCGCTTGACATGGTGCTCGACCACCGAATTGCGGATCCTTTGGTACATGCAGATGCCCGAATGCACCAGTCCGGAAAAGGTCTGGCCGCCCAGTTCCAGTCCAACGAAATGCGGCAATAGGATGATCACAGGTCGCCCCTCGGCGATACAGGCATCGACACGCTCACGGTGGCGCAGATGCGTCAGACGCGCCAGACGTGCGCGCGAGGCGCTCCAGCCGACGCCCTGACAGAACGCCGCCACACCGAGCCAGCCGAAATGGGCGCGCAGCAGACGTTCGCGCTCGGCGGGCGTGATCTCGGGCAGGCACAGTTCCAGATTACGCCGTGCGACCAGACGTCGCGAACCGGCCAACCAATACCCGAGGCGTCCGAACACCGAGCCGAGCGCCCACAGCAGCGGAAAGGGCAGCCGGCCCAGCGCCAGGATCAGCCACACCAACAACCAGCTCGGCCAGTGACGCGGATGCTGGAGCCTGGGGTCAGTTTTCGAACTTGAAAAAGATGTCGGCACCTTGACTCTCGCCGGTCTCGGTCTGGAGTTCGATGTGCTTGGAGAGGTCGTAGCGCAGCTTGACCTTGTTGGCCGTGTCGCCGAGTCCGCTTTCGTATTCCATGTAGATCTTGGGGGCGATATAGGTGCCGACCGCCAGCCCGGCCTGATCGTTACGGTCGTTGGACGAGGGCGGGATGCCGGTCATCAGATATTTGGTGATGTCGGCTTGGGTCAGACCCGGATCGCTGTCGGAGAAGAAGGTCATCTTGGGATTGCGCAGGGTGCCGACCACCCGCACCCCGGCGGTGGTGTCGCCGCCCTCGCGCTCGGCCTGGAGCAGCAGGCCCGGATTGTCGATCGGACTCTTGGCATAGATGAGCCGGCCCTGGGTGATGTTGAGCGGTGCGCCCAGTTCGGCGGCGATGCCGAAGCCGCCGGTCAGACGGTATTGGCCCTCGGTGATCTGCAACTGACCGTCGCCCAGCATCTCGCGCCCCGGTTCCTGCAGCACACGCAGGGCGCCGGAGAGCCGCCCGCGCACACCGAAGCCGTCGATCGTGACCTCGTCGCCGAGCACCAGACGCAGATCGAGCCTGACCGGGAAGGGATCGCTGGGCTGCGTGGTCTTGAGCACCACGTCGCTCGATGGCGAGACGGTGCCCTCCGGCAACGAGCGCGGGCGGATGCGTGCCTCGGGGATGCGGATCTCGCCGCCGACCACGGCCCCGTCGGCATTCACCTCGATGTCGATCGCGGGCGAGAGCCGCACGAAGTATTCCCTGGTGTCGGCGAGCTTGAGCCGGTTGCCCTCGATGTGGAGCTGCATCGCCGCATTCGTGCCCGTGCGTCCCTGGCCGGTCAGCTTCAGCTGGCGTCCGCCCAGACCGGCCTCGCCCCGGATGTCGAAGCGCTCGATCGAGGGCGCGTTGGCGCGGATGTTCATGTCCTCGACCTTGAGCGCGAGCAGCGGCAACTGGAAATGCACGCCCTTGATGTCCAGTCGGCCCGTGACGCCCGGACGGTCGAGGGTTCCGCTCAGACTCAGATCCGTCCGAACCCCACCCTTGAGTCCGCTGATGTCGGGCACCAGACCGGCCAGCGGCGCCAGATCGGGGATCTCGGCGCGCAGGCCGCCGCGCAGGGCCTGAGCCGGACGGGCCGGAGCGTCCAGCCGCCAGCCGGGCAGGCTCAGATCGCCCTGGATGCGCCCGAGTCCCTCGATCGGCAGTGCGAGCCGTGCCGAGAGTCCGGCCGTGCCCGACTCCAGCGTCAGACGGGTGTTGGAGAAATCCAGGCGTTCCTGTTTGCCCCGGCCCAGATCGAGTTTGAGACTCCCCTGAGGGATCTCGGCGGTGGCACTGCCGTTCAGAACGGCGCCATCGGCCTGGAAGCGCCCCTTGACCCGACCCGAACCCTCGGCACTCAGGGTATCCGGCAGGAAATCCTTGATCAGGGCGAAGTCGAGCCGGTCCAGATCCAGATCGGCGCTCCAGCGTCCGGCCCCGGTCTGCTCGAAGCCGATACAGCCGCCCGCGCCCTGGGCCTGACGCAGACACAGGGGGCCGGCAGCGATGCGTTCGCCCTCGAACTTCAGCGGCAGCGGACGCTGGAGCGACCATTGGCCCCAATCCCGGCTGTCAAGTTCCAGTCTCGACAGACGACCGTTGTAGGCGCCGCCCTCGGCGAGCGTGCCCGTGGCCTCCAGGTTGAGTCCGAGCGGCCGGCCCTGGAGCCGCGCCGAGAGCCGATGGTCCGACATCCGGCCATCGCCGCGCAGCTCGAACGCCGTCCAGCTCAGGCCGCCGGCCGCGAGATCGCGTCCCGTGAATTGGAGTGTGAAGCGTCCATTGGGCGCCAGATCCAGATCGGCCGTTCCACTCAATTCAGTCGCGCCGTTCTCGGCCAGGGCCAGACGCTCGCCGCTGAGGTCGAGCTTGAGGCGCGGCGCCTCGCGCGTCCCCTCGACGCGACCCGTGGCCTTCAGACGCCCGCGCGCCTCGGGCCACAGATTCGCCAGATCGGGCGAATCCAGCTCGAAGCCGAGATCCAGACTTTGTTCGATGTGTCCGTCCAGGTTCAGCCGGCTCGGACCGGAGGACGCGCTCAGACGCTCGATCTGGAGACGCTCACCCTCCATGCGCACACGACCGCCGGCCGCCAGTGGATAATCGCGCAGACGTCCGCTCAGCTCCTCGATGACCGCCGTCCATTCCGGGCGCCCCTCCGCGTCGATCCGGCCCTGGCTGGTCAAGCGTCCGTCGATGCGCCCCGGCCAGTCGGGGACATGGGCGCCCGGATTCAAGCCGGTCGCGCGCAGGCTCAGATCCCAGGCCGGTTCCGGTGCCCAGCTCAGGCGGCCCGCCCCCTCCAGACGACCGTCGAGCGTGTCGAGCGCGAAGGATTCGAGCCGGGTACCTGTAGCCGTGCCCTGCCCGGCCACCTCGAGGGCGGTGTTCGGAATACTGGGACCGGCGACCCGCCCGGACAGCCGATAGTCGAAGGACTCGAAGCTCCCCGAGGCCTTCAATGCGCCCTCGGCCGATTCGGCGACCGGGTCGCCGCTCAACGGCCAGCGCAGCCCCTTCCAGTCGCCCTCCAGCGCGAATCGGCCCGGCTCTTCGCTCAGATCCAGCTCGCCCTGGAGACGCAGATCGGCCGTCGAGACCTGCTCGGTCAGCTCCAGCGCGCGCACATTCAGTCG
The DNA here is from genome assembly GCF_018409545.1 of Allochromatium tepidum. Lineage (GTDB taxonomy): Bacteria > Pseudomonadota > Gammaproteobacteria > Chromatiales > Chromatiaceae > Thermochromatium > Thermochromatium tepidum_A. The sequence continues at coordinate 1,805,281 of NZ_AP024563.1, read as the reverse complement.
GTCCTCCTTCCACAGCAGATCGAGCACCAGGGCGAGCCGTCCCAGATCGGGCCGGTCCGGCGCATGGACCGCGAGCGAACCCGAAAGCGCCGCCTCGTCGAGCGTGCCCGTTGTCGTGAGCCGCGCCTGGGCCTCGATCGGCGGCAGATCGGACTGGAAGGCCGGCAGATCGACCCGCGCGACCTCGATCCGGCCCTCCCAGCCCAGGGCGCCGAGCACATCCTTCACCTCGGCGGCGAGCTGAGCCTCGACCGGACCGCTCATAGCCTGAGTCAGTTCGAGCCGTTGCAGATCGCCGCTCACCGGCCCCTGACCGGCGAGACGTGCCTCGGGCGATAGATCCAGCGCCCAGGTGAGATCGAGCGCGAGCGGATAATCGCCGGTCAGGGTCGCCCGGCCCTGGAGACCGGCGCTCAAGGCGGGATCGAGCAGACGCGCCTCCAGGCGTCCCAGATCCAGTTCACCGCCGGCGAGACGGCTGTCGGTGAGTCGGGCCGATTCCAGGGCGAACAGCGGTTCATCGGCTCCCGTCCTCAGTATCCGCAAGCGCTCCAGACTCAGCTCGCCGACCTCGACGCCGAGCGGCAGCACGATCGCCGGCAGGGTCAGCGGCTCATCATCCTCGGCGCTCGGCCCCAGTGCCACGTCCAGATCGCGCACCGCCAAACGCCCGACGTCGAGCACACCGGACAGGAGCGCGCGCGGCGACCAGTCCAGTTCGAGCGTGCCGATGCGCAGCTCCAGTGTCGGCAGATGCAGCGTCACGTCCGACAATCGGAGACGGTCGAGCACACGCCCCTCGATCCGACCGACGCTCAGGGTCTCGGGCGCCAGACGCTGAGCCAGTTCCAGACCCCAGCGCAATCCGCTCTGGGTGCCGAGCAGGACGCCGAGTCCGGCCGCCGGCGTCAGGATCAGCGCCGGCACTGAACCGGCCAACCAGACGAGCCGGCGCCGGCGGCGCGGCTTGGAGGCCGGCGCGACCTGTTCCGGTTCGGTCTCGGGTGTCGTGGAGGGCTTGGTGTCGTCCATCGGTCGCGTGCTCGACTAGAGGTCCGGCCCGATGACGATATGCAGCCGGGCGGGCGGCGTGCCGTCGTCCGCGTCCTTGGAGATAGCGAAGGCCAGATCGAAACGCACCTGACCGATCGGCGAAGCCCAGCGCACGCCCAGGCCGACACTCTGGGCCAGCTCCTGTTCATAGTCGGGATCGAAGGCGTTGCCGAAATCGGTGAAGATCGCCGCGCTCCATGGCCCCTTGACGCGCCGTTCCAACTCCAGGCTGCCCACGGCCAGATAGCGCCCGCCGACCGTCTCGTCGGTCACGGGATCGTTCGGACCCAGGGCATCGAAACCCCAGCCGCGAATGGAGTTGTCGCCACCGGCATAGAAGCGCCGCCCCACCGGCAGGTCATCGACGCTGTCGGCCCAGGTCGCGCCCAGGTCGGTGCGGGTGATGAAGCGATAGTCGCGCGCGAAACGCCGCAACCATTTGAACTGGATCTGACCGCTCAGATAGGACGCCTCCGAGACCACGCCCTGCATGGCCCCGACCAGACTGTACTTGATCCGATAGCCGTCGTTGGTGAAGACCGGATCGTCGGCGACCGTCTTGGACCAGGAGATATTGGGCGCCAGTTCGTTCATGGCCCCCATCGAACTCTCGTTGATGTCGAGATCCTCATAGCGATAGTCGAGACCGAGGTTGCGCCGCCAGCCGCGCGCGTTCAGGGTCGAGTGTGCCGCCCGGATACTGTGGACCCAGCCCTGGCGCGTGGCCGTGTCATAGTAGGTCGAAACCGGTTTGACGACGATGTAGTCGCGGGTCGGATCCTGGATCGGGATGCGATAGTCCAGTTCCCATTGCGAAAGCGCGGGTGACAGGCTCAGCTCGGTGTTCAGCTTGTGGCCCTGAGAATTCAGATAACGGCGGCGGTAGTCCAGGGTCAGACGCGGCCCGACATCCGTGGCGAAGCCCAGACCGATACGGTACTTGTTGGCCTTGTTGCGCTGGGCCACGACCTCGATCGGCACCCGGTTGTCGGCATCGACCTCGTCCTTGAGCGGGATGATCTCGACATCGCTGTAGTATTCGCTGCCGAGCAGACGCCCCTGAAGTGCGAGCAGGACGTCCGGGTCGTAGACGTCGCCCGGCTCGAAACGGACATAGCGCGCGAGCAGACCCTCGTCGAGCAGATCCTGCTTGAAGCGCACGGCACCGAGCCGGTATTGCGGGCCGGTCTCCAGGTGGAAGTAGAGATGCGCCTCGTAGGCCAGGGGGTCGATCAGCACCTGATGACGATCGAGCCGATAGTCCAGATAGCCGGCCGAGGTCGCGGCATAGCGGAGGTCGGACTTGGCCTTCTCGTAGGCGGCGTGCAGGAGCACGTCCCCGGCCTTCATGGGAAAGGTCTTGGGGAAGACCGGATCGGCCGCGCCCTCGCCCGTGACCCGATAGTCGACCGTGGTGAGCCGCACCGGCTCGCCCGGCTCGATTCGATAGTGAGCGCGCCAGGTGCCCTCGCCATTGGCCGGACGGTCGAGCCGGTCCTCGATCCGCACCCGGTAGAGTCCGAAGGGCGCGAGCGCCTCGCGGATCTGATCCGGGGCGCGGCGATGCAGGGCCTCGACGCGCTCGGCGGTCAGATCGGTCTCCGCGCGCTCGTTGTAGATGCTCAGGAGCGCCAGGACATTGGCCTCGCGCTCGCCCCGGAGTCCTTCGACCTCGACCTCGAGTTTGAGCGCCCAGGCCGGCGCGGCGCCGAGCACACCGAGCGTCAGCAAGAACAGCAACCAGCCCTGTCGATGCCGCGCGACCCTCATTGCAGGGCCATAAAGCGCGCCGCGCCGAGCAGCGGGGTGTTGGGTTGCAGGATGACGCGCACCGGCATGCGTCGCATCAGCGAACCCATGCGCCCCTTGTCGAAAAAACCTTCCAAAAAGCCGCCCCGGCGCAGACAGTCCAGATTCTTCAGCGCGATGCCGCCGCCCAGATAGACCCCGCCGAGCGCCATGTGCTTGAGCGCGGCATTGCCCGCCTCGCGCCCATAGAGACGCATGAAGAGATTCAGGGTCTCGCGGCACAGCGGACAGCGATCTTCGGCGGCGGCCTGAGCGATGGTGGCCGCCGTGTCGCCGCCGGTGTCGATGGCCGCTTGCAGCCAGTCGGGTGCCTGAACGCCATGATGGAAGCGCAGGAAGTCGAACAGGTTGACGATCCCCGGACCCGAGACGACCCGCTCCCAGCTCACACGCCCGAAGCGGGACTTGAGATAGCTCAGGAGCGCAAACTCCAGGTCATCCGCCGGGGCGAAGTCCGAGTGTCCCCCCTCGGTGGCGAAGGCGTGATGACGCAGCCCGTCCCAGAACAGCCCGGCCTGCCCGAGTCCGGTCCCGGCGGCCACGACACAGGCGTTGCCCTGACTGCACGGATCGCCGGGATGGAGTTCGGCCAGATCGTCCGAGCCGAGGATGGGCACACCCCAGGCGACGGCCTCCAGATCGTTGAGCAGTTCCACGCAGGTCAGGCCCAGGCTCTGCTCCAGGGCCTCGGCGTCCAGCATCCAGGGCAGATTGGTCGTCTCGCAGCGCCGATCGTGCACCGGACCGGCGACGGCAAAGACGGCGAACCGGCATTTGGCGCCCGTTTCGAGCAGATAGCGCTGCACGATCTGATTGAGCGAGCCGAAGGAGGCGCTCGGATAGCGGCGGGTCTCGCCGAGCCACACGGAGCCGCCATCCGTCTCGGCCAGACCAAGGGCCGTCTTCGTGCCACCGATGTCACCTACCAACAAGCGCATATCCGGATCTCCAGTCACCAGGCGGCGAGCACGCCGTCGCCATCGGCGGGAATGAGGGGCCGCAATCAGTCGGCGGAGATCATAGCAAGATGTGCGCGCGGCGGCGAAATCACCGCATGGGTGCGTGCTGTCGAGACCCCCGCCCGAACCCGCAAGGGTACGGGCGGAAGCGCCGGGATCAAGCGCTAAAAGGCTTATTGGCTCTTGGTGCTCGACTGAGTGGCGGCGGGATAGGCATAGCCCGGATAGACGTAGCCTGGATAACCATAGACGGGAGCGCCGTAGACTGGAACACCCCAGCCATAGGGTGCGCCGTAGACACCGTAGGGATAGTAGCCGCCATAGTAGGGATAGCCGCCGTACCAGGGACCACCCCAGGGACCGCCCCAGGGACCATCCCAGGGACCGCCTCCCCAACCGAAGGGATTCCAGCCCCAGAAGGCATTGGCGGGCAAGGTGGCGAGTGCGGAGGCTCCGGCTAGGGCCGAGGCCAGAAGGAGTCGCTTCATCGTCATCTTCAGATCCTCCACATTGAGAAAACCCTTTGTACCCTGGGTCTCGGGTACGGCGGCATTCTAGCGACGCTTGGCAAGTCCCCACAAGACGAGTGTGCTACCGTTTAACCTTCGATGACGGCCAACGTATCCGAGCACGCGCCCCATGCCCCCCCAGTATCCCCTAATCCTCGTCGACGCCTCCGGCTATCTGTTCCGGGCCTATCACGCCCTGCCCAAGCTGACCAACTCGCTGGGCGAGCCGACCGGCGCCCTGGTCGGCGTGCTCAACATGCTGCGCAAGCTCATCGAGGATCATCGGCCCGAATACATCGGCGTGGTCTTCGATGCGGGCGGGCGCGGTTTCCGTCACGACCTCTATCCCGACTACAAGGCCAATCGGCCGGCGATGCCGGAGGATCTGCGCGACCAGATCGAGCCGCTGCTGGCGATCATCCGCGCCATGGGGCTGCCGTTGCTGGTCGTGCCTGGGGTCGAGGCCGACGACGTGATCGGCACCCTGGCCACGCAAGCGGCGGCGGCGGGTCTGCCGACCCTGATCTCGACCGGGGACAAGGATCTGGCGCAACTGGTCGGCGAGCATGTGACCCTGATCAACACCATGACCGGCCTAGTACTCGATCCGGATGGGGTGCGCGAGAAGTTCGGCGTGCCGCCCGAGCGCATCGTCGACTATCTGGCCCTGATGGGCGACAGCGTGGACAACGTCCCCGGCGTGCCCAAGTGCGGACCCAAGACGGCGGTCAAGTGGATCGCGGAATATGGCGATCTCGATGGGGTCATGGCCCAGGCCGACACGGTCAAGGGCAAGATCGGCGAGTCGCTGCGCGCCGTTCTCGATCGGCTGCCGCTGGCGCGCGACCTCGCCACCATCAAGCGTGATGTCGCGCTCGATTTCGGGCCGACCGATCTGCGCCCCACTCCGCCGGACGTCGAGACGCTGCGCAACTGGTACGAGCGACTGGAATCGCGCCGTCTGCCGGCCACACTCGATGGTGTCGGCGTCGCCGGCGCGCCGACCGCTGCACGCTCGCACGAGGCTGAGCACTCGACGGAGTCCAAGGCCGGCGCCGAACCCCAGTACGAGCTGATACTGACCGAAGCGGCTCTGGATGACTGGCTGAGTCGCCTGCGAACGGCGGAACTCTTCGCTTTTGATACCGAGACCACCGCGCTCGACGCCATGCAGGCCGAGCTGGTCGGCGTCTCGTTCGCGCTCGAACCGGGGCACGCGGCCTATGTCCCGCTCGCGCATGTCTATCCTGGCGCACCCGAGCAGCTCGACCGCGACCGCGTCCTGGCCCGTCTGAAACCGCTGCTGGAAGACCCCGACCGCGCCAAGGTCGGCCAGAACCTCAAGTACGACATGAGCGTGCTCGCCCGCTACGACATCCAGTTGCGCGGCATCGCCCACGACACATTGCTCGCAAGCTATGTGCTCGACAGCACCGCGCGCCACGACCTGGACTCGCTGGCCAAGCGCTTTCTCGACCACGACACCATCCGCTTCGAGGACGTCGTCGGCAAGGGCGCCAAGCAGATCGGGTTCGATCAGGTGCCGCTGGAACAGGCCGGACCCTATGCCGCCGAGGATGCCGAGGTCACGCTGCGCCTGCACCGGGTCTTTCAGCCGCGTCTGGCCGCCGTGCCCACGCTCGAACGCCTCTATCGCGAGATCGAGATGCCGCTGGTGCCCGTGCTCTCGCGTCTGGAACGCGCCGGAGTGCGGATCGACAGCGCCCAGCTCGCCACCCAGAGCGCCGAACTGGCCCGCAAAATCCTCGAACTGGAGGAATCCGCCTACCGGGTCGCGGGCCGACGCTTCAATCTCGGTTCGCCCAAGCAGATCGGCGCCATCTTATTCGACGAGCTGGGTCTGCCGGTGGTCGCCAAGACGCCCAAGGGCGCACCCTCGACCTCCGAGGACGTCCTCGAACGGCTGGCCGCCGACGGTCACGAGCTGCCTCGGATCATCCTCGACCATCGCGGACTGTCCAAGCTCAGGTCGACCTATACCGACAAGCTGCCGCGCATGGTCGACCCCGACACCGGGCGCGTCCACACCTCCTATCATCAGGCGGTCACGGCCACCGGACGGCTGTCGTCGAGCGATCCCAACCTCCAGAACATCCCGATCCGCACTGAGGAAGGCCGACGCATCCGCCGCGCCTTCGTCGCCGCACCCGGTCATCGTCTGCTCGCCGCCGACTATTCGCAGATCGAACTGCGGATCATGGCCCATCTCTCGGGCGACGAACGCCTGCTCGCCGCCTTCGCCGGCGGTCAGGACATCCATCGCGCCACCGCCGCCGAGATCCTGGGACTGGCGCCTGAGGATGTCACCAGCGAACAGCGCCGCTCGGCCAAGGCCATCAACTTCGGGCTCATCTACGGCATGTCGGCGTTCGGACTCGCCCGTCAGCTCGGCATCGAACGCGGCGCAGCCCAGGAGTACGTCGACCGCTATTTCGAGCGCTATCCGGGCGTGCGCGACTTCATGGACCGCACCCGCCGGCAGGCGCGCGAGGACGGCTATGTCGAGACGCTCTTCGGTCGCCGGCTGCACCTGCCCGAGATCGGCCACGGCAACCAGGCCCGACGCGCCGCCGCCGAACGCACCGCCATCAATGCACCGATGCAGGGCACGGCCGCCGACATCATCAAGCGCGCCATGATCGCCGTCGACGCCTGGATCCAAGCCGAACGACCTGCGGTGCGGCTGATCATGCAGGTCCACGACGAGCTGGTGCTGGAGGTCGCCGAGTCGGCGATCGAGGAAACCCGGGTGCGGGTACGGGAGGCGATGGAGGCCGCCGCCGAACTGGCCGTGCCGCTGGTGGTGGACATCGGTGAGGGCGCGAACTGGGACGATGCGCACTGAGTCGAATTTCGCACACCTTCGCAGGAACCAAATCCGATCCCGGCAGTCGGAGTCTTCGAGCGAAACGGGACCGAACATCTCTCCCCCTGGATGACGGTCCCAAACCCCGGTCCCCCAAGCCGGGGCTTGTCCCCCCGAGGCCTCGACCCCAGACCTCGGGGGTCTTTGTTTGCTCACCAAGCCATCTCACCCAAGACGCCGCCACAGATGAGGCTCAGCCTGTCTTTGTCGGAGAAGGCTTTCAGGGTGCTCATGGCTTGCCTCATTTCGTTGGTGTCCATCCAGGTCGGCAGGGCCTCGGGGTCGAGGTGTTCGCCTTCGGCGAAGAATTTCAGCTCAAGGCGGCGGCGAGGTGGGCCTGGGTCAATAGTTGTTCACGCGGATCATCGATGGCGGCAGCGAGTGTTTTGGCTTCTTGTGCGGCTTGGTGCCGGTATCCAGGGTCGGTCTGTAAGTACTTTCATTAAGTTGGACTTTGGACAAAGTGTCCTACCAGCCGGCAAAAATCGTTCGCTCACGTACAGTTGGAGTAGACAGATCCTCTGCAGAGGAGAGCGAACGATGACCACTTCCCTGTTGAAAGATGGCCTGGAATCGCTCCAGCGTTTCCGCCGACGCCTCTACGAGCACCTTGGCGCACGCCGTGACGCCTGCCTCAATCTACTCGATAGCTTGTGCACCAACACCCAGGCCCGTTCGGTGGTCGAGCGGAGTTTGAACCCGGCCTTCGACTCCACCGCCATGGCCGTGGCGGCCTCACAGATGGCCGCTGTGCCGGCCGATCCCGCCCAACCCTATGCAACGGCGTTGAGCGTGCAGGTGGCCGACTCCCACTACAGCCACGCGGCGTATCGGCATGCGCTCCGTGCCTGCTCCACTCATGTCGTCATCGCCCGGCGCGCCCGCCACCGACGGCGCGTGCGGGCATCCGATCCGGTATGGTGAGACCTTTCGCCTCACCGCCCCCGAGACCTGGGGCAGTCCCTCCCAGAGCGCCGAATGGTCTGATCAGACCGCCTCCGGACGGGCGATTCGCCTTACGCTGGAGCGCCGGAATGCCCGGTTGATGCGCGGACATCGCGACAGCCCCATGCAGGACTACCCCTTCGATGGGGTCCGTTGCCGTGTCTTCGACGCCCAGACCGGGCGCGCGCTTTTCAAGCGCCCACTCCGGCTGAGCGTGATGGGCCAACGCCGCGCCGAACTGTCCCGGCAACAGATTGAACCGGCCTACCGCCAACGCTTCGATCGGGAGCACTTCTTCCGCTTCGGCACAAATCACCTGCTCCTCGACCGCTTTCAAACCCCCGACCTCACCCACGAAGAGCACGGGTGGCCGCGCGTCTGCCTGGCCTACGTCCAGTTATGGCTCGCCGCCCCGCCGGCCGGCGATCGGCCCAGACCGTGGGAGCGTTTCCTCCCCAAATCGCTCGCCGACACCCCCCTCTCACCGGCCCGTGTGCAGCGCGACTTCGCACGCCTTATTCGTCAGATCGGCACACCGGCCCGCCCTCCCAAACGCCGGGGTATCTCCCCAGCCCGGATCAAAGGCACGCCAGGCCAGAGACGGCCACGGCCCCCGATCGTCTTCAAGCGCCAACCGAGGCTCACCGCGACGGCTTGATCAGAAACCCAACGCCGGGACATGTCGCCGGTTTCTACGCTGGCGGGGCTTCAATCAAATTGGAACCGCGGTTCCGATTTGATGCGAAAGTCGCCCGGCCAGTACGTGCTGGAGTTCGAGAACAGGACGGAGCGGGCAGGCACCACGCGGTACCAGTTCGCCGCCGTAGTGGATCGGCTGCAACGCCGGTAGAGACGCGGATCGGATCGAAAGGGCAGGTACCAAATCAGGTACCACTACAGGACGAAATTGAGGCGTTTTGAGGCAACTTGACGCGCGTCCATGCGCTGCAAGCCTTTGAATTTGTGGAGCCGATGGCCGGATTCGAACCGGCGACCCACGCATTACGAATGCGTTGCTCTACCAACTGAGCTACATCGGCGGAAGGAGCCGCAAATAGTATCCGAAGCAATCATTCGTATCAAGCAGCATGTCAATCCGTCAATCCGTCAATCCGGGGTGCGACCATAACTGATGCGTGCCGCGCCGTTGTTAGGCGGCTTGTTTGATCAGGTCTTGCCAATAGTCCTCCCAGTGGCCATTGACGCGGTTGAGACGCAGCGCCGGCTCGGGCACAGTCGAAGAGTTCGCGCCCCAGCCCATCGACACCGCCTTGAAGCGTTCCGCCATAACAGGACGTGGCATGGCCAAGGGGATGCACGAGACACAGTTTGGTCTCCTTCCACCCCAGCGACTTCCCACGGCACTGGTCCGGCTGCGCCGGGTCCGGGGTCATGATCGGCACCATCCCCGCCATCCATTTCCGCCACCAGCCACTCTGTCCCCGGTTCGGTCGGCCACGCCGCTTGCACCTCATGGACCTCCAGGATAGCCTGCCCATGCCCTTCAACGATCCGGCGGATCGTCTCCACCGGCAAACGCACCCGATAATGCTCCCACAACTTCTCCGCCGCCCGTTGAAACGACACATCGGCCACCAAGTCCGTCACCACCCGCTGCAATGGTTGCGAACAACACCGATGGCTGACCTGCGCACTGAGCGAAAAACTGCGCCGCAACCGGGTGCCTTGACGACACAGCACTTCTTCCACTTCAATCAGTCCGAACGTACTGTGCCGGCACAGTTTTTTTCCTGCCCGCCGCGCTTCTCCGCTCTCCAATGTCGCGCGCGTGGTCTGTTCCACCTGCCGCTGCGCCCACGCTTGCAGGCGCTCCTGACCCAGACGCTGGATTTCCTCAATCATCCGACGTTCCGCCGCATCCGCGCGCGACAAGTCTCCCCCGGCGTCGTCAACGACGGCCACAATCCGCTCAATTCGTTGCCTCAGCGACGGGTGACGGTTCAGCGCATCAAGCAACTCTTTATCGCGTTGGGCGTGCATTGGCATGGCAGGAGCCTTACAAGACCGTTCAATGGAACCTACAGTTCAAGCCAACGCATCAGTTATGGTCGCACCCGTCAATCCGTCCGATGATTGTCAGACCCCGTGTCGACGCATTCCTCCGTCGCGCCCAGCAGCCCGATTCGACATTGGTCTCTCTTTTGCTTAAAAATCGAGCGATCACTCTGACTCTGATTGGCGGATCACGTTCACGGAATTCCCGGACCGGTGCGACCGTCACGAGAACTTAACGAAATTGTTATATAAATACTTCTGACATCGATTATTGAGTTTTGGAAAGGAGGAGAAGACCATGACCGAGCTCATTCGCATTGGCCAGGGGTTCTTCGAAGATCTGGCGACGACACCTGAGACCGAGGCCCGATTACTCTTGGACAGCCGTTTGACCGAGCAGGAATTCGCGGCCCGACATGCAGATACCATCCTCGACCACTACATGAACACCTTCAGCTTCGACTTTCTGCGCGAGGACGCCGAATTCTTCGCCGCTTCCATCTGGCACTATCTGCGCGCGCGCGGCCTCCGCAACCGGAATCAGGCCGAGACCAAGGTCTCCAGGGAGAATCTGATGGCGAGCCGGCCCGGCGCCGCCTATGCGTGCCAGGCCGCCTGACATGCACCAATCCGGTGCGCAGTCGGCGCCCCGTTCACGGTCTCGTCACGGGCGCTGCATACAATCGTCAAGATCCGCGCCTAACATAACGAAACCCAGAGGACGTATCCGGAGTCAGCCATGAGTATCGAGCATCGCTACCGCACGCGCCGTGCGAGTGACATCGAAGTCCAGATCCAGTACCGCAACCGCCGCTTCCGCAGTGCCAGGGGGCGTAATCTTTCCGACCAGGGGATGTATCTCGAGGTCAGCAACCTGACATTGCCCACAGGCACCCTGGTGGTGCTCGAGGTCCGGGACATGGACCGCGAGTGGCGCATCCCCGCCATCGTTGTCCATCAGGACAGGTCCGGGATCGGCGTCATGTTCCGCGACACCCATCCCGAATTCCTGCAAGCGAGCGACGAATCGCTCATGCCGCCCATGCCGCTCACGGCCTTCGGCACCCAGGTCGGGCCAGGACTCAGCGCCGCTTGATCCGCCGCGCGCGGTTCAGGCGCGACGCGACTCGAGCACGACTCAATTCCACTCGAACAACACCCACTGCGGCACCGAAATGTTGCGCGCCGCCCGTTCCTGGGCATCGATCAGCCCATCTCCGTTGAGATCATAGAGATAGTACGGCGGCCCGAATTGCGGCTGTATCCGTACCATATAGAGCACGCCGCGCACCCGATATTCGTAGATGATCTCGCCGCCGGACTCGCGGATGGTGATGTCCGGTTCGACCGCCTCGCCCGTGACCGGGGACGGCACGACCTCGGGGGCCTGCAGGAAGCCGCCCGCATCCGGTCCATCCGCTTCGTCTTGAGCGTGGACGGTCGTCAGGCAGGACGCGAGGATCAGAACGGCAAGTCGTCGGTTGAGCACGGGATCACCAGGCCAGGTCGGGGAACATGGCCCGAATGGTAGTACGATCCGCTCCGGATTGCTCGCCCGATCGGGCATAATGCGCCCTCCCCGCCCGCTCCGCACGAACGCGCCCCGACATCATGACCGAACTCAATCCGCGACAACTCGACGCCGTGCACTACACGGCCGGCCCGCTACTGGTGCTCGCCGGCGCAGGTTCGGGCAAGACGCGCGTCATCACCCGGAAGATCGCACACCTGATCGAGCAGGTCGGAGTCGCGCCCCGCCATATCCGGGCCGTCACCTTCACCAACAAGGCCGCGCGCGAGATGCGCGAGCGGGTGAGCCATCAACTCAAGGGCACCCAGACGCGCGGACTGGCCATCTCGACCTTCCATCGACTGGGGCTGGAGATCCTGCGTCGTCATCCCGAGGCGGCCGGTCTGCATTCGGGTTTCGCCCTGCTCGACGCCCAGGATGCCGAGTCGCTGCTCAAGGAGGGGTTGCGCGGTCTGGCCGAGGCCGACGCGCTCAGTCCGGGAGCGGTGCAGCACCGGATCTCGCGCTGGAAGAACGATCTCGTCGACCCCGAGCGCGCGGCCCAGCTCGCCGAAGATGCCTTCGAGGCTCGGCTCGCGGCGCTCTATGCCGACTACGAGCGTCGTCTGCGTATCTACAATGCGGTGGACTTCGACGATCTGATCCTGGCGCCGACACGCCTGTTCCGCACCCATCCGGCGATCCTGGAACAGTGGCGCGGACGCATCCGCTATCTGCTGGTCGACGAGTACCAGGACACCAACAGCGCCCAGTACGAGCTGGTGCGCCAGTTGACCGGCGCACGCGGGGCCTTCACCGTGGTCGGCGACGACGATCAGTCGATCTATGCCTGGCGCGGCGCGCGGCCCGAGAATCTGGCGCGACTCCAGGAGGACTATCCGGCCCTGCGGGTCATCATGCTGGAGCAGAACTATCGCTCCAGCGCGCGCATCCTGGGGCTGGCCAACACCCTGATCGCCAATAACCCTCATGTGTTCGAGAAACGGCTGTGGAGCGAGCATGGCCCAGGCGAACGCGCCCGCGTCATCCGCTGTCGCGATGAGCGCGACGAAGCGGCACGCGTGGTCTCCGAGATCCTGCATCTGAAGTTCGCCGAGAAGTGTCGCTTCGGCGACATCGCCATCCTGTTTCGCAGCAATCATCAGGCACGCCCCTTCGAGCAAGCGCTACGCGAGCACAGCGTCCCCTATTTCCTCAGCGGCGGAACGTCCTTCTTCGCGCGTACCGAAATCAAGGACGCCATGGCCTATCTGCGCCTGCTGGCCAATCCGACCGACGACACCGCCTTTCTGCGTATCGTCAACACGCCCCGGCGCGAGATCGGCTCGACCACGCTCGAACAGTTGGCCGACCACAGTCGCCGGCAGGGTCTGAACCTGTTGGACGGCTGCACCGATCCAGGGCTGGTCGAGCATCTCAATCCGCGCCAGCGCGAGCGGCTGGCCGCTTTCGTGCAGCTCATCGCCGAGCACCGCGAACGGGGTCGAACCGATCCGGTCGGCGCGGCGCGCGCACTGCTCCAGGCCATCGGCTACAAGGGCTGGCTGCGCGAGAACGCCTCCAGCCAGCCGGTCGCCGAGCGACGCTATCAGAACGTCGAGGATCTGCTCGACTGGCTCGGGCGTCTGCGTCAGGGCGAGTCGCCGAAGACTTCGCTCGTCGAGCTGGTCGACCATCTCGCGCTCATGGACGTGCTCGACCGCCAGGATGAGGACGCGGGCGGCGATCGGGTGCATCTGATGACGCTGCACGCGGCCAAGGGTCTGGAGTTCCCGCAGGTGTTCCTGGTCGGCATGGAGGAGGAGCTGCTGCCGCATCGCACCAGCATCGAAGAGGACAGCATCGAGGAAGAACGCCGACTGGCCTATGTCGGCATCACGCGCGCACGCGAAGCGCTCACCTTCACGCTCGCACGCCGGCGGCGGCGCTATGGCGAATGGGTCCGGGGCGAGCCGAGCCGCTTTCTGAGCGAACTGCCCGAGGATCAGCTCGACTGGGACGGTGAGCGTCGCGAGGACAGTCCCGAGGATCGCAAGGCGCGTGGCCGGGCGCATCTGAGCGCGCTCAAGAATATGCTGGCGTCCGGTTGAGTCGGGTGTCGAAGGCGCGATGGCCTTTGACGAATCGAGCGCCAAGGGTGATAATGCCCATCCTTCACGACACGCGCCCGTAGCTCAGATGGATAGAGTACAGCCCTCCGAAGGCTGGGGTCACAGGTTCGAATCCTGTCGGGCGCGCCAATCCAACCGAGTGCTTACATCGCTAAACCGCCCCCAACGTCCAGGGACACCGACAGCACCATCGTCAAAATCTCCGTGTCACTGACGCGGCAGAGGCGCTGGGGGTCTTCACGCGGCATGGCCTATACGGCCACCCCAGCGGTGGAGCAGTCCGCCTAGCCGCGATCAACCGAGCGTATAACCGGCGTCGACGTTGAGCGTGGCACCGGTCACGAGCCGGGCACGCGGCGAGGCGAGGAAGAGCACGGCCTCGGCGACATCGGCGGGCGTGACCACCTGTCGGCCCAGGACGTGACGCCGCTCCACGGTCCCCTGCATCAGATCGTCCGCCCCGCTCCACATCTCAGAGGCTACCACGCCGGGCGCGACCCCATTGACCCGAATCCCGCGCGGACCGAGCGCCAGCGCCAGTCGGCGCGTGAGCATGTCGAGTCCGGCCTTGGCGACCGAATAGCTGGTCGAGGTACAGGTGACGAAGGGATGTTGGGCGCAGGCCGAGGACAGATTGATCACCACGGGCGCGGCTGACTGATCGAGCAATGGGGCGCAGACCTGAGTCAGGGCGAAGGGCGCAACCAGATTGACCTCCAGAGTCTCGCGCCAGTGCTCCAGGCTCTCCTCCAGGGTGCCGCTGTCGCGGATGACACCGGCATTGTTGACCAGCACGTCAAGCCGACCGGCATCCTGCTCCAAGCGCTCCATCAGCCGCCGGCGAAAATCGGCGTCCGTGACGTCACCCGTCAGAACCGCCAGACGACCCGTCGCGACCGCCTCCGGCCAATGCGCCCGCACGGCTTCGACTTTCGCCGGTTGACGCCCAAAGGTGTAGACCCGATCCCCGGCATCGAGAAAGGCCGCGACCAGTCCCGCGCCGATCCCCGAGGTGCCGCCGCTGATGCAGACGAAGCGCGAATCCGCCTGCTCGGCCATCAGCGCTCACGCTGCCCGAGATTGGCATGGACGACCGATCCGTTGAGCATGGGCGACTCGGCGGCGAAGGCGACCGCCGAGGCGATCTCCTCGGGCGTGATCAGACGACCGAAGGCGTTCATCGCCGTAATGGCGGCCAGCGTCTCCGGATGGCCGTCGATGAGGGCGCGCACTTGCGGGGTATCCGTGAAGCCGGGGCAGATCAGGCAGGTGTGGATGCCGCGCCCGGCCAGATCCTGACAGGTGGCGCGCATCATGCCGACGAGCGCGTGCTTGACGATCACATAGCTGGCCGCCCCCGGAACGGCCTTCTCGGACAGGGTCGAGCCGATGTAGAGCACGCTCGATCCCGCTCCCAGGTGCGGCAGGATGAGTTGATTGAGCCGATTGGGCGACAGCAGGTTGAGTTCGAGCACGGCGCGCAGATCGTCGTCCGGCAGGGCGTCGATGCGGTCGGCGCGCATGATCGAGGCGTTGTGCACCAGACAGATGCGCCCTTCGACTGCGATCCGTTCCGGCAGTGTCTCGGCCAGCGCGTCCAGGCTCGCGGGCGACTCCAGATCGACGCTCAGGTTCTCGACCCCAGGCTCCGGGCAGGGCCGACGCGATAGATTGAGCACGCGCCAGCCGGCGGCCAGGAAACGTGCGGCGATGGCGTGTCCGATGCCCGAGCTGGCGCCGGTGATGATGAGTTGGTTCATACGGATACAGACTCCGATTGAGCGATGGCCCACTGTCCCTGCCCCGAGGAAACGCTGAGTTCGATGGCGCGGATCGCCGCGGACATGGCGGCGATCTCGGGATGCGCGCGCAGCCGTCCGAGCAGCAATGGGGCCAGTTCCTCGATAGTGACGTTACGGATGGGCAGCAGCAGGACGTCGCGGTCCAGAAAAGGGATGCGCTCGTCGGCGAAATGCGCCAGCACCAGTCCGTCCCGGCGCTCGATGCGCAGATAGGGCGATTCCAGCGGCAGCAGCACGCGCTCGTCGAGTGCGTCGCAGAGTTTCTTGAGCGCGCGTTTCAGGATCACATAGTCGAAGGTCAGACCGCCCTCGCCCACCCGGGCCGTGACCGCGCAGCGCACCCGGAAGTTGTGACCATGCAGATTCTCGCGCTCGGTGGCCGAGAACAGCGTGAAATGACCGGCACTGAAATTGAGATAGTCCTTGCTGATCTCGATACGGGTCAGGATGGCTTCGGCCACGAACTTCTCCATGGGCATGATCGGCGGTCGGCCGGTTTGACGCGCTCGTCCGGGGTGTCAAGCGTGCGGCGGCCATTCGGGAATCCTGAGAATGCGGGTCGTCGCGGTCGGATCAAGCCGGCTCGGCGCAGATGAGCGCGGCTGCGGCCAGGATCGACGTCAGGATCACCAGCGGCCAGGACACCCACAGCGTCTCGCGCGTGAACGGGAGACCGCCCGGCGCCGTCAGCGCCGTCAGGCCGACGAGGCCGAGCAGATTGACGAGATTGAAGTCGAACGCGAGGCTCAGCGTCATCCGTCCCGATGCGCCGTCATTCGGCCGGCGTCCGGCGAGCAGGATCGGCATCCAGCCGGCCAGAACGCTCGCCGGCGCCAAAAGCGTCAGCCCAAGCATCCAGTGTTCGAGGCCCAGCACCAGCGCCAGATCGAGCCCCCCCATCGCCAGCACCCGCGCACCCATGGCCAGCAGCGTCAGCCCCACACAGAGATGTGCACCCAGTCCCCAGAATCGCCGCAAGGAGCGCGCCGGTCGTGTCCGATGCCCGACATCGACAGCCGGGGCCTGGGTCTGGGTTTCACCGTCGTCCCCCGGCGAAGCCAACGTTCGCGCTACCCACCTCATCCAGATCAGGTAGAGCAGACACAGCAGAACCAGTAAGCCCCCATCGACCCGCCCGAGATTCCCATCGAGCGCCAGTCCCCAAACCAGCCCCGCCGCCCCGACCAGACTCCAGGCCCGCGCCCAGGGACGATGCACACGCTCGGCTAAGACCCTCTCCCCTCGCGGGAGAGGGGGGGGGGAGAGGGGGGAAGGCAGGCGACACGGCAAATATAGCCTCGAACGATGACCGATCGCCAACAAAACGCCGAGAACATGGACGCCGATGATCGTACCAAGCCCCAGAGTGCTTGCGTCCGAGCCAATGGCCTGCAAGGTCACGGCCATCGTCGGCAGCATGGCGACCAGCGCTTGCCAGGGCGAGAACCGACACCCCGATGCCCCAATCGCCCCCTGTACGCCGACACTCCCCAGAACGAGCCCGATCAGGCCCAGGATCAGCACGGCCAGCGATAGGCTCCAATCCGGCATGGTCGAGGTCAGGGATGCTTGAGTACGCAGTCGGCGCAGGTACCGATCAATTCGACCACCGGACGGCTCGGTCGAAACCCGGTCTCGCCGGCGGCCAGCATCAGGCTCTGAGCGATGGCGGCATCCTCCAGCTCGGTCACCCGCCCGCACTCGGCGCAGATCAGAAATTGACCGGCATGCGGATGCTCGGGATGGGTGCAGCCGACGAAGGCATGCAGACTCTCGATCTTGTGCGCCAGCCCCTGTTCGAGCAGGAAGTCGAGCGCCCGATAGACGGTCGGCGGGGCCGGCGCGCGTGCGCCCTCGCGCATGGATTCCAGGATCTCATAGGCCCCGAGCGGACGCTCGGACGCGCACAGGATCGCCAGCACCCGCCATCGTTGCGGTGTGAGTCTGACGCCGCGTTGCCGGCAGAGCGCCTCGGCCTGGTCCAGCACCCGTTCTAGGGCATCCCCCGTCGTCGGCATGGCGCGCCCTACCCTCTGACCATTGCCGCCTGACGCCGGGCGCGCCGACGGTGCAACTGACGACTGACCAGCGCCGACAGGATATAGACGCCCCCCGCGAGCAGGATCATGGTCGGCCCGGCCGGCAGATCCGGCCCGAACGAGAGCACCAGACCCAGCGTGGTGAAGAGCGCCCCGAGTCCGGTGGCGATCAGCATCATGGCCCCCAGCGAATGGACATAATGCGCCGCGATGGCCGCCGGCAGCGTCAGCAGCGCGATGACCAGGATCAGCCCGACCACCTGGATCAGCAGCACAACGGTCACGGCCACCAGACACAGCAGCAGCAGATAAAACATCGTGACCGGCACACCGCGCAGACGCGCGAATTCCTCGTCAAAGATGACGGCCAGGAACTGCCGATAGAAGAGCGCCACCGTGGCCACCAGCACCAGATCCAGTCCAGCCATCCACCAGAGTTCGCGCGTCGGCACCAACAGGATGTTGCCGAACAGAAAGCTCATCAGATCCGAGGAATACCCCGGCGTCTTGGCGATGAAGAGCACGCCGACCGCCATGCCGATGGCCCAGAGCGCGCCGATGAGCGTGTCTTCCTGGGTCTTCCAGCTCAGACGCACCGCCCCGATCAGCAGCGCCGAGAAGATGGCCGCGATCAGCGCCCCGGCGAATGGATCGAGTCCGAAATAGAGCGCCGCGCCCATGCCGCCGAGCACCGAATGCGCGATCCCGCCGGCCATGAAGGCGATGCGCTTGAAGACGACGAAGGTGCCGATCACGCCGCAGCCGACGCCGGCCAGCAAACCGGCGATCAGCGCGCTCTGCAGGAATCCATAGGTCGCGAGTGCCGTGAGGAATTCAGCCATGCCGGTGCTCGACCTGGCGGACATGGCCGCCGTAGAGATGCCGGATAGCCTCGCCGTCGATCGCGCTGGTGCCGTGACAGGTCAGGGTCCGGTTGAGACAGGCCACGCGGCTGACGTACTCGGAGATGAAGGCGATGTCGTGCGAGACCAGCAGGATGGTCAGGCGCCGATTGAGCTCGGCGAGCAGATCGAAGATGTCGCTCTCGGCGCGCTGGTCGATGTTGGCCGTGGGCTCGTCGAGGATCAGGATGCGTGGTTCACCGACCAGCGCGCGCGCCAGCAGCACCCGTTGCAACTGCCCGCCCGAGAGTCGACCGATCGGACGCCGCGCCAGATCCGCCGCCTCGACCTCGGCGAGCGCCTGACGGGCCGCCGCGCGGTCGGCACGGCTCGACCAGCCGAGCGGCCAGCGCGACCCGAGTCCGATCCGCCCCATGGCCACGACCTCCTCGACACAGATCGGGAAGTCGCGCGGAAAGCTCGGAAACTGGGGGACGTAACCGATGGCGCGCGCGGCTTCGCGCGGCGGACGCCCGAGCACGCGGATGCGCCCGGACTGAGGTTCGAGCAGACCCAGGATCAGCTTCAGCAGCGTGCTCTTGCCGCCGGCATTGGGTCCGACCAGTCCCACGAACTCGCCGGCGGCGATGCTCAGATCGATGCGTTCGAGCACCAGGGTCTCGCCATAGGAGAAGCTGACGGACTCCACGCGGATCACGGGTGAGTCGGACATGGTGCTCGGCATGGGGATCGGGTCGATAGTGGATGTGTCGATGAAGAGACTGTTCGGCATCCGCGCCATCGTGGCCGGATCGAAGGCGTACAGTATAACGTGAATGGACACCGCGCCGGTCAGGAGGATTGAGTATGATGGCGCGCCCATCCTTCTCGACCCTGACGAGGATTCGACGCGCATGACCCTCGACCCGCAGTTCCATTCTCAACTCTACTGGGCCGCCGGACTGAGCCTCTATGTCCTGGCGGTGCTCGTCCTGACGCGCCTGCCCTATCAGGCCATGGTCCGGCGCGGCCTGGAGCCGATCCGGGCCGTCTACTACAACCGCAAGATCGTGCACATGCTGGCCGGCGGTGTCGGTTCACTGGCCGTGCCGCTGGTGTTCGTCGATCCCCGGTTTCCGCTGGTCTGTGGTCTGCTGCTCACACTCCTGACCAATCTGGCCCATGCCACCGGGATGCGCTTCTATTGGTTCCAGACCGACGACAACCGCAACGACGTCAAGTTCGCGCTCATGTGGTCGACCTCGGTCGCGGCGCTGTGGTGGATTCTGGACGATCCCTGGCTGGCGATCCTGCCCGCGCTCTACATGGCCTTCGGCGACGGCGTGACCGGAATCGTGCGCAATGCCTTCATCCGCAAGCGTTCCAAGAGCCCGATCGGCAGTGTCTTCATGCTGATCGTCAGCGCGCCCATGGGCTGGATCATCGGCGGCATGGCGCAACCGGCGATCCCGGAGTGGGGACTGATCTCAGCCGTGGTCGCCACTATCGTCGAACGCTATGAGTTCGGCCCCATCGACGACAACATCCTCATCACCGTCTCGGCCTCGGCGGTGCTGCTGTTCGGGGTCTATCGGGGACCGCTGTTCTGAGGTCCGGGTCGGGCGATCGACCTACTCGGCCAGCTTGGGATTGCGCAGCGCCTCGACGGCGAGGATCTGATACTGCGCCTGCTCGACCAGCGCCATGAGCTGATCGTTCCGTAAATTCAGACGCGCCAGGATCTCGGGTTCGATCGGCGGGGCGTCGTGCAGATCCCTGGAGTCGAACTCGGCCAGATGGGCGATGCTGTTGGCCACATGCACCAGGGACACGGCGAGCGCGTGCCCCTCGGGTGCGGCGAGCGGGTCATGGTGATAGCGGATGCAGGCCACCAGACTCTCGGGCAGGCCCCAGTGCTCGGCCAGGGCGCCGCCGAGCTGGGCGTGATCGAAACCGAGCACGGCGCGCTCGGCCTCCACGGGTGACAGGGTGTCGATTGCACCCAGTGAGTTCAGGAACGCCCGATGCTCGGCCTGGGGTTCCTGGGTGAAGAGCAGGAGCTGTCCCAGATCGTGCAGCAACCCACCGAGGAAGACCGATCCGGCCAGACGGGGCGCGATCTGTTCGGCCAGCAGGCGCGCGATGGCGGCGCAATAGGACGAGTGGCGCCAGAAGACCTCGAGCGGCAGCATGTCCTGGTTCGGCAGATGGTCCGCCGCCTGGGTGACGGCGCCCGCGATCACCAAACGGCGCAGATGCTCGCGCCCCAGCAGCATGATGGCGCGCTCGACCGAATCGACCGTGCGCGCGGGCGCGAAGGCCGGGCTGTTGGCCAGCCGCAGCAGGATGGCGACCAAGGCCGGATCCTGCTCCAGATGCCGGGCGATCTCGGATTGGCGGCTGTCCGGATCGTCCAGGAGACGCAGCACCTCGCCGACCACGCGCGGGATCGCCAGTAATCGCCCCGTTCCCTTGACCAGGCTCTCGATGGTTACGGACACGCCGCACACTCTCCCAACACGCCTACAGTGACGCGATCCGTCACAGATTGAACATGGACTTCAGGTTGTCGAGCATCCGCTCGCCGCCGGCCAGCTCGGCGATCGGCTCGCCCGGAGCCGGCGGCGTCAGGCCCAGCACCGCGAACGCCGGCACCGCGCCGGCATCCGGAACCTCACGGCCCTCGCTCTGCAGCGCCGCCCAGCGCGCCACGATGGCGATGCTGGCATAGTCCGGCTCTGAGGCTCGATAGTCCCATTCACCATAGTGCTCGGCGACCGTCACCAGGTCGTCGCCCAGCCCCCAGTAGTTGATCACCAGCACGCCCGTGATGCTCGCCAGCTTGGAGACGAGCGACTGGACCTGGGCGAGCGTCTGCCCCTGTCCGCGCGTCTCGATGAACTGGATGATGGGCACGGCGCCGATCCCGGCCACGAGTCCGGCGAGCAACGCGCGCTCACGGTCGAGACGATGCGTGATCTCGGCAATCACGTAGCCATAAGCCGAGCAGAGTACGCTCTCGGTCCAGGACTCCTGCATCGCCGCGCGCGTGACTTCGTTCTTGGCGCGGAAGGCCTGACGCAGCGCCAGATTCACGGCCAGCATCCGGGTGTTGCGGAACCCCAGACGCAGCACCGCCTCGCGGATGGTCTTGATCTCCTTGGCGGCGCGGAACAGCGGGCTGTTGGTCGCGTGCAGCAGGGCGCCGGCGATGGTGCCGTCGCGCTGGATGATCTCGGTCAGGGCATCGATGCCGGCGTCCGGATCATTGGTCATCTCCTGGATCTTGAGCGCCACTTCGGGGCGCGCCGGCAGCACGAGCTGGTTGTTGTTGATCAGATGATAGAGTTCGGCCAGGAACTCGCCCTCGGCCGGATCGAGCTCGATGTCGCTGACCTCGGTGCCGCCGGCGAGCACGGCCTCGAGCGCGGCGGCTGGAATCCGCAGGAACAGACAGGGGGTTTCGGTCACGAGACAGGCATCGGGGGCCAGGGTCTCACCCATGAGGTCGATCGGCTCGCTGAGTCCCTGGAAGGCCTGGTGGCGCTCGATGACGCCATTCTCGAGACGCGCGACATGACCATCGACCAGGAAGAGTCGATCCGGTTTCTGTTCGGTCAGCCGCATACGGTGCTTGAGCGAATGTTCCTCGATCCGGCACTGCTCGGCGAGCCGACCTCGATCCTCTTCGCTGAGATCGCGCGTCAGTTCGATCTCGGCCAGGATCGAAAACGCCTCCAACGTCTCGGGTGTCTGCTGCATAACGGGTGGATTCCTTGAGATCAGGGATCAGACGACACTGAGGTCTAGTCTAGCAGCATCGACACGCCTTTCGACATGCCTCGACGACCCGTTCGTCGTTTTTACGGGGCGGCATGATACGGGTTCCGGGTCGGAGTGGATTCACGCCAGATCGTGATAGCCGAGCATCACGTCGGCCGCTTCGCCGTGGCTGTCATCGCTGCGAATGAAGCGCCCTGTCTGCGCCACGTGATCATAGGCATCGAGCGCCCGGTTGACGTTCCGATAAGTGAGCTCGATCGCCTTGACTCCGGCCTCGTCGAGCGTGCGGCTGGTCTGCGAGCCATCGGCCTGGAGCTGGACCAGACGCAGACGTGCGAAAATGGCGTCCTGGGCGTCGATGCGCGCATCGCCATTGGTGTCGTGACGCGCCAGTTCGGCGAACCCGTGCTCGGCGCCGTTCTGGTCGCCGAAGAGCTCACGCCCATCGTCGATGCGTCCATTGTCGTTCCAGTCGAGTGCCAGGAACCAAGAGTCCCCGGTCACTGTGCTCATGCGCTCGAGTCGACCATCGCCGTTCAGATCGAAGTCGACGCCGGCGGCGACACCCGTGGTCGTGACGCCTCGTCCACCAAGATCGAGCACCAGCGGATCGGCGACCTGGATCTGGACTCCAGCCGAGGCGTCGATGTTCAGTTCGAGCCGCTGGGCGTTCGCGCCGGCCATCGCGGCCATGAAAGCCGATTCGCCGGCGCGCACGGAGATCTCCAGGCGTTGGGTGGCGACGGCCTGGAGTTCGAAGGATTCGGCCAAGGAGGCGGACTGGATGGAGGACGCATCGAGCTGGTTGCTGGAGGCCGTTTCGGAGGCCCGCCCCTGTCTCACCGCCTTCGACTCATCGACATCGAGCGCGAAGGCACGGCGCAGAATCTGATAATCCGGATCCTGTTCCAACTGTTCCCTGATTTGCTCGGATAGGCTCAGGGTCTCGGAGTCGGAATCGGTTTGGACGACGACGGGGGTTGGGATCGTCGCCGGGGCCGGCGTGGTCACACGCACCTCGTCGTTGCGCGTCGCGTCGGCTCGGTTTGCGGTCCGGGTCGTGGACAGCGCGAGCGTGGCATTGGAAGCGGCTGTCACTAACATCGCCTTGACCTCGCTGAAATTCGCCTCACCTGGAGTCTCGTGTCGACCTCATTCGCGCATCGGATCGTCGAAGCGGACGGCGATCCCCGCCTCGGTGTGTCGCACCACGATGGCATCGACCAGGGGCGGTTCATCGTCTCCGCCCAGTGGGCCCGAGATCCGTATCTGCACCCTGGCGCCGATCGGCGGCCAATCACCATGACCGTTCATCGTCAGCGACACGCCGCCATTGCTCAGGTCATCGGTCCATACCAGACACATGGATCGATCGGAACGATGCAGCTCGACCTCGACCTCGACTGGAAGGCGCGGATGCTGACGTTTTTCGTTATCGTTCATCATCGGTCAGCCATTCACTTCATGTGTTGTAGCGCACATCAGGGTCCGGTGCGCACCCGATCATCCGTCGAGCCTCGGATTCGCCAGATTTTGCAGCGTCCAGAATTGGATACCACGCAGGAATCCGGGTTCGACTTGACTCACCAGCGAGGCCGGACGTCCGCCGGCATCGCGTTCGAGGATCCAGTCGTCGGGGAGCGAGTCGAGCAGATGACGCCTGGAGATACGCCCATCCTCGAGTCGGCACAGCCGGATCTCGCCGGTTTCGAGATGCCGAAACGCCGGCAGGAAACCGCTCACCAGAGCGCTGGAATCGAGACGGCGCACCTCGGCGCGAGGTTCGCTCGAAGTGCTCGAAGAGAGGCTTGGGTCGAGTGACATGGCGTCCATCTCCTGCGGGATGCACTCGGGTTAACGACGCTCGGACGCGAAACTTGAGTCCAAACACCGCCGACGTTCGTGGGAACCCAACCCGAACGCTGAGCATCCAATGCTCGAAATGAGGCATGAATCGCAAACAGCGCCAAGGATCTGTTCTATCATGTCATTGACGTCCCATCCATTTCGGGATGGATTCGAGTCACCGGAATCCGGGATGGACACTCAAACAGCACGAGGTTCAAGCGATGGATATCTCCTCCACATCGGGCCTAGCCGGTTACACCTATACGCCCTCCAGCAACAAGACCGATACCAGCGCCAGTCTCGCCATGCTGAACAAGGCCAACGAGATGCAAGCCGATTCGGCCGAGCAGATGATTCGGAGCGTCACCGAAACCACGCCGTCCTCGCAGGCGCTACCCGATCATATCGGCCGCAACATTAATGTAACGGCCTAACCCGAGTCCGTTTCCGTCTGCTTGCCTTGGCCGAGGTTTCAGGCCAGTCGACTCAGTCCCGTCTCGACCGAAGAAGTGGAGAACAGGGCCTCGATGCGTTGTGCCGGACGTTCCTGCCCGCCCGACATGCCCTGGCTCGGCTGTGTCGCCGAACCCGAGCGCTCGTCGTTCGCCGTCGGCGTGGTTGCCGCCGCCGTTCCAGAGGGCGCCGATGCACGGTCGGTTGCGCCCGTGTCCATCACCGCCTCGTATTCCTTGATCTGACGGTCCCGGATCTCCTGCTGGGCCCGCGTCTCCATCGCACGCGCCGAGGCCGCGACGCGCACGTCCTGGGACGAGGGTTCGGCCGGCGCCATGGCGGCGCGAATGATGGCGCGCGCCTTTTCGAGATTGCCTTCCGGATCGCCCGCCTTCATCGAGGTGTCGATCCCGACCTCGCCGCCGATGGCATAGCGTTTGCCGTCCGGGCCGGTCTGGTAGGAATAACTCGGACCGCTGGTGATGTGGCCGCCGCCGGCGGTGACATGCGCCTGCTCATGGGCGCGGACCTCGGAATCACGCTGCTTGAGCTGCTCGACGACGCGCAGATCCTCGTCTGAGAGAGTCTCGCCATTGATGTCCTTGGCCGCCGTCGGGTCTTCCTCGCCGGTCGCACGCTCGGCCTCGATCTCGCTCGTTTCCTCGATGGCGCGCGGATCCTCGACCGGTTCGTCACGCGCGACCGCGCCCGCTTCCAGGGCACCGGGCACGGAGGACATCTCGCGCGCATCGTCGAACCGACGCATCGGCGAGGCGGGCGAAGACCGGATGAGTGAATGGATCTCCAACTGAAGGCGACCTCGATCCAGGGGTTTCCCCTAGTAGTCTAGTCGATATGCGCGCCGAAAGTGGATGGCAACAGGCCGATTCCGTGAACCACGTATCGGTTCGTCAGGGCAGACTGTCGCGGATCGAGCCGATAGTGCGGATCCAGGGACCATTGTCGCGCACGGACGCGGGCAGGCCGGGCAACTCGCGTGCCGCCTGGGTGCGGCTCGGGAAGCTGCCGAGCACGGCGATCACATAGGAGCGTGTCTGGACATAGCGCACGCCTTCCAGGGCCTGAGGGTCGAGCACGCCGCGCGCTGTCTGGAGATCGCGCGCCGCCACGAGCTGAATGGTGAAGCGTTCCGGATCCTGGCGCATCAGCCAGGCGAGATCCTCGGCCAATTCGTCACGCGGCGTCTCGGAACCGGGCGCCGGCTCGGCCACGCCGGCGACGGGAGCGCCCTCCGGGGCCGCCACGGGCGTCGCTTCCGGCTGAGCCGGTGCGGAAGCCGTCTCGGGAGCGACAGGTTGCGATTCGGGTTCGGTCGCCTCGGGTCGATCGACCGGCGCCTGAGAGACCGGCTTGGATCGATCCGGCAGCGACGTCGACGGCTTGGAGTCCATCACGAGCTGCCAGACCACGGGCGCCGCGATGGCCACGAGGACGATGACCAGCACCACCGGGATGAACCAGGGACGGTTCCAGTACGGCGTCCTTGGCTTGGGCGTCGTGGCCTTGATCTCCTCGCGCGTGGCGGCCTTGGGTTCGGGCGCGGCGGCCTCCCAGGGCTGATGCTGGCGCACGCGCTGGAGGATCTGCTCGAACTCGCTCTGGGCCATGGCCGTGGGTACCTCACCGCCGACCAGGAAATCCGAGAGTTGAGGATCTCTGGGGGGCGGCGGCGCGGATGGCGCGGATGGCTCGTAGGTGTCGGGTTCGAGATCCAGGAATTCCTCGGACGCCTCCAGGCGTTCGTCCAGCGGATCGGGCTCGGGTCGCGGTTCAGGAGGACGCTGGGGTTCGGCACTGATCGGTGCCGGCATCACGCCTGCTGCCGCCGAGCGTCCGCCCAGCGAGGTTCTCAGCCCCCCGTCCAGACTCTTGCAGCGACGCGTCAGCCAGGCATTGGCCTGGGCATTGAGCGCCGCCGGCAAGCCCTTGGCACTGCCCTGCAGCACCGCGATGTCGCCCCGGCTCAGCAGGCTGTCGGGATCCTCCAGACCCGCGACCCGCAGGCGATGACGCAGATAGGCTCCCGCCTGTTCGAGGTTGAAGGGCCGCAGATTCAGGCGCACCACCTGCGCGTCGTCGAGCAGATCGGGCAAGGGCAGACGCCCGCGACTCAGGGACGGATCGCCCACCAGGATCAGCCGCAACCCCTGCCCGCCCGCCTCCAGGACGGTCGCGCGCAGACGCACCAGCTTGACCATTCCCTCGCCGCCGAGCAGATGCGCATCGTCGATCGCCAGCACCAGCCGCGCCTGAGCGCGCGTGCGTTCGGCCAGCAGATCGGCCACGGAGCGGTTAGGATTGTCGAATCCGCTGCTGCGCAGATGGGCGCGAATGGTGACGTCGACCGCATCGAAGGGGATGTTCGGCCGACTGCGGAAGGCGATCAGTTCATAGGGCCCATCGAGCGCACCGAGCAGTCGCATCAACTGGACACTGCGTCCCGAACCGTCCGGACCGGCCAGGACGACGACCGCCCCCGGCGCCCCGATCGCCCGCGCCGCGGTCTCGACCAGACTTTCCAGCAAGGGGTCGCTGTAGAGAAAATCCTCGCTGGTGAGGGTATCGAATGGCGCCTGCCGCAGTTTGAGCCGGGCCAGGCAATCTGGATCCAGTGACATGATGCCGGTCGCCGATGGAGGGCCGCTTGGCCCGTGAGTGGTTTGCGTGGATGCTTATACCAGGACGAGGAGATATTTTCAGTATGCGCGATCTCAGGCTCAACATGCAGGACATCGCCCGCTCCGGGCATGTCACGCGCTGGCATTCGGTGCGCTGCGCGCGCAACCAGACGCTCGCCGAACACCATTATCTCGTGACCATGATCGCGCGCGAGCTGATGCGCCGCCTGTTCGGCGAGAGCCTCCCCGCCGAGACGCGCCTGCTGGTGCTCGAATACGCCCTGACCCATGATACGCCCGAATTGCTGATGGGCGACCTGCCCTCCCCGCTCAAGCAGCGCATCGCCGAGATCGCGGGCGAC
Source organism: Allochromatium tepidum (assembly GCF_018409545.1). Taxonomy (GTDB): domain Bacteria; phylum Pseudomonadota; class Gammaproteobacteria; order Chromatiales; family Chromatiaceae; genus Thermochromatium; species Thermochromatium tepidum_A. The sequence continues at coordinate 1,777,693 of NZ_AP024563.1, read as the reverse complement.
GGCAATCCGCTGACCCGCATCGAGCACGAGATCGCCCCTGAGCTCGGCGCGTGCCGGCGCGCCCTCGCGGACTCGGCACTGGCCTGTGTCGTCAAGCTGGCCGATCTCATGGACGCCTGTCTCTTCATCCGTGAGGAAGGCATCGGTCGGCATGCCGCGCTCGTCGCCGACAAATCCGAGGCCCTGCTGCGTGAGAAGATCCGGGAGGCCGGTGAACGCTTTCCTGAACTAGACTGGAGCCAGGTTCCGGATCTCTACGCGCACATGTGCGGTGAGGCCGGTCCGGACAACCGGATTCTGTTCGAGCAGGTACGGTCTCCGGTGTCCAACCCGGATATTTCCTGATACGAGAACGACGATAAGAGAGAATGGTGATGCGACGAATCAACGATCTACCGATCTGGATGCGCCTGGTGGGGGCCATGTGGCTCATCCTGCTCCCGGCCTGGACCGGACTCATCATCTGGATGGCGAGCGAGCAACGCCAGACCGCCATCGATCAGGCGGCGGCCTTCACCAGCACCCTGCACGAGATGACCCTGGCCGGACTCACCACATTGATGATCACGGGCACCATCAATCAGCGTGCCGCCTTCCTCGATCAGATCGTCGAGCTGAAGAATGTCGAGGACTTGCGCGTATTGCGCGGCGAGAACGTCTCCAAGCAATTCGGCCCCGGCACCGAACACGAGCAGCCGCGCGACGACATCGAGCGCCGCGTCCTGGAGACGGGCGAACCCTATCTCGAACTCTCCGACGATGGCCGGACACTGCGCGCCGTCACGGCGGCCTTCGCGCGTGAGGATTATCTGGGCAAGAACTGCACGGCCTGTCACGCACTCGCGCCGCGCGACTCGGTCCTCGGTGCGGTCAGCATGCGGATCGACCTCAAGGACGTGAATCGCGCGGTCGATGTCTTCGCCATCAAGATCTTCGTCATCGCCGCCATCCTGAGCCTGCCGGTCCTGCTCTTCCTCTACTTCTTCACCCGCGGGTTCGTCACCCGTCCGCTCCAGCAGATGACCCAGGGACTCGACGGCATCGCCAAGGGTAACGGCGATCTCAGCCGCCGTCTCCCGGTCCATGGAAACGACGAGATCGGCCAAGCCAGTCTGGCCTTCAACGCCATGATGGACAACTTCCGCGACCTGATCGCCCGCATCCTCGCCTCCACCGGCCAGCTCGCCCAGGCGGCGCGCAATCTGGCCGGCGCCACCGAGCAGACCAACATGAGCATCGCCCAGCAGCGCCACGAGGTCGATCAACTCGCCTCGGCCATGAACGAGATGAGCGCCACGGCCCAGGAGGTTGCGCGCAGTGCCCAGCACGGCGCCGACATCACACGGGTCGCCCACGGGGCCGCCAACTCGGGCAAGGACGTGGTCCATGGCACCATGTCGCGTATCGAGCAGTTGGCTCAGGAGATCCAGAACGCCTCGGCGGTCATCCGCGATCTGGGTCAGGACAGCCAGGAGATCGGCAAGATCCTGGACGTGATCCGCGGCGTGGCCGAGCAGACCAATCTGCTGGCGCTCAACGCGGCGATCGAGGCCGCGCGCGCGGGTGAGGCCGGTCGCGGGTTCGCCGTGGTCGCCGATGAGGTACGTTCACTGGCCAACCGGACCCAGACCTCGACCCAGGAGATCCAGGCCATGATCGAGCGTCTCCAGCAGGCCAGTCGTCGCGCCGTGTCGGTGATGGAGGACAGCCGCCGGCATGCCGACGACAGCCGCACCCGCGCCCTGGAGGCCGAGCAGTCGCTCGATGCCATCATGAACGCCGTCACCACACTCAACGACGTCAACACCCAGGTCGCCAGTTCGGCCGAGGAACAGAGCGCGGTGGCCGAGGAGATGAACCGCAACGTCACCCGCATCTCGGACGCCGCCGAGGGCAATGCGCAGGCCGCGCTCCAGACAACCGAAGCCTCCGATCAGCTCGCGCGGCTCGCCGCCGAGTTGCAGGAGCTGGTGGGTCACTTCAAGGTCTGATCGCGGACGCGATCATCCGGGCACGGACGCCCCATGCAGGCGTTTGTAGGCTAGGCGCGTCGGAGCCTGGGTGACGAGTTCGGGGATACGCGGCAGCCCGACCACGGCATCCACACCGCCGAGCTTGACCGCTTCCTTGGGCATGCCGTAGACGACACAGGTCTGCTCGTCCTGGGCGATGGTCAGGGCGCCGGTCTGGTGCATCTCCAGCAGGCCGCGTGCGCCGTCGTCGCCCATGCCGGTCATGATGATGCCGACGGCATTGGGACCGGCGGCCTGGGCCGTGGAGCGAAAGAGCACGTCGACCGAGGGACGATGGCGGCTGACCAGCGGGCCGCCCTTGACCTCGACCCGGTACTGGGCGCCGCTGCGGCGCAGCAGCAGATGATCGGTGCCGGGCGCGATCAGGGCCAGTCCGGGGATGACGCGGTCGCCGTTGCGCGCCGCGCGGCTCGATCCGGCAGAGCTGATCGAGCCGCGCGGCGAAGGCGGCCGTGAACTGTCCCGGCATGTGCTGGACGATGACGAGGCCGGGGGCGGTGCGCGGCAGGCGGGTGAGCACGTATTCGAGTGCCTGGGTGCCGCCGGTCGAGGTGCCGATCGCGACCACGCGCTCGGTCATGCCCGCGATCGGCGCCGCCGCGCGCTCGGCCAGCACGGCGTCGGCGGGGAGTTTCTGGGTCGGTGCCATCACCGGCTTGGCGCGCGAGCCGGCCGAGACGTGATCCATGCGTGCATGGCCGGCGGCCTTGATGGCATCGCCGAGCAGGGTCTTGGAGTCTTCCGGGAACTGGCGCAACCCTATCTTGGGCTTGGCGATGATGTCGACCGCCCCGGCGCTCATCGCCTGCATGGTGATCTCGGCGCCCTGCTCGGTCAGGGTCGAGCAGATGATGACCGGCGTCGGCCGCTCGGCCATGAGCCGGCGCAGGAAGGTCAGGCCATCCATGCGCGGCATCTCGATGTCGAGCACGATGACGTCGGGCCACTGCTTCTCCATCAGCTTGCGCGCAAACAGCGGGTCGCGCGCCGAGCCCATGACCTCGATGCCGGCGATGCCCGAGAGCTGTTCGGTGAGTACCTGCCGCACCACCGCCGAGTCGTCCACGATCAAGACCTTCACCGCCATCTTGGAACCATCCGTTCAATCGCGTTCGTCCGGAGATGATGCTGCCGGTCGGAACGCCGCACCGTCAGAAGAAATCGGCCGGAACGCCACGCTGTTTGGCGACGATGGCATTCTGCAGATAGCGTTGCTCGTCGCTCAGGACACGCTCGACACCGGCGCGCGGAATCCGACGCAGGAACACCGAATAGTCCCCGCCGTAGAAATGGATCTGGCGCCCATGCAGCCCGCCGAGATCCTGTGCGATCAGTGGAATCCCGTCGCGCTCCAGGAACTGACGCACGAAGGCCGCGTTGGAGGCGCCGATGTTGAAGCGATCCGGTCGCGTGTCCGTGACTTCGTGAAGGACATTGGCGCCGCCGAACGCCTTGGCGCGCAACTGCTCGCGTCGCGCGCCGCGCTTGAGCAGTTCGTTGACCAGGATCTCCATCGCCCAGAGTCCATAGCGTCCGGCATCCGTGGCCAGCACCGGCTCGCGGCTGGCCGGATTGCGCATCGGCAGCAGGAAATGATTCATGCCCATCAGACGCGCCACCGGATCGAAGAGACAGACCGAGACGCACGAACCCAGCAGGGTCGTCAGGACCATGGGCTCGTCGGTGACGGCGTGCTCACCGGGCCGCACCAGATGGCGCTTGATCGCTTTCGCCGTGGTCTCCACCCCGTTCATGGGGCTCCCCGCCGCTCGCTCGGGCGCTGGAAGATGGAGGGGCGGATCATCACGAGCGGCGTGTCGATCCCATGCAGTGACTCGACATGATCGATGACCAGTGGTTCGGTATCGGTCGGACGTTCTGATCGAGCGTTCATCCTGACCTCGTCATCTCTATGAATCTGTTTCGTCGGCGATTCAGGGCAAGACTAGCTTGGAGACCGCATCCAGCAGCATCGGCGGCTGGAAGGGCTTGACCAGCCAGGCCTTGGCCCCGGCCGCGCGCGCGGCCTCCTTCTTCTCGGGCTGACTCTCGGTCGTCAGCATCAGGATCGGCGTGAACCTGTAGTTGGGCAGCTTCTTGATCTCGCCGACCAGGGTGATGCCGTCCATGTTGGGCATGTTCACGTCGCTGACGATGAGATGGATCTTGGTGCCGTTGAGCTTGGCGAGCGCGTCGCGCCCGTCGCACGCCTCGATCACGTCATACCCGGCGCCCTTGAGCGCGATGCCCACCACACTGCGAAAGGAGGCCGAATCGTCGACCACCATGATCGTCTTCGCCATGCCTGACTCCGTTTCAGAAGAATGTCAACTCGGAGGCGCTCGACGACGACGTGTGCGTCGCGGCACCGCCGCCATGATGCAGGTCGCGTTCCTCGATGGTGCTGTAGGAGTCGAGCATCCGGGCCAGGAGTCCGTCGATCTCCAGGATGTCGCGCTCCTGCTCGTTCAGATCGTGCTGGGCGGTCAGCCTGAGCCGCTCGCTCAGGCGCTCCAGGCCCTCGCACACATGCACCAGCACCTGACTGGTCCGATCCTGGAACTGGAGATCCACCAGCGAGGCCGAGATGCGCGAGCGGATGCCTTCACTGAGCGCGCGCAGACGCTGCGCTTCCTCGTCGAGCGACTCCGTGGTCTGAAGCAGGCGGTTCATGACCACCTCGACCTTATGCTTGGAATCGCGCACCAGCTCATCGGCGCTCGACATGGAGGATTTGACCATCGACTGGGTCTGGGCCAGCGAGCGCGCCAGCTCCTCGACCTTGGCGCTGATGCGCGCGCCCGTGTCGGCCGAGGAGCCGGCGAGCTTGCGCACCTCGTCGGCGACGACCGCGAAACCGCGTCCCTGTTCACCGGCGCGCGCCGCCTCGATGGCGGCATTGAGCGCCAGCAGATTGATCTGCTCGGCGACCGAGCGCACGTCCTGGGCCATCTGGCGCATCTGATCGCCATAGCCGGCCAGACGGTCGACCTGCTCGGTCATGGATGACTCGCGACGCAGGATGGATTCGAAATCGGCGATCACCTCGGTCAGGGTCGCGCGGCTCTGCTCGAATTGACCGACGATGGCCTGATCCTGCGGATTGCCCGACCGGGCGGTCGAGATCACCTCTTCCAGATCCCTGACCAGATCGCTGAAGGACAGCGACAGATGGGTGATGCTCTGTTCGGTGAGTTGGCGCGAGTGTTCGATGTGACGCACGAAGATCGGGAACAGCTCGATGCCCAGACGCTCGAACGCCCGTTCCCAGGCGTCGAGCTGGTGCGTCTTGTGATCGAGCCGGCGTTGGATCTCGGTGCGAATCGCGGCGAGGTCGGCCTGGTGTTCGCGCTGCTAAACGAGCGCGAGCAGGACGGCGAGTACGGGCATCAGGGCCGCGAGCACTCAGGCCAGGGGCGCGGCGTGGTCGACGATCAGGATCGCGCCGGCGGCCAAGCCCCCGAACGAGACGGCTTTCCAGGAAGCGCGAACCCAGACGGCGAGCGATGGCAATGGCTGTCCGGACACCAGTGTCTCCTTTCAATTCGCCAACCGAACGGGGAAACACGCTCGGTACGACAGGCGGAATCGCCCCCTCGATGACTCAACCGAATCCTCCGCCGGCCGACGGACGGGCCGGCCGGATTCGGTCACCCCTGGGATGATCCTAAGCCATTTGGCGGTCCGTTGAACACTGCCTTGGATCAATACTTAGGTTGATTCCTCGGGTTCGAGCGAACTCAGAAGACGCTCGACATACTCCCGATAGCGTGCCTGCCGATCGGCATCGGCGTTCTGGAAGCGTCCGTCCTGCTCGACGAGTCCTTGCAGGATCCGGCCTGCCGCCTGATCGGGCCGGCTGAGGAAGCCGAGTTCCGGACGCTCGGCGCTCTCGCGCAGTTCACGCATCATGTGACCGAGGCGCCGACCGGCGTTCTGCATCTGTTCGGGTTGTTCCAGACGCTGGGTGCCTTCATAGACACGGGCCGCGCTGTAGCTCTCCGAGCGACTCATGGTCAGGTTCATGGATGCAAGCTGGGAGGAGTCGAAGCGGACGTCGGGCGCCTGCTCGAAGGCTTTTTGCACGTCGCCGTTGAAGAAGTCCTTGGCCAGACTGCCGACATCGCGTATCAGATTCTGGATGGCGTCGATCTCTTCGACGCTCAGGTCGCCCTTCACGCTGAACCCATAGCCGGTCTTCTCGGACCGGCTGATATCCAGGACGGCGGCGCTGTTGCCTTCGCCATCCTGCGAGAAGCCGAAACGTCCCTGAGCCTCGAAATTGCGGCTGAAGCTGACCTCGACCTCGTCGCCATCGCGCGTCTTGAGCTTCAGGCTGAAGTCTGCGGCGTTCTGATAACGCTCAGCGACCGCCAAGCTGGACGTCGTGCTCGGTGCCTGGGTCGCCTCGGTCTCGGTTTCGGTCTTGGGCAGCATCGGCGAGAGCTTGGCCAGTCCCTCGAAGGTCAGCTTCTCGGTGGCTCCGACCTGTTCGGCGACGTTGCCTTCGAGCACCTTGAGGTTGGAGAGGATGTCCTTGGCCTCCTTGAAGCCCTTCTCGGCGCCTCTGACGGCGCTCTCGTAGAGCGACTGGATCTCCTCCTCGGATTTGCCGCGGGCGCGGGCGTTCTCCAGCCCCATGGCGACGAAGCCGGTGATCCGCTCAGCGACCTTTTCCGGGGTGTATTCGTTGGGATCGAGCTTTTTCAGCCCGGACACATCCATGCCCGGAATCTCGCGGGCGATGGCGCCGAGCGCCTTCTCCTGGAGGCTGGAGAGCGCCCCGGCCGGTTCGCGCAGAGAGGGTGAACCGGCCTGCGCGCCGACCTGGGTGTGAGACTTGAGGGTCAGGCTATTGGAGACGAGTGACGAGAACTGGGCTTGAATGCTCATGGGGGCGGCTCCTGCGCACGGTGGGCATATACCCCTTAACGGCTGACGAACGGTCGGCTTGAGTCCGTTCAACCAGCGGTCGCCGCCGCGGCCAGATTCGCCAGTCGCGCATAGTCGGCGACGTCGAGTTCCTCGGCGCGACGCTTCGGGTCGATGCCGGCGGCTTCGATGCGCTCCGGGTCGAGGACGCCGGACAGGCTGTTGCGCAATGTCTTGCGTCGCTGGCCGAACGCGGCGGCGACGATCCGCTCATGGAGTTCGGCATCTTCGATGGGATGCGGGAGCGGTCGCAGCGGACGCAGACGCAGAAAGGCCGACTCGACCTTGGGCGCAGGCTTGAAGGCGCCGGGACCGATGCGAAACAGGCTCGTGGCGGCGCAACGGCTCCGGATCATGACCGAGAGCCGTCCATAGCTTTTGTCGCCCGGCTCGGCCACGATGCGGTCGACGACCTCCTTTTGCAGCATCAGGTGCATGTCCTGGAGCACATCGAGCTGGTCGAGGAAATGGAACAGCAGCGGGGTCGAGATGTTGTAGGGCAGATTGCCGACGAGCCGCAGCGAGGCCGTACCCTCGGAATCCGCGAGGGTGCGCAGATCGAAGTCGAGCGCGTCGGCGTTGTGGATGCGCAGCTCGCCCAGACCGTCCAGCCGCCGGCGCAGCGGTTCGATCAGATCGCGATCGAGTTCGATGACGTCGAGCGCCCCGGCCCGCGTCAACAGTCGCTCGGTGATGGCGCCCTGCCCCGGCCCGATCTCGACCAGCCGCTCGCCCGGTCGGGCGTCGATGGCGGCTTGGATGCGGTCGATGACGAGCGGGTCGTGAAGAAAGTTCTGGCCGAAGCGTTTGCGGGCGCGATGTTCCATGGTTTCGGTTAAGTCCGGGCGGTCTCTGAGTTGGTATCGGGCGTCGCTGGAACCGCGCGCTCGCCGGCGGTCTCCCGGAGCACCAGGGCATTGCGGATGAGCCGTCCGCGCGTCTCGTCATCCGTGCGCTCCGTGAGCTGACGAGCGGCGATCATGGCGTCGATCGCCTGCTCGGCCTGCCGCCAGTCGTCCTCGGCCCCGCCGGGCGCAAAGCCGCGTCGCTCGGCCAGATAATAGGCGGCGACCGCGATCATCGTGTGACGTTGGCTGTCGGTCGGACGGTCGTGCATGGCGGACAGGCGGACATTCAGATGGGACGGCGTTGCTCGGGGCGCAGGCGCGGGGTGAAATAGACGTCGGCGTCGTCGAGATCGACCGGCCGACCTTCGCCGTCGACGAGCGGCTGCTCGTAGTCCTTCCAGCCGCGCAGTCCGGTCTTGAGTGAAACGACGTTGGTGTAACCGAGCACGTTCATCGAATGCGCCGCCAGCACACTGCGATAGCCCGAGCGGCAGACGACCACGATCTCGCGCTCGCGGGCCTGGACCAGCTCGGGCACGGTTTCCTCGTAGTCCCACTCGCAGGCCGATTCCAGGATGCCGCGCGGTACATTGATCGAACCTTCGATGTGCATGGCCGCGAATTCCTCGGGTTCGCGCACGTCGACGATCAGCAGCTCCGGATTGGCCTGGATGCGTTCCTCCAGATCCCAAGGCATGAGCTCGTGCACCTCGGTCAGACAATGCTTGATGAGTTCCAGGAAGTTCTTCACGGTCTGTCGCGCTCCGTTATCGGCCTTGGAAGACAACGAACGCTCGCAACGGAGCGCTCGCTGTCGAGTGAGCGCGGAGAATAACCCGAGTGATCGAGTGCGACATTCGAAATCCGCAACCTGGGTCGGCCCGGACGACTTCAGTTCGAGATACTGAGTTCGACGCGCGGACTGTCGATGATCTTCTGCATCCCCAAGCCCTTGACGACATTGATGAGGATAGGGCCGCCGATATTGGCGTTCAGACCCGGCACGCCACTGCTTGCGGTCTCGTCCTTCCAGAGCATGAGCAGCACCAGCACCTGCCCGGGATCCTCGGCCTGGAGCAGGGACTGTTCCGCGTCGTCGAGTTCGAGCACATAATTGAGCGCATAGAGTCGCGGATCGACCAGCGTGAACTCGATCTCCGCGTCGCCCTCGGCGCGCAGTCGGTAGACGCGCCCGGAATCCGTGTCGGAATACGTCAGACGATAGCTCTGAAGATGCTCGAATCCTGGAATGCCGGCGGGAAAGGCGATGGTGGCGGGGACATCCGGCTCGGAAGCCATGGCGGTCTGCTGGTTCATAGTCCTTGGTTCCTCGTTCAGGCGCGATGTTGAAGGAGACGGGATTTCGCTGGAGACGTTACCGAACGCCGAGACTGGTCGCGTTCTCGCCCTTAAGGATACACGAACCTGACTCAGCCGGAGATTCAGGCGCCGATCCTAACCCAGATTCAGGCCCCTTGCGATCATGCGATACCGAATACGGACGGCCCTGGCCGTCAGCCTGCTCATCCACTTCGTCCCGGCCCAGCTCCGGGCACAGCCGGACACGCCGATCCCGCCCGCGACCGACGCCTGTCTGAAGGGCGAGATCGAGACCACGCCCTCGACCGAGTTCAGTCTGCTGGAAGACGGGGCCGTGGTCCGGCATCAGCGCACGACGCTCGAATGGCAGCGTTGTGCACTCGGTCAGCGTTGGGACGCCGAATCCAACGGCTGTGTCGGACGCCCCGCCGGCCATACCTGGACCAAGGCCATGCAGTCGGCGAGCAAGGCCGGGGGCGACTGGCGACTGCCGACCGGCGAAGAACTCCTGACCATCGTCGAAAAATGTCACGACGGCCCCGCGATCAATCCGCGGGTCTTCCCCAACACGCCCTCGGTCCTGTTCTGGTCGTCCTCGGTCGACACGGGCGGACTGGAGCGCGCCTGGTCGGTGAGCTTCTTCAGCGGTCAATACTTCCGGGTCGGCAAGTCGCAGAACGGGCGTGTGCGACTGGTGCGCGGCACCCTGGCGCCGGCGGGCGGCGCGATGCCCTAGACCTGAGTCACCAGGGCCGGTACTCCAGGCCGGGAATGGCCTCGCGCTCGAAGACCTCGGGCAGCGTCAGGATGAAGTCCTTGAGTTCGTCGAGTCCCATATAGCGCCCATAGGAGGCCTTGGCGGCATCGACCGGCAATTCCACCCAGTAGCGCGGCTCGGACGGCTCATAGAGAATCTGCAGGATGGTCGCGCGCGTATCGATCAGTCCGAGATAGTCGTCCTCGGTCTGAAGGCGCGGCAGGAGCTGCTCGCAGATGGCCTTGGCGCTCATCTCCACGGCACTGGCCGAAGAGATGGCATCACCGGACCGATCGAAGAGATAGAAGACGCGGTAGTGCATAGTGGGCGAGCTCGCGATCCAAGAGAGGCCGTGAATGCAATGACCAATCCGGAGTCCGTTTCGCGCGTGCTATGATGGCGAACAGCAGCATTGGAATCCGTGACTGGCCGGTTCAAAACAATTGATTATACCCCTGATTCCCTGTCCGAACAGCGCTTTGCTGTGAGCGACGACGCCGGCGTCCAGCCGGCTCGATTCCCGATCCCGCGTTGACTCCAAGACCCGAATTCCCTCAAGAGCACCTGGAGCCATGTCCCGTCCGCCGCCGACCACCACAGAGTCCGCCGCGAAGGCCTTTCGAGCCGGCGTCTTCAAGCCGATCCTGGATCCGATCCTGCCGAGTAACTACTCAGCCCCTAGATGCAGACATCTGACTGCATGAAAGCACTAGATGTTGTGCTTTGGCGTAAATTGGAGCGGTCAGTCTTATGGTAATCCATGGAAAAATCCGGCTGCTTTGCTTATCGCTGAGACGTAACACGTTGTTTTTAAAGTGCGTAAACTCTTCGTTGGTAGGCTGAGTAGTTACCCTGCCGAAATGGATCTCCATTCCCTTCGTCACGCTCACCGTACTGCTGCTGCCGGGGCTGGCGGGCTTTCTGGTCTGGGAACTGAAGGAGAGACCCTGCGCGGCTTTCTGCGGCGCGGCTTCCATAGCGGAACCCTGCCCAAGTCCTTCGATCGTCTGCGGCGCGTGATGCGCCGGCAGATCGAGCACGCGATCGAGACACCGCAACGGCTGCGCAAGGCTCAGCGCCATCCGACCGAGATCGAGCGCACCGTCGGGGTCTTCTGTGATCGCGAGTTGGCCTATGCGCTGCGTCGTCGCTGTCAGGATCCGAACTGCATCCTGATGAGCGTCTGGACGCGGCGGCCGCGTCTGGCGACGGCCTCGTTCGAGCTGACGCTGGATCTGCGGCTGAAGCCGCCGCATGAGCGGGCGCGGATCGAACTGCGGCTGTGTCTCTGTCTGCGCGAGCCGGATCTGCGTCTGAGCGTGGTCATGCAGGGGGATCGCGAGGCCCTGGGTGCGAGCTGTCGCGAGCGTATCCGCGAGGACATTCGCGTGTTCGGCGCGCGTGCGGGCGCGACCGAGGTATCCATCGATCTGGGTTGAACCACAACGGCCTCTTACAGCACCTTGGTCACCAGCTTGACCGCCAGATCCTGCGGATCGCTCTCGATGCGGAAGCCGAGCGACTTCATCAACGCCAGCATGCGCGAATTGGCCGTCAGCACCTCGCCTTCCATGAGGCGGAACCCGCGTAAGCGTGCGTTCTGCATCAGCGAGCGCATCAGGCGCGCACCTATGCCCAGGTTGCGATGGTTGTCCGAGACCACGATGGCGAACTCGCAGCTCTCGCCGCCCGGACGACTCATGTAGCGTGCCACCCCGACCTCGATCTCGGTGCCGTTCTCCTCCAGTACGCCGATCAGGGCCATCTCACGGTCGTAGTCGATCTGGGTGAAGCGCACCAGCATCTCGGGCGTGAGCTCCTTGATCGCCTGCATGAAGCGGAAATACTTGGTCTGCTCCGAGAGTCCGCGCACGAACGCCTGCTCCATCTCGGCGTCCTCGGGCCGGATCGGGCGGATGACAAGATCCCGTCCGTCGGGCAGTTGCGCACGCTCGATCAGATGGCTCGGATAGGGATGGATGGCCATGTGACCATAGGTCGGCTGTTGCGGCGGACGGTAGTCGACCTTGATGCGCACGTCCACGGCGATCACCTCCTTGTCGTTGCCGATCAGCGGGTTGATGTCCATGCTGAGGATCTCGGGCAGCTCGCAGACCATTTCCGAGACGCGCTGGAGGATGCGTGCGAGCGCCACCCGGTTCATCGGCGGCATGTTCTGGAAGGCGCCCATCAGCCGCGCCACCCGCGTGTGATCGATCATGGTCTCGATGATGAAGGCGTTGAGCGGCGGCAGACCCAGCGCCCGGTCGCCGAGCACCTCGACCTTGGTGCCGCCGGCGCCGAACAGGATCACCGGGCCGAAGATCTTGTCGCGGAAAACGCCGATCATCAGCTCACGTGCCGCGCGCGTGGAGACCATGCGCTCGACCGTGATGCCGTCGAAGCGCGCATCGGGACGCAGCCGCTTGGCGCGCTCCATGATCTCGGTGAAGGTCCGGCGCACCGATTGGGCGTCGTCGATGTTGAGCTTGACCCCATCGACGTCGGATTTGTGCTCCAGATCGGGCGAGTTGATCTTCATCACCACCGGGAAGCCCAGCGCCTCGGCGGCCATCAGCGCCTCGTTCGGGGTGCGGGCCAGGATCGCCTGCATGGTTGGGATGCGGAAGGCCGAGAGGATGGCCTTGGCCTCGATGGTCCCGAGCACCTTGCGCCCCTCGGACATGACCCCCTCGATGATCAGGCGCGCACCCTCGACATCGGGCGGGTCTTCGTAGGAGAGCGGTGCCGGCGACTGCATCAGCAGCTTCTGGTTGCGCTGATGGATGGCCAGGAATGAGAAGGCTTCGACCGCCGCCTCCGGGCTGTCGAACTGGGGCACGTCGTGTTCGGAGAGCAGCGCCTGGGCCTCCAGCACCCGCTTGCCGCCCATCCAGCAGGCCAGCACCGGTTTGCGGCTGCCCTTGGCGGCCTCGATGACCTGCTGGGCCGTGGCCACCGGATCGCCGAACACCAGCGGGGCCAGGATACAGAGCACGCCGTCGACCTCGGGGTCGGCCAGGCAGGCGTCGAGCGCCAGCCGATAGCGCTCGGGCGGCGCGTCGCCGATGATGTCGATGGGGTTGCCGTGCGACCAGTAATCGGGCAGCGCCTGTTCGAGTTTCTGGCGCGTGGCCTCGGTGAACTGCGCCAGGGTCAGACCCAGCTCGACGGTGCGATCGGCGGCCAGCACGCCCGGTCCGCCGCCGTTGGTGATGATGGCGATGCGGTCGCCTGCCAGCCGGCGTCGGGTGCCGAACACCTGTGCGGCGGCGAAGAGCTGATCCAGATTGGCGACCTGGACCACGCCGGCACGGTCGGTGACGGCGCGAAACACTTCCGCCGAGCCGACGTAGCCGCCGGTGTGCGACTTGATGGCGCGCGTGCCGGCCGGATGGCGTCCGGCCTTGACGATGACCACCGGCTTGAGCCGCGCCGCCGCGCGCAGACCGCTCATGAAGTGGCGCGCATGACGGACGCCCTCGACATAGAGCAGGATGCACTGGGTCTGGGTGTCGAGCGCCAGATAGTCGAGGATGTCGCCGAAGTCGACGTCGGCCGCCGCCCCGATTGAGACCACCGCCGAGAAACCCACGCCGCGCGACTCCGACCAGTCGATCATGGCCGTACAGATGGCGCCCGACTGCGAGACCAGCGCCACATTGCCCCGTCGCGGCAGATCCTTGCCGACGCTGGCGTTCAGGCCATGCTGCGGACGCATCACGCCCAGACAGTTCGGTCCCATGACGCGGATGCGGTTGCGCCGCGCCGCCTCGACCATCTTCTCCTGGAGCGCGATGCCGCGCTCACCGTGCTCGCCGAATCCGGCCGAGTGCACCACGGCGGCCTTGACGCCATAGCTGCCGCACTGATCGAGGATGGCCGGCACGCACTCGCCCGGCGTGGCGATCAGGGCCAGATCGATCTGCTTGTCCAGCGCGTTCAGGTCGCTGTAGCAGGGCTGGCCCGCCACCTCGGTATATTTGGGATTGATGGCGTAACACTGGCCCTTGTAACCGCCGGCGAGCAGGTTGCGAAAGACCAGTCCGCCGATCGATCCGTCGTTGTCACTGGCGCCGAAGACGGCCACGGCCCCCGGCGTGAAGAGTTGGTCGATATCCGTCAAACGCATGAGATCCGCACTCCGAGCCGAAAAAGGGTTTAATCTGGGGCATGGCCACCGCATGGCGGCCACGAGTTTGGCCGCAAGCCAGTTGAAGAAAAGAATCGCTTCCTACCCCCATGGGTCAAGTGTGGCGATCGAGTCTTGAGGACAGCCTTCTATGAACCTCGCCTTCATCTCACATCCGTCTTGTCGCGAACATCGGATGGGGGCCCATCACCCCGAATGCCCCGAACGGCTCTATGCGATCCAGGACCGGCTGATCGCCTCCGGCATGGAGATGTTACTCACCCATTATGACGCACCCAAGGCCGGCGTCGAGCAGATCGCGCGCGCGCACGATCGCGACTATATCGAGACCATCATGGCCGCCGCGCCCCAGGCCGAGGACGTGCTGGCCTGGATCGACGGCGACACGGCCATGAACAGTCACACGCTGGAGGCGGCGCTGCATGCGGCGGGCGCGGCGATCCTGGGCGTGGATCTGGTGATGGGTGAACGGCATCATGCCGCGTTTTGTGCCGTGCGTCCGCCGGGGCATCATGCCGGACGCGCCAAGGGCAGCGGGTTCTGCATCTTCAACAATGTCGCCATCGGCGCGCTGCACGCCCTGGAGCATCATGGGCTGGAGCGCGTGGCCATCGTCGACTTCGACGTCCATCACGGCGACGGCACCGAGGAAATCGTGATCGGGGACGAACGGATCCTGTTCTGCTCCAGCTTCCAGCATCCCTTCTATCCGGGCACGGGGGCGGATACGGACGCGCCCAATGTCGTCAACCTGCCCCTGCCCCGTCTGACCGATGGGGCGGCGTTCAAGGCGGCGGTCGAACGGGCCTGGTTGCCGCGGCTGGAGGACTTCGAGCCGCAGTTGATCATGATCTCGGCCGGCTTCGACGGGCACATCGAGGACGATATGGCGCAATTCAATCTGCATACCGCCGACTATGGCTGGATCACGCGCGAGATCCACCAGCTGGCGAAACGCCATAGTCAGGAGCGGGTCGTGTCCTGTCTGGAGGGCGGTTATGTGTTCTCGGCGCTCGGGCGATGCGTGAGTACCCATATCGATGAGCTGATCGGGCACGCCTGAGATCCGGCCTGCGTGTCGCTGGGACTCAGACAGATGACCAAACATCATGGGGCGGACACGCGGTCCGCCCCATGAGTTTGTTGCAGCGCAACATCAGGATAGCCGGCTATTGGACGCCTTTCAATCGGGACGGCCCAAGCAGAACTCATGACCCGCTCAGGCTCATTGACCGGCATCCGCACCATGGGCGCGCTGTCCAACAGCTTGCGCGCCACATCGACGATCGGCTCCAGACTCACGCGACTGGTGAAGACCGAAAACGTCAGCATGGCGAGCAGATAGCGCGGATCGCTGATCCAGGGCGGCAGGAAACGCGGCGGTCGGCACAGTCCCAGCGCATAGAGTTCGCACAAGGCCGGGATGTCGAACAGATCCAGCTTGCCGCAGAACAGCAGATGGAGACAGTCGGCCCGCCCGGCGGCGAAACCCGCCCGGATGAAGTTGTCGACCTGGAGCAGCCCGAACAGATAGACCAGATCCTTGGTGAAGGGCGCGCCGCCGGTGATGACCCCGCCCCGGAAGACCCGTCGCGCGTTCTCGAACGACTGATCCGGGTCGTCGGTGCGCTCCATGAAATAGCGATAGACCTCCAGGAAATCCGCCCCATCGATCGCCATCTGGATCGCCAGCACCCGATCGGCCAGACGCCGCAGGCGGTCGAGTTCGATCGAACCGCTGATGACCTCGGCGAAGACGGCCAGCCCCTCCTGGGTGCGCGTGGTGCCCGGATGTCCGGCCGCCAGCAGCGGCAGATCGGTCTGAGCCTGACCGTTGAGCGAGGTCGCGACATGGATGTACGCCTCGTGATGCAGCAACTGGATGCAATCGCGGTCGGTGAAACGCGCGCCGCGTCGGATGCGGATGGCGCGCGAGGTCGCCAGGGCATTGGCCGAGAGCCGGTCGACCAGCTCGATGGCGGGTGCCCGGTCGCCGAACTGGGTGCGCACCGCCTGTCCCAGATTCTCGGCGACCTCCTCGGCCGTGTGATAGCTCGGCGGCGCCGTGTTGAGCGCGATGTGGTCCAGGTTGCGGATGGTGTCGAGCACGCTCTGCGCCAGATCGAGCGGCGTGATCGGGACATAGCGCAGGGGCGCGGTCGGCTCGCCGTAGAGCTGGCGTCCGTACTCGAAGAACCCTGTGGTGCCGACCGCCGCCAGCATCCGCGCGCTCAGTTCGATGGCATTGGCCTGACGGTCGAGCCAGAGATCGATGGTCGTGACCGGCACGATCCGGCGCCGCGCCTCGCGCACGGCCTCGATCGTGGGCGCAGGATCGAAGGCGGCATAGGTCACGTCGGGCAGCTCACGCGCCCCCTGGGCCAGAAAGGTCTCCTTCACCTCCGGCGCCCAGGCGACCGTGCGCAGGATGCGCAACGGCCGACACGCCCCATGCAGCAGGCGATTGACGGTGCGGATGCGCTCCTGTTCGCGCTCGGTCGCGTTGGTCATCGTATGACTCCTGTTGTTACCACGAACGGGCTGATCGGTCCCCGGCTCTTCCCGATCCGGAATCAATCGCCCGGCCGCGCCCGCAGCAGCGCCACATGCCCGCGATGGTAGACCAGCTCCAGATCCAGCTCGGGATGCTCTTGTGTCAGAGGCTCGAGCTTGTCGACGCGCAGGAACACCAATTC
This sequence comes from Allochromatium tepidum, assembly GCF_018409545.1. Lineage (GTDB taxonomy): Bacteria > Pseudomonadota > Gammaproteobacteria > Chromatiales > Chromatiaceae > Thermochromatium > Thermochromatium tepidum_A. Next base: position 1,760,954 of record NZ_AP024563.1, on the reverse strand, counting down.
ACCCGGCTTGGGCGCTCGATTGGGCGTGATCGCCTCGCGATAGACGCTGAAACTCGGCATCGAGGTGCGATAGACCACGGTCGGCAACTGCGTCTGCTTGGCGATCAGCGCGGCCTCCTTCACCGGCGCCTGGAGCGTGTCGAGCACGCGCGGCGCCACCTCGCCGTAGACCACCAGCGTCTGCACCAGCCCCACCAGCACCAGCCGCTGCCACAGCGGCGGACTCGACCAGCGCAGCATCAGCGCCGTCAGCAGCAGTCCGCCCAGGGCGGCGATGCCGTATTCGAGCGTGATCGCGTGCCGTGCTTCCTCGAAGAGAATAGCGTCATAGGGCCGAGCGGACACCACCATGGCGACATCCAGGACGAACGGCAGAATCAACAGCAGACCGAAGAAGACCAGCGGCGGCACGAACGCCAGCCAGCGATTGGTCAGGGCCTCGCGATGCCGCGCCATGAGGATGAACAGCGGCGTGGCGCCATAGAGCAGATAGTGCGGAAGCTGGGTGCCGGAGAACGAGAAGAAGACCAGCACCACCAGGAACCAGATCCAGAGGAAGCGATCGAGCGGATCCAGCCAGGCCGAGCGGTAGCGCTTGAACAGACTCAGCATCCAGCCGGTGAACGGCAGCAGGATGACCGGCAGCATGACCAGGTAATAGCCGGGGAAGCCGCCGTGATCGTGCATGGCCCCCTCGAAGCGGCCGAGGTTGTGCTGTAGGAAGAAACTCTTGAAGAAGCCGGCGCCGTCGTCGAGATAGATGGCCAGATACCAGGGGCCGGCCACCAGCAGGAAGATCAACCAGCCGAGCGGATAGAAGGCCGCGCGCAGCCAGTACCAGAGCGCCAGCACACTGGCTTTCGACCAGCGGAGGCTCGACAGCACGAACAGCAGGCTGACGACCACCGGGAAGAAGACCGCCACCGGCCCCTTGGTGAGGAACCCGAGTCCCATCCACAGATAGGCGCGCAGTACGAAACGTCGGCCGGCCTTGAAATCGAGTGCCAGCCAGTAGCGATAGATCTCGAAGAACGTCAGCGCGATGAAGAGGTTGAGCAAGGCATCGGCCACCGCCGCCTTGCCGATCAGCGACACCTGGAGACTGAGCGCCAGCGCCAGCCCGGCCACGGTCGCCGTCGGTGCGTCCAGACGCTCGCGCACGAAGAACCACAGCGCCAGCACCCAGACGCTCGCGGCCAGCGCCGAGGGCAGCCGCAGCCCGAATTCGTCGAAACCGACCACCCGGGTCGAGACCGCCTGAGCCCAGTAGATGAGTACCGGCTTGTCGTAGCGCGGCTCGCCGTCGCGGTGTGGCGTGATGTAGTTGCCGCCGGCGAGCATCTCGCGCGTGGCCTCGGTGAAGGCCCCTTCGTCGAGATCGTAGAGCGGCATCGCGCCCAGTTGCCAGAAGAAGCTCAGGACCACCACCAGAGCCAGCAGTGCGGGCGAGGTCATCACCCGTCGCATCACACCGCGCCGGCTATTGGGCGCGGCGTCCTTCATCGGGAGCGCATCTGTATTCATGATCTTGTGCGAGAGATCCCGGCGCTTCAATGCCGGGCGGGAGCGTGTACCGCATCGCTCGCGGTTCGGCCCCCCGTTCTCGCGTCCTCCGTTCAGGTTGGTTGATAAAAGGATTCCAGGCCGATGATCGACCATCAGCCGGTCATTCGCCAAGCGGTTCGCTCGGCATGGCCGTGCGGGCGTGATGCGAGATCACATCGTCCAGCCGCGCAGGCTCAGCTTTGACCACGTCTCAGCACCAGACGCCGAAACCGCCGCGCGCATTGACCGCGCGCACCCAGGCGTCGAGCGCCATCCGCTTGGCGCGGTTCTGCTCCGAGTCCTCGCCGTGCGCACGGTGTTGTTGCGGGTGTCGAAGATTTCATAACCGGCGGGGCGACGGCCCGCGATCAGCTCCAGCCGGCTGTCGCCGGCGCGGCGCCAGTGGTGTGTCGGGCGCTCGAAGGGGGAGTTGATGATAAGTGACTGCGAGCGTGTCATGGCTCCACCAGAGTGGTCAGGGATCGATAGAGTGCCTGAAAGCTCAGTGATCGATTGCGCTCGGGAACCAGACGCGGCGCGATCCGTCGTGCGCCGTCGCGTTTTTGATAGGTTGGGATGGCGCGTTGCAGTTCACGCGATGGCGTGCCGAGCGCATCCGGGTTGCGATACTTGGCCTTGCGGTCGTTGGCGGCCAGCGCGGGCTTGTCGAACGCCTCGGCCACCGCTTGCCAGTCACCGACAAAGAAGGCTTCCAGTTCGCGGCAGGCGATTCGCACGATGGCTTCGGACTTGCCGGCCTGAGTGCACAAATCGGCCAGATGTTGCTTGATGCGCACACAATCGCCGCTGTCCTAGCAGAAACACCAGATGCTCGATCATGGATCGACCCCTGGGAAGAATCCTTGTTTCCAGAGATATCCCATCTGGTCTCCTCCATCCATGTACGCCTTGATCTGCACATTGTTCGCTGCCCGATATGCCTTGGTGTAGCCCTGCTCCTTGACCAGCCAGAACACCTCGTCGAGATGGATGGCGTTGAGGAAATCGGGCGAGTGCGTGGTGACGAACACCTGCCCGCCGCGCTGTGCGTAGGCACGGAACTCCTCGGCCAGATCCCAGAGCAGCGAGGGATAGAGCTGATTCTCGGGCTCTTCCACGCACAGCAGGGGATGCGGCTTCGGGTCATGGAGCAGCACCAGATAGGCCAGCATCTTGATGGTGCCGTCCGAGACATAGCGCGCCAGAAAGGGATCTTCGAAGGCGCCATCCTGAAACTTGAGCAGGACACGGCCTTCCTCGGTGATCTTGGCCTCGACCTGGGTGATGCCGGGCACGCAATCCTTCAAGCGATCCAGTATCCGCCGAAAAACGGTCGGATGCTGCCGGTAGAGATAATCCACGACCAGCGACAGATTATCGCCCTCGCGCGACAGGTGTTCGGCATAGCCCGCCTCGGCCTCGGGTCGTGCGCGGCTGATATGGAAGTCCGACAGATGCCAGTTCTCGATCAGGTTGCCGAGCGCCACCACGGCGGGAAAGCGCTCGAACTGTGCAAGCGCCTTGATCGCCAGGATATCGGGGCTTTTCAGGGTCTGCTGTTCGCGGCGCAACTGGGTTTCGTCGGTCACGGATTCCAGTTCGTTGGTCACGGCCTCGCCCGCGCCGCAGGTGAAATCCAGATAGCGCCAGGGCTGGCCACGGCTGCCGCGTCGGTATTGCAGGATCTCGCGCTTGACCACCGGGCGGCCGTTTTGCTCGTCGATATGCAGCTCATAGGTGATGCGTCGCGACTGTCCTTTGGTCAGGGTCGCGCGAAACTTGATCTCGATTTCGATCGGGTCGGAGCGGCCCCGGCTACGCACCTCGGCCAGGCCGCGACTGCCGCCCAGACGTCCCAGCGCCGCCGTGACATTGGTCGTCATGGCATCGCGCAGGAAGGCAAACACCGAGAACAGCGTGCTTTTGCCGGTGCCGTTGGCGCCCACCAGGACGCAAAAGCGCGGGATGTTCTTCAGGTGCACGTCCTGAAAGGCGCGGAAGTTTTTCAGCCGGATGGATTCGATCTGCATAGTCAGACCTCCAGACTCACGACCTTCAACGACTCGATCCCGCGATCGTCGATGATCTTGACCGCGATGCGGCGGTGTTCGCCCGCTGTGAAAGGCAGGCTGACGGTGCCGTGGAAGGCGCGCAGACGGGTTTCATCGAGTTCGGCGCGGAGGTTCTTTTTGAGCTTGTCCCAGCCTTCACCCTTGCCGGCCATGGGGAAGAACACCTGACGCGGAAACAGACTGCGTTCGTCGTAGTCGGTATCCAGCGCCCAGAGGGCGATGCGGCGTTTGCCGCCGGAGATGAGTTCGCCCTTGGCGGTGTCGAAATAGTCGAAGCCGTGCACTTCGACCTCGAAGCGTCCGTCGGCGCGGCGGCGGACTTCGATGTCCGGCTGGCCCATGAGCCAGAAGCTCTGATTGACGGCGCGGGCTTTTTTGAGATCTTCGGTCAGCAGGTCGGTGTTCATCTGCGCTTTGAGCGCGGTGATGCCTTTGATGGCGTCGATGTCTTTGGCGGCTTCGGGGTCGAAGGTGAAGGCGCAGAAGACGATCAGCGTGGGCAGCGGAAAGAGGTTACCGGCCTCGTTGAGGGCGTTGCTGACCTGTCGCTGTTCGAGCGCAGCGTGTTCGGGGCCGAAGCTGACGACGATGCGTTCGCCGCTGTCGCGCGCCAGCAGCAGTCGATCCCGCAGATAGGTCAGATAGGAATGGATGCCCAGCTCCCAGGTATCCCGAAACGCCTTGATCATCAGTTCCTCCGCGAGAAGCCCCGTCCTTCAGGGCGGGGAGGGAGAGCGGCTACGACATGGCAGCCGCCGGAAACAGGTGCAGGCTTTCCACCTGCCGGGCCGTGCGGCTCTGCCCGTAAGGGCCTGGTGACGGACGACGCCTCGCGGCGTGGTCGCTCCTTGTGATCGGATGAATCCTCGGGGACGAATACGGTCGCGCTACCGACCTCGACCACTATCGCGGCGGCTTCCAGCCGGCCGCCTCGGGATCGGACTCCCAGCGGATACGATGATGGGTGTGCTCGCCGGCGGCATAGAAGGTCCGCGTCATCAGCTCGGCGAGCACGCCGGTCGTGAGGAACTGGATCGAGACGACGAGAAACAGGATCGCCGTGAACAGCAGCGGCCGCTGTCCGATCGGCTCGCCCAGGACGAACTTGACCACCAGTAGGTGCGTCATCATCAGCCCGCCGACCACGCCGAAGAAGATGCCGATGGACCCGAAGAAGTGCCCCGGACGCGCGCCGAAGCGCAGGAAGAAGAAGGCCGCCAGCAGATCGAGCAGCACCCGGAAGGTGCGCGAGATCCCGTACTTGGACACCCCGAACCGGCGCGCCTGATGATTGACCTCGGTCTCACCGATGCGCTCGGGTGCGGTCACGGCCGCCACCCACACCGGGATGAAGCGGTGCATCTCACCGAACAGCCGCACCTCGCGGATGACCTCGGCGCGATAGACCTTGAGACTGCATCCATAGTCGTGCAGCGCCACGCCCGTCACCCGCCCGATGAGCGCATTGGCCAGACGCGAGGGGATCTTGCGCAGCAGCAGATCGTCTTGACGCCGACGCCGCCAGCCCTGCAACAGATCCAGATCGCGTTCCAGCAGCTCGTCGACCAGGCGCGGAATGTCGGCCGGATCGTTCTGCAAATCGCCGTCGAGCGTGGCGATCAGCTCGCCGCGCGCCGCGTCGAGTCCGGCCTGCATGGCCGCCGTCTGGCCGAAGTTGCGCCGCAACCGGATGACGCGCACATGCGAGCCGGTGCGTTCGGCCAGGGTCCGCAGGCGTGCGCCGGTGCCGTCACGGCTACCGTCGTCGACACAGATCAGCTCCCAGTCGCCGCGATAGTCCGCCATCCCCTCGTGCACCCGCGCCAGCAACGGCTCGACGTTGTCGACCTCCTGATAGAGCGGAATGACGATCGAGAGCCGGGGACGCCGTTCGGCGCGCTCGGGCGTGGCAGTGGAACTGGACATCGGACGGTCGACCCTGGGATTCGGGGCAACGCCGCCCCAGCGCGGGGAAGCTAAAGGGTCCGGAGTGAAAATTCAACACATGGGAACGCTTTCACACTCTGGGCGTGTGGTCATCAATCCTTCATATGGCTCTGGTCTAATCGTCAGCGTCGGAGCAGAATCGACTCAAATCAGACGGCTCAGATCCGGCCGCCCCCGTTGTCATGGGTCGGCCGGTACCTGAACGACGGTGGCCGGCAATATGCGCGCACGATCCACAGCGAAGTCCGATCACACCAATGAGTTCATGTCCCGAGCTCGCGACACCCTGACCTACGCCCTGCAACCCATCGTCAACATCCACACCGGCAGTGTCTTCGGCTACGAGGCGCTGCTGCGCGGCTGGGACCGGTTGGGATTCGAGACTGTCCAAGCCCTGCTCAAGCAGGCACGCAAACAGAAACTCTCAGCGACGCTGGACGCGATGCTCGGCACCCTGGCGGTCAGCCGTTTCGCCGCCTTGCCGAATGCGCCGCGCTACCGCCTGTTCTTCAACCTGGATCCGCATCTGATCGACGGCGATCATGGCCGGCGCGCGCTCGACTGGCTCACGCATCCCGGCCTGAGACCCGACAATCTCTGTCTCGAACTCTCCAAAGACGTCGACCACACCCGTCATCCCGATCTCGGCCCCATGATCAACGGCTATCGCCGGCACCGACTCCACGTCGCCATCGACGACTTCGGTGACGGGCACTCCGGACTGCGCCGGCTCTATGAGTACCCGCCCGACCACATCAAGCTCGATCGCGTCCTCGTCCAGGGGATCGACACCGATCATCGCAAGCGCTCGATCGTCGCCAACGCCGTCCAACTGGCCCATCAGCTCAACGTCCAGGTCATCGCCAAGGGCATCGAGACCGCGGGCGAACTCCTGACCTGTCGCGAGATCGGCTGCGATCTGGCTCAGGGGTATCTGATCGCCCGGCCCCAGCTCGATCCGGACGCCCTACTCTCCGATTACACCCTGGTCGCCGAGATCCACCAACGCAACCAGCGCGAACTGCCCGGCGATCTGGGGCTGATCGAATCCTTCCTGGAGTCCATTCCGCCGATCCGCGTCAGCGAGGGCATCGGACGGTTGTTCGAGGCGATGCGGCGCGACAAGAATCATCACATCGTCCCGGTGCTCGACGACGCCGATCGGCCGTTGGGATTGGTGCATGAGTCCGACATCAAGGACTTCATCTATTCGGCCTATGGGCGCGACCTCATCGTCAATCGTGCCTTTGCGCGCCAGGTGTGCGACTTCGTCCGGCCCTGCCCCCTGGTCGATATCCATGATCCCATCGATCGGCTGCTGGAAGCCTATTCGGCGGCCTCAGACACGGCCGGCGTCCTCATCACCCGCGATGGGCGCTATCAGGGGTTCATCTCCGCGACCTCGCTGCTCAAGCTCGTCGAGCAGAAGAATCTGGCCGTGGCGCGCGATCAGAACCCTCTGACCAAGCTCCCCGGCAACAATCCCATCCATCGCTTCGTCTCGCGTGCGATCAGCGAGCGCGATCATACCTGGCATCTGGCCTACATCGACTTCGACAACTTCAAGGCGTTCAACGATTACTACGGCTTTCGGCGCGGGGATCGCGCCATCCGGCTCTTCGCCGACCTGTTGCGCGCCGAGCTGGAACAGCACGGCTGGTTCGTCGGGCATGTCGGCGGGGACGACTTCTTCGCGGGCATCCGGGACGCATCCCTGGTCACTGTGCTGGAGCGGCTCGAACGGCTGCTGGAGAAGTTCCGGATCGATGTCCAGAGTCTCTATGACCCCGAGGATCGCCGGCGCGGTCATCTCCAGGCCAGGGACCGCTATGGTCAGCTCCGGGAGATGCCGCTGATGCGCTGTAGTGTGGCGCTCTTGGAGATCCGTCCGGGCGACGACTACAGCGACGGCGACGAACTCGGCCGCACCATCGCCGAACTCAAGCATGCCGCCAAGCAGAGTGCCTCCGGCCTAGTGCTGCGGCACGAACCGAACGGCCCGACGCACGTCATGCCGGATTCCTGCCGGGACGGGTCAGACGCGCAATGAGCCGGGTCGCCGGCAGCGCGACGATCAGCAGCCCGATCCCTTCCGCACTGTCGAACCCGGTCAGCATCCGCCCGCAGACGAAGAAGGCCGGTACTGCCGTCGCCTCTTCCCCGAGTGCGCTCGCCTGCTCGACATAGCGCTGGAGATTGGCGCGATCCTGGGGCAGATCGAAGGTCTGGATGTCGAGCCGGGGTTCGCGCTCGCGCAGGGTCTCGATGAAGCTGAGCGCCGAGCGACAGTGCGGACAGTTGCGCGACCAGAAGAGCTGAAGCGTGACGCGCGGCTCGCCCTCGGTGCCGGTCATGGCTTGGGGCGGCGTATCGAACTCGGAACTCGGCTCAGGCGCGGCGAGCAGTCCGACCGGCCAGAGCGAAAACAGCAGGATGAACAGCGGCAGACGTTTGATCCACATCGGCAGTGACTCGTTCGCGAATCCGTTTCTGACAAGTAACCAGAATGAGCCGCGCGTCCGCACGACGGGCGATCGCGGCGAGCCGTTCCAGACAGTCCGGACGCGCCTGCTGGAGCCGGCGCCGCTTGTCGGGATCCGAGCGAAGGGTTTACCGAGTTGCCAGTCGGCGGTATGGAGCAGTTTCATGGTCAGTCCATCCCTCCTGCCGGATCCGTGATGAGTCCTCGCTTCAAGCGTGGGTTGCAGTGTGGTTTGCGTCGGACTCGGACGGCGCGGGTGCATGTGCCTGACCGATCCGATCGAGTTCACGTTGCAGCTTCAGCCGGTCGATCGAGACCAGCGGCAAGGCGGTGAAGATCTTGATCCGGTTCTCCAGCTCGCGGAAGGCGGTACGGAAGGCCATCATGCGCGCCACCTCGTCACCCTCGACCGCCGCCGGATCGGGCAGGCCCCAGTGCGCCGTCATCGGCTGGCCGGGCCAGACCGGACAGACCTCGCCGGCGGCCTGATCGCAGACGGTGAAGACGAAATCCATGACCGGCGCATCGGGCTGGGCGAACTCGGCCCAGTCCTTACTGCGCAGCCCCTCGGTCAGATAGTTGTTGCGCTTCAGGATCTCGATGGCCAGCGGATGTACCGCGCCCTTGGGATGGCTGCCGGCGCTGAAGCCCCGGAAGTGGCGATTGCCCCAGCGCTCGAGGATTCGCTCGGCGAGGATGCTACGCGCCGAGTTGCCGGTGCACAGAAACAACACATTGTAGACACGCTCGGACATGGGAGGCTCCCGTTGAGACTCAGGATCGATGGATGGATTCGAAACGCTGGGTATTGCAAACAACAGTGGCGCCGGAACGTCGGGGCGCGCGGGTCGATTCGACATCGCCGCCAGGGCGCGCGCGTCCTCGATGAAGGGTGATCGGCTGTGGGCGACCGCAACAGTCTCGCGCAGGATGGCGCGGATCCAGTCCGGCAAGTCCGGGTGGAGCAAAAAACAGTTCCTTGATTTGTTATCAAAGTTATCTATAATTTCTTGCTATGAGCAAGCAATACAGCATTGGCGAGTTTGCCAAACGCCTTGGGCGGTCGCCACAGACGATCCGGCGCTGGGAAGCTGAAGGGAAGCTGCAAGCCAAGCGGCTGCCGTCGGGGCATCGGTATTTCGATGAGTCCGACGTGCGTTTGATGCTGGGTGGGGCACCGAAGACGCGCGACGTGGTGGTCTACTGCCGCGTGTCGAGTGCCGGGCAAAAAGACGATCTCGCCTCGCAGGTGCGGGCGATGGAGGCTTACTGTCTGGGCGCGGGGATTGCGGTCGATGAATGGATCCAAGAGATCGGCGGCGGGATGAACTTCAAGCGCAAGCGCTTTCTTGCACTGGTCGATCGCATCCTGCGTGGGGACGTACGCCAACTGCTGATTGCCCATAAAGACCGCTTAATGCGCTTTGGTTTCGATTTCTTCGCCCACATCGCCGCCGAAAACGGCTGCGAGATCGTCGTGGTCAACCAGGAATCGCTCTCGCCTGAGCAAGAGATGGTCGAAGACCTGATGGCGATCGTCCATACCTTTAGTTGTCGGCTGCACGGGATGCGCAAGTATAAACAGTCCATCAAGGAGGATTTTGCGGGGCTGTCGCTCCATCAGCCAAAGGATCTGTGTGAATGAAAGTCACGCGCATTCTGCACGCCAAGCGCCCGAACCCAGGCAAGCTCGCGGCTCTGCGCGAACAGGCGCGGCGTTTGGGCGTGATCCGCTCCGAAGTCCGGCAGCGCTTTGGCTCCCTTCAGGGCGTGGGCGTGTCGGATCGCCGGATTCGCGATGCCTGGCTGCGGGACGGGCGTACCTTCCCGGTCTTGGCCAATGCCTGGAAAGAAACCCTGCGCGACGCCAAGGGCGACATCACGGCCAACATGGAAGCGGCTAAGGTCAAGGCGCGCCGCTCGATCCGGCGGCACACCCAGGATAAGGCCGAACAACAACGCCTGTTCGCCGCCCTCAAGGGCCGGGGCTGGACCGGCGATCCCTATCTGCGCCGGATCATGCGCCGGGAATGGAAGCGCGGACACAACCACATGCACAATCAAATCATCGTGCGCTCGGACAGCTACACGACGTTTCAGCTCGGCGGGCGTACCTGGATCAAGATCCCCGGCCTGGTCAAAGGCCAACGGATCGCCATTCCACTCAACACCACGGTCGAGCCGACCGGCACCCTGCGGATCATCCTCAAGGACGCGGGTCTCGAAGTCCACTACACGATTGAAGCCGAGGTCAAGCACGACTGTGGCGCGCGCACCCTTGGCGTCGACAAGGGCTACTCCGAGGTGTTGGTCGATTCCGATGGCGAGCACCATGGCCGGGAATTGGGCGCGCTCCTCACCGACGCCTCCGACAAGCTCAAAGCCAAGTACCAACGCCGATCCAAACTGCGCGCCATCGCCAATCGCACCCGCAACCCGCGCAAGCGCGAGCACATCCGCCACTTCAACCTCGGGCGCCGGAAGCTCGATCGGCAGATGGACCAGACCCAGGCGCGCATCCGCGACACAGTGTTTCAGGCGATCCACAAGATCGTGGACAAAGCAGCGGTGATCGCCGCAGAAGATTTAACCGCCCCCATGTCCGGCAAGTCCTTCGGCAAGAACGTCAATCGCAGGCTCGCCGCCTGGACGAAAGGCGTCATTGCCGAAGCGCTTGACAGCGTTTCACGCCGTCGAGGTTCGACGGTCGTTCTCGTTAATCCGGCTTACACATCGCAAATGGATTCCCGAACCGGTTGTCTCGACGGCAAGCGGCAAGGGGATCGGTTTTACTGTTCCGACGGGGTTGTGTTGCAGGCTGACGAGAATGCGGCGCGAAACGTGCCGGCGAGGTTGTCGGACCCGGACATCAAGCGGTTCACGCCGTTCCAGCGGGTCAAGGCGATCTTGCCGGCACGGACCGAGCGCCTCCGGTTGGGACTGCTCAACCCGGACTCCAGTTGCTCGCCCACCAGGGCGCTATCAACGGAGAGCGAATCACTTAAAAACCACCATAAGCAACTTTGTTTAGGTTTTTAGGAACAGACGATAGTGCACCCAGAGCCCATCGCGCCGATCCTGCACCAGACCCAGCTCGCGCAATTGCGCCAGATGGCGCGAGACATGCGGCTGAACGACGCCCGTGGCTTGGGTCAGTTCGCAGACACAGAGCTCGCCCTGGGTCGCGAGCAGCAGCAGACAGCGCAGGCGCGTATCCTGGGCCAGGGCGGTAAAGAGATCGCGTGGGGTGATCGTCGGCATGGCGAAAATATACATTCGACGATATATATTTTCAAATGTATGTACTGAACCAGGTCGCCAGGCTCGGCAACGGCGGCGATGCCGGCCTGAGCCTGGTCCTGCTCCGGCAAGACTCGACGGACTCAGGTCGTCGCCGAGCGTTATGCCAAAGTTCGAGCGCTCTGGAAGCCGAGGTCCATCTGTCCTGAGTTTGGGAACCTCGTATCCCGGAGATTGTCCACGAATGACTCAAATCGTGGCGCGCAGCCTGGAGATTCCGAATAGATGACGCGATCCAAACCGACCCTCGGCGCCGGCCTGCGGCGCCTCGTGCTCTTTGCCGGCGCCTGGCTGGTGATCGCCGGGACCGATCCGACCTCCTGGATCATCGGCGTGCCGGCCGTGATCGCGGCGACTTGGGCCAGTCTGCACCTGAGCCGGCGCGCCGGCGGGTCGCCGCGCCTGCTCGCGGCCCTGGCCTTCGTGCCCTTCTTTCTCTGGCAGTCGCTCAAGGGCGCATTCGACGTGGCCTGGCGCGTGATGCGGCCCCGGATGCACATCGCGCCGGGCATACACACCTATCCGCTCAGGCTGACGAATGCCTCGGCCCGGGTGGTGCTGCTCGACACCCTCAGTCTGCTTCCGGGCACGCTGAGCGCGGATCTGCGCGGCGACGTCCTGACCGTCCACGCGCTCGACGCCGCCGACGGCGCGCTGCTCGACGCCGACATCGCGCGCCTGGAGCGGCGGATCGGCGCGCTCTTTGGCGAACGGCGCGCCTCAGTTACCATCGAATCCGAACCGAAGCGGGCGGATGTGCCGACCGGCCAGGACACCGACGCCGCCCAGGCGTGATCGCGCTTTCAAGACAAAAATACGACGAGCCGAGGACATCCGCATGTCACTTTCCGACATCCATCTGGCCGTAGCCCTGCTGCTGCTGTCGACCATGAGCATCGGGCTGATCCGGGTCGCCATCGGCCCGACGCCGTCCGACCGCCTGATGGCGGCCCAACTGCTCGGAACCTCCGGGATCGGGCTGCTGCTGGTGTTGATCCCGGTGATCCGGGTGCCGGCGCTGATCGACGTGGCGCTGGTGTTCTCGCTGCTGGCGGCGGTGGCCATCGTCGCCTTCACGCGCCGACGCGAGCAGGAGGACGCATGACGCCGCTGTCCTGGCTGGCGACCGCCTTCATCCTGGCCGGACTCTTCTTCTTCGTCGCCGGTACGGTCGGACTCATGCGCCTGCCGGATCGGCTCAGCCGACTGCATGCACTGACCAAGGCCGACAATGTCGGGCTTGGGCTGCTGGTGCTCGGTCTGCTGCTGGAGGGACCGGGGCTGCTGAGCGGGATCAAGCTGGTGCTCATCTGGCTGTTCGTGCTGGTCGCGAGCGCCACCGGGGCGCATCTGATCGCCAAGCGCGCGCTGCGTGGGGATGGGGAGGACGCACGATGAACCCGCTGTTGCTCGGCTTCGACATCCTGCTCTCGACGACGCTGCTGGGGTTGGCGCTCGCCGCGCTCACCAGCCGCGAACCCAGGCGCGGGGTCATCCTCTTCATCGCCTTCGGGCTGCTGCTGGCCCTGGTCTGGGCTCGACTGCGCGCGCCCGATCTGGCGCTGGCCGAGGCGGCGATCGGCGCGGGACTGGCCGGGGCGCTGATGCTGTCGGCGGCCCGACGCGCGGTACGGCGGCGATAGCTCAGGGTGCGAACGATTCAACATGGCGGTCCCTCTTCCCCTCTCCCCAACGGCGCTCCCGCGAGGCAAGAGAGGCTAGGATGGGCCCGTCGTCACCGAACGGTTACTCAATGAAACCATCGAATTCCCATGCCTTCCTGATCCCACTGCTGCTGACGGCGATCGGGGCGCTGCTGTTCTGGGCCTTCTGGATCGGTGTCACAGGTTACGAGGGCGAGCGTCTGGCGACCCTGGCCCTGGAACGGGTGCCCGAGTCGGGCGCCGGCAATCCCGTGACCTCGGTGCTGCTCAACTTCCGCGCCTATGACACCCTGATGGAGCTGGCGGTGCTGCTGGCCGCGCTGCTCGGAATCTGGTCGCTCGGCCCGGCGGCGGTCCCCTATCAGCGGGCGGCGCTGCTGCTCGACAGTCTGGTCGGCTGGGTGGTGCCCATGCTGATCATCGCCGGCGGTTATCTGCTCTGGGTCGGCGGCCATGCACCGGGCGGCGCCTTCCAGGCCGGCGCCCTGCTCGGCGCGGCCGGCGTGGCCCTGGCACTCTCGGGACGACCGAGCGCCGGTCTGCCGGGCGAGTCCCGGCTGCGCGTGCTGGCCGCGCTCGGCACCCTGGTGTTCGTGCTCGTCGGCCTGATGCTCATGGGGCTGGGACTGGGCTTCCTGACCTATCCGCCGGCGCTGGCCAAGGTGTTGATCCTGGCCATCGAGACCGGCGCCACCCTGAGCATCGGCGCGACCCTGGCGGCGGCCTTCCTCGGTGGCCGGCCGCGCGCCACGGGGGCGGCCGAGCCATGAACCACGAGATCCTGCTCACCCAACTGCTCTATGGCGGCGCGGGTATCCTCTTCTTCCTGCTCGGCGTCTGGTCCTTCATCAGCCACGAACCCCTGTGGCGCAAGCTGATCGCGCTCAACATCATGGGTGCCGGGGTCTTCCATGTCCTGGTCGCGGTCGCCTATCGCGGCCTGGACGCGCCGCCCGATCCGGTGCCGCACGCCCTGGTGCTGACCGGGATCGTGGTCGCCGTCAGTGCCACGGCGCTGGCGCTCGCCTTCGGTCGGCGTCTGGATCGGGAGGATGGTGAACGGACGCCTGATGTTCACGGCGTCGATGACCGGGAGGACGGACCCCATGCTTGATCCATTGGCGCTCGCGGTCGCTCTGCCGTTGCTCGGGGCGCTGCTCGTCACCATGCTCCCCGGCCGGTCGCGCACCCTGGGGATGCTCACGGCGCTGGCGACCACCGGCGTAGCCCTCTGGCTGACCGTCACGGTCTGGGGCGGCGAAGGTCTGCGCTCGGATCTCGGCGGTTGGGGCGTGCCGCTCGGCATCGGTCTGCGCGCCGACGGGCCGGCGGCGGCGCTGGTGGCCATGGCCAATCTGGTCGGACTGGCCATCAGCATCAATGCCACCGGCTATTTCGGCGCGGCCGGGTCGAGCCGAAAGTTCTGGCCGCTGTGGCTGCTGCTGTGGACGGCGCTCAACGGGCTGTTTCTGGCCGCCGATCTGTTCAACCTCTATGTGATGCTGGAGCTGCTGGGACTCTCGGCCGCCGCGCTCGGTGCGCTCACCGGCACCCGCGAGGCGGCCGAGGCCAATCTGCGCTATCTGCTGGTGGGCCTGCTCGGGTCCATGACCTATCTGCTCGGCGTGGCGCTGCTCTACACGGCCTATGGGGCCCTGGATCTGGAGCTGATCGCCGAGTCGCTGACGCCCGGCCCGGTCGCCTGGACCGCTCCGGCGCTCATGATCGGCGGACTGCTGCTCAAGGCGGCGCTGTTTCCGATGCACTTCTGGCTGCCGCCGGCCCATGCCAATGCACCGGCACCGGTCAGCGCAGCGCTCTCGGCGCTGGTGGTCAAGGCGGCGATCTATCTGGTGCTGCGGTTGTGGCTGGATCTGTTCGATGGGATCGTAACCCTGCCGGCGGCCATGTTGCTCGGACTGCTTGGGGCGGGCGCGGTGTTCTGGGGTTCATGGCGTGCGCTGCGCGCTGAGCGGCTCAAGCTGCTGGCGGCGTATTCGACCGTGGCTCAGGTCGGCTATCTGTTCATGTTCCTGCCGCTGCTGACGGCGACTCCGGACGGAGCCGAGCGCGAACGGTTGCTCACGGCGCTGGTGCTGCTGGCACTCACCCACGGCTTCGCCAAGGCCGGATTCTTCCTTGCCGCCGGGCTGGTACAGAAGAGTACCGGGCATGATCGCATCCGCGAACTCGGCGGTGCGGCCCAGAGTCTGCCGGCGGCGACCTTCACCCTGGGTCTGGCGGGCGTGGCCCTGATCGGTCTGCCGCCGAGCGGAACCTTTTTCGCCAAGTGGGTGCTGGTCGGACAGGCCATCGCCCTGGGTCAATGGTGGTGGGCGCTTGTGGTGATGGCCGGCACCCTGCTGGCGGCTGCCTATGTGTTCCGGGTGCTGGCGCGCGCCTTCAACCGCGAGCCGACACCCAAGTGCTTCCTGACCGATCCGCGCACCGAGATCCCGGCCCTGCTGCTGGCTGCGCTCTCGGCCCTGGTCGTCGGTCTGGCCGCCCAGCCCATCGCCGTCCTGCTCGGAGCGGGAGTCTGAACGCCTCAACGGCTTACCTTAACATCGGTATCCACCATGCGCCTGACATCGAACGAATTGGAAACGATCCGCACCTCCATTGCTGGGGTCGATCCGGAAGCCGAGATCTATCTGTTCGGATCGCGTCTCGATGATCGGGCGCGAGGTGGCGACATCGATCTGCTCGTCCTGTCGCAACGCATCGACCTCATGGCCAAGCTCGATATCCTGGCACGCCTGCATCAAACCCTTGGCGAGCAACGGATCGATCTGATGATCGAGCCGGATCTCGCTCGTCCATTCGCGAGGATCGCCGTCGATTCGGGAGTGCGCCTGTGAAACACGAAAAGCTCCAATGGCTGCGCGATGAAATGACCGATCTCGAAGCCGCCGCCTCCCACTTGAGCTTTTCCCTGGAACGGTCGCGTGAGCTGATCGACCGTCCGGTCTGGTCGCTAGAGGAGCTGGAGCGTCTCGAATCCCTGACCAGCCGGTTCGCGCGACTCGCCGACCTGTTGGTGCAGCGGGTCATGCGACTGATCGATGACCTGGAGCTGACACCACAGGGAAGCCTGCTCGATCGCATCCAGCGTGCGGAGAAACGTGGCTGGGTGGACGAACCCGGGCAACTGATACGTATCCGTGAATTGCGAAACCTGATCGCGCATGAATATGCCAGCGACAAGATGCCGGAGATCTATCGAACCGTCGCGGCCCTGACGCCTCCGCTGCTCGCGGCCATTCCCAGAGTCCAGGCACATGCCGAGGCGCTGATCCGGCGCTATGCAGGCGAGCGCCGCGATCTCACCTGAGTGAAGGAAGCTCATGAATCTCGATCCCTATCTGCCGCCGGCCATCGTGCTCAGCTCCGCCCTGCCGGGCGTGCTCATCTTCTTCCTGGGCGAGGACAGCTACCGGCTGCGGACCGCGCTCAATATGTTCGGCGCCTTGCTGAAGATCGTCCTCGTCGGCTGGATGATCTGGGGCGTGTTCCACGGCCATGTCTACGAAAGCCGGCTGACGCTGATGCCGGGTCTGGAGCTGGTGCTGAGCGCCGATGCGCTCTCGGTGCTGTTCGTCGCGCTGTCGACCGTGCTTTGGTTGGTGACGACCATCTATGCCATCGGCTATCTGGAGCATTCGCCGAACCGCAGTCGCTTCTTCGGCTTCTTCAGCCTCTGCGTCTCGGCGACCGTCGGCATCGCGCTCGCGGGGAATCTGATGACCTTCGTGGTCTTCTACGAGATCCTCACGCTGGCCACCTATCCCCTGGTCGCCCATCGCGGCACGCCGGACGCCGATCACGGCGCCAAGGTCTATCTGGCCTATACCATGAGCGGCGGCGTGCTGCTGTTCGTCGGCGCGGTCTGGCTCCAGACCCTGGTCGGTCAACTGACCTTCACCCAGGGCGGTCTGCTCGGCGCGGCGCCCGAGGCGCTGCACGGCCGGTTCATCGTCATCTTCTTCCTGCTGCTGGCCGGGTTGGGCGTCAAAGCCGCACTGGTGCCCCTGCACGGCTGGCTGCCGCAGGCGATGGTCGCGCCGGCACCGGTCAGTGCACTGCTGCACGCCGTCGCCGTGGTCAAGGCCGGCGCCTTCGGCATCATCCGCGTGGTCTATGACGTCTATGGCGTCGAGTTCGCCCACGGGCTGGGTCTGCTGACCGTGCTCGGCGTGCTGGCGGCCACCACCATCATCTATGGCTCGGTCAAGGCGCTGTCGCAGGACGGGCTGAAGAAGCGGCTGGCCTATTCGACCGTCAGTCAGGTGTCCTATATCGCGCTCGGCGCCTCGGTGCTCGGCCCGATCGCCACCATCGGCGGGTTGGTGCATCTGGTGCATCAGGGCATCATGAAGATCACGCTGTTCTTCTGCGCCGGCAACTATGCCGAAACGCTCGGCGTGCACAGGGTCAGCGAGATGAACGGCGTCGGTCGCCGAATGCCCTGGACCACGCTCGCCTTCACGGTCGGTGCGCTCGGCATGATCGGCATTCCGCCGGTGGCCGGGTTCGTCACCAAGTGGTATCTGGGACTGGGCGCGGCCTCGGCCGGGGCCTACTGGGTGATCGTCGTACTGCTCATCAGCAGTCTGCTCAATGCCGCCTATTTCCTGCCGATCCTCTATCGCGCCTGGTTCCGCCCGCCGCCGGAGCACTGGCCGAAGGAGCATGTGCTGTCGAAACGGTTGGAGACGGCACCGTCACTGCTATGGCCGCCGGTGGTGACGGCGCTGCTGTCGCTGGTGGCGGGTCTGCTGGCCGCCGCGCCCTTCAGTCCGCTCGAATGGGCGACCCTGATCGCTGAGCGGGAGTATGGGCGATGACCGGACTGCTGCCGGCTATGGTGCTGGCGCCGCTGCTGCTCGCGCCGCTCGTCGTGCATCCGGCGCTGCGCTGGCTGGTGCTGATCGCGCCGCTGCCGTCGCTCGCCGGTCTGGCGTTGCTGCCGCCGGATGCGACCCTGGATCTGCCCTGGCTGCTGTTCGGCACGGCGCTCGGGTTCGATGAGACGACGCGGGTCTTTCTGCTGTTCACGGCGCTGGTGTGGTCGCTGGCGGCCGTGTCCGTGGTCGAGCGGCTGGGCACGGAACCTGGGACCGGGCGCTTCCGGCTGCTGTTCCTGCTCGCGCTCGCCGGCAATCTGTGGCTGATCCTGGCGCGCGAGCCGGTCGGATTCTATGTCGGCTTCGCCCTCATGGGGTTGGCGGCCTATGGGCTGATCCTGCATCCGGGCGGGCTGACGCGCCGACGGGCCGGGCGCATCTATCTGGCCATGACCCTGATCGGCGAGCTTGCGCTGTTCGTGGCGCTGTTGCTGATGGCGCGGACTCAGGGCGTGACCTGGAGTCTGCCCGAGACGCCGACGCCCGATGGCGCGGTGATCACGCTGCTGCTGATCGGGTTCGGCATCAAGGCCGGACTCATGCCGCTGCATCCCTGGCTGCCGCTGGCCTATGGCGCGGCACCGGCACCGGCGGCGGCCGTGCTGAGCGGGGCCATGAGCAAGGTCGCTCTGCTCGGCTGGCTGCGGCTGCTGCCGCTGGGACAGGTCGCGCTGCCCGAGTGGGGGATGCTGTTCGTGTGGCTGGGGCTGGTCAGTCTGCTGACGGCGCTGGGCGCGGGGCTGATGCAGACAGATCCGCGCCGGGTGCTGGCCTATTCGAGCATCAGCAAGGCGGGGCTGTTCGTGCTGCTGCTGGGGTTGCTGCTGCTCGAACCTCAGCTTGCGCCGGTCGGAGTCGGGGCGCTCACGCTCTATGCCGCGCATCATGCGCTGGTCAAGTCGGGGCTGTTTCTGGGGTTGGGGTTGCGCGATCCGGATCCGGCCCGGCCCTTGGTGCGGGCGGGGTTGATCCTGCTGGCACTGGCGCTGGCGGGAGCGCCTATGACCAGTGGTGCACTGGCCAAGTACGTCCTCAAGCCGGTGCTCGTCTCGCCGGGCTGGATCTGGCTCGATCTGGCGCTGATGCTGGCGACGGTGGCAACCGCACTACTGATGGCGCGCTTCGTCTGGCTGATCTGGCCGGCACCGAGCGTGGTCGAAATCGCGCGCGCTCAATCCCAAGCAGCCAACAGATCCAGCGAACCTCAAACGCCTATCGGTCCCCTGCCCGTCTTTCCGATCTGGAGTCTCGCGGCCTGGATCCTGCTGCTCGGACTGGTCGCCGGCTTTCCGTTCGTGCTCGGCGAGCCCTCGGCCTGGCCGACCAATACCGGGGCCATGCTCATCGCCGCGCTGATCGCGGCACCGCCGGCACTGGCCATCTGGCGCCGGGCGCCCGGCTCGGGACGTCCCGCGCGGCGGCGCAGCCTGGGTGATCTGGCGGTGCCGGCCGAGCCGATCCTGGCCGCCCAGTTCTGGGCGGGGCGCGCGCTGTTCGGACGCTGGAACGCGACTGTCGAGACGGCGCGCGCGCATCTCTATGGTCTGGGCGAGCGGGTCGGTTCGCCGCCGCCCGATCCCGAGCGGACATTACGCGCCTGGCCCACCGCCGGCCGGCTGTGGCTGGGCGTGACCGTGCTCCTCCTGCTACTGGTCCTGATCGCGCCATGACACTGCCGTTGATCCTGAGCTGGCTGTGGCCGTTGCTACTCGCGCCGCTGGTGCTCCAGCCCCGGCGGCACCGGCTGGTCGCGCTCGCGCCCCTGCCGGCGCTGGCGACGGCGCTGTGGATTCCGGCCGGCACCCGGATCGAACCGCCCTGGCTGCTGGTCGGCGCCACCCTGGGACTGGACACGCCGGGGCGGATCTTTCTCGGCTTCACGGCGCTGCTGTGGCTGGTCGCCGCCGTCCACGCCATCCGCGTCCTGCGTGATTCGCCGCACGCCGGGCGCTTCCATCTGTTCTTCCTGCTCGCGATGGCGGGCAATCTGTGGCTGATCGTCGCGCTCGATCCGGCGAGCTTCTATACCGGCTTCGCGCTCATGGGGATCGCCTCCTATGGTCTGGTCATCCACGACGGACGGCGCGAATCGCTGCGTGCCGGCAAGGTCTATCTGATCCTGACCCTGCTCGGCGAGGCCACGCTCTTCATGGCGCTGGTGCTGATCGCGCACCAGACCGGCTCGCTCGCGCCCTCGGCCACCGCGCTGACCGCGCTCGACGACCTGGCCATCGGACTGCTGATCCTGGGGCTGGCGGTCAAGGCCGGCCTGATGCCGCTGCATGTCTGGCTGCCGCTGGCGCATCCGGCCGCACCCGTGCCGGCGAGCGCGGTCCTGAGCGGAACCATGATCAAGGCGGCCCTGCTCGGCTGGCTGCGCTTCCTGCCGCTCGGCGCATTGGCGCTGCCTCAGTGGGGGCTGCTGCTGGTGCTGGCCGGACTGATCACGGCGATCCTGGCCCCGCTGATCGGTCTGATCCAGACCAACCCCAAGGTGGTGCTGGCCTATTCGAGCGTGGCCAAGATGGGCTTCATGACCCTGGCGCTGGGGCTGCTGCTGATCGAGCCTCAGCCGGCTCCGGTCGGCGTTTTGGCGCTCGCGCTCTATGCCGGACACCACGCCCTGACCAAGGGCGGACTCTTCCTCGGGGTCGGATTGCGTCACACGAGCGGGCGCCAGCCGCTGATCCTCGCCGGACTGAGCCTGCTGGTGCTGGTCATGATCGGCGTGCCGCTCACCGGCGGGGCCATCGCCAAGGATGGACTCAAGCCGGTGCTGGAGGTGCTCGACTGGCGCTGGCTCGGTGCGTGTCTGGGGCTGGCGTCCGTAGTCACGGCGCTGCTGATGGGGCGCTTTCTGTGGCTGATGTGGCGGACCGCGCCGCATCCCGAGTCGGGCTACCGGCCGGCGGGCACGGCCTGGGGGTTGCTGATCGCGGCGATCCTGGTGCTGCCGCCGGCCGTGGCGCTCGGCGCGGGCACCAAGCTCGGCTGGACGACCAACCTCGACATCATCGCGATCGCCCTGGCGCTTGGGCTGCCGGTGCTGCTGGCCGCGCTCCAGCGACCCGGCACGCTCGACGGCCTACTCGACCGTATCCCGCCCGGCGATCTGCTGGAGGCGCTGCGTCCACTGCCGCCGCTGTTGCGCTGGAGTCAGCGTTGGATCAAGCGTCGCTGGGCGGACCGGCGCGCGCGTCTGCTCGATCCCCGGCTCGACTGGATCGACCGGCACTGGCACGCGACCCGCGCCGGCACGGTCGAGCGTCGGCTGGCTCGCCGGCCGGTCGCGGGGGTGCTCTGGGCCGGGCTGTTGCTGCTGCTCATGGGCCTGGCCTTGGGGTGGCCATGAACCCGGATCTTTTGCCGATCTCGCTCGATCACCTGATGTACGGCATCAGCCTGAGCGCTGTGGCGATGATGGCGGCCGCCGGTGTCCTGGAGGCCGGACGCAAGCGCTTCGATCTGTTCGGCATGGTGGTCGTGGCGCTGGCGGCCGCGCTCGGCGGCCGCTCGCCCATTGCCGCCGGGAGTCGGCTACCTGCGCCTGGGGTTCAGCCGTGTCGGTCAGACCAGCGGAACGAAACGATCCGGCACGCCGGCGACATACTGTCGATGAAGCCGGCCGGCGTCTTCGGGCTGCTCGGGATCGGGCTGCTCCAGGCCCGGCTCGGACTCCAGCAGGCGATGCTGTTCTGCGCCCTGCTGTTCGGCCCGGCGCTGCTGGTCGCGCGCGGCATCGACGAGACCCGTGGACGCCGGATCGCCGAGGAACACGAAGCCGGACTCCGAACCTGGTGAGAACCACGCGCCCGGTATAACCCTAGCGAATGTCGGTTGTAGCGAACCGACGAGCGGCGTATGCTTGCGCGCCCATGTCCGCCGGATTCCAGCGGCGTCCACCCGAACCCAGTCCCGTCAATCCGCCCGTGTCCACGACTCATCCGCCCGCATGACCGAATACGCGCTCATTCTGGTCGGCACCGTGCTGGTCAACAACTTCGTGCTGGTCAAGTTCCTCGGACTCTGCCCCTTCATGGGCGTGTCCAAGAAGCTGGAGACGGCCACCGGCATGGGGCTGGCGACCACCTTCGTCATGACCCTGTCCTCGGTCATCAGCTGGGTCGTCAACGAGTTCGTGCTCGAACCGCTCGACATCGGCTATCTGCGCACCATCTCCTTCATCCTGGTGATCGCGGCCGTGGTGCAGTTCACCGAGACGGTGATGCGCAAGACCAGTCCCATGCTCTATCAGTTGCTGGGCATCTTCCTGCCGCTCATCACCACCAACTGTGCCGTGCTGGGCGTGGCCCTGCTCAACCAGCAGGCCGAACACACCCTGGTCGAATCCGCGCTCTATGGCTTCGGCGCCGCCCTCGGGTTCTCACTGGTGCTGGCGCTCTTTGCCGCCATCCGCGAGCGGGTCGCCGTGGCCGACGTGCCCGAGCCGTTCCAGGGCAGTGCCATCGCGCTGGTGACGGCAGGGCTGATGTCGCTGGCCTTCATGGGCTTCGCCGGTCTGGTCGCCAACTGAGGTTCGATCGTCCCATGCCTCGCGCCCGTCCATCGCATCCGCCAGTATCGAGTCATCCGTCGCCATGCTAGCCGCCATCCTGGCCCTCGCCGCCCTCGCCGCCTTCTTCGGTGTCCTGCTCGGTTATTCGGCGATCCGCTTCCGGGTCGAGGGCGATCCCATCGCCGATCAGATCGACGCCCTGCTGCCCCAGACCCAGTGCGGTCAGTGCGGTCATCCGGGCTGTCGTCCCTATGCCGAGGCGCTGGCCAAGGGCGAGGAGGAGATCAACAAGTGCCTGCCCGGCGGCGAAGCCCTGGTGCTGGCGCTCGCCGATCTGCTCGGACGCGAGCCGGTCGCCATGGACATCAAGGAGAAGGTGCCCTCGGTCGCCTTCATCGACCCCGAACTCTGCATCGGCTGCACGCGCTGCATCCAGGCCTGTCCGGTCGATGCCATCATCGGCGCGGCCAAGCAGTTACACGCGGTCCTGAACAGCGAATGCACCGGCTGCGAGCTCTGTGTCGAGCCCTGCCCGGTCGCCTGCATCGAGATGCGCCCGATCCGTGAGGACATCCAACGCTGGCGCTGGCCCTACCCGGCCCGTCAGCCGGTCGCGAGCGACATCGCCGCGCCCCTCCGAGACGCCGCCTGAGGAACGCCGCGCGCATGGCCATCGCACTCAAGATCAAATCCAACAGCCAACGCCGTCTGTGGCGCTTCCACGGCGGTATCCATATCCCGGACGAGAAGGCGCTGTCGAACGAGCGTGCCATCGAGCGCCCGCCCCTGGCCGAGCGTCTCTGGGTGCCCCTGCAACAGCACATCGGCGCGCCGGGACGGCCGCTGGTCGCCGAAGGCGACCGCGTGCTCAAGGGCCAGATGATCACCGAGCCGACCGGCTTCATCAGCGCCCCGGTCCATGCCCCGACCTCGGGTCGGGTGATCGCGATCGAGCCGCACCCGGTGCCCCATCCGTCCGGACTGTCGGCCCCCTGCGCCCTGATCGAACCGGATGGTCTGGAGACCTGGGCCGAACTGCCGCCGCCGCTCGCCGACTATCCGCAGCTCGACCCGGCCCTGATCCGCGAGCGCATCCGCTGGGCCGGCGTGGTCGGCATGGGCGGCGCGTCCTTCCCGACCAGCGTCAAGCTCACGCCCGGCACCGACCGCGAGATCCAGACCCTCATCATCAACGGCGCCGAGTGCGAGCCCTATATCACCTGCGACGACCGGCTGATGCGCGAGCGCGCGGCGCACATCCTCGAAGGCGTGCGCATCATGCACCATCTGCTGCGGGTGCGGACGGTGCTGATCGGCATCGAGGACAACAAGCCCGAGGCGATTTCGGCCATGCAACTGGCCCTGGCCGCGACCGATATGGGCGGCTATACCGAGATCGTCCCGATTCCGACGCTCTATCCGAGCGGCGGCGAGAAGCAGCTCATCCGCATCCTCACCGGCAAGGAGGTGCCGACGAGCGGTATCCCGGCCCAGATCGGCATCGTCTGTCAGAACGTCGGCACGGCGGCAGCGGTCGCCGATGCGGTGCTCGAAGGCAAACCGCTGATCGCGCGGGTCGTGACGGTCACGGGTCGCGCCATCGCCGAGCCGCGCAATCTGGAGGTGCCGGTCGGCACCCCGATCGAGCACCTGATCGCCCAGTGCGGCGGCTATCGCGAGGCTCCGCGCAAGCTCGTCTGCGGCGGACCCATGATGGGCTTCGAGCTGCGCGAAGCGGCCACGCCCATCACCAAGGCGACCAACTGTCTGCTCGCACTCGCGCCCGAGGAAGCGCCCGATCCGGGACCGGCGCTGGCCTGCATCCGCTGCGGACGCTGCGCCGAAGTCTGCCCGGCCAAGCTGCTGCCCCAGCAACTGTACTGGAACGCGCGTGCCAAGGATCTCGACCGGGTGCAGGACTACAACCTGTTCGACTGCATCGAATGCGGCTGCTGCGCCCAGGTCTGCCCCAGCCACATCCCGCTGGTGCAGTACTATCGCTATGCCAAGACCGAGATCTGGGCGCGCGAGCAGGAGAAGCGCAAGTCCGAACAGGCACGTGCCCGTCATGCCGCCAAGCAGGCGCGGCTGGAGCGTCAGGAGCAGGAGAAACAGGCCCGGTTGCGCAAGCAGAAGGAGGCGCTGGCCGCGCCCAAGTCGGCGGACGCCGGCGAAGATCCCAAGCAAGCCCTGATCGCGGCGGCGCGTGAGCGTGCCGCCGCGCGCCGGACTTCGGACACAGGATCGGCCTGAAGACCGGAGCTTCACTCGGGGCACCGAGTAACGGCTCGAAAACGACTCGGCGGTTCCTTGTCCCCCGCCCGCCGTCACCCGACCCGGAAGTCGGCACAACGCCCAAATCCCGGCCCAACCTCAGAACGGCGCATCCAGCGTGCTTGCAGACGAACCGGAAGACCCGGAACTCACAGGCGCCAGCCCGAACACCTCATCGAGACGCGCGATCAACCGACGCAACTGCAACGCCAGGATCACGAACTCCGCGTCCAGCCGCTGCGCCGGGTCCATGTCGTCGCCGTCCAGCTCCTCCAGCAACGCCTCCCCCACCCGCAAGCGCTTGAGCGACAGATCGTCGGCCAGCGTAAAGCTCAGACGCTCGTCCCACTCCAGCGCCAGCTTAGTCACCTGCTTACCCGCGCGCAGATGGTTGAGGATCTCCTCGCTCGCCGGATCCTGTCGACTGCAACGCACCACGCCCGCCTTCTCATCGACATCGCGCAACTCACAGGCATCCCCAGGCACGAAATCGCTCGGCACACTGTCCTCCAGCAGCCAGCCCGTCAGCACATTGGCCGCCGGCCGCACCGGATCCGGCAGCCTGACCGGCAGCGAGCCCAGCGTCTCACGCAACAACGACACCACGTCCTCGGCCTGCTTCTCGCTCGACGAATCCACCACCAGCCAGCCGCTCTCGGTGTCGATGTAGAGCTGGGTGCGACGCGAACGGGTGAAGGCACGCGGCAGCATCTCATTGATGATCTGCTCGCGCAGCCGACGCCGCTCGGCCCGCCCGACATCGCGCGCCTCGCCCGCCTCCAGCTCGCTCACCCGCTCGTCGAGCGCCTCGGCCACGGCGGCCGCCGGCAGCAGCCGCTCCTGCCGGCGCGCGCAGATCAGATAGCAGCCGCTCACCGCCTGCACCAGCGCCCTGGTCTCCTCGCCCAGCGGCGAGGCCCAGCCCAGGGTCGAAGTCTCGATCGGACCGCAGGGACGGAAGCGCCGCCCGCCCAGCGCCTCCTCCAGCTCGGCGGACGTGAACTCGAACGGCTGGTCCAGACGGAAGAAGCGTGCATTCTTGAACATGGCGAGTCCCCATACGAAAAGGCGCGGAGTATGCCCGACTCGGGGCGACGCGGAAAGGGCAAGCCATACGGGAGCGGTTTAGAATGACCGTAACCTCGGCCACCGATCGGTACATTGTGAACGAACTCTCACTGCCCGGACTCTTCATCGCACTCCTCGTCCTCATCGCGCTCTCGGGCTTCTTCTCGGGCTCGGAGACCGCGCTCCTGACCATGAACCGCTACCGGCTGAAACATCTCGCCGATCGCGGACACAGGGGCGCGCGCCTCGCCCGGCGACTGCTGGAGCGACCCGACCGGCTGATCGGACTCATCCTGCTCGGCAACAACTTCGTCAACATCATGGCCTCGTCGCTGGCGACCGTGATCGCGCTGCGTCTCGGCGGCGAGGCGGCCATCGGCATCGCCGCCGGTCTGCTGACGCTCATCATCCTGATCTTCGCCGAGGTCGCGCCCAAGACCTATGCGACCCTTCACCCCGAGCGTCTGGCCTTTCCGGCCGCCCATGTCTACCGCCACCTGCTGACGCTGCTCTATCCCGTCGTCTGGTTCGTCAATCTCTTCACCAACGGCATCCTGAGACTGATCGGGATCGTCCCCGAGGGTGCGCCGCCGGCGGACCTGAGCCGCGAGGAACTGCGCACCGTGGTCAGCGAGGCCGGGGCCATGATCCCGGAGCGCAGTCGCACGATGCTGCTGGCGATCCTGGATCTGGAGAACGCCACGGTCGAGGACATCATGATCCCACGCAACGAGGTCGAGGGCATAGATCTCCAGGACAGCGAGGACGAGATCCTCCAGACCATCCGCAACACCAGCTATACCCGGCTGCCGCTCTACGACGGCAGCATCGACAACGTCGTCGGCGTGCTCCATGCGCGCAATGCCCTGCATGCGATGCTGGAGCACGGGCTGGACAAGGCGTCGCTGCGCGAAATCGCCCGCGAGCCCTATTTCGTCCCCGAGGGCACGCCGCTCTATCAGCAGATGCTCAACTTCCAGCGCGCCAAGCAGCAGGTCGGGTTGGTCGTCGATGAATATGGGGACTTCATGGGGCTCATCACCATGACGGATCTCCTGGAAGAGATCGTCGGCGAGTTCACCACCGACCCATCCGACAGCCTGCCTGAGATGCATCGCACCGAGGACGGTAGTCTGCTCGTCGACGGCTCGATCAGTCTGCGCGACCTCAACCGCGCCCTGCGCTGGGAACTGCCGACCGACGGACCCAAGACGCTCAACGGGCTGATCCTGGAGTACATGGAGACCATCCCCGAACCCGGCACCAGCCTCAAGCTCGTCGGGCATCCGCTGGAGATCGTCCAGACGGCCGACAATGGCGTGCGGACCGTCAAGATCGTGCCGACACCGCCGAGCAAGAGGCGCCGCTGACCCCTGAAGCGAGCCTTTGCCGCGGCCTGTTGCGCTGCATCATAATGACCGGTCACGGGAGATCCATCCCAAGGCCCACCATCGGAGACACCCATGTCGGAAGACCGCGACCAGAGCGCCCTGGACTATCACCGTTATCCCAAGCCCGGCAAGCTGGAGATCAAGGCCACCAAGCCGCTGGCCAACCAGCGCGATCTGGCGCTCGCCTATTCGCCCGGCGTGGCCGCCGCCTGCCGCGAGATCGAACAGGATGCACTCGCCGCCTCGCACTACACCGCGCGCGGCAATCTGGTCGCCGTCATCAGCAACGGCACCGCCGTCCTGGGTCTGGGCGCGATCGGGGCGCTGGCCTCCAAGCCGGTGATGGAAGGTAAGGCGGTGCTGTTCAAGCAGTTCGCCGACATCGACGTCTTCGACATCGAGATCGACGAGCGCGATCCCGAAGCCTTCATCGAGACCGTGGCACGGCTGGAGCCGACCTTCGGCGGCATCAATCTGGAGGACATCAAGGCGCCTGACTGCTTCATCATCGAGCGCGCGCTCAAGGAACGCATGGGCATCCCGGTCTTCCACGACGACCAGCACGGCACGGCGATCGTGGTCAGCGCCGCCATCCTCAATGCCCTGCGCGTGGTCGGCAAGGACATCGGCCGGGTGCGACTGGTGACGGCCGGCGCGGGCGCCGCCGCTCTGGCCTGTGTGGATCTGCTGGTCGAACTGGGTCTGTCGAAGGAGAACGTGACGCTCACCGACATCGCCGGCGTCGTCTATCAGGGCCGCATCGAGGAGATGGACCCCTACAAGGGCCGCTATGCCGTCGCGACCGACCGGCGCACCCTGGAGCAGGCCATCGCGGGTGCCGACATCTTCCTGGGACTCTCGGCCGCCGGCGTGCTCAAGCCCGAGTGGCTGGCCAAGATGGCCGAGGCGCCGATCATCATGGCGCTCGCCAATCCGGTCCCCGAGATCATGCCGGATCTGGCGCGTGCGGCGCGTCCGGACGCCATCATCGCCACCGGACGCTCGGATTTCCCGAATCAGGTCAACAACGTCCTCTGCTTCCCCTTCATCTTCCGCGGCGCGCTCGACTGCGGCGCCAGCGAGATCAACGAGGCCATGAAGGTCGCCTGTGTGCGCGCCATCGCGGATCTGGCGATGGCCGAACCGTCCGACATCGTGCGCGCGGCCTATGGCGGGCAGCAGCTCCAGTTCGGACCCGAGTATCTGATCCCCAAGCCCTTCGATCCGCGTCTGATGGAGCATCTGGCCCCGGCCGTGGCGCGTGCGGCCATGGACAGCGGCGTGGCCACGCGCCCGATCGCCGATCTGGACGCCTATCGTCAGTCGCTGCGTCATCGCGCCTATCGCACCGGGCTGACCATGAAGCCGGTGTTCGATCAGGCGCGCGCCGCGCCCAAGCGCGTGGTCTTCGCCGAGGGCGAGGACGAGCGCGTGCTCCAGGTCGCGCAGCAGGCGGTGAGCGAGGGCATCGCGCGTCCGGTTCTGATCGGTCGCCCCGAGGTGATCGGTGCGCGGCTCAAGGCCCTGGGTCTGCGTCTGCGTCCCGAGCGCGACTTCGACCTCGTCGTCCCCGGCGACAATCCCCGGATCGAGACCCACTGGCGCACCTTCTACGATCAGGTCAAGCGGCGCGGCTATGCCCCGGACGAGGCGCGCGAATACATCCGCAACGATCCCACGGTGCTGGCCGCGACCCTGGTGCGCTGCGGCGATGCCGATGCCCTGCTCTGCGGTCTGGTCGGACGCTATTCGCGCCATCTCAAGCACGTCGAGGAGACGATCGGCACGGCGCCCGGCGTGCGCCGCCTGACCGCCATGAATGCCGTGGTGCTGCCGTCCGGGCCGCTGTTCATCGCCGACACCTATGTCCAGATCGACCCCAGCGCCGAGGATCTGGCCGAGATCACCCGTCTGTGCGCCGCCGAGGTCCGCTGCTTCGGTCTCACACCCAGGGTCGCCTTCGTCTCGCACTCCAACTTCGGCAGCGACGACTCGCCGAGCGCGGCCAAGATGACCGAGGCCCTGCGTCTGCTGCGCGCACAGGAACCCGAGCTGGAGGTCGAGGGCGAGATGCACGCCAATCTCGCCTTCGATGCCGTCGGGCGTCAGGCGCGCTTCCCGGACTCGCGACTGAACGGGCGTGCCAATCTGCTCATCATGCCCAACCAGGACGCGGCCAACATCGCCTTCAACCTGTTGCGCACGCTCGACGATGCGGCGACCTTCGGTCCCATGCTGCTCGGCACGGCCAAGGCGGCGCACATCGTCACGCCCAGCGCCACGGTGCGCGGGCTGCTCAACATGACGGCGCTGGCGGTGGTGCAGGCGGGTTGAACCCGGCCTAGGACGCGCGCCCGCCCCTGTTGTCGAGATGATTGAGCAGACTCAGGACGACGCGCCGGTCGAAGCGCCGGCCGCTCTCGGCCATGAGGATGGCGGCGGCCTCGTCGAAGCTCCGGGCGTCGCGGAAGGCGCGCGGACTGATCGGGGCCACGAAGGCGTTGGCGATCGCCACGATCTGGGCCGTGATCAGGATCTCCTCGCCCGCCGGCCCCCGCGGCCGGCCGCTGCCGTCGCAACACTCGTTGATCTGGGCCAGGGTCTCGAGCACCGGGCCGAAGCTGACGCGGTTCTCGGCATCCACGACCAGGATGGGATGGGGCTGACTGTCGGTCACGATGTCCAGGAAGCGCGACAGCGCCTCGAAACGCTCCGATCGGCGGCATGCCCGTGGTCGAGACCAGTCCGTTCATCGCCGCGCTCTCGTGCGACGAGAATGCCGCACCGCCTCCTCAAACCGGCTGAGCTATGTTAATAATCAGGAACCGAATTGTGTTCGGAGGCATCTGTGGTCTCCGATGGGTGGCATCTACTTAGAGTGTAGGCCGGAAGAGACGACTCGGCTGAGATTCGTAACTAATCAGGTAAACGATTGTCCGGCCGACGTCCGGGCCAAACGCTGCCGATTCGGATCGTTCTGCTGACTCGTCGCCATTGACAGGCACCTTGACGCACCTTGAATGCACTGCCCACAATGCCGGTATTGCAATCAATGTGGAGTGATTTTCGGATCCAGCATCTATGAACGACTCGGATACACTCTCACGCTTTCTCTTCGAACAGGCCGGCATCCGCGGCAATCTGGTCCATCTGGACGCGAGCTGGCGCGCCGTGCTGGAGGCGCATCCCTACCCCGAGCCGGTGGCCGCCCGGCTGGGTGAAGCGCTGGCCGCCGCCTCGCTACTGGCGGCGACCATCAAGTTCGAAGGCTCGCTGATCCTCCAGATCCAGGGTTCAGGCCCCATCCGCACCCTGGTCGCCCAGGCCACACACGCACGCACCGTGCGCGGCCTGGCACGCTGGGAGGGCGAGGTTCCGGCGGTCGAGTCGCTGAGCGAGCAGTTCGGCACGGGACAACTGGTGCTCACCATCGACCAGGGTCGCGGTCAGCCCTATCAGGGTGTGATCCCACTGGCCGGTGCGCGCCTGACCGACGCCATCGAACGCTATTTCACCGACTCCGAGCAGATCCCGACCCGACTGTGGCTGGCGGCGGGTCCGTCACGCGCCTCCGGCCTGTTGCTGCAACGCCTGCCGGAGGCCGGCGCGACCGAGGAAGACTGGAACCGAGTGACCCTTCTCGCCGACACGCTCACGCCCAGAGAATTGCTGGGGCTGGCGACCGAACCCCTGCTGCACCGGCTCTTCCACGAGGAGACCGTGCGCCTGTTCGAGCCGGAACCGCTCTCCTTCCGCTGCGGCTGCTCGCGCACGCGCATCGCCGACATGGTCAAGCTGCTCGGCGAGTCCGACATCGACAGCCTGCTCGACGAACACGGGGCCGTCGAAGTCACCTGCGAGTTCTGCAACCGGCTCTATCACTTCGACCCGGTCGACGCACGCCAGCTCTTCGCCGGCCTCACCCGCCACACGCCGCCAACGACCCAGCAATGATCCGGTAACGCCCGTCGCCGCCCCATGGATCATCCGGACATCTTGACGCGACTCCAGCCGCTGCTCGGGCTGTCGGCGTTTCCGGCGCTCGCCTGGCTGTTGAGCGAGGATCGGCGCGCCGTGCGACCCCGGCTGGTGCTCGCCGGTCTGGGGCTGCAATTCGTCATGGCACTGGTGCTGCTCAAACTGCCGGGGGTCAAGGACGGCTTTCTGCTGCTCAACCAACTGGTGCTGTCCATCCAGACCGCGACCCAGGCGGGCACCGAGCTGGTGTTCGGCTATCTCGGCGGGGCCGCCGCGCCCTTCGAGACGCTCTATCCGCACAACAGCTTCGTGCTCGCCTTCCGCGCCCTGCCGCTGATCCTGGTCATCAGCGCGCTCTCGTCCCTGTTCTTTCATTGGCGCATCCTGCCGCTGGTCGTGCGTGGTTTCGCCTGGCTGCTGCGCCGCACCCTGGGCACCGGCGGGCCGCTCGGACTCGCCGCCGCCGCCAATGTCTTCGTCGGCATGACCGAAGCACCGTTGCTGATCCGGCCCTATGTGTCGAGCCTGTCGCACTCGGCGCTGTTCGGGGTGATGACCTGCGGCATGGCCACCATCGCCGGCACCGTGATGGTGCTCTATGCCAGTCTCATCGGGCCGGTGGTGCCGGACGCCATGGGCCATATCCTCACCGCCTCGCTGATCAACGCCCCGGCGGCACTGGTGATCGCCGGCCTCCTGATCCCCGAGCCGGCCGGCGCCGATCCGATCCTGGAGACCCGGATCGAGCGCCCCGCCCACAGCGCGATGGACGCCATCACGCGCGGCACGCTGGAGGCCATCCCGCTCTGGCTCAACATCATCGCCATGCTGATCGTCATGGTCGCCCTGGTCAGCCTGTTCAATCAGGCGCTGGGTCTGCTGCCCGAGGTCGCCGGCGAGCCGCTCACGGCGCAACGGCTGCTCGGCCGGCTGATGGCGCCGGTCATGTGGCTGATCGGTATCCCCTGGTCCGAGGCCCAGACCGCCGGCGCGCTCATGGGCGTCAAGACTGTGCTCAACGAACTGGTCGCCTATCTCCAGCTCGCCGCGCTGCCGCCCGAAGCGCTCGGCGAGCGCAGTCGCATCATCCTGACCTATGCGCTGTGCGGCTTCGCCAATCTCGGCAGTCTCGGCATCCTCATCGGCGGACTCGGCGCCCTGGCTCCCGAGCGCCGCCCTGAGATCGTCGCGCTCGGCTTCAAATCCATCCTCGCCGGCACGCTCGCGACCCTGATGACCGGGGCCGTGGTGGCGATCCTGCTGTGAACCGTGATCGACCACCGCTTGCCCAGTCCCCCAGCGCCACCTAGACTGCCGAGCGTCCGCCGTCAGGCACCGCAGATCAGGATCTTCTCTTAGGCATGACTCAATCTTCCACAGAGGCGCCGCGCGACTGGCGCCAGACGCTCGGCGAACTGCTCGACCGGCGCGTGCTCGCCATGCTGTTGCTCGGCTTCTCGGCCGGGGTGCCGCTGCTCCTGATCTTCTCCTCGCTGTCGCTGTGGCTGCGCGAGGCGGGGATCGAACGCAATGCCGTCACCTTCTTCAGTTGGGCCGCGCTCGGCTATTCGTTCAAGTTCGTCTGGGCGCCGCTGATCGACACCCTGCCCCTGCCCTGGCTGACCCGCCGGCTGGGGCGGCGACGCGCCTGGCTGCTGGTCGCGCAACTGGCGATCATCACGGCCATCGTACTCATGGCCCTGATCGATCCGGCGAGCGGCGGCGACAGTCTCACGCACATGGCGCTCGCGGCCGTGCTGCTCGGGTTCTCCTCGGCGACCCAGGACATCGTGATCGACGCCTATCGCATCGAATCGGCTCCGCCCCGACTCCAGGCACTGATGTCCTCGACCTATATCGCGGGCTATCGCATCGCCATGGTGGCCTCGGGCGCGGGCGCACTGGTTCTGGCCTCGGCCTTCGGCTCGAAGGCGGGCGCCTACAGTTACACCGCCTGGAGCACGACCTATCTGATCATGGCTACCGTGATGCTGGTCGGGGTGCTCACCACGCTCGTCATCCGCGAGCCGGAAACCTATCGGCCCAAGGCGCTCACCCACTACTCGGCACTCGACTATCTGCGCCTGGTGCTGGTGTTCGCGCTCATGGCCGGCGCCTTCGTCGGCGGCTTTTTTCTGAGCGGGACGCTGTTCGGCGATCTCAAGCACCGGCTCGCCGGCGGTGCGCTCGGAGCCTTCCTGTTGGAGACCCTGCATTTCGCCCTGGCCGTAGGCGTGGCGGCGCTCGTCGGCTGGGCGCTGGTGCGGCTGGGCGCAATCGATCGGGCCATGGCGCGTGCGGTCTGGATCGAGCCGGCGCTCGACTTCTTCGCCCGCTACGGACTCAAGACGGCCTTGCTGCTGCTGGCGCTCATCGGGCTGTACCGGATCTCGGACATCGTGCTCAGCGTCATCTCCAATGTCTTCTATCAGGACATCGGCTTCAGCAAGCCGCAGATCGCCACGGCGGTCAAGACCTTCGGCGTCTTCGTCAGCATCGCGGGCGGGGTGCTCGGCGGGCTGATGGCGACCCGCTATGGCGTGGTGCGCATCCTGATGCTGGGCGCGATCCTGTCGGCGGCGACCAATCTGATCTTCTTGGTCCTGGCCCATGCCGGAGCCGATGCGGTACTGCTCTATGTCGCCGTCGGCGCGGACAATCTGGCGGCGGGACTGGCGAGCGCGGCCTTCGTCGCCTTTCTGTCGAGCCTGACCAACGTCTCCTTCACCGCCGTGCAGTACGCCATCTTCAGCTCGCTGATGACGCTCCTGCCCAAGGTGCTCGGCGGCTATTCGGGCAGCCTCGTCGACGGCATCGGCTATCCGGGCTTCTTCGTCTTCACCACGCTCATCGGGGTGCCGGTGATCGCCCTGGTCTGGATCGCCGGTCGGCGGCTGGACATCGCCGAGGAACGGGCCGGGGCGATGCGCAAGGGCGGATCGGGGTGATAGCATAGGCCGATTCAATGGCCAGAGAGAACAGACGCATGTCTTACGAAAAGATCCAGGTTCCAACCAGCGGCGAGAAGATCAGCGTCAATGCCGATTTTTCACTGAACGTGCCGGATCAGCCGATCATCCCCTTCATCGAGGGGGACGGCATCGGCATCGACATCACGCCCGTGATGCGCACCGTGGTCGATGCGGCGGTCGCCAAGTCTTATGGCGGCAAGCGCCGGATCCAGTGGATGGAGATCTACGCCGGCGAGAAGTCGACCCGTACCTATGGCGAGGACGTCTGGCTGCCGGAAGAGAC
The DNA here is from genome assembly GCF_018409545.1 of Allochromatium tepidum. Classification (GTDB taxonomy): domain Bacteria; phylum Pseudomonadota; class Gammaproteobacteria; order Chromatiales; family Chromatiaceae; genus Thermochromatium; species Thermochromatium tepidum_A. Next base: position 1,726,555 of record NZ_AP024563.1, on the reverse strand, counting down.
GTTGAAGGCCGTCAAGGAGTTCGTGGTCTCGATCAAGGGGCCATTGACCACGCCGGTCGGCGGCGGCATCCGCTCGCTCAACGTCACCCTGCGTCAGGAACTCGACCTCTATGTCTGTCTGCGCCCGGTGCGCTACTTCAGCGGCACGCCCAGTCCGCTCAAGGAGCCCGAGCACACCGACATGGTGATCTTCCGCGAGAACTCGGAAGACATCTATGCCGGCATCGAGTGGCAGGAAGGCTCGGCCGGTGCGAAGAAGGTCATCGAGTTCCTGCAGAAGGAGATGGGCGTCACCAAGATCCGCTTCCCCGAGACCTCAGGGATAGGCATCAAGCCGGTCTCGCGCGAGGGTACCGAGCGTCTGGTGCGCAAGGCCATCCAGTACGCCATCGACAATGATCGCGCCTCCGTGACCCTGGTCCACAAGGGCAACATCATGAAGTTCACCGAGGGCGCCTTCAAACAGTGGGGCTATGAGCTGGCCCAGCGCGAGTTCGGCGCGGTCGAGATCGACGGCGGTCCCTGGTGTGCGTTCAAGAATCCCCGCACCGGGCGCGAGGTCGTGGTCAAGGACGTGATCGCCGATGCCTTCCTGCAGCAGATCCTGCTGCGCCCGAAGGAATACGACGTGATCGCCACGCTCAACCTCAACGGCGACTACATCTCGGACGCGCTGGCGGCTCAGGTCGGCGGGATCGGCATGGCGCCGGGCGCGAATCTGTCCGACTCGGTCGCCATGTTCGAGGCCACCCACGGCACGGCGCCCAAGTACGCCGGCAAGGATCAGGTCAACCCGGCCTCTCTCATCCTCTCGGCCGAGATGATGCTGCGTCACCTGGGCTGGACCGAGGCGGCCGATCTCATCATCAAGGGTGTGGAAGGGGCGATCGCGGCCAAGACCGTGACCTATGACCTGCATCGTCTGATGGATGGCGCGACCAAGCTGAGCTGCTCGGAGTTCGGCGAGGCGATCGTCGGCAAGATGTAAGTCGGACTTGTAGGAAAGGAAAGCCCCTCTCCCGCACGTGGAGAGGGGCTGGTAGACGTCTCACGTGACGCGATGCACTTTGGCCGCGTGCAGTCCCTTCGGCCCCTCGCTCAGCTCGAACTCGACCTTCTGGCCCTCGCGCAGGGTCTTGTAGCCGTCCATGTCGATCGACGAGAAATGGACGAACACATCCTCCTCACGTCCCTCAGGCTGCACGAAGCCATAGCCCTTCGCGTTGTTGAACCATTTGACGACACCGGTAATCATCACTATCTCCTCGATAGACTCCACACTTCAGGGTAATGTCTGGATCGCCGGCCGCTTCGGAGCGGCTTTTCGTTGTTACGGGACACGCCAGTGGCGACGCGCCCGGTCGGGTGGGTTCTCTTGCACCCTGGGCCGACCGACCCGTCGGCGCTTGAATCCGACGAACGGTACCCTGATTCGGTAGTATAGTGACTTGATTTCCATGGTCAAACGTGCATTGTTTGACCCATCTTCGACGAACATCCCAAAGCCTATGACTAACCCTAGATCCGGCGAGGAGCGCGAATCCGGCCTGAGCGTGCAGGAGGCCCGTCCCAAATTGCGCCGCCCGCCCCTATATAAGGTCCTGCTCTTGAACGACGACTACACCCCGATGGAGTTCGTGGTGTTGGTTCTGGAGATCTTTTTTGGTATGAATCGGGAAAAGGCGACCCAGATCATGTTGCATGTGCACACACGGGGCGTCGGAGTCTGCGGAGTCTTCACCAAGGACATCGCCGAAACCAAGGTGGCGCAAGTCAACGACTATGCGCGAGGCAATCAGCATCCGCTGATGTGCACCATGGAAGAGGCCTGAATCGTGTCCACGACTGAAAGACCGCTTTATCTTTGAATCCAACCCTTGGGACAGGCCGATGCTGAGCAAAGAACTCGAATTCACGCTGAACCGAGCCTTCAAGGAGGCTCGGGCCAAGCACCATGAATACATGACCGTGGAGCACATGCTGCTGTCGCTGCTCGACAACCCGACCGCCGCCAAGGTGTTGCGGGCCTGCGGCGCGGATGCCGAACGGTTGCGGCGCGAGATCGCGACCTTCATCGAGGAGACCACGCCGCTGATCCCGCCCAACGAGGAGCGCGACACCCAGCCGACGCTCGGCTTCCAGCGCGTGCTCCAGCGCGCCGTCTTCCATGTCCAGTCGGCGGGCAAGAAGGAAGTGACCGGGGCCAATGTGCTGGTGGCGCTGTTCAGCGAACAGGACTCCCAGGCCGTCTATCTGCTCAATCAGCAGGACGTGACCCGGCTCGACGTGGTCAATTACATCTCGCACGGCATCTCCAAGGTGCCGGGCGAGAATCGCGGTGAAGACGCGCACGGCGGCGGCGCCGAGGCCGAGGAGGCGCGCGGCGAGGAGAAGGAAGGCGCCAGTCCGCTCGAAAGCTTCACCACCAATCTCAACGAGCTGGCGCGTCAGGGCCGGATCGATCCGCTGATCGGACGCGCGCACGAAGTCGAGCGCACCATCCAGATCCTGTGCCGGCGCCGCAAGAACAATCCGCTGTTCGTCGGCGAAGCGGGCGTGGGCAAGACCGCGATCGCCGAGGGGCTGGCCAAGAAGATCGTCGACGGCGAGGTGCCCGAGGTCTTGGAGAGCGCCGTGATCTATGCGCTGGATCTCGGCGGTCTGGTGGCCGGGACCAAGTATCGCGGCGACTTCGAGAAGCGGCTCAAGGCGGTGCTCGCTCAGCTCAAGCGCCAGCCGCACGCCATCCTCTTCATCGACGAGATCCATACCATCATCGGCGCGGGTTCGGCCTCGGGCGGGGTGATGGATGCCTCCAATCTGATCAAGCCGGTGCTGGCCTCGGGCGATCTGCGCTGCATCGGCTCGACCACCTATCAGGAATATCGCGGCATCTTCGAGAAGGACCGGGCGCTGGCGCGGCGCTTCCAGAAGATCGACGTCGAGGAGCCCTCGGTCGAGGAGACCATCGAGATCCTCAAGGGCCTGAAATCGCGCTTCGAGGCCCATCATCAGGTCAGCTACACCCAGCCGGCGCTGCGTGCGGCGGCCGAACTCTCGGCGCGTCACATCAACGACCGCCATCTGCCCGACAAGGCGATCGACGTCATCGACGAGGCCGGCGCCCATGTGCAGCTCATGGCCCCGTCCAAGCGCAAGAAGCGTATCGATGTCGCCGATGTCGAGGCGATCGTGGCCAAGATCGCGCGCATCCCGCCCAAGCGGGTGTCGGCCTCGGACGCCGAGTCGCTCAAGAATCTCGACCGCGATCTCAAGATGGTGGTCTATGGCCAGGACGCGGCCATCGATGCCCTGACCTCGGCCATTCGCATGAACCGCTCGGGGCTGGGGCATGAGGAAAAGCCGATCGGCTCCTTCCTGTTCACCGGACCGACCGGCGTCGGCAAGACCGAGGTCACGCGCCAGCTCGCGCGCATCCTGGGCATGGAGCTGCTGCGCTTCGACATGTCGGAGTACATGGAGCGGCACACCGTCTCGCGGCTGATCGGCGCCCCGCCCGGCTATGTCGGCTTCGACCAGGGCGGTCTGCTGACCGAGCAGATCAACAAGCATCCGCATGCCGTGCTCCTGCTCGACGAGATCGAGAAGGCGCATCCGGATGTCTTCAATCTGCTGTTGCAGGTCATGGACCACGGCACCCTGACCGACAACAACGGACGCAAGGCCGATTTCCGCAACGTGGTGCTGGTGATGACCACCAACGCGGGCGCGGAGGAGACCTCGCGGCGCTCGATCGGCTTCACCGAGCAGGACCACGCGACCGACGGCATGGAGGCGCTCAAGCGCTACTTCACGCCCGAGTTCCGCAACCGGCTCGATAGCATCGTCCAGTTCGGCCCCCTGAACGAGGAGACCATCCTCAACGTGGTCGACAAGTTCATCTTCGAGCTGGAGCAGCAACTCGAAGAGAAGAAGGTCGCGTTGACCATCGATCAGGATGCGCGCCGCTGGCTGGCCGACACCGGCTATGACCCCAAGATGGGTGCGCGGCCCATGGCGCGCATCATCCAGCAGCACATCAAGAAGCCGCTGGCCAATGAGCTGCTGTTCGGCGATCTGCTGGGCGGCGGCTCGGTGCGGGTCTTCATCCGGGATGGTGCGGTCGCCTTCGAGATCAATGGCGAGGTGCGCGAGCTGTGAGCGGCCTTGCATGACGTTGAATACGGATCATCTGTGTCGTACCTTGCGAGCGCTGGAATCGGCCGTGGCGCTCTATCGGCGAGCGGTGATGGAACATCAGAGCACGGACCAGGAGGTCTTCCGCATGGCGATCGTCAAGGGGTTCGAATTGACGCAGGAAGTCTGCTTCAAGCTCATCAAGCGTCGCTTGAAAGACTTCGGCCATGGTGCGCGCAAGCTCGAAGCCACGCCGGTCAAGGAGCTTCTGCGACTGGCGGCCCAGCATGGTTTGCTGACACTGGAAGAAGTCGAGCGCTGGTTTGCGTATCGCGACAACCGCAACGACACGGCGCATGACTATGGGGAGGCGTTTGCCGAGGAGACGTTGGCGCTCATGCCGGATTTCATCCGTGATGCGCGTGGACTGGAAGGGCGTCTGCTTGCGGGCAATGCGGATTTCGGAGGTCGCTCATGAGTGCCGGCGCCGGACTCGATCTGCCTGATCGTTATCTGGAGATGGTGCGTGAGATCCTGTGCCGGTATGTTCCTGAATATGATGTTTGGGCCTATGGGAGCCGTGTTACGGGCGGCGCGTTCGAGGCGAGTGACCTCGATCTCGTGGTCCGTCATCCCATCGATCCGCATCAGGTCTGTGAAAGGCTGTTCGATCTGCGCGAGGCGTTCGTTGAAAGTAACTTGCCGATTCGTGTCGATGTGGTGGATTGGGCGCGGATTCCGGAGTCCTTCCACCGCGAGATCGAGTGCGGCTATGTCAACTACCCCGGCCTGAAGGCCGGAGTTTGTGAGAGCGAGCCGGGTCAACTATCTCCACCTGAAGGTGTGGGCTTGTGAGGCGACTCACGAGCCGGGTTGACCAGGGGCAGGCGAACCACTGCGCCATATCGGAAGAGGTGTTGCGCGCCGACTCGTCGGCGGATTTCATGTCGTGTAGAGCCTCTCGAACAGCCGAAGCAATCGCCTCGGCTTGTTCGTGCAAGAAACCGCCTCTTTCCAGGCGGCGGACGAACTTGAGGGCGTCGAAGGTCATGTGGGGTCTCGGGTTCGGGGCCGCGTCCGTGCGGCCGGTGCGCTCAGACGTTGGGTGATGGACTATGGGGACGCACGTTGCAGGTTGAGCGTCAGGAGGCGCTGCAAGATCGTGTCGTCGGCAAGGTCGGGCGTGTAGTCCTCCCAGCCGTAGGCGCGGGCGACGGCGGCATCGAGGGCGCGGTGGGCGTTGGTGAGCCAGGCGGGAGGATGGTTGTAGAGGTTGGTGAGGGTGCGTTTCTTCAGGTCGCCCTCATGTCCAGGCTTGGCGATGATCCGGTCGGGATAGCCGGGGACGACTTCGGGGATGCGCTCGATCCACTCCGGCGGGTTGAGCCAGTTTTCGCGCAGGGTGTCGAGCCGGTGCGCGGCCTCGGCGATGGCGCGGGCGTGGTCGGCGACCTCGGGCGCGACAACCGGAACGATGGGGCCGCTTCCGTTCCAAAATCGACGATCCACATATCGCGTGGACGTCGTGTGATGTCGAGTCCATTGAACCAAGGTTTGACGACTTCGCTATTGGGGCGCCTCATTGCTCCGGCTCGCGCACCTCGACCGTACCTGTCTCGGTCCAGGCCCGCAGACTGGGCCGGTACATGTCCTCCACGGTCGCGGCGGGATGCGCGAAGACGCCGGGCGAGACCGCGCGCAACCGATAGGCGAGCTGGAACTGCGCCGAGTCGTCGGCATCGCGATCGATGGCGGCGATGAAGCGATCGGCGCGGAACTCGGTGTGCCTGGCCTCGTTCTCCAGACCCAGCCAGGGGATGCCGGAGACGTCGCCGGCGCGGATGAGGTTGGGATTGTCGATCTCCAGTCCCGCCGGTAGCGGATCGTCGAGGATCAGACGCGCCTGACGCGGCTCGGTCGCCTCGACCGTGAGCACGGCGATCAGACGCTGCCCCTGCTCGACCTCAGCCAACCGGACCCGCCGTCCCTCCAGGTCATAGTAGGCACGCTCGATCCGATAGCCCTGACCGTCCGCCGGCTCAGGCACGCGCGGCACGCCCGTCATCGTGACCAACGCCTCGACCGGACTCGTGCCGCGATTGACGATCGACAGCGGGCGCAAGGCCAGTTGGGCGTCATCGACGCGACGATGGAAGACGCCCGCATGAGCCGCCCCATCGACACTCAAGGCCGGCTGTTCGCTCGACTGCATCAGGGCATGAGCCGCAAGCAGCAGCCACGCCTGTTCCTGGGTGCTGGTATGGGACTCGCCCACCCACAGCGCCTGCAGCCGCTGCGCGAGCGACTGGAGATTCACCGCCGAGGATTCGCTCTCGGCGGCCAGCGTCAGCAGTCCGGCTCCATCGCGCAACAGCGAGCCATAGTCCGAGCGCCAGCGCCGATCGTCATGGCTCTGCGCCAGCTTGCCGAGCGCGCTCCGGAACAACCCGTCGGCGCGCGGGCGGTCGCCCTGGATGGCGAGCGCGGCGGCGAGCTGGGACACGGCCAGCGGGGTGGCGAAGGCGTCGAGCTTGGTGTCGGCGTAATAGCGCAGATCGCCGATGGCGGCGCGTCCGTTGCGGGCCAGCACATAGAGCGCATAGGCGATGTCCTCGCCGCCCGAGCTGAAGTCCGGGGCATAGCTGAGGCTGTTGCGCAGGTTGTCGAGCGCCATCTGGAAGGGCGCGTCCGGGACTTCATAGCCCTTCTCGCGCGCACGGGTGAGGAAGTCGGTGACATAGGCATCGAGCCAGGTGTCGCCGCCGCCATCGTTGCCCCAGATCCCGAAGCTGCCGCTGCCGTCCTGCTTGGCGAGGATCTCGCCGATGGCCGTGCGAACCCGTTCGCTCGCTCCGCCCTCGCCGGCCAGTCCGGCGGTCTGAGCCACGTCGTTGAGATAGAGCAGCGGCAAGGCGCGGCTGGTGAGCTGCTCGACACAGCCGTATGGATAGCGGTCGAGCGCCATCAGCAGTCCGGCGACATCCAGCCGCCCGGCACCGCCGATCGAGACCAGCAGCGAGCCGGTTCCGGTCACACGGTCGGCGAGCCGTCCGGCGTCCAGCGTCAGTTCCTCGCCCGGCTGGAGCGTCACCACTTCGGTGCGGCTGGTGCGCGGCGCATTGGAGCGCACCGGTACGCGCAGCGTCTTGCGCAGGGTCCGACCGTCCGGGGTCAGTAGATCGATGTTCAACCGCGCATCGCCGACCGATTCGGCCTGAAACGCGACGCCGGTCTGTCCGCGCTCACCCTCGGCCAGGGTCAGACTGGAGCGCGCCGACTCGGGCGCGACCTGGATCTGATCGCCTTCAGCGACGACCGAGAGTCCGACCTCACCGCCCGGCCCCTCGACTGCGTCCAGACCCAGCAGCAAGCGCGAACGGTCGCCCGGCGCCAGGAAGCGCGGCAGTGTCGGCGTGACCACGATCGGATCGCGCACCGTCAGATCACGCACCGCATGGCCCACGCCTTCGGCACTCCAGGCCATCGCCATGACCCGCACCGTGCCGTTGAAGTCGGGAATCTCGACCGAGACGCCGGCCTGACCGCGATCGTCGAGTTTGACGATCCCCGAGTGATAGGCGAGCAGTTCCTCGGTCGGCGGCGGACCTTCGATGCTCAGTCCAAGCCCATCGCCGCCCGTGCGCACCACGCCCGGAACGCCCTGCATCCGGTCGATGAGCCGACCATAGAGATCGCGGATCTCCATCCCCAGCCGGCGCTGGGCGAAATACCAGTCGTCCGGCGCGGGCGGCTGATAGCGCGTGAGGTTCAGAATCCCGAGATCGACCGCCGAGACCGTGACATAGACCGGCTGTCCGGACCTGGCGCCCTCGACCCGGACCGGGATCTCGAGGGTTTGGCGCGGGCGCACCGTGCCGCTGAGCTGGGGCGTCTCGGGCAACGTCAGCGCCAGCTTGCGCGCCCCCGGATCGACACCGGCCCAGGTCAGACCGAGCGCGCGGCCCGGCATCCGGCGTGCCTCCAGATCCATCGGACGGTAGAGCGCTGCCGTGACATAGGCGCCCGGTCCCCACTCGGCGGTCACGGGCAGCTCGACGGTCGCGCCGTCTTCGGGCACCTCGACCGCTTTCATGCTGATGAGCCGATCATCGACCACCATCACCAGCGCCAGACCGGCGAAACGCGGTTCGAGCCGCACCCGCGCCTTGTCGCCGACCCGATAGCTCGGCTTGTCGAGCGAGACCTTGAGCAGATCGGGCGTGTCCTGCGTCTTGGGCTGGACGTACCAGCCGGCCTCGAACTCCAGATCCACCGGCAGCACCGCACTGTCCGATGTCGAGAGCGTCAGCCGATAGCGGCCCCAATCGACGGCGGCTTCGATCCGCCCGGCATCGAGCGCGCCCAGATCCAGGGTGCCGTCGGCCACGCGCTCGGTGGTGGTGATGGGCTCATAGTTCCAGTTGCCGTCCGAGGCGTACCACTGGAAGCTGGTCTTGAGCCGTGCCAGCGTCCAGCGCACGCCGGTGAGCGACTGACGCTGACCATCCGCGCCGATGGCGATGGCCTCGAACCGGGCGTTGCCGCCCTCCTCCACCGAATCCTCGAACAGCGGCTTGAGTCCGATCCGCGTCTGTTTGGAGGCCACCGGACGCTTGAGCTGGCGCTCGACCGGGCGCCCGCCCTCCTCCAGCACCCGGACCTGGATCTCGGCCTCCAGCAGCTTGGTGGTCGGCGGGATCTCGGGCAGATCCAGAGTCACCTCGGCATGACCGGCGGCATCCGTGCGCCCGCCCGACAGCGGCACGCCGAGCGGCTCGAGTTCCTCGCTGGCCAGACCGAAGCGATAACCGGGGAAGGCGGCCAGGGTCTCGGTCGGTTTCACCTGGATCTCGCCTTCCAGCGTCAGCCCGCCGGCCGGTGCGCCATAGAGGAAGCGGGCATCGAGCCTGAGCGACGGCGGATCGGCCGGATCGATGGCCGGACTGGACGAATCCAGCTCGAAGGTCAGGCGCTCAGGCAGGAAGTCCTCGACCAGAAACGCCAGCTCGGCCAGCGCCGGCCCCTTGGGATCGGCATGGACGGCCGCGCGCCAGGTGCCGCGCGGCGCGGTCCTGGTCAGTTGCACATCGGCCGCATGACCGCCCTGACCCTGATCCTGGGTCAGCGTGCGCAGATATTCCATCCCATCAGGACGCTTGACGACGAGCGTGATCGGCAGATCCGTCACCGCCCGCGCGCGCGAGTCGCGCACCAGCGCGGTGAGATGCACGGTCTCGCCCGGCCGATAGGCGCCGCGCTCGCTGACCAGATAGACGTCGAGCGGCTTGGGCGGCAGTCGGCCATCGACACCCCGGTCGCTCAAATCGAAGGGCGATTGGGTCAGGTCGAGAAAGGCATAGTCCCCGGCGGACGACTCGGCCGCCAGCAGCGCCGGGGCATTGCCGCCGGTGCCGCGCAACAGACCGGGATCGAAGCGGGCGTGCCCCTCGTTGTCCGTGGTCGCGCGGCCCAGGATCTCGTTGTTGACCGCGACCAGCCGCACCTCGACCCGTCCGAGCGGCTTGGCACTGGAGAGCGAGCGCACCAGGGCATGGAGTCCGTCGTTACCGGCGAGCGTGGTCAGCCCCAGATCCGAGACCAGGAACCACTGGGTCGCGAGCGAACTGCCGTCGTCGGGCGCATTGCGCGGACGCACGGTCAGCACATGGATGCCGGGCTTGAGTTCGGACACCAGGGCGCCGACCGGAACCGCCGTCGTCACCTCGCGGTTGAGTTCGGGCTTGACCTCGATCGTACCCTTCCAGATCGACTCGCCGGTGCGTTCCCGGATGCGTTCCAGGTTCCAGCGCCCGAGCTGCTGCTCCAGTAGCCCTTCCTCCAGCGCCTGGGTCAGAACGCGATCACCGAGCCGATGGACCTCGGCCTCCAGGGTATCGGTATTGACCGAGACCACCGGGATCGCCGCCTCGCCGCCCTTGGGCAGCACATAGGCACGACCGAGGAAGCGGGCCATGGGCGCACGGTCGCGGACATAGATGTCGAGTTCAGAGCCCTTGCTCAGGGTCTCGCCGTCGGCGGCGGGCAGTCCGGGACGCACCAGCACCTGATAACGCTCGCCGTGGCGCACACCGTCGATACAGATCTGTTTGGACTCGGCCTCGATCGGCAGGTCGGTGCGGGCGACGACACGCACGAAGTCGGTGAGATTGGGCCGGCGCAGATCGAGCGGATCGGTGAACTGGATGCAGATACGCGGGCCGGCGGCATCCGAGTCGACCTCGTGCCCGCTGACCCGGAAGCCATGCTCGGCGACCTGCTGATCGAGGATCCGGCGCAGTTCGGGCGACTCGACCAGGGCGAGCGCGGCGCGATTGGCTTTGATCGCGGCGCGCCATTCGTTGCGCTGGGCCAGGGTGCGGGCGATGAGCGCCAGGGTGGCGGCGCGTTCGGCGTCGTTCTGGGCGTGCGTATGGGCATTGATGGCGGCGGCCGTCGCCTGCCGGCGATGACGCTGGCGCTCGTCCCAATCGCCACTCTGAGCGGCCGCGAGCGAGGATTCGGCCAGCGACGTCCAGAGTCCCAGGTCGTCGGGGGTCAGACGCAGCGCCTGGGACTGGAGCGCGGCGGCCTGAGCCGGCTGCTCGGATTGCAGCGCCGTGCGCGCCTGGGCCGTCAGGGTCGCGAGCTTGACCTCAGGCACGGGCGCGCTCGCCAGCTTGGCGGCCAGTCGGCGAGCTTCGCCGAGTTCACGCGGCGGCAGAAATCCGAGATCGGCCAGTCGCGCGCCGGATGAGACGGGGCGCTGTGCCTTACCGTCCGTGCCCGCGACCTGACCGGCCCGCTCGACCACATGACCGGAGACGGCTCCCGCGAAGGGACGGGCTTCCTCGTGATTCTCCTTGAGGAAACACCATTCGGCCTTGGTGTTGTAGGTGAAGGCGCGGCAGCGACTGTCGTTCAGACAGGCCGTCTGGCAATCTTCCAGCGTGACGGACTTGAGCGTCGAGTAATCGCGCCCGAAGTAATCGATGCCGGGCATGAGTTCGATGGCGCGCTCGGCGGCCGGAACCCGATCGGCCGGCCAGACGAGCACCACACAGAGCAGCAGCGACAGACGACCGAGCAGGGAGACAGGCACGGAAGCGGACATGGTGACGACCCCATCGACAGTGGACCGGATAGGATGAACTCTAGTCCTCCGGCGGCGTCCGAGCAATGCACAACATGCATCGATCGCACACTTTTCGCCAAAAGCGGGGTGACGACACTCCATCGAGTTCGCGTTCAACCCTTAACACGCAGTTTCAGTGAGGTTACTATCAGCGGGCTTGACCGATTCGGTGGTCTCGCTTGCAGTTTCACACAGGCTATCGGCTCATCAACCACAGCAACCCAAAACATCAGGAGGGTTCGTCGTGACAACATCCGCAAAATCGCAAGGCTCGTTGATGCTCGCCCTGTTCCCGCTCATCATCCTCTATGCCGGCACCGTCGCGCTCTTCGCACTCACCCGCGAGAACGCCGGCGGCATCGCTCTCTACTGGGGATACTTCGTCCCGATCATCGGACTCATCTCGCTGGTCACCGCCTGGGGCAATGCCTATGTGCGGGGCGACTCGCGTCTGTTCTATCTGGCCAAGCAGATCATCATCTGGGGCGCCCTGGCCTGGGTGCTGACCATCCTGCACAAGATGGGCGTCGACTCCGCCCTCGGCGGGCAGAAGGCCGCCGTGACCCTGGTCATGATGACCGCTCTGGTCGCTCTGCTGGTCGGCCTCTATCTGGACACCAAGATGGTCATCTATGGCGTCTTCCTCGGCTTCTGCGGCTATCTGCTGGCCGATCCGAGCCATTCGGCCATCCTGGTCAAGATCGGCGAGCCCTTCAAGGTCGTCGACCCGGCCGGCAAGCCCGTGACCATGGTCATCGCCGTGGCCATCGTCGCCTTCCTGGTGGCCGCGTTCTTCCTGCTGAGCACCCGCGGCTCGGTGGCTTCCAAGCGCTCGTCCTGAAGCCTGATGGGGCGCGCCGGTCGTCGTACAGGCGCTGACTCGCCCGACAGGACGCCCAGACACAGGGATGTGTCCTCCCGTACAGTCCTCCAGCCGAGAACCATCGACTTGGCCCATGACGGAACCCCCGTTCCAGTACCACTACCGCATCCGGCTGCACGACACGGATGCCGCCGGACGCCTGTTCTTCGCCCATCTGTTCCGGCACGCGCAGGATGCACTCGAAGCCTTCATGGAACACATCGGCTATCCGATCGATGCCATGCTCCGCGACGGCGAGATCCTGCTGCCCCTGATCCACGCCGAGGCCGACTACCGGCGCCCGATGCGCCACGGCGACCGGATTCGGGTCGAGGTCCGGGTCGAGGATCTGCGCCGGCGCTCGTTTGCGATCGGCTATCGCTTTCTGAGTGAAGCCGGCGAGGAGATGGCCACGGCCAGGACCATCCATGTCCTGGTGACGGATGAGGTCCATGTCGGCGAGGCCCTGCCGGAGGCGCTGCGTGCAGGACTGGAAGGCTGTTGAAGGCCGTCCTGCGCCTGATTCGAGCGGATTCGATGGACATCGCTTCTATCTGCCCGTCCTACGGGTCTACGGTTCCGGACAGCCGTCAGACCAGGGTCGGCTCGGCGCTGGGCAGCGCAATCTTCCGCCCCTGCTCGTCGAGCCGCACAAAGGTGATGCAGGTCGAGAAGATCGGCTCCTCGCGCCCGGTCTCCAGATCGTCGGCATAGACGCTCACGCCATAGGTCAGCGAGGTGCGTCCCCGACAGCTCTCGCCGGCCTCGAAGCGCAGCACGGTGCCCAGCTCGACCCCGCGATGGAATTCGACGCGGTCCATGCCGATGGTGACGAAGCGACAGCCCGGATTGTCGCGGCTGGCGGCGATCCAGGCGATCTCGTCGACCCATTTGAGCAGACAGCCGCCGAACAGATGGCCATAGTGGTTGAGATGTTCGGGACGGACGACGGTGTAACTCTCCATGACGACTCCAGAGGCGGGTTGAATCTTCTTTTGGGGGGAAGGTCTTCTTTGACGGCTCGGCTTGGGCTAGCATTCGTTGCTCGGAAACGCGGTTTCAACGTCCGCGCCGGACGCGGCCTGCACGAGATAGCGATCGATGTTCACCAACCTCCGTCTCTGGGTCAACTACATGATCGGCGCCGGGACCGCGATCCTGCTCGCCGTCTCGGTGTTGTCCTTCTTCAATCTGCGTGCCCTGGACGGCCTGGCCCTGGAGGCGGAGCGCACCGAGATGCGCCAGTATGCCGAACGCATCCGGCTCGACGTCGAGGCCGAGACCCGCATGGCCGAGGCCCTGAGCGCCCTGGTCGCCAACATCCCCGAGGTCCGGCAGCACTTCGCCGCCGGTGATCGCGACTGGCTGCGCGAGCAACTCCTCGCATCCTATGAGGTGCTGAGCAAGGACTATGGCGCCGTCCAGTTCCAGTTCCACACCCCGCCCGCGACCTCCTTCCTGCGCCTGCACCAGATCGAGAAATACGGCGACGATCTCTCCGGCTTCCGCCATTCGGTCGTCGATACCAATACGGAGCGCCAACCCCATCGCGGTCTGGAATCCGGCGTCGCCGGTCTGGGCGCGCGCGGGATGGTTCCGGTCTTCGATCAGGGGCGTCATCTCGGCTCGGTCGAGTTCGGCATGTCGTTCGGGCCGGCCTTCTTCGAGGGCTTCAAGGCCCGCCACGGCGTCGAGGCCGCGCTCCATCTGACCCGCGACGGTACGATCGAGACCTTTGCGAGCACCGCCGGCGAGCGCCCACTCCTTGACGAGGCGACCATCGCCGCGGCCGCCGCCGGCACGCCCCAGTACGCCCAGCTGACCATCGGCGGCGTGAGCATGGCCGTCTATGCCGAACAGGTTCGGGACTATGCCGGCCAGCCGCTCGGGGTGATCGAGGTCGCCAAGGACCGTCAGGTCTACAGCCGGATCCGGGCACGGGCGATCGAGCGAACCTGGATGCTCGGAGGTCTGGTGCTGGCGATCGGTCTGGTGTTCGCGCTCGTCTCGGCGCGCGTGCTGGCCCGGCGCATCGAACGCCTCACCCAGGGGGTCGATCGTGTGGCCGGCGGCGACCTGGCGCGCGCCGTCGCCCTGGACGGACGCGACGAGCTGGCCGGGCTGGCGGGCGCGACCGACCGGATGCGCCGTCATCTGCGCGATCTGGTCGCCGAGGTCGAGCGCAATGCGATCGCGATCCACGAGGCCGCACGCCAGATCGCCCAGGCCGTCGAAGGTCAGGCGGCCACGTCGAGCGAGATGTCCAGTTCGGTGGCCGAGATCACCTCGACCATGGAGGAACTGTCCTCGTCCTCGGCCCAGATCGCCGAATACTCGGGTTCGGTGGTCGAGATCGCGCGCCGTACCTATGAGGGCAGTCGCCGGGGCGAGGACGCGATGCGCCAACTGGTCGACAAGATGGAGGAGATCCGCCACGACAATCAGGTCTCGCTCAAGGAGATCGTCGATCTGGGCGGCAAGTCCAAGGAGATCACGCGCATCATGGAGATCATCGACACCGTGGCCGATCAGACCAAGCTGATCGCCTTCAACGCCGCGCTCGAGGCCTCATCGGCGGGCGAGGCGGGCAAGCGCTTCGGCGTTGTGGCCGCCGAGATCCGGCGTCTGGCCGACTCGGTCAGCGAGTCGACCGCCGAGATCGCGCACAAGATCGGCGAGATCCAGGAGACCATCGGCCGCCTGGTCATCACGTCGGAAAAAGGCTCGGTCGGGATCGATCAGGGGCTGGACGCCTCGGCGCGCACAGCCGACTTCCTGCACGAGCTGGTGCAGACCGCGAGCGAGACCACCAGTTCGGCCCAGCAGATCAGCCTGTCGACCCAGCAGCAGCGCACCGCCAGCAATCAGGTGGTGGTCGCGCTCAAGGAGATCGTGACCGCCAGCGCCGAGACGGCCGAGTCGGTGCGGCGTATCTCGCAGGTGGCCCAGAGCATGACGCAACTGTCGGCGACGCTCAAAGGCCAGGTCGACCGCTTCGTGCTCGATGAACGGCCCGCCGAATCCGAGCCGCCGACGGCCTTGCCTCAGAAGACCCAGGGCGACGCATGAAACCGATCCGCGTCCTGGTGGTCGACGACAGCGGCTCGGCGCGGGCGCTCATCCGCGCCCTGCTGGAGTCCGAGCCCGGACTGAGCGTCTGCGGCGAGGCGTCCGACGGGCGTGAGGCGCTGGAGCTGACGCTCCAGCTCAAGCCCGACGTCATCACCCTGGACTTGCAGATGCCGGTGATGGACGGCCTGACCGCCATCGAAGAGATCATGGCGGTGCGGGCCACGCCGATCCTGGTGCTCTCGGATCTGGCCGACTCGCACAATGCCATGGCGGCGGTGGCGCGGGGAGCGCTGGAAGCGGCCGCCAAGCCGGGGATCGACGATGGCGGCGCGCTGGCGCGGCGGCTGCGGATGCTTGCCGGCGTGCCTGTGATCCGGCACATCCGGCGCCAGTCGGGCGGTACTTCGCTCGTGCCCCAAGCCGCGTCGGCGCTTCAGCCGCTTTCGATGCCTGCCGTAGTCGGCGAACGTCCGGACAGCCGGGGCGAGCGTCTGATCGCCATCGCGTCGTCCACCGGCGGCCCGCAGGCATTGGCGGCGCTGCTTCCACAGCTGCCGGCGACGCTCGCCGCCCCGGTCCTGATCGCGCAGCATCTGTCGGTCGGCTTCGCCGAGGCCATGGCCGACTGGCTCGACGCGCTCTGTCCGCTGAAGGTCGTGGTGGCCCAGGCCGGCGAGATACCGCAACCCGGGCGCGTCTATCTGGCCGATCCGGCCCGGCATTTGATTCTGAGTCCCGACCGGCGTCTGCACTATGTCGAAGCGGAGGAGCGCGACATCTATCACCCAAGCTGCGACCGGCTGCTGTCCTCAGTGGCCGAGCGTTACGGGTCGCAGGCATTGGGGGTGATTTTGACGGGCATGGGACGCGACGGCGTGCGCGGGCTGCTCGACCTGCGTGCCGCCGGCGGTCAGACCCTGGCCCAGGACGAGGCCAGTTCGCTCATCTTCGGCATGAATCGCGAGGCCATCCTCGCCGGCGCCATCGGGCGCGTGCTGCCGCTGGACGAGATCGCGGGCGCGCTGTGCCGCTTTGTGGGCGCCGCACCATGAATCTCGAATCCATCCAGCAGTTCATCCGCGAATATTTGGGACTCAATGCCGGTACCTACGGCAACGATCTCTGGCGCGAACTGCTCGTCAAGCGCCTCGACACGGTCGGCGCCCGCTCGCCCGAGGACTATCTGGCGCGGCTGCGCGACGACGAGACCGAGCTGCACACCCTCACCAGTCTCATCACTATCAACGAGACCTACTTCTACCGCGAACCCCAGCATCTGCGCCTGCTGACCGAGCGGCTCTGTCCCGAACTGCTGGCGCGCCGGACCTCCGAGGCGCCCGTGCGCCTCCTATCCGTCGGCTGCTCGACCGGCGAGGAGCCCTATTCGATCCTGATCGCTCTGCGCGAACGCTATGGGGAGCTGGCCGAGCGCTTCTTCGAGATCAACGCCGGCGACGTCGATCGCGCGGTGCTGGAGCGTGCGCGTGCCGGGGTCTACGGGCGCTTCTCGTTCCGCGCCCTGAGTCCCGAACTCCAGGAGCGGTATTTCACGCCGATCGACACCAACCAGTTCCGAATCGACGACAGTCTGCGTCAACGGGTGTGCTTCCAGCCGCTCAACCTGCTCGCCGCCGACTATCCCGCGACCCTGGCCGGTCAGGACGTGGTCTTCTTTCGCAACGTCTCGATCTATTTCGATGAGCCGACCCGCCGGCATGTGCTGGAGCGGCTCAAGACGCTGCTGGCGCCCGGCGGCTATCTGATCGTCGGCATCTCGGAGACGCTGGCCAATGATTTCGGCATCCTGACGCTGCGGGAGCGTGATGGGGTCTTTCTGTTCGTCAACGAGCCGGCGGGGATGGAGACGGCGTCTGTGACTCGTCCGCTGTCCGAGGCGAAGCAAAAGCACATCGGCGCTGTCGACCGTCTTGCCCCCTCTCCCCAACCCCTCTCCCGCGAGGGGAGCGGGGCTAGGCCGGCGCCGTCTTTAGCGAACCGTGGTTCGGCGACTTCGACGCGGCGTTCCAATGGGGCGTCGGTGGTGACTGACGCCAAGCTCTCGTCGCCGGCCCGAGCGATGCGGCCGGCGCCGCCCGTTCTGCACGCTGACAGCGGCGCGCCGATCTCGGCTCCGGTGCCGGTCACGCGCTCCCGGCCGCCGGAGCCGCCTGTTTTCGATGACGCGGGGGCGGACGCCATCCATGACGAGGCGCTCGCGCTCGCCCGGTCCGAACGTCATCAGGCGGCGCTCGAACGGCTCGAACCGCTCTGTGCTTGTCCCCAGCCAAGGGCGAAGGATCTGGTGCTCAAGGCATATCTGCTGTTCGAGCAGGAGCGGATCGCGGACGCGCTGGCGCTGGCGCATCAGGTGCTGGAGCGCGATCACTGGAATCTGGAGGGGTTGCTGCTGTTGGGACGCGGCGCCCGGCACCAGAAGCAGACGACGGATGCCGTCGCCTTCCTGCGTCGCGCCATCTACCACCAGCCCGAAGCCTGGCCGGCTCACTTCCAGCTCGCCGAGGTCTATCGCGAGAGCGGGCAGACGGAACTGGCGCGGCGCGAGTACGGCATCGTCCTGCGCCAGCTCGATCGCGATACGCCGACCGTCGACCCGCAGACGATCCTGATCGGTGCACCGGCCCTGGCGCTCGGCGATCTGCACCGACTGTGCCGGCTGCGTCTGACCCGACTCGAAGCGAGCGTCTGAGCCGGTATCCATCATGGCCCTGGACATCAAGAAATTCCTACCCCGTTTCACCGGCGAGGCCCGCGACCATCTGGGGCGGCTCGAAGCCGGACTGGCGCCGCTGGCGTCGGGCGCCGGTCTTGACGGCGATTCGATCAACGAACTCTTCCGCGCCGCCCATACCATCAAGGGCTCGGCGCGGATGCTCAAGCTGACGGGCATCGCCGACACCGCACACCAGCTCGAAGAGGTGCTGGGCGCTCTGCGCGAGGGCCGGATACGCTCGAACCCCGAACTCGGCGCGCTGCTGATGCGGTCTCTGGATGCCATCGGTGCGCTGGTCGAGCAGGTGGAACCGAACGCGGGGCAGATCCCGGACGCTGATGAAGCACTCTGCGCGGCACTCGCGGCGGCGGCTGAAGGGAATCTTGCCGAGTCGTTTTCCCCCTCTCCCCAACCCATCTCCCGCGAGGGGAGAGGGGCTGAGTCGGCGTCATCCGCGACCGAATCCGAGCCGACACGCATTGCGGCGCCCTCGCCTTCAACCGCCACGCCGTCCGGGACGAGCACGCCGACCCAACCCGTGCCGACGCCGACCGAACCGCCGTCGGAGGAACCGGCACGCGACGCCCCGACCGCCCTGCGCGCCCCCGACAGCGTGCGGGTGCGCATGGACAAGCTCGACGAGCTCATCAAGCTCATGGGCGAGGTCGTCTCCAACCAGGCCAAGCTACGGCGGAATCTGCTGGAGGCGCGCACCCTCGACAAGTCGCTGGCCGCCCTGGCCTCCGCCGAGACCGAACCGGACCGCGAGCGACTGACGGCCCAGTCTCAGGCCATGCACGGCTTCACGCTCGCCCTGCGCGATCTGGTCCAGGAACAGGAACGCCTGACGACCGAACTCAACGATCGCGCCCTGGTGATGCGGATGCTGCCGCTGGCCATCGTCTTCGAGCCGATCGCGCCCCTGGCGCGCCAGCTCGGACGCGAGCTGGGCAAGGAGGTCCACTGCGAGATCAGCGGCGGCGAGATCGAGCTGGACCGGCAGCTCATCGATCACTTGAGCGATGCCCTGGTGCATCTGCTGCGCAACGCCGTCGACCACGGACTCGAATCGCCGGACGAACGCCAGGCCGCCGGCAAACCGCGTCTCGGGCGACTGCGGCTCTCGGCGCGCCAGGAAGGCGTCGGCGTGCTCATCGAGATCGAGGACGACGGTCGCGGACTCGACCGCGAGCGCATCCTCGCCAAGGCGATCCAGAAAGGCCTGATCGATCCGGCCCGCGCCCCGGCACTCGACGACGAGGCCGTCGAGAACCTCTGCTTGCTGCCCGGATTCAGCACCAGCGCCATCATCACCGACATCTCAGGGCGCGGCGTCGGTCTGGACGTGGTCAAGCGCGCCATCGTCGAGGATCTGCGCGGCTCGCTGTCGATCTCCAGCCGTCCCGGCAGCGGCACCCGCTTCGGTCTCCAGCTCCCGGCCTCGCTCGCCGTGATGCGGGTGCTGCTGTTCGAGGCCGGCGGGCGCGCCTTCGGGCTGACCGCGCGCCAGGTCGCCGAGCTGATCCGGGTGCCGCGCGACCAGACCCTGCTGGTCGGCGACCGCCCGGCCATGGTGCTGCGCAACGAATTCCTGCCGCTGGTCCAGGCCGGCGACCTGCCCGCGCTCCAGATCACGGCCGATGAACCGTCCGGAGCCGGCTGGTTAGTCGTGGTCATCCAGTCGCGCCAGACCAAGCTGGGCCTGGTCGTCGACCGGCTGCTCGACGAGCGCGACATGGTCATCAAGCCGCTACCGGCCCATCTGCGCGCCGGCGGGCTGGTCGCCGGCATGGTCGTCACCGGCGACAACGCCCTGGTCAGCATCCTCCAGGCGCCGGCGCTGCTGGAGATGGCGCGCCGACTGCGCGGCGAGACGCCCCTGGTGAACGCCGACCGGCGCGCGCCCCATCAGACGCCCGGCGGACAGCGTATCCTGGTCGTCGACGACTCGCTCAACACGCGCGAGATCGAGCGCGAGATCCTGGAGGCCTACGGCTACCGCGTCACCCTGGCCGAGGACGGACTCGACGGCTGGCAGAAGGCGCTCGGCGGACACTTCGACGCCGTGATCACAGACGTCGACATGCCGGGCATGGACGGCTTCTCGCTGACCACGCGCCTGCGCGGTCACGAGCAGTACCGCTCGACGCCCATCGTGATCGTCACCTCGCGCCAGAAGCCGGAAGACAAGCAGCGCGGCATCCAGGTCGGCGCCGACGCCTATATCGTCAAGGGCGATTTCAATCAATCGAGTCTGGTCGATACACTCATGAATCTGTTAGGTTAGCGCCCGACGCGCACCCGCCACTGATTCGAGGATCCGAGAACCCCATGCGCATACTGATCGTCGACGATGACCCGCTGGCCGGCGAGATGACCCTGGCCTTCCTCGAAGAGGCCGGACACAGTTGCCGGCTCGCCGAACACGGCCTGGAGGCCCTGGAGCAACTCAGCGAAGACGCGACCTTCGATCTGGTGGTCTCGGACCTGCACATGCCGCTGCTCGATGGACTAGAGTTGTTTCAGGAACTGCGCGAACGCGGCCTGGAGCGCCCCTTCGTGCTCCTGACCGGGGACGACCCGGCGCCGTTGCTGGAGCGTGCGCCCGGACTCCATGCCTGTCTGGCCAAGGACGGCGCGCTGGAGCAGCACCTGATCGAACTGCTCGACCGATTCTGAACCGCAACGACTGGAGACACGAGCGAGGCCCCATCGACATGCCGGCCGGCCCCCAGGACTCCTTCCAGGAACGCAAGCGCCGTCTGCGCGCGTCCTTCATCGAGCAGCTTCCCGACCGTCTGCGTCAGGCGCGCGAGTTGCTGACGACCCTCACGACCGGCGAGCGTCAGGACGAGCCGCTCAGTCAGCTCCATCTCATCTTCCATACACTCAAGGGCTCGGGCGCCTCCTTCGGCTTCGACGCCATCAACGCCTCGGCCAAAGAGGCCGAGCAGATCCTGCGCGAGGTACTCGACGGCGACCGGCGGCTCTCGCCGCACCTGCTCACCGATCTGCGCCGGCATGTCCGGACGCTCGAAGAACTTAAGTTGAGCGTCGACAGCGCCATGGCGGCCGACAGCCAGCCGCGCTTCGCCCTGCCGGCTCAACGCGCCGAAGAGACCGGCTCGAACCACCGTCTCATCTATCTCTGCGACGACGACACCCTGCTCGCTCAGGAACTGTCGGCTCAGCTCGGCTGCTTCGGTTACGAGGTCGATCCTTACGACTCGCTGGAGTCGATGCGCGAAGCCGTCCTGAACAGGCCGCCGGCGGCCATCATCATGGACGTCATGTTCCCGGAGGGCGGCGACGCCGGACCGGCGACGATCGCCGAACTGAATGCCCGGCTGGAAGCGCCCATCCCCTGTCTGTTCATCTCGGTGCGCGACGACTTCCAGGCCCGTCTGCGCGCAGTCAAGGCCGGGGGGCACGCTTACTGCCGCAAGCCGGTCAAGGCCGTCGAACTGGCCGAGTTGCTCGATCAGCTCACCAGTCGCGGTGCGCCAGACCCCTATCACATCCTGATCGTCGACGACGACCCGGACGTGGCCCAGTTCTATGCCATGGTGCTGGAGTCGGCCGGGATGACCATCCGCGTCGCGAGTGAGCCCGAGCGCGTGCCCGGCATCCTGGAGGACTTCGACGCCGATCTGGTGCTGATGGATCTCTACATGCCCAAGTGCTCAGGCCCCGAACTGGCGCGTGTGCTGCGCCAGATCCCCGGCTATCTGGGGCTGCCGATCATCTATGTCTCTTCCGAGACCGATGCGCGGCGTCAGTTCAAGGCGCTCCAGGTCGGGGCCGACGGCTTCCTCACCAAGCCGATCGAACCCGAGCGCCTCGTGACCGAGGTCCATCTGCGCGCCGAGCGCATGCGCACCCTGCGCTCGCTGATGATCCGCGACAGTCTCACCGGTCTGTTCAACCACAACACCATCCTGCAACTGCTCAAGGTCGCCATGGCCTCCTGTCAGCGCTCCGGGCGCCTGCTCTGTCTGGCCATGATCGATGTCGACCACTTCAAGGCCGTCAACGACACCCACGGCCACCCGACCGGCGATCAGGTGCTGATGGCGCTCGGGCGCACGCTCAGGCTGCGTCTGCGCGAATCCGACATCGTCGGGCGCTATGGCGGCGAGGAGTTCGCCGTCATCATGACCGGTCTGGACGTCGATCAGGCCAAAGGCATCATGGACGCACTGCGCGAGAGCTTCGCAGCCGTCACCTTCATGGCCGATGGAGCCGAGTTCCACTGTACCTTCAGCGGCGGGCTGGCGGCCTTTCCCGAATACGACGATCCCTCGGCGCTGATCGAGGCGGCCGATGCCGCGCTCTACCAGGCCAAGCGCGCGGGACGCAATCGCATCCTGATCGCCCACACCAACAGCCGGCAGTGACGACCGCGATGGCCTCCGACAGCATGCACCCGGATCAGGATCCGCTGGGCGAGATCCTGGAACGTCGCCGCAGTGGCGAGACGACCCTGGTCGAAGTCGACGCGCCCACCGTCAAGCTGGTGGTCTTCGCCATCGGCGAGCGGCTCCAGGCGCTGCCGGGATCCCAGGTCAGCGAGATCCTGCCGCCGTCGACCATCCATTTCGTCCCCGGCTGTCCGCCGGCGCTCGAAGGCGTCATCAGCGTGCGCGGGGACATCACCTCGGTCATCCGTCTGGGGGATCTGTTGGGGATCGAGCATGGGGCGTCCGGCCGCCAAGGGGCGATCCTGCTGGCCCAGGGGGCACACGAGGTCGGCGGCGAGCCGATGCGCAGTGGACTGCGGGTCGATCGCGTGGTCGATGTGCTGGATGTCGCCGAGGACAGTCTCCAGCCGGTGCCCGACACCCTGCCCGAACCGCTGCGGCGCGTGGCGCGCGGTGTCTTCCAGCTGGAGGAGCGCAGCGTGCTCCTGCTGGATCTCGATGCACTGTTCCGGGACTATCTGAGCGGGGCGGGCTGAGTGCGTCCGAGCGAATCCGAACGCGGTCCGTCATTGACGCTGGAATCCATCGCGTTGGTTCGGTGCAAGAGCGCCGGTCTGTGTCTGGCGCTGGAGGCGGCCAAGATCGGCGCCATGCATGACCTGACTGAAGACCCCACTGCGCCCAGTCTGGCCGATCTGCTCCAGCAGCCGGAGTCTCCCGAACCACCGCGCCAGCGTCTGCTCGAAATCCGCCATCCCGACTGGCGGCGGCTGGTGCGCGTCGGCGAACCCGTGATCCATTTCGAGCTGCCGGTCCGTGCGCTCCAGCCCTGCCCACCCCTGCTGGCCGCGCGTCAGTGCGCCAACGGCGTCCGCGCCCTGGCCTGGATCGAGGAACCGTCCGGCGTGCGGCTCCTGATCATCCTCGATGCCTGGCGCCTGCCCGTTTTGGAGCACCGGGCCGGTACGGATTCGTGATGTTCGACATCCTCATAAACAAGTGGTGGCCGAAAGGCGAAGGGGATGACGGGTTGTATCGACAATTGCTCGTCCATGCGCTCAACGAGCGCGCCAAGCAGTTCTATGAACACTACGGCTTTCGGGAATCGCCGCAACATCCGATGACGCTGCTGATGCTGCGCCTGAATACCGTCAAGTCCCGATCGCCTCGGCTGACACGTGTTCCACGCGGCGGCCTCGAGCCACCCCGCTCCGGCTGCTGTTCCGACACCCGCTCCGGCAAGGACTTCGCTATCATGCGCAGCACCATTCCGTTTGATCCGACCTACCCCTGGAATTCAACGATCATGCGTCAGAACCCCCGAAGCGCCAACCCGACCCGACTCCTGCTCGCCCTGACACTCGCGGTCCCCGGAACCGTCCTCGCCTATGACACCAGGGACGCCATCCGCGACTGCGAAGCCCGCCTGCGCAGCGACTACGGACTCATCGATCTGCGCGATGAGCAGGTCGTCCAACTGCCGGGCGACAAGAACTACCGGGTCGAGGGCAAGACCAATATCGACGGACGCAAGTATCCCTGGACCTGCGAGATCCAGCGGCGGCGCGTCGTCGAGATCCAGTACGACGATCGCCGCCCGCCCCGCCGTGGCGGCGACTCTAGTGGCGGCGATACGCCCGAGGTCGTGCCGCGTCGCTCCGGCGAGCTGGAGGTGCGGCTACCGAGCGGCTGCACCGCGCTCTACGATCGCGAGGGCGCGCTGATCACCCGTGACAGCCGCTGCAACTCGAACGATCGCCGCCGTGCCGAGGATGCCGTCGACGCCTATTTGCTCGGACAGGGACGTGGCCAGGGTGGCGGACGCGGCAATGAAGGCGAATACGGCCGTGGCGGACGGGATCAGTATGGTGACGAGCGCAGCGGCGGATACGGAGCCCGACCCGGACCCGGCAGAGGCGGTCCGCCCCCGGAGATCATGATCGGCCGCAACGGCGAGGCCGAGGCGGTCTTCAGGAACGACTGCGTCGTCTATTACGACCGGCACGGCCGACGTATGGATGCGCGACCGAACTGCCATGACCTTCAGCTCGATGCGGCCGATCAGGCGATGCGCGACTATCGTCGCGAGCAGGGACTCTAGTTCGGCGGAGCCTGCATCGGCTGATGAACGTCTCCGCCCGGTCGATCCGTCATCCCATCCCGGCGATCCTGCTGTTCGCCCTGCTGGACTTCATTGATTAGGCCAGTCCGCGTGCCAGATCGGCCCGGATGTCTGACGGTTCCTCCAGCCCGACCGCCACCCGGATCAGCCCCTCGCCGATCCCGGCCTCGGCCCGCTGCTCGGGCGTGAGACGGCCATGGGTGGTGGTCGCCGGGTGGGTGATGGTGGTCTTGACGTCGCCCAGATTGGCCGTGATCGACAGCAGCCGCGTCGCGTCGATCACCCGCCAAGCCGCCTCGCGACCGCCGTGCACCTCGAAGGCGACGATCGCCCCGCCGGTGCGTTGTTGCGACCCGACCAGATGGTGCTGCGGATGATTCGCCAGCCCCGGATAATGGACGCGCTCGACCGCCGGCTGCTGCTGCAACCACTCGGCCAGCCCTGCCGCCGCGCGTGACTGGGCCAGCATCCGCAGTTCCAGCGTCTCCAGTCCCTTGAGAAAGACCCAGGCATTGAAAGGACTCAGGGTCGGGCCGGCGGTGCGCAGCACGCCGTAGACCTCCTCGCCGACCCGCTTGCGATCCCCCACCACGGCCCCGCCGACACAGCGCCCCTGACCGTCGAGATACTTGGTCGCCGAATGCACCACGATGTCGGCGCCGAGTTCGAGCGGGCGTTGCAGCGCCGGGGTGCAGAAACAGTTGTCGACCGCCAACAGCGCCCCATGCCGATGGGCAATGGCGGCGAGCGCGCGCAGATCGACCATCTCGGTGAGCGGATTGGACGGCGTCTCGCAGAAGAGCAACCGCGTGCGCCGCTCGCCGTCGCGCTCCAGCGCCGCGTCCCAGGCCGAGAGATCGCTCAGCGGCACATAGTCGGTCCGGATGCCGAACCGCGCCAGATACTTGTCGAACAGCATGGTGGTGCTGCCGAACAGACTGCGCGCGGCCAGGATGCGGTCGCCCGTCTTGAGCAGCCCCAGACAGACGGCCAGGATCGCCGCCATGCCCGAGGCCGTGGCCACACAGGACTCACCGCCCTCCAGTGCCGCCAAGCGCTCCTCGAAGGCGCGCACCGTGGGATTGGTGAAGCGCGAATAGATGTTGCCCGCCTGCTCGCCGCCGAAGCGTGCGGCAGCCTCGGCCGCGCTGGCGAAGACGAAGCTGGAGGCGGCGAAGATCGGCTCGCTGTGCTCGCCTTCCTCGGTGCGCCGATGCCCGACGCGGATGGCGCGCGTGGCGAATCCGGGCGCGTCCGCGCCCTCCCCGTCGTCGAACAGCGGATCAGTTGGAGTTGTGGAGGTCAAGGATGCTCTCGCTGCAGGCGGCGCGCTGTTCCTTGGCGCCATCGTTACGGCGATCTTCGAGCGCCTGGAGATACTCGGGCGTCACATCACCCGTCACGTACTGGCCATCGAAGACCGAGGCGTCGAAACGGTCGACATGCGACTTGCCCTTCTTCTGCACCGCGTCGATGAGATCCTCCAGATCCTGGAAGATCAGCCGGTCCGCCCCCAGCTCGCGCGCCACCTCGTCCTCGGTGCGACCATGGGCGATCAGCTCGCTGGCCGCCGGCATGTCGATGCCATAGACGTTGGGGAAGCGTACCGGCGGCGCGGCCGAGGCGAAATAGACCCGATGGGCGCCGGCGTCGCGCGCCATCTGGATGATCTGCTGCGAGGTGGTGCCGCGCACGATGGAGTCGTCGACCAGGAGCACGTTCTTCTTGCGGAACTCCAGGTCGATGGCGTTGAGCTTCTGGCGCACCGAGCGCTTGCGCACCTTCTGGCCCGGCATGATGAAGGTGCGGCCGATATAGCGGTTCTTGATGAAACCCTCGGCATAGTGAACGCCGAGTTGATTGGCCAGTTGCAGCGCGGCGGTGCGGCTGGTGTCCGGGATCGGGATCACCACGTCGATGTCGTGGTTGGACCACTCGCGCTTGATCTTGGCCGCGAGCTTCTTGCCCATGCGCGAGCGCGCCTTGTGCACCGAGATATTGTCGATGATGGAATCGGGACGGGCGAAGTAGACGAACTCGAAGATGCAGGGCGAAAGCACCGGATTGGCGGCGCACTGGCGGGTGTGGAGCCGGCCGTCGAGCGTGATCAGCACCGTCTCGCCCGGCGCGACATCGGCGACCAGCTCGAAGCCGCTGGTGTCGAGCGCCACGCTCTCGGAAGCGATCATGTACTCGGCGCCCTCGGGCGTCTCGCGCCGACCGTAGACCAGCGGGCGGATGCCATGGGGATCGCGGAAGGCGAAGACGCCGAAGCCGGGGATCATGGCCACGGCCGCATAACCGCCGCGACAGCGCCTGTGCACCCCGGCCACGGCGCGGAAGATGTCCTGCTCGTCGATACGTAGCCGGCCCTGGACCTGCAACTCGTGGGCGAGGATGTTGAGCAGGATCTCGGAGTCGGACTCGGTGTTGAGATGGCGCAGATCCTCGACGATCAGATCGCGCTTGAGTTCCTCGGCATTGGTCAGATTGCCGTTGTGGGCCAGTACGATGCCGTGGGGCGAGTTGACGTAGAAGGGCTGGGCCTCGGCCGAACTGGAGGCGCCGGCGGTCGGATAGCGCACATGCCCCACGCCCATGTTGCCGCGCAGTCGCAGCATGTGCTTGTTCTGGAACACGTCGCGCGCCAGCCCATTGTCCTTGCGCAGATGGAGCTTGCCGCCCTCGCAGGTGACGATCCCGGCCGCGTCCTGGCCGCGATGCTGCAGGACGAGCAGCGCGTCATAGAGTGATTGGTTGACCGGAGCCTGGCCGACGATTCCGACGATTCCACACATGAATAAAGCCTCGGCCGCGCCATTGGGGTGAGCCGGCGCGGGTGATTGGGGACAGTGCAGATTAACCGAAGCCGGACGGCGCCATCAAGACGGCTCGACGCGCGCGGCGCGGTCGCCCAGCAGTCGCCGCCCCAGCCGCTTGATCCAGAAGCTCTCGGGCAGCAGCAGGAGATGCACGAACACCAGGATCGCCGACTGATACCAGAGGCTGCCGATCCACTCCGGTGTGACCCCGGTGGCCATCCAGCTTTCGGCAAGCCGTTGCAGGTTGAAGAAACTGAAATAGGCCAATAGCGCGAGCAGCACGCGACCTGTGGCGCGCCGGCGCGGCGAGGGATCGACCAGGGGAATGGCCAGCAGCACCAGGGTCAGGATGGAGAGCGGCGCGGCGAGCCGATGTTCCAGTTCGACACGGTCGGCCAGGTCGTCCGAGCGTATCAGATCCGGTGTCGGAATGGTGGCGCGCTTGCTGGACGCGCGCCGAGTCTGCCCCTCGCCGGCGAGCCGGATCTGGTACTGCTCGAAGTCGCCGATCAGATAGGCGCCGGAGCCGGCCTGGCCATCGAAGCGATGGCCCTTGTTCAGGGTGATGAGATGATCTCCGCTCGTGTCCTCGATCCGATGGCGGCCCGACTCGCTCACCACCAGGCGCGTTCTGTCGCCTCGCCGATCGAGGACGAAGACGTCGCCGAGCGCCTTGCGCCGGTCGATCTCGCCGATGTAGACCACGACCTCGCCGCGCTGTTCGACATAGAAACGTCCCGGCTGGAGTCCGGCGATCTGGGCCGCCTGTTCCTTCTGCTGGAGCCGGATCTCCTGGATGCCGGCGGCGGCGCGCGGCTTGAGATCGAGCGCGATCCAGCCGGTGAGGAGCGCCACCGGCACGGCCAGGATCAGAAAGGTGCGATAGAGGCGCGGCGGCCCGACGCCGCAGGCCTGCATGGCGATCAGTTCGCTGTCGCGCGAGAGGCGCGCCAGTGTCACCAGGATCGCCAGGAAGAAGGCCGGCGGTAGCAGGGTGTAGACATCGCGCTGGATCTGGAGGCTCAGATAGCGAAAGACCACGTCCACGCCCAGACCGCCGAGGTTCACCTCCTCCAGGGTGCGCAGGAACATCAGGCTGGCGAGGATCAGCACCAGCACCAGCACGATGGCCAAGAAGACCTTGGCGGCTTCGCGCAACAGATAGCGATCGATCAGGCCGAGCATGGGGCTTCGGGTACCGATCATGCCAGCGCCTTGGAGACGACCTCGAAGACGTCGGACGACAGGTCACGCCCGCCCAGCACGCGCTCCAGCTCGGCCCGCATCAGCGTCTGACGCTCGGGGTCGAACCGGCGCCAGCGCACCAGCGGCTTGAGCAGGCGTGCGGCCAGCAGCGGATTGACCGGATCGAGTTCCAGCACCCGGTCGACCAGGAAGTGATAACCGGCCCCATCGGCGGCATGGAAGCGGACCTGATTGACGTTGCTGAAAGTGCTGACCAGGGCGCGCACGCGGTTGGGGTTGCGCGCGCTGTAATCCGGATGTTTCAGGAGCATCATCACCCGTTCCAGGGCATCCGGGCGCGGGGCCGAGGCCTGGACCGAGAACCACTTGTCGAGCACCAGCGACTCGCCCGCCCAGCGTCGATGGAAGGTGTCGAGTGCGGCGTCCGCTTCAGCCCCGCCCTGTTCGGCCAGCAGTCGCAGGGCGGCCATGACGTCGGTCATGTTGTGCGCGGCCTCGAACTGGGCGCGACAGAGCGCCAACCCCTCCTCGTCCCCGGCGCGCACCAGATAGGCCAGCGCCAGATTCTTGAGCGCGCGCCGACCGACCGCTTCGGGACTGAAGACATAGGGTCCGGTTTCGGCGTTGTCGTGATGGACGGCGAGCAGATCGGCGCGCAGCCGCTCGCCGAGCCGGCGCGTCAGCTGACGATGGGCACGATAGAGCCCGTCGACATCGATCACCGTCATCTGGTCGCTCAGATAGGTCTCGCTCGGCAGGGTCAGCACCTCGGCGAGCAGCGCCCGATCGGCCGTCGTGTCACGCAGGGCGCGCCGGCAGGCGGCGATGTAGTCCTCAGGGATGGGATGCGCCGCATCGGCCGTCAGCGCCAGCAGCAGACGCTCGTGCAGCGTCTGGGCGGCGTCCCAGCGATTGAAGCCGTCGCTGTCGTGGGCCATGAGGAACATCCGGTCGGCGTCGCTCAGGTCGTCATGCACCCGCACCGGCGCCGAGAAGCCGCGCAGCAGCGAGGGCACCGGGCGTTCGTTCAGACCTGTGAAGGTGAAGCTGTGCTCGGGTTCGGTCAGCTCCAGCAGGCGCGTACCGGGTGCCGGAGGTTCCGACTCGCCGGCCGGCCACACCGGCAGGTCGTGCCCATCGGCGCCGAGCAGCCCGATGGCCAGCGGAATATGGAAGGGCTGTTTGACCGGCTGCCCCGGTGTCGCCGGTGTCTGCTGGCGCACGCTCAGGCTGTAGGTGCCGGCCGTCGCGTCGTACTCGCCCCGGATGTGCAGCTCGGGCGTACCGGCCTGCTCGTACCAGCGCCTGAACCGGGTCAGATCGCGACCGCTCGCGTCCTCCATGCAGCGCACGAAGTCCTCGGTGGTCACGGCCTGGCCGTCGTGGCGCTCGAAATAGAGATCGGTCGCGCGCCTGAAGGTCTCGGGACCGAGCAGCGCGGCCTGCATCCGCACCACCTCGGCGCCCTTGTCATAGACGGTGTTGGTGTAGAAGTTGTTGATCTCGATATAGGAATCGGGACGTACCGGATGGGCCAGCGGGCCGGCGTCCTCGGGGAACTGATGGGCGCGCAGCGTCCGCACGTCGCGGATGCGCTTGACGGCGCGCGAGCCGACGTCGGATGAGAACTCCTGATCGCGATAGACGGTGAAGCCTTCCTTCAGGCTCAACTGGAACCAGTCGCGACAGGTGATGCGGTTGCCGGTCCAGTTGTGGAAATACTCGTGCGCGATGACGCTCTCGATGCCGTCGAAATCGACGTCGGTCGCGGTGTCGGGATGGGCGAGCACGAACTTGTCGTTGAAGACGTTGAGTCCCTTGTTCTCCATCGCGCCCATGTTGAAGTGGCTGACGGCGACGATCATGTAGATGTCCAGATCGTACTCGCGCCCGAAACGCTCCTCGTCCCAGCGCATCGCCTTCTTGAGCGAACGCATGGCGTGATCGCCCTTGTCGAGATTGTGCGGCTCGACGAAGATCCGGAGCTTCACGTCCCGTCCCGAAGCGGTGACGAAGCCGTCCTCGATCACACTCAGGTCGCCGGCGACCAGGGCGAACAGATAGCTCGGCTTCGGGAAGGGATCGTCCCAGGTGACGCTGTGACGACCGTCGGGAAGCTCGGCGTGCGCGATCGGGTTGCCGTTGGACAGGAGCACCGGAAAGCGCGTCCGGTCGGCGATGAGCGTGGTGGTGTAGCGCGCCATCACGTCCGGTCGGTCGAGGAAATAGGTGATGCGCCGGAAACCCTCGGCCTCGCACTGGGTGCAGAGCAGATCGCCGGACTGGTAGAGCCCTTCGAGCGCGGTGTTGAGGCTGGGATGGATCTCGACCCAAGTCTCCAGACTGAAGCGGTCGGGCACCCGATGCAGGGTCAGCCCCTCGCCGTCGACGCGATACTCGGCGGGCGTCAGGACATGACCATCGATGGCCGCCTGCGTCAGCTTCAGGTGCTCGCCGTGCAGACGCAGATCGCCGTCACCCCGGGTCGCCGCCGGATTGCGCCGCAGCGCCAGCCGCGATTCGACGCGCGTGCACTCGGGATCGAGCTCGAAGCGTAGCTCCACCCGATCGATCAGGAACTCGGGCGGACGATAGTCCTTGAGATGGATGGGATGCGGAGTTTCACGATACATGGTGCAACCTGAGCGTCTAAGTCTGAGTAAGGAAGTGTGAACGACACGACTTGACTGAAGCGAAGCCAGGGGTGAAGCTCGCACACCAAGGTCAATCTTCGCAATAGTTCGGACACCATGCCACAGGTCACTGTCTACACGACCCAAACCTGCCCCTACTGCGACCGCGCGCGGCGTCTGCTCAAGCGCAAGGGCGTCGACTTCGCCGAGATCCCGGTCGACCACGACCGCGCACGCATGGCCGAGATGGTCGAGCGCAGCGGCCGCCACACGGTGCCGCAGATCTTCATCGACGACTTCCATGTCGGCGGCTATGACGACATGGCGCTGCTCGACATGGAGGGCGAACTCGACGAACGCCTCGGACTCGACACCGATGACTGAGCGCACCGCCGATCCGGCCGACGCCATCCGGCTCGACAAATGGCTGTGGGCGGCGCGCTTCTTCAAGACCCGTCAACTGGCCATCGAGGCCATCAACGGCGGCAAGGTCCATGTCGACGGCCGGCGCGTCAAGCCGAGCCGCGTGATCCGTCCCGGAAGCCGGCTGGAGATCCACAAGGAGAGCCTGAGCTGGGAGATCGAAGTGCTGGCGATCAACAAGCAGCGCCGTCCCGCCGCTGAGGCCGCGCTGCTCTATGCCGAGTCCGAGGCCAGCCGGCTCAGGCGTCAGGAGCTGGTCCGCGAGCGGCGTGAACTCGGTTCGGCGATCCCGGACGGCAAGGGCCGTCCCACCAAGCGCGATCGTCGCCAGATCCAGCGCTTCACCGAACACGGCGACTCGGTCGGCTGAGCTGGGGGGCACGGGTCGCACCATGGACAACGACGCCTTTCGCGACACCTACCGCGCCGTCAACGAGCGTGTCTGTCCCTATGAGAAGACCATCCTGACCGGCAGCGGCGGCTGCTCGCTGGCGCGTAAGTTCTGCATCGCCGAGCGCGAAGGCGTGCAGTGCGACTCGGCCCAGGCGCAGGCCGACTGTCTGGCCCTGCTCGAAGCACTGAGACGCCAGGCCCGCTTCGCGCTCAAGTCGACCGACACCCACAGCGCCCTGCCCCACAACAAGTCCATGCGCATCCAGGTCGGCGGTCTGCGCGGACTGTGCGCGGTCTTGGAGCCGGACATCGCCGTCCCCAGCTACATCGAGGACATCAGTGCCACGGTGGCGGGGTCGATCCGGCAGTTCGGTACGCTCGACGCCCTGCCCTATTCGCTCATCCTGCGCGAGGTCGCGCACTATCAGCCACGCAAACGTCAGGGGCGGTGAAGCTCGATGAAGACAGCACTCGTCACAGGCGCCAACTCCGGTCTGGGTCGCGCCATCGCGCAGGGGTTAGCCGCCGCCGGCTGGCGCGTGGGTCTGGTCGCGCGGGATTGCGCGCGCGGTGAGGCGGCTCTGGCCGAGATCCGGTCCGCCACCGGCAATCCGCATCTCCAGCTCTTCGTCGCCGATCTGGCCAGTCAGGCCGAGGTGCGCGCCCTGGCCGAATCCGTGTTGGAGCACTTCGACGCCCTGCATCTGCTGGTCAACAACGCCGGCACCGCCTTCCGCGAGCGGCGTCCGAGTCCCGACGGGATCGAACGCGCCCTGGCCGTCAATCATCTGGCGCCCTTCCTGCTCACCCAGCTCCTGCTCGAGCGCATGACCGCCAGCGCGCCGGCGCAGATCATCAATGTCGGCACGCGCATGAACACCGCGATGGATCTCGACGACTGGAACTGGGAGCGGCGTCCCTATCGGATGATGGCGGCCTATGGTCAGTCCAAGCTCGGCAACCTGCATTTCACCTTCGAGCTGGCGCGACGGCTCGCGGGTACGGGCGTGCGGGTCAACTGTGTCTTTCCGGGCGTCTTCCGCTCCAATCTCGGCGGCACGGATGGCGCTCAGGGGCTGTTCTGGCGGCTGGTCGACCGGCTGATCGGCTGGGCGCTGCCCACGCCCGAGCGCGCCGCGCGGGGCGTACTGCGGCTGGCCGTCGACGACTCCTTGGCGCAGGTCGCCGGCGCCTATCTCTGGAATGGACGACCGATCCAGGCACCGCCCCAGGCACGCGATCCCGAGATGAACCGGCGTGTCTGGGCGCTGAGTCTGGCCGCCACCGGCCTTCAGGACGCATCAGGCCACCAGTGACAGCGAATCGCCGGACTCATTGGAGCGATAGGACGAGCCATAGGCGTCCATGAGATGCATGACGCGCCGCATCACGAACAGGTCGGGCCGGGTCTGTTCGCGGCTGACGGATTCGGCCGCGGCTGTCGCGGCCGAATCCGTGGCCTGCTGTGCCTCGGCCTCCTCGTCGGCGAACTGACTGTTGAACGTCTGCGCAAACTTCATCGCCTCGGCGCCCAGCACCTCGGCACGCCCTTGCAGGAACGAGAGACTGTCGGTCAGCGAGCGCATGCCCTCGGTGAGATCGTTCGAACTGACCTTGCCGTCACCGTCCATGTCCAGCGCGGCGACCACGTCCTCGACGCCCGGCAGCGTCAAGTTTCCGTCGGACTCATCCTCGGACTCACCGAGCCCCAGCGCCGCGAAGGCGGTCTCGAAGTCGTCGGCATCGAGATAGCCCTTGCCCTCGGAGTCCAGGCTGGAGAAGACCCGCTCCAGGGTCTGGGTTCGCTCTTGGTAGTCGCGGGTGATGGCGCTCGACGCTCCATAGAGCTTGGAGCCGATGTCGCCAATGCCGCTCGTGATCGTGCTGATACTCATCTTGTCAAACTCCCGACGGCTGAGGGTGCAGGATCGCCCAGGGGCGCGATGATCGGAGCGATCATTCGACCCCAGGCGGTTCGTCACCCATGATCAGCAAGCGTCGGGCCAGTTCGAGCGCGCGCGGCAGGCGATCGAGATGTGAACGGCTTCACGATTCTCACCCACCGGCATCGTGCATCATTCGAGTATTGTGAACGGCGTCATCACAAACAGCCGCGTGGACTGTTAAAAAGACACGCATGGATGACCGGCCTCGATGAAACGCCATTGGACAGCCACGACCGGAACCGAACATGCCGCAACACAATCCTTTCCGCTCAGTGCGTCAATCCCGTTCGCGACAGATCCACGCCATGGCCGGGGAATCCATGATGCCGCTTCGTCTTCTGCAACTGACCGACCCCCACCTCTTCGGCGATCCGGGCGGGCAACTGCTGGGCATCACGACGCGCCGCAGCTTCGAGTCCGTCCTGACGCTGGCGCTGTCCGGCAACCCGCCGCCCGACGCCCTGCTCCTGACCGGCGACCTGGTGCACGACGAGACCCCGGCGGGCTATCGTTATCTGCGCGAGCGGCTCAGGAGAATCGGGGTTCCGCACTATTGCATCGGCGGCAACCACGACATCCCGGCCCTGATGACGGAGCACCTGGATTCGGCGGCGCCCGGCTCCGTGGCGCTGCGTCGGCTCGGGCGCTGGAACCTGATCCTGCTCGACTCGAGCACTCCCGACAGCGATGGCGGATACTTGACGCAGACCCAGCTCGTCCGACTCGCCGAGCTGCTGGCCGATGAACAGGCTCCCGCGCTCATCGCCCTGCACCACCATCCGGCGGCCATCGGCAGTACCTGGATCGACCGGATCGGGGTCGCTAACGGCGCCGAACTACTCACTCTTTGCGAACGTCACGCCCAGATCAAGGCCGTCCTCTTCGGCCATATCCATCAGGACTTTTCGGCACGGCATAGAGACTGTCTGCTCCTGGGCGCGCCCTCGACCTGTTTTCAATTCACGCCCGGAAGCCCGGATTTCGCGATCGACGAGATCCCGCCCGGTTATCGTGAACTCAGGCTCTACCCGGACGGCCGCCTCGAAACCCAGGTCGTGCGGCTCGAACAGTACGCGGAGATGCCGCTCCACCTGGTGGGCGGATACTGACGAGGCCGTCGCTCAGTCGATGACGAATCCCGGCCGGCCCTGGTAGTCCAGAGGCTCGCAGGCCACGCCCGTCACCTCGGCCATGGCCGGCCCGATTCGCAGCCAGTCGCGCAGTTGCGCCACGGCGGCCGCCTCACCGCAGGCCAGCACCTCGACACGCCCATCGCTCAGGTTGCGCGCATAGCCGGTCACGCCCAGTCGCAT
This sequence comes from Allochromatium tepidum, assembly GCF_018409545.1. Classification (GTDB taxonomy): domain Bacteria; phylum Pseudomonadota; class Gammaproteobacteria; order Chromatiales; family Chromatiaceae; genus Thermochromatium; species Thermochromatium tepidum_A. Next base: position 1,691,342 of record NZ_AP024563.1, on the reverse strand, counting down.
CGCCTGCTCGCGCGTCGAGGCGCGGAAGAAGACACCCTGGACACGCCCGGCGACCACACAGCGATAGCAGACCCGGTGCTCGGCGGCTCGCTCGTCCATCGTTGAATCCCCCTCGTCATTGTCGTGGATCGCGCGCCGAGACGGCGGCGGAGCGTTCGATGGTGGGGGAGATTCTCACCAGATCGCGACCCTGGATCAAGGATAGCGATTGGCGCGCGCGGCTTTGAATGATTAAATCATCGGACATGCAATCGACACCGTCCGGGACGGACCCACGTATGAGCTATATCCTGATCCTCTATTACAGCCGCCACGGCGCCACCGCCGAGATGGCGCATCAGGTCGCGCGCGGCGTGGAGGCCGCCGGACTCGAAGCGCGTCTGCGCACGGTGCCGGCCGTCTCCGCCGTGTGCGAGGCCACCGAACCGGCCGTCCCAGCCGGCGGCGCGCCCTATGTGGACCTCGAGGATCTGCGCGACTGCGCGGGTCTGGCGCTCGGCAGTCCGACGCGCTTCGGCAACATGGCGGCGGCCATGAAGTATTTTCTCGACGGCACCAGCACCCTGTGGCTGTCCGGTGCTCTGGCCGGTAAGCCGGCCGGGGTCTTCACCTCGACCTCCAGTCTGCACGGCGGCCAGGAAGCGACCCTGTTGAGCATGATGCTGCCGCTGCTGCATCACGGGATGCTGGTCATGGGTCTGCCGTACAGCGAAACCGATCTGCTGCATACCCGGAGCGGCGGCACGCCCTATGGTCCCTCGCATCTGGCGGGGACCGAGAACGATCGGCCACTGACGGAAGAGGAAAAGCGACTCTGTCAGGCTCTGGGCCGGCGTCTGGCGACCACGGCCTCCCGGCTCGCGGGCTGAGACGCATACGCGAGGCCCGAGTTGAACGGCCCGACCCCGCAACTCCATCTGCCGCTCGAACTGCGACCCGAGCCGACCCTGGAGTCCTATCGGCCGGGGCCGAACGCCGAGGCCCTGGATGCCGTCGCGGCGATGGCGCGGGGCGTGGGTGAACCCTATCTGCTGCTCTTCGGCGCCGAGGGCACGGGCAAGACCCATCTGCTGCAAGCCGCCTGTCAGGCCGTCGTGCGCGCCGGGCGTCAGGCGCATTTCGTGCCGCTCGGGATGGCGGATCTGGATCCGGCGATGCTGGAGAACCTGGAACGGCTGGATCTGGTGGCGATCGACGACATCCAGTGCATCGTCGGTGATCCGGTCTGGGAGCGTGCCCTCTTCGATCTCTTCAACCGGCTGCGCGAGCAAGGGCGCTCACTGCTCGGCGCTGCCGACGCCGCGCCCGACAGCCTGCCGTTCAGCCTGCCGGATCTGGCCTCGCGTCTGCTGTGGGGGCCGCGTTATCGGCTGCTGCCGTTGTCGGATCTCGACTGCGAACACTTGTTGCTCGAAGCGGCGCGCGAACGCGGGATGCGGCTGACCCCGGAGCTGGTGCGCTTCATCATGAGCCACCACGCGCGCGATCCGGCCTCGCTGCTCGACCTGCTGGCGCGGCTCGACAGCCTCAGCCTGCGCGAACAGCGCCAGCCGAGCATTCCGCTGGTCCGTCGCGTCATGCAGGGGTCGGAGGACTCCGAGAGCGCCGCCTGAACCTCAGTCCGACTTCCAGCCGCTGCGGATCGCCTTGCGGCTCCAGATCCAGACGTATTGCGTGCCGCTGACCACCACGGTGATCAGGCAGGCCCAGATCAGCGCGGCGATCGAGATCTCCGGCAGATCCATGACCCCGGCGTCGAGAATGACGGCCACGACCAGCAGGATCTGCAGGGCCGTGTTGACCTTGCTCATAAGTATGGGCGCCGCCTCGACCTCGGCGACCCGGTAGTTGTAGAGCAAGGCGCCGCTGACGATGACCAGATCGCGGAAGATCACCGCCAGCACCAGCCACAGCGGGATGAGTCCATGCGCGCCGAGCACCAGGAAGCAGCACACGAGCAGGGTCTTGTCGGCCAGCGGGTCGAGCAGACCGCCGAGCCGGCTCTGCCAGTGATAACGCTTGGCCAGAAAGCCGTCGAGTCCGTCGGAGATCCCGGCGGCGGCGAACAGGACCAGGGCCCAGCCGAATTCGTGGACCACGAGCAGATAGACCACCGGAATCACGGTGATCAGCCGAATCACGCTGATGATGTTGGGGATATCACTGGGCTTCAAGAGACTCATGGCACCGACGCCTACGGAACGCACCGACAAGAGATGGCAGGTATACTAGCGTACCTCGATTCGTCAAGACTGGAGCCATCGCGTGCCGCAGGATTCCCCGACCCCATCCACTGCCCTCAGTTACCGCTCGGCCGGTGTCGACATCGACGCCGGCGCCCGACTCGTCGAGCGTATCAAGCCCCTGGCCGCCGCCACGCGCCGCCCCGGCGTGCTCGACGGGCTGGGCGGGTTCGGGGCTCTGTTCGAACTGCCGCTGGAGCGGTTCCGTCATCCCGTACTGGTCTCGGGCACCGACGGCGTGGGCACCAAGCTCAAGCTCGCCATCGAGCTGGGCCGTCACGACACCATCGGCATCGATCTGGTGGCCATGTGCGTCAACGACATCCTGGTCAGCGGGGCCGAGCCGCTGTTCTTCCTCGACTACTATGCCACCGCGCACCTGGACGTCGAGGTCGCGGCGACCGTCGTCAGCGGCATCGCGCGCGGCTGCGAGCTGGCCGGCTGCGCCCTGACCGGCGGCGAGACGGCCGAGATGCCCGGACTCTATGGCGCGGGCGACTATGATCTGGCCGGATTCTGCGTCGGCATCGTCGAGAAGGACGCCATCATCCAGCCCTCGCGGGTCAGGCCGGGCGATCGGCTGATCGCGCTCGCGGCTTCCGGGCCGCATTCCAACGGCTATTCGCTGATCCGCAAGGTCATCGAGACCAGCGGCGCGGATCTGCGTCAGGCCCTGGGTGAAACGACGCTGGGCGAGGCGCTGCTGGCGCCGACGCGCATCTATGTGCGCTCGGTGCTGTCGCTGATCGGTGCGCAGCACGTCCATGCCCTGGCACACATCACAGGCGGCGGTCTGACCGAGAACCTGCCGCGCGTGCTGCCGGACGGCACTCAGGCATGCATCGATCCGGACTCCTGGACCCGTCCGGCCGTATTCGACTGGCTCCAGACCCAGGGCGGCATCGCCGAGGCCGAGATGCTGCGGACCTTCAACTGCGGCGTCGGGATGGTGGTGTGCGTGGCGGCGGAGGACGTCGAGACCGCGCTGGCCCATCTGCGCGCGCAGGGCGAGACCGCCTGGGTCATCGGCCGGATCGAAGCGACCGAGGGCGAGCCCTGTGTCGTCTATCAGGGCGGTGTCCATGCCGTCTGAACGCGCGCCGCTGTCGGTCGTCGCGCTCATCTCCGGTAGCGGCAGCAATCTCCAGGCCCTGATCGACGCCCAGGAACAGGGGGCGCCGTTCCGGATCCTTGCCGTCATCAGCAACGAGCCTGACGCCTTCGGGCTGGAGCGCGCGCGTCGTCACGGCATTGCGACCGAGGTTCTGAACCACCGCGACTATCCGGATCGTGCCGGCTTCGACAGTGCCCTCGCGGCGGCGATCGATGGCCATGATCCGGGGCTGGTGGTGCTGGCCGGCTTCATGCGCATCCTGACGCCGGCCTTCGTCGAGCACTATCGCGGGCGGCTGCTCAACATCCATCCATCCCTGCTGCCCAGGTATCAGGGACTAAACACCCACAAACGCGCGCTCGAGGCCGGCGACACCGAGCACGGCGCCAGCGTGCATTTCGTCACGGCTGAACTGGATGGCGGCCCCGTGGTGCTCCAGGCGCGCGTACCCGTGCTGCCCGGAGACGACCCAGGCACGCTGGCCGCGCGGGTGCTGAAGCAGGAGCACGTCATCTATCCGACCGTGGTGCGCTGGTTCGCCGAGGGCCGGCTACGGCTGGAGGCGGATGGACGTCCCCATCTCGATGGCGAGGTGCTGGACGAGCCGCGCCGGCTCGATCCGGGTCAGGGGCTGACCTGATCGTCAGCGTCTTCCGTTCCCGGCTCACGACCGTCATGCGGTTCGAGGCGCCGTTCGCTGTAAGGCAGACAGGTCGCGGGGCGCTCCGGCGAGCAGGCCTCGGCATCCCGCACCAGTCGGACATAGAAGGCATCGCGCCTGGTGCCATAGCCCAGATGACCGCGGCGGAAGTCGAGCGTCCAGGCGCTGTCCGGATAATAGGTCGCCGGGTCTGAGGTCCAGAAGCGGCCCGCCGGTGTGCGCGGAAAGGTGACGCCGTCGATGCCGACGCCATAGCAGCGTCGCACCAGCAGGGAGCGCAGTTCGTCCTGGGTCGGCAGGCGCCAGTCGGCATAACCGGCGAAGCGCCATTCACGCGCACGACGCTTCGCCTCCTCCAGCTTGAAGGCCTGCGGTTCACCCATCGTACAGCCGACCCCGGCCGCACCCTCGGGACATTGCTTCCACATCAGGCCCGTGCTCCGATCGTAGACCGTGCCGTTCCGGATCTGGATGTAGCGCGAATCGGGTATAGGGGCCGTGTCCCAGTCGACACAGTCCTGAGCGACCGCCACGCCGGTCAGCAGGACCAGCGGCATGACCAAGAGTCGCCCCGGTTCCTTGCGCGCTCCCAGGCGGGAACCTGGGAACGTGCGAAAAAACCGAGACTTCAGCCGCATGTGCGCGCTCCGACCGACACGAGCACTATTTGGATTTGTCCTCATCCGTCTTGGAGCCGGAGGCCGGGAGACTCGTCATGAGTTTCTGGAAATAATCCCAGGACGCGAGGGTTCCGGCCATGTAGGGCTGGAAGAGCTTGAGCGGATCATAGCCCTCGACGCCCGCGATCATGCGTTCGCGGATGTCGTCCATGATCTGACGCTGAAAGGCTTCGACGTCCGGGAGACCGAAGAGCTTGCGCACTTCCTCGGGTGTGATGTCGAAATCGACCGTGACCTTCATGAGAGCCTCTCCGGTGGGTGACGAGCCGGCTGGACCGGCTCAGTGACGGCGCGCGCGCGGCATGTCGTCCAGGATCGGTTCCTCGACCCGGATGCCGCGCCGCACGCGCCGACCGATCAGGACGCAGGCGCGCTCGAAGGCGCGCTCGGCCTCGCGGGCGTTCCAGTCCCACTCCGACGGATGCGAGGTGGCCGGAAACTGCCAGTGCCCGGTGGTCAGCACCGAGCCGATGCGAACCTCCAGCGTCCAGTCGTGCCAGACCATGTCCGGCCGGTCGTCCTCGACGAACTCCTGTTCGACCAGCCGGACATAGTGACCGGCCTGATCGTCCATGGCGACCTGGTTGGTGAGTACCAGAGTCTCGTCGATACAACTGCTCCAGCCGGTATGGACCGCGCCGGCCGTGGACATGAGGGCATGGATGAGCAGTCCGGGCGTGAGCGTCAGGGACAGGGGGGTGTCCCAGTCCGGCTCACCTGTGTCTCTATCGAGTGTCATCGAGTAACTGTCGAGCCTCTATTGCCGGTGGTAGCGCACTCTGCACGCCAAGCGTGCAAATCTACGTCCGTCGGACCGCGAACAGCAATGCGGACACTCAACACCCCGGATCCTCCGAGAGCATCTCGGCCTGACTGCGCAGATAGGCGCCGGCGCGATAGAGTCCGACCAGGGTCTTGCCGTCGGTGATGGTGCCGTCGTCGCACCAGTCGAGCGCTTGGCTCAACGGCATCCAGTGGATCTCGATCACCTCGCCGTGCTCGTGGGCGTGCGGCAGTTCGGTCAGGCCGCGCCCCAGCCACAGATGGATGACCTCGTCGAAGATACCGGGCGAGCTGTACATCGGACCGAGATCGATCCAGTCGTCGGCCTGCACGCCGGCTTCCTCGGCCAGCTCGCGGCGCGCGGTCGACAGCGGGGTCTCGCCAGGGTCGAGACGGCCCGCCGGCAGCTCCCAGATCCAGCCTCGGGCCGCGTGGCGGAATTGACGCAGCAGACAGACGCGCTCCTGCTCGTCGAGCGCCACGGCCGCCGCGCCGCCCGGATGGCGCACCATCTCCAGGTCGACCTGACTGCCGTCGGGGAGTTCGACCGTCTCGACGGCGACCTCGATGACCTTGCCCTGATAGATCGGTTCGCGTTTCAGGATCTCGCCTTCACTCATCTTCGGAATCTCCTCGATGCGCGCGATACGGATTCGCGGGGCATCTCTCGTGTCGTGAGGGCGTTACACTAGTCCCCCCGCGCGGATTCGACAAGATCAGCGGCTCGATTCGAGGGCGGTTCGGACCATGCAGTCACGGAACCGTCATCGATCGTCAATAAAATCGCTTGCTTTCCAGCGCAGGCACGCTGTTCCATTTCAGTCTTCAGGTCCATTCCCATGACCACCATTCTTGTCATCGATGACGAGCCGGACATCCGCGAGGTGATGCGGTTCGCGCTCGAGAGTTCGGACTTCCGCGTCATGGAGGCCGGTCACGCCGACGAGGCGCGCAAGCTGTTGAGCACCGAGACCCCGGATCTCATCCTGCTCGACTGGATGCTGCCCGGACGCTCCGGGCTGGAGCTGGCCCAGCAGCTCAAGCAGAGCCCCAAGACCAAGTCGATCCCGATCATCATGGTCAGCGCGCGCGGCGAGGAAGAGGATCGGGTCAAGGGACTCGACACCGGCGCCGACGACTATATCGCCAAGCCTTTCTCACCGCGCGAGATGGTGGCGCGCGTCAAGGCGGTGCTGCGGCGCGCCAAACCGGACGAGGCCGTCGACGAGATCGAGATCGGCGGGCTGGTGATGGACAATCTCGGGCATCGGGTCACGGCCGAAGGCCGCCCGATCGAGGTCGCGCCGACCGAATACCGGCTGCTGCACTTCTTCATGACCCATGCCGACCGCGCCTTCAGCCGCTCGCAACTGCTCGATCAGGTCTGGGGCGATCAGGTCTATGTCGAAGAGCGCACCGTCGACGTGCATGTGCGTCGTCTGCGCAAGGCCCTGGAGCCGACCGGACATGACCGGCTGCTGCAAACCGTGCGCGGCGTCGGCTATCGCTTCTCGGACAAGACTTGAGCAGCCCGACTTCTCCCTGGATTGTGCGCAGCGACTTGGCTCAGGCTGTGCTTTTGGATCTTGCCCTGCTGCTCGCGCCGGTCGCCCTGGGGCTGATCGCGGTCGCGCTCGGCGTCGATCCGGGCTGGGTCTGGCCCTGGGTGCTGCTGCCGCCCCTGCTGCGTCATCCCTGGCTGCTGATCCGGCTCGCGCTCCTGATCCGGCGCCGGCATCGGCTCGCCCCGCCCTTCCCGCTCGGACTCTGGGGCGAGGTCTATCGCGGGATCGCGCGCTATCAGCAACGCGGGCGCAAGAGCCGCAAGCGTCAGATCCGCTTCAGCCGGCGCTTTCGCGAGGCGGCCAATGCGGTGCCCGATGCCCTGGTCATCCTCGACAAACAGCATCGCGTCGAATGGGCCAATCCGGCCGCGACCAAGCTGATGAACGTGCGCTGGCCGGAGGACGACCGGCGTCCCCTCACCGAGATCCTGACCCAGCCCGAGATCCTGCCCTTCATCGAGGCCGGCGAATACATGCGTCCGCTCGACATCGCCCCCGAGCACAACCGCGCCATCATGCTCTCACTGCGCATCACGCCCTTCGGCGAGCGCAAAAAGCAGCGGCTGGTGGTCGGGCGCGACATCACCAAGATCTATCATCTCAACATGATCCGGCGCGATTTCGTCGCCAATGCCTCGCACGAGCTGCGAACACCCTTGACCGTGATCGCCGGGTTCCTGGAGGCGCTGCTCGACGCGCCCGGCACCCCGGCCCAGCATCGGCGCCCGCTGACCCTGATGCACAATCAGACCGAACGCATGTGCTCGATCATCGAGGATCTGCTGACGCTCTCACGGCTGGAGATGCGCGAGAGTCCCGAGGAGCAGGAGTCGGTGGACGTGCCGGACGAGCTGCATCTGATCCTGCAGGAGGCGCAGGCGCTGAGCAATGGCCGACATGGCTTCGAGAGTCGGGTCGACGAAACACTGCTGCTGCTCGGCAGTCCGCCCGAACTGCGCAGCGCCTTCTCCAATCTGGTCTTCAACGCCGTCAAGCACACGCCCGACGGCACCTGCATCCAGATCGTCTGGCAGCGTGGGATCGATGGAGTCGAGTTCAGCGTCAGCGATGACGGTCCGGGCATCCCGCCCGAGCATCTGCCACGGCTGACCGAGCGCTTCTATCGCGTCGACCGCGCGCGCTCGCGTGAATCGGGCGGAACGGGTCTGGGACTGGCCATCGTCAAGCATGTGCTCAACCGGCACGATGGACGACTCAGGATCACCAGCGAGCTTGGACGCGGCTCGCGCTTCGTCTGCCGTTTTCCGGGCAAACGCGCCCTGATCCGGGATGATCGCGATGCGATTCCGGTTGATGAACTTCCGATACGGGACAGTGCAGGCTCGAATAGGCCCTGAGCAGCGCCCGATCCGAGAAACGTCTTTCGTGGGTGTGTAGGTGCGGCTTAAGCCGCACCTACCGCCAAACTCGGGAGGATCAGCCGAGAGCCGACATTGGAGCCGGCCAGTCGTCGTCATCCTCGGACGCAGCGGCTGAAGCGGACGATTGTGAATTCCGGAACGCCAGATTGACGCGATCGCGCAGTTCCTTGCCCGGCTTGAAGTGAGGGACGTACTTGGCGGCCAGGGCGACCGACTCACCCGTCTTGGGATTGCGCCCAAGACGTGGCGGACGGTAGTGCAGCGAGAAACTGCCGAAACCCCGGATCTCGATCCGCTCTCCGGTGGCGAGCGCTGTGCTCATGCGTTCGAGGATCTTTCTGACCGCTTCCTCGACGTCTTTGTAGGGGAGATGGTCCTGCTCGGCGGCCAGAATGTCGATCAGCTCCGATTTCGTCATGGGGCGACTCCTGGAAAAATCGATCGGGGACCGCCCCGTGGCGGCGCGGTCCCCGTCTCCTCATGGTCCGGAAGACGACCTCGGCCTCAGTTGCCGCGCTGAGCCTCTTCCATCTGCTCCTTGAGGAGGTCGCCGAGCGTGGTGGCGGCGCCGGCGGCGTCGCGCGAATAACCCTTGATCGCGGTCTGCTCTTCCTCGGCATCCTTGGCCTTCATCGACAGCGACAGGGTGCGGTTCTTGCGGTCGACGCCCAGGAACTTGGCCTCGATCGCCTCGCCGACCCTGAGCACGGTGCGTGCGTCCTCGACGCGGTCACGCGAGATCTCGGAGGCGCGCAGATAGCCCTCGACGCCGTCGCCGAGCGTGATGGTCGCGCCCTTGGCATCGACCTCGGCGACCACGCCGGTCACGACGCTGCCCTTCTCGTGCAGGGCGACGAAGCTGGAGAAGGGATCCTTGTCGAGCTGCTTGACGCCGAGCGAGATGCGCTCGCGCTCGGGATCGACCGACAGCACCACGGTTTCGAGTTCATCGCCCTTCTTGTAACGACGCAGGGCGTTCTCGCCGGCCTCCTCCCAGGAGATGTCGGAGAGGTGCACCAGGCCGTCGATGCCGCCGTCCAGACCGATGAAGATACCGAAGTCGGTGATCGACTTGATCTTGCCGGAGACGTGATCGCCCTTCTTGTGGGTCGCGGCGAACTCTTCCCAGGGATTCATGGCGCACTGCTTGATGCCGAGCGAGATGCGGCGACGCTCCTCGTCGATGTCCAGCACCATGACCTCGACCTCGTCGCCCAGGTTGACGACCTTGGAGGGATGGATGTTCTTGTTGGTCCAGTCCATCTCGGAGACGTGCACCAGACCCTCGACGCCCTCCTCGATCTCGACGAAGCAGCCGTAGTCGGCGATGTTCGTGACCTTACCGAAGACGCGGGTACCCTCGGGATAGCGACGCGAGATGTTGACCCACGGATCCTCACCCATCTGCTTGAGGCCGAGCGAGACGCGCTGACGGTCGCGGTCGAACTTGAGCACCTTGACCGTGATCTCGTCGCCGATCTCGACCACTTCGGACGGATGCTTGACGCGACGCCAGGCCATGTCGGTGATGTGCAGCAGACCGTCGATGCCGCCCAGATCGAGGAAGGCGCCGTAGTCGGTGAGGTTCTTGACCACACCCTTGACTTCCATGCCCTCTTCCAGGTTCTTGAGCAGCTGCTCGCGCTCGGCGCTGTACTCTTCCTCGACCACGGCGCGGCGTGAGACCACCACGTTGTTGCGCTTGCGGTCGAGCTTGATGACCTTGAACTCTTGTTCCTTGCCTTCGAGATAGGTGGTGTCGCGCACCGGACGCACGTCGACCAGCGAGCCGGGCAGGAAGGCGCGCACCGTGCCCAGATCGACGGTGAAGCCGCCCTTGACCTTGCCGTTGATGAGACCCTTGACGGTCTCGGCCTTCTCGAACGCCTTCTCCAGATAGTCCCAGGCGGCGAAGCGCTTGGCCTTCTCACGCGACAGCCGGGTCACGCCGAAGCCGTCTTCGACGGCGTCGAGGGCCACTTCGACCTCGTCGCCGATCGCCACTTCCAGCTCGCCCTCGGGGCTGAGGAATTGATTGCGGGGGATGATGCCTTCGGACTTGAGTCCGGCATTGATCACGACGTTGTCGGCAGTGATGTCGATGACGGTGCCGACGACGATGGTACCCGGCTGGAGCTGGGTGGTGTTAAGACTTTGTTCGAAGAGTTCGGCGAAGCTTTCGGTCATGAGATCCAAGTATCCTGAGAATGGCGCGCTGACCCGCCCCATCCGGGACGAGGGGTGTTTTGAGTAAACGAAAAGGTCGACGCTCTCCACGTCGACCCTACCTGTTTCGACCGCCGTTCGTCGCCGCTCCGAGTCGAGTCGGATCGGCTGGATGCAAGCGGCCTTAGGAGCCTCGGGCGATCGTTTCCGGGAAGACGCGCCTAACCTCTTCCAGGACACGATCGAGCACTTCAGCAATGGACATCCGGGTGGAATCCACCAATACGGCATCCTCGGCGGGACACAGGGGCGCCGTCGGGCGGGACCGGTCGCGCGCGTCCCGTTCGCGGATGTCCGCTACAAGTTGCGGGAGGTTAGCATCCAACCCCTTCTCCTTCAACTGTTTATAGCGGCGTTCGGCACGGATCTCGGGGCCGGCGTCGAGAAAGATCTTCAGCGGCGCCTGGGGGAAGACCACGGTGCCCATGTCGCGTCCGTCGGCCACCAGTCCGGGTGCGCGGGCGAAGCGGCGCTGCCAGTCGAGCAGGGCCGAGCGCACGCCCGGATGGGCGGCCACGCGCGAGGCGGCCATGCCGGCTTCTTCGGTGCGGATGGCGTCGCTGACGTCCTCGCCCGACAGGAGCACCCGCCCGCCCTGGAACTCGACCGGCAGGGCGGCGGCCAGCGGGGTCAGCGCCTCGGGATCGTTGAGGTCCAATCCCTGACGACCGGCGGCCAGACCCAGCACCCGATAGAGCGCGCCGCTGTCGAGCGCGTGCCAGCCGAGCCGCTCGGCCAGGAGCTGCATCAGTGTCCCTTTGCCGGTGCCGGAGGGGCCGTCGATGGTGAGGATCGGGATCACGTTCATGCCGGGCGCTGCTCCTCGATACCTAAGCCCGCGTGTGACGCCAGTTGCGGGAAGCCGGGAAAGGAGGTCTCGACATTGGCGCAGTCGCGGATCTCGATCGGTCCGTCGGCGCGCAGTCCGGCGATGGCGAATGACATGGCGATGCGATGGTCGCCGTGGGCCTCAATGGCGTTCTCGCCGGTGGCTGTGCCCAGGGCGCCGCCCCGGATGCGGATGCCGTCCGGGGTCGGTTCGGCCTGGATGCCGAGTTTGAGCAGACCGTCGGCCATGACCTGGATGCGGTCGCTCTCCTTGACGCGCAGCTCTTCGGCGCCGGTCAGGACCGTCTCGCCCTCGGCGCAGGCGGCGGCGATGAAGAGCGCAGGGAATTCGTCGATGGCCAGCGGCACCTGATCGACCGGGATTTGGATGCCGCGCAGTCGGGCCGACTTGACGCGGATGTCGGCCACCGGCTCGCCGCCGGCGGTGCGCTTGTCGAGCAGTTCGATGTCGGCGCCCATGGCGCGCAGGATGTTGATGACGCCGACGCGGGTCGGGTTGATGCCGACCTCTTTGAGCAGCAGGTCGGAACCGGGCGCGATGCTGGCGCCGACCAGGAAGAAGGCCGCCGATGAGATGTCGGCCGGGATGCGCAGTCGGCAGGCGGTCAGGCGTCCGCCGCCGGTGAGGCAGATGCGCAGTCCCTGGCGGCGCACCGAGTAGCCGAAGGCGGTCAGCATGCGCTCGGTGTGATCGCGCGTCGGCTCGGGTTCGACGATGCAGGTCTCGCCCTGGGCATAGAGTCCGGCCAGCATCAGGCAGGACTTGACCTGGGCGCTGGCCATCGGCAGGCGGTATTCGATGCCGTTCAGATGGTCAACCGGCTCGATGGTCAGGGGGGCGGTTCCCGTCGGGCTGGTGCGGATCCGGGCGCCCATCAGCGCCAGCGGCTCGGTGACGCGGCGCATCGGACGGCGCGTCAGCGAGTCATCGCCAACCAGGGTGGCGGTGACCCCCTGCCCGGCCAGCAGTCCGGCGAGCAGGCGCATGGCCGTGCCCGAGTTGCCCATGTCGAGCGCCGTCGCGGGCGCGCGCAGACCGCGCATCCCCACGCCCTCGATCACCAGCTCGCCGTCGTTCGGCCCCTCGATCGACACACCCATGGCGCGGAAGGCCGCGAGCGTGGCCAGGGCGTCGGCCCCTTCCAGGAAGCCGCTGACCTGGGTGCGACCCTCGGCGATGGCCGAGAGCATGATGGAGCGATGCGAGATCGACTTGTCGCCCGGCACGCGCAGACGTCCGCGCAGTGAGCCGCCGGGGGTGATGAGGTAGCGATGATCGATGAGCGAGGACAAGGCGTCTCCCAAGGCTCGCGTGGCCGGTGATGAAAGGGTTGAGATTGTAGCAGTCGCTTGACGGTGAACCAATGCGCGCCACGCTGAGGCCGAAATTCGAGTAGGATGGCGGCCCGACTCGCTCGAGCGTCACCTTTGGACGCCCGTCGCAGCGGCCTCCTCCCGTTTACATCCTAAAGATCGACTCCATGCCCATCACCGAGAAACAGAAACGCCGGCTCAAGCCCCAGGTCCATCATCTCAAGCCTGTGGTGCTCGTCGGCCAGTACGGCATCACCGAGCCGGTGCTCGCCGAGATCGAGATTGCACTCGACCATCACGAACTGCTCAAGGTCCGCGTCAACGCCGGCGACCGTGACGAGCGCGATGCCGCCATCGGCCTGATCTGCGAGCGCACGGGCGCGGATCTCATCAGTCGCATCGGCAATGTCGCCGCGCTCTATCGCCACAACCCCAAGAAGCGCGATCCCATCGTGCTGCCGAAGCTCTGAAGCGACTCCAAGCCGCGACGCACGCTGAAGCGATGGCCTGAACCACTGCGCCGCCCGGTTCAGGCCATGATCCCGGATTCAGGACTTGGGCAGAGTCACACCGCGCTGTCCCTGGTACTTGCCGCCGCGATCCTTGTAGGACGTCTCACAGACCTCATCGGACTCGAAGAACAGGATCTGCGCCACGCCCTCGTTGGCGTAGATCTTCGCGGGCAGCGGCGTGGTGTTGGAGAACTCCAGAGTGACGTGACCTTCCCACTCGGGTTCCAAAGGGGTTACGTTCACGATGATGCCGCAGTTGCTGGTGAAGACACCGGCATCGAGTGCAAAATTGCCGCCCTCGGGAACGGTCAGGCAGTAGACATCATGATCGCCGGCCAGCTCACGAATCTTGACGACTTTATGATTCCGACTTCCGGCGGCCCGTCCTCTAAAGGCCGCGATGACCTCCGGAAAGCGCCTAAAAACCGAGCGATCACAGTTGAGCTCACGCGCGGCGCCACGGATCGATCCGGTTTGGTCGAGTGCTTCCCTGACACGCTCGGACGTAATCTCCGGGCGTAGATTGATTTGACGCGCAATCTGCGCTTGAGCCGCCCGGCGGCTACCGTCATCCATCGACCAAGCTCGCCGCGAAATATCCCCCCTAAGTCGACGCGCTACAGGATCGGCATAGTAATCGAGCAATGCAGCACGCTGACGCTCTCGACGCTCATTCGACCAAAGGCGTAGGTGTTGCTCCCTCAAACGCTCGCGCGTCTCGGCATACTGATCCGCTGTCCAAAAACGCTTAGCGCGTTCACTCTGCACGCGGCTGAACTGTTCGCGCCAGTCCGGATCCTGACTCAAACGCTGAAAGGCGTCGCGAATCGCTTGGCTGTGCTCATCCGGGTCGAAATCCTCGCCATAACTTTTCGCGTTATGCAGACGAATATGATCGCTTGCCGGAAGACGCTCGATATTCCAGGGCGCATTGTTGCGGCGATCGAAATCCTTGTGATGGTGATGCGTTCCGGGTTGATCCGCATAGAGCCCTTGACTGACATTCCATTCATCGGCCAGACGATGTGTTGGATACAGATGCCCATTCAATGGCTGATAGACGGACTCATAGCCGCGAATCAACTGCCGGTACAACGGCATCAGTGAATCGCCCGGACGCAACGCATCCGCCTGTACCATACGCCCATCGCGCCGCACCATTTCGTGATCGGGCGTGCAATGGATGACTCGGCCATTGTCGAGCGTCAACTCAAGCAAACTATCCCGGCCGATGAAGCGCGGAGCATCGAGAAGTGCAACCTGAATTCGACCGAACTGATTGAGGCTGTACCCCCAAAACAGCTCGCCGTCCTGTGCCCGGACAGCCATATCTTCGAGTGTCGGAGCCGTACCATCGATCAATGCAACGCGCGTGTCGCCACGAAAACAGCGCGCATACGTACTTTTTCCCATGCACACAACAAGTGTATTTTTGGGAATGCGGAAATACTCCACCGTGCGCGCCAGCGCAAACGAATTCGGCGGAATGATACAAACGTCGGATTTGAGATCGACGAAACTGTTGGAGTCGAAATTCTTGGGATCGACGATCGCTGAGTTGATATTGGTGAAGATCTTGAATTCATCGGCGCAGCGTACGTCGTAGCCGTAGCTCGAGGTGCCATAGGAGATCACGCGCCCATGTTCGCCCTCGCGCACCTGACCCGGCTCGAAGGGATCGATCATCTTGTGCTCGACGGCCATGCGTCGTATCCAGCGATCTGATTTGATGGCCATCCGGCATCCTCACGAAAAACAAAAAAACTTACGACGCCGCTGATGAGCGACGTACAAAAAGAAACAAAAGAACCGCGCCTAAGTCGCGCTCAGTAACCGTCCGGATTCTGCGACTGCCAGCGCCAGGCATCGACCACCATGCGCTCCAGATCGTATTCGGCGCTCCAGCCCAGCTCCTCGCGCGCAAGCGACGGATCGGCATAGCAGCAGGCGATGTCGCCGGGCCGACGCTCGACGATGTCATAGGGAATCGGACGTCCGCTCGCCCGCTCGAAGGCCGCGATCACCTCCAGCACACTGTAACCGTGCCCGGTCCCGAGATTGTAAGTGACCACGCCTGGCGTCTCTTGCAGCTTGTGCAGGGCCGCCAGATGACCGCGCGCCAGATCCGCCACATGGATGTAGTCACGCACCCCGGTTCCGTCCGGCGTCGGATAATCGTTGCCGAAGACGCGCAGACGCTGGAGTCGCCCGACCGCCACCTGAGCGATATAGGGCATCAGGTTGTTCGGAATCCCGTTCGGATCCTCGCCGATACGCCCGCTCTCATGCGCGCCGACCGGATTGAAATAGCGCAGTAGCGCGATGTTCCAGCGCGGGTCGGAGACATGCAGATCGCGCAGGATCTCCTCGATGAACAGCTTCGAGCGCCCATAGGGATTGGTCGCCCCGACGGGGAAATCCTCGCGAATCGGCACGGTCGCCGGATCGCCGTAGACGGTCGCCGAGGAACTGAAGACGAGATTGCGCACCCCGGCATCGGCCATTGCCTGACAGAGCGTCAGGGTTCCCCGAACATTGTTGTCGTAATAGGCTAGCGGCTTTGCGACCGACTCACCTACCGCCTTGAGTCCGGCGAAATGGATCACGGCATCGAACCGGCCCTGGCTGAAGATCTCACCGAGCGTCTCGCGATCGCGCAGATCGACCTCGAAGAAGCCCACGGCCTGACCCGTGATCTCGCCGACCCGGCGCAGCGACTCTTCCCGGCTGTTGCAGAGATTGTCGAGCACCACGACATGGATGCCCGCTTGCAGCAGCTCCAGGCAGGTATGGCTGCCGATGTAGCCGGCCCCGCCGGTCACTAGAACTCGCATGTCTTGTGCGCTCCGTTCAGTCCGAATGAAATCCGCTGTTACTCGACATTTCAGGCTATCTCAACACGCTCGCCGGCGAGCCGCAAACGTTGGCGCAGACGGCGCAGGGTTTCGGGGTCGAGCGAGTCCGGGGCCAGCGCCAGCGTGCGTCGTTTCCACCAGGAACCCTCGACGCTGAACACGAGCACCACACCCAGCGTACTGACGAAGGTCGCGGGCGAGAGTTGGGCCTCGATCTCGCGCCCGGAGACGAGCCTCAGCGTCCAGAATCCATCCGGGTGCCAGATCGCGCACCGGATCGACCAGGGCGCGCGACCGAGCACCTCGGCCCACAGCGTCCGCCGGACACCGAGCAGCACGACCAGGGCCAGCGGCAACGTCAGCCAACCGAGCGGCAGCGCCAGGATCACGACCAGCGTCAGCATCGAAGTCAGCACGACCAGAATCAGCAGCCGGCGCGAAACGCCCGGATACAGTTCGAGCGGCGGATAGGCGCGATGCGTCTCCATGCCCCCCGCGACGTCCATGGGTCAATCGATTCGCGGCGACTCGCTCACGACCGCGAGTATCCGCGCCACCAGCGCACGCAGACGCGGATCGGGCGCCTCGGAACGCTCCATGAACCAGTCGCTCAGATGCGGATCCGGCTCCCCGAGCAGCACCGGGAAGTCCTGACGCTCGGCCTCGGACAGCTCGGCATAGCCGAGGTCGAGAAAGCGCCCGAGCAGATGATCCAGCTCCAGCATCCCGCGCCGGCATTGCCAGCGCAGACGCTGGAGTTCGCGATCATCAGCGGCAGGAAGCGGCTGTGATTCGGTCGAGTCAGCCACTCTAAAGCCCCTTTTCGAGCATCAGTTCCTTGATGTGCCCGATGGCGCGCGTCGGATTGAGTCCCTTGGGACAGACCTCGACGCAGTTCATGATGCTGTGACAGCGGAACAGCTTGTACGGCCCCTCCAGCGCATCCAGACGCTCTTCGGTCGCCTGATCGCGGCTGTCGGCCAGGAAGCGCCAGGCTTGCAACAGCGCCGCCGGCCCGTGGAACTTGTCGGGGTTCCACCAGAACGACGGACAGGCGGTGGAACAGCAGCCGCAGAGGATGCACTCATAGAGCCCGTCGAGCTTGTCGCGATCGGCCGGACTCTGCGGCAGCTCCTGCTCAGGCAGCGGATCATGACGTACCAGATAGGGCTTGACGGCGCGATACTGTTCATAGAACTGGGTCATGTCGACGACCAGGTCGCGGATGACCGGACGCCCCGGCAGCGGACGTACCGCGATCGGCGTCGTCAGCTCGGTGATCGGGGTGACGCAGGCGAGCACGTTGCGACCATTGGCGTTGACCGCGTCCGACCCGCAGACACCCTCGCCGCAGGAATGCCGGAAGCTGAACGACTCGTCCTGCTTCTTCACTTCCAGCAGCGCGTCGCGCAGCATCATGCCCTGGAAGGTCTTGACCTCGTAGTCCTGCATCCGGGGACGCGGGTCGGTGTCCGGATTGTAGCGATATACGCTGATTCTCATCGTCGAATACCCGAGACGGTTGGCGGTTGGAGACCTGCCAATCCTAACTGTTTTGTGCGCTGCAATAAAATGGTCCGGCGGCGGATTAGTCCCAGTTGAGCACGCCGCCGGTCTGATACTCGGTGACACGGGTCTCGAAGAAGTTCTTCTCCTTCTTCAGATCCAGCACCTCGGACATCCAGGGAAAGGGATTGCTCGCGCCCGGATACTGCTCGGGCAGGCCGATCTGGGCACAGCGGCGGTTGGCGATGAAGTGCAGATAGTCCTCGAACATCTGGGCGTTCAACCCGAGCACCCCGCGCGGCATGGTGTCCTGGGCGTAACGCGCCTCCAGCTCGACGGCCTCGCGGATCATGCCGACCAGCTCCTGCCGGAACTCAGGCGTCCAGAGGTGCGGATTTTCGATCTTGATCTGATTGATCACATCGATGCCGAAGTTCATGTGCATCGACTCGTCGCGCAGGATGTACTGGAACTGCTCGGCGGTGCCGGTCATCTTGTTGCGCCGGCCCATGCTCAGGATCTGCACGAAGCCGACATAGAAGAAGATGCCCTCGAAGATGACATAGAAGGCGACCAGCTCGCGCAGGAGCTTGCGGTCGTTCTCCGGAGTGCCGGTCTGGAAGTGCGGATCGGCCAGATACTGGGTGAAGGGCAGCGCCCATTCGGCCTTGCGCGCGACGGAGGGCACTTCGCGATACATATTGAAGATCTCGCCCTCGTCGAGTCCCAGACTCTCGACGACATACTGATAGGCGTGGGTGTGCAGCGCCTCCTCGAACGCCTGACGCAGCAGATACTGGCGACACTCGGGGTTGGTGATGTGGCGATAGACCGCGAGCACCAGATTGTTGGCGACCAGCGAGTCGGCGGTCGAGAAGAAGCCCAGATTGCGCTTGACGATGAGACGCTCGTCCTCGGTCAGTCCGTGCGGATCCTTCCAGAGCGCCAGATCGGCGTTCATGCCGATCTCCTGCGGCATCCAGTGGTTGGCGCAGGCGTCGAGATACTTCTGCCAGGCCCAGTCGTACTTGAAGGGCACGAGCTGGTTGAGATCGGCGCGACAGTTGATGATGCGCTTGTCGTCGACGCGCACCCGGCCCGCGCCCATGGCGAGCGACTCCAGACCGGTGGCGCCGCCCGTGACCGACTCGGAACCGGTCGGGCGCGACTCGGGCAGGATGCGATCCTCGATCGGCAGATCGGCTTGCAGGTCGGCGGCGCGGGTGAAGGGATCGGGATCGACGCTGGGCGCGGCCCCGGCGGTCGTCATGAGCGCGGCATTGTCGACCAGCCCCAGTCCGGGGCGCGGATGACCGGTGCGTGGATACGATGATGAAGGATGTGACGGCGCCGTTCCATGAATGGCGGTGTCGGGCAGACGTCTCGCGCCCGAACGCGCGATCGGCTCCAGATCCAGCGACGGATGAGCGTTCGGAGTCTGACTGGCGGTCGCGAGTGGGTCATCCCAGTTCAGCATGGTTCTAGCCTCCAAGGTCGCCGTGGTCGGATGAGAGGGGCGCGAGTCTACGCGATTTCAGTGACGAGAACTATATGTTGTGCGCCAGACCTGCAAGAAATCGCTTATATAGTCACTGAGGCCAGTGATCGAACGCTCATCCGAGCACGCGGAGCAGCCCCTTGATCAGGACCAGGGGTTCGGGCGGGCAGCCGGGGATCTTCAGATCCACAGGAACGACACGCTCGACCCCGCCGCGCGTGGCATAGCCGGCGCCGAACTCACCGCCATCGCAGGCGCAGTCGCCGGCGGCGATCACCAGCTTGGGCGCGGGCGTGGCCAGCCAGGTGCGCCGCAGTGCCGTCTCCATGTGGCGCGAGACCGGTCCCGTGATCAGGAGTGCATCGGCATGACGCGGCGAGGCGACGAAACGGACACCGAAACGCTCGATATCGTGATAGGGGTTGTCGAGGGCGTGGATCTCGAGTTCACAGGCATTGCACGAACCCGCATCGACCTGCCGGATCGCCAGACTGCGCCCGAGTCGGGCATCGATCGCCCGACGCAGGGCGATGCCGAGGCGTTCCAGTTCCGGATCGTCGTGCTCCGGCGGCGGTTCAGTCACCAGACCGGCACGCCAGGTCTGCTTGAGGATGCGCAACATGGGCGAATCGAACTCCTGTCTGTCAGTGATGTATGTACGGTGCCGGCTTCAGGGCCGCATCGCGTTCGACGCGAACGCGCCTTGGAACGCGCTGGAAAGCGTTGGAATCGGACACCATGAACACAGCCAATCCAACCCCTACGCCGACCTCGGCCCCGACTGCGTGCCGGATGCCGTCGAGAGCCTGGGACTGCGCCCCGACGGTCGCCTGCTGGCGCTCAACAGCTATGAGAACCGCGTCTACCGGTCGGCCTGGAGGACGAGGCGCCCGTCATCGCCAAATTCTATCGCCCCGGACGCTGGAGCGACGCGGCCATCCGCGAGGAACACAGCTTCATGCCGGCCCTGGCCGAACTGGAGATCCCGGCCGCGGCACCGCTGGACATCGGCGGCGAGACGCTGCACGGCTTCGCCGGCTATCGTTTCTCGCTGACGCCCAGACGTGGCGGGCGTCATCCCGAGCTGGGCGACCTGGACGTCCTGGAATGGATCGGGCGCTTCATCGGGCGCATCCACGCGGTCGGCGCAGTCGGGCCGGCCGTTCGGGATCTCCGGATGCTGCTCTCCGGCGAGCGCGAGGAGATGAGCCGGCAGCTCGCGGCCGGACCGCTCCACGGACTCCGAGTCCGATGGCGAATGCGCCGGGGCGCGGTTTAGAATGCGCCGCTCTCCAACCAACACCCTTATCCGGAACCCGAGGTCTCATCCATGCACAACCGAGGCGGACGCCGACAACCGGACGATAGCGATTTCAGCCACTCGGACTGGCTTGGCAAGGCCAAGGATCTGATCAATCAGGGCAATCTCAGACGCCTCATCGTGCGCCGCCCGAACGGACGCCTCCTGATCGACGCCCCACTGATCGCCGGTCTCGCCATCATCGCCCTGCTGATCCTGGTCGTGCCGATGCTGATGGCGCTCGCCGCCCTGGCCGCGCTCGTGATGCGGTTCAAGCTGGAGATCGAGCGCGATTCGGGTGTCTATGACGAGCGCGACTACGACTGAGGTTCCACACTCTCCCAACGCACCCGGACAGCTCGATCAGATCTGTTTCAAGCGGTCTGCGAGCTCGGGAGGGGGCAGACTGAGCAGCCACTGTGCGATCGACTCGAAGTCCGTGATCAGCCTCGACTCACTCCAGACCGGATCCGAGGGCGCGGGCGTGAGCGCCGCCAGATAGACGGCCATGGCCACCAGGACCACGCCGCGCGCCCCGCCAAAGGCCATCCCGAGCAGACGATCGACCCCAGTCAGTCCCACGGTGTCGATCAGGGCCGTCAGCACCGTGCCCAGGATGGCACCGGCGATCAGAACCAGCAGCACCAGGGCGATGAAGGCCGCGCCCTTCCTGACCAGGGGATGGGCCAGTTGTCCGCTCAGCAGGTCGGCCAGTTCCTGATGGAAGAACCAGGCGATCACGAGCGCCGCGATCCAGGTTCCCAGCGACAGCACCTCGCGAATCAAGCCGCGCGCCACGCCGACCAGGGCCGAGAGCGCGATGGTGCCAAGGATGATGTAGTCGACCCAATTCATCGGTTCGTGAACTTGTGGTTACCGGTAGCGTTGAATGAGGGTGTCGAGCTTCTGCTGTTTGCGCAGCATCTCGGCGGTGCGCTCGGCATTGGCGCGATCGATGTCCGGACCGACGCGCACTCGATAATAGATCTTGCCGCCGACCTCGGCACGCTCGACGAAGGCCGAGAACCCGGCCTGCTTGAGTCTGTCGGCCAGTTTACCGGCCGCTTCGGGTGAGCCGAGACTGGAGACCTGAACCACCCAGGACGGCAGGCCGTCGGCACGCGATCTCGGCGGCTCGGGCAGTGAGACGGGCGCCTCCGGCTTGGGTGGCGGCGCTTGGGCCGGTTGCTGCGCCGTTCTCGGGGGCTGGGTCGGCTTGGGTGCCTGAGTCTGTGTCCGGGGTGTCGGCGGTTGAGTCGCCGGGCGGGTCTCACGAGGCGGCGTGACCGTCGGGGAAGCCGGTTCCCGGATCGGCTCGAACGCGAACTCCTCCGAATCGTCCTCGAAGGACACGGTGCCGACGGTCTCGAACCCCTGCATGGGCTCCGGCGGCGTCAGAAGCGCCTCCTCAGCGGTCAGGCCGCCGGCCTCGGCCGGTATCGGGGGCGACGTGCCGGACGCACCGGGCACGAATGGATCCTGGAAGCCCGGCTCGGACGGAAGCGGTCCCTGGACATAGGGGGGCGCGAGCGACTCGTCCTCGAACAGCATGGGCACGAAGATCACCGCCAGGGTGACCATCACCACGGCGCCGGCCAGTCGTTTCTTGGCTCCTTCTCGCATTACTCATCACCCAATGATCGGGGCCCCGCTGAATGTGCCCGCGTGTTGATGCCGTTCATACCCCGATGAGGCAGGCGCCAGTATAACTCAGACCTGGGAGCGGATTCAGATCGCCGGTGATGGATGGATGGAGACGTTCGCAGGAAATTCAGATAGAGCAACATGCCCAGGATGACAAGGGTCAGGGTGTGGCCGGCCGACGCCTGTCATGGCCTTTCCATCCGGGGGCGCGCGTCGAAATCGATCCTGGCCTCCGCTCCTTCGCGCAGTTGCAGCTCCCACATGGCGGCATAGTGTCCGCCGGCCTCCAGCAATTCGCGATGCCGGCCCTGTTCGCGGATGCGCCCCTGTTCGAGCACCAGGATGCGATCGGCGTCGACCACGGTCGAGAGCCGGTGGGCGATGACCAGGGTCGTATGGTTCTCGGCCACCTCGGCCAGGGTCTGCTGGATCGCCTGTTCGGTATGGCTGTCGAGCGATGAGGTCGCCTCGTCGAAGATGAGGATGCGCGGACGCTTGAGGATGGCGCGCGCGATGGCCACGCGCTGCTTCTCGCCGCCCGAGAGCTTCAGCCCGCGTTCGCCGACCACAGTGTTCCAGCCGTCGGGCAGGCTCTCGATGAAGGCAAGGATATGGGCCATCTCGGCGGCGCGCTCGATCTCGGCGCGGCCGGCGTCGGGGCGGCCATAAGCGAGGTTGTAATAGAGGCTCTCGTTGAACAGCACCGTGTCCTGCGGCACGATGCCGATGGCCGCACGCAGACTCTCCTGGGTCACGGCGCGGATGTCCTGACCGTCGATCAGGATGCGCCCGCCGGTCACCTCGTAGAAGCGGAACAGCAGCCGCGACAGGGTCGATTTGCCCGCCCCGCTGTGCCCGACCACGGCGAGCTTCCGGCCCGGTTCGATGGCGAAGTCGATGCCGTGCAGGATCGGGCGCTCGGGCTGATAGTGGAAGTCGACCCGTTCGAAGCGGATCGCGCCCTCGGTGAGTACCAGCGGTTTGGCTTCAGGCCGATCCTCGATCTCGGGCCGGCGCTCCAGGAGCTTGAACACCAGATCCATGTCGGCGAGCGCGTACTTGATCTGGCGGTAGACGATCCCCAGGAAGCCGAGCGGGATGAAGAGCTGGAGCATGAGCGCGTTGACCAGCACCAGATCGCCGACGCTCAGGCTCCCGTCGACCACGCCCTGGGCGGCGAGCGTCATGATCAGCGTGACCCCGACGGCGATGATCGCGCCCTGCCCGAAGTTGAGCACCGACATCGAAGTCTGGCTGGCGACCGCCATTTCCTCCCACTCGGCCAGGGTGTCGTCGTAGCGCTTGAGTTCCAGCCGCTCGTTGCCGAAATACTTGACCGTCTCGTAGTTGATGAGACTGTCGAACGCCTGGGTGTTGGACTGCGAGTCCAGATGGTTCATCCGGTGCCGATAGTCCATGCGCCACTCGGTGATGGCGAAGGTGAAGGCGAAATAGACCGCGACCGTGCCGAAGGTCACGAGCACGAACGACAGGTCATAGCGCCCGATCATGATCGCCGCCACCAGACCGAACTCGACCGCCACCGGCAGCACGCTGAACACCAGATAGTTGAGGATGGTCGAGACCGAGCGCGTGCCGCGTTCAAGGTCGCGACTGACCGCCCCGCTCTGGCGTTCCAGGTGATAGCGCAACGACAGCCGGTGCAGATGCTCCAGCACCCGCGTCGACAGCCGGCGCATGGCGCGATAGCGTACCCGCGCGAACACCACGTCGCGCAGCTCGTTGAAGAGCGAGGCACTGAGCTTGAGCACGCCATAGGCCAGCAGCAGACTGACCGGCAGGATCGGCATTTGCGCCGAAGGCTCCTGGAAGACATCGACGATGTCCTTCAGAATGAGCGGCACGCCGACATTGGCGACCTTGGCCAGCACCAGACAGCCGATCGCCAGCGCCGCCCGGCCCCGGAACTCCCACAGATAGGGCAACATGCCGCGCAGGTTGCGCCAATCGCGCCGATCGTCGTGCGGGCGCTCTGTAGCGAAGATTCGATTGATCCGGCCTTGGGTCTTCATGGGGGCAGGCGGCTGAACGACTGTGAGACTGAACACGACGAGGACATATGATGACGGATTCGATCCTGGAAGGCACGGGCTGCGCCCTGCACGAACCCTTTGCCCTGCGCGTGCTCGGCGATGAGATGGAGCCGGAATTCCCCGACGGCTGCATCATCATCATCGAGCCCAATGACCATTGCCCGAATCCGAGCTACATCTTCGTCGAGGTCGAGGGTGTGCGCTGGTTCCGCCAGTACCGACGCGACGCCGCCGGCCGCGAACGACTGGTCGCGCTCAACCCGCTCTATCCCGAGATCGATCTCACCGGGCTGGAGTGGTCGGTGCTCGGAGTCATCATCCAGCGCAACGTCCGGCGTCGTATCAAGCATTACGAGTATTCATAGCGCCTTCCCCTCGAACGCTCACTCCGCCACGGATGACGGCGCCGGCGCGGCCGGCAATGGCGGCGGCACGGGCATGGGCGGCACGACGGGCGGCGGAGGCGGCAGCGGCGGCATCCCCAGGGTCTCACGCACATAGTTCGGGAAATCGGGATTGAGCCGGTTCTCGGCCGCCAGCTTCTCGGGTGCCGGACGCAATCTCGACGTGTAATCGAGCACGGCCGCCTGATCGCGCGGCGTGAATTCGGCGATCTGCTTGACCATTTC
The DNA here is from genome assembly GCF_018409545.1 of Allochromatium tepidum. Classification (GTDB taxonomy): domain Bacteria; phylum Pseudomonadota; class Gammaproteobacteria; order Chromatiales; family Chromatiaceae; genus Thermochromatium; species Thermochromatium tepidum_A. Next base: position 1,666,527 of record NZ_AP024563.1, on the reverse strand, counting down.
CGGATTGGCATTCTTGCGCCGCCCGTCGCGGATGGCCTCGAACTGGCGCATCAGATAGGGGAAATGCTGAGCGGCGATGGCCGGAGTCGGCGTGGCGGGCTTGCCCTCGCCGCGCTCGCCGTGACAGTCGGCGCAATGCTCGGCATACAGACGCGCGCCGAGTTCGAGATCCACGCCCGGCCCGACGCCATTGCCGGCGGTCATCGGCAGCGCGGCCACATAGGCGGCGACATCGGCCATGTTCTGCGGCCCGCCCAGGATGCGCGTCAGCGAGAAGGGATACATGAGCGGATTGTCGCGATGACGGGCGCGGATGTCGGCCAGTTGCTTGATGATGACCTCGCGCCACTGACCGGCGATCTGCGGATAGGCGCCGTCGGGCGTGCCCCAACCCTCGGGACGATGACAGACGGCACAGGTCAGATAGACCCGGCGCCCGTTGTCGATGTCGGGCGTCAGGGCCATGACCTGCTCGTATTCGCGCTTGGCGAGCTCGGCAGGGTCGCCCTGGGGTTCATCGGCGCCGGCGCTCGGAGCGACGGTCAGCAACCCAAGGGTGATCAAGGCAATTGTCGGTCGATACATCGGTTCCTCCGGTAGGGTCTTCGGGACTCGGCGGTCCCTGTTCTTGTCGCGCTATCGGCATTCCTTGAGGGAACTCTTTATACTGCAAGCCCGGCTCGATGTCCGGTGTCGAGCGGATGATCACAGGCGCTTGGCGGGTGACGCGCGTCCCTCTCGAAGCCGCCGGCCGCCTAGATGGTCTGTCAAGTCTTTTTAGTGATAAAGACACAATATGTTGGGGTTGACTCAGGTTTTACGGCGTATATATTGACCGGCTTCTCAGCGCGTCGCTCACCGAGCCGGAGCGGCGCCGGCCCCAGCATCTCCCGGAGGAGCCATGTCCGCCAGCCGCCTGACCCTGATCCAACAGCCCCCCGCCCAGGCGCGTCATGCCGATTCGGGCGCGCCCCAGACGACCGCGCCGAACGGTACCGAGAGCACCGGCCACGTCCCCGGCCGCCTTCAGGTCATCCGTCGCAACGGTCAGGTCACGCACTTCGATCCGAGCAAGATCATGGTGGCCATGACCAAGGCGTTCCTCGCGGTCGAGGGCGATTCGGCGGCCGCCTCCAGCCGTATCCATGATCGCGTCGCCGAGCTGACCGAGCAGGTGGTCGGTGCCCTCACCCGCCGGCTGTCGGGCGGCGGCACGGTGCATATCGAGGACATCCAGGATCAGGTCGAGCTGGCGCTGATGCGTGCCGGGGAGCATCGGGTGGCGCGTGACTATGTGCTCTATCGTGAGTCGCGCGCCCGTGAACGTGCCGCCAAGTCTGCGGCTGAGACGGCGGCGATTCGCGAATCCCATCCGATCAACGTCACCCTGGCCGACGGCTCGACCCGTCCGCTGGACGTGGCGCACATGGCGCGGCTGCTGGAGGAGAGCTGCCGTGATCTCGATGCGGTCGATCCCAATGCCATCCTCAGCGATACCCTGCGCAACCTCTTCGACGGCGTGCGCGAGGCCGATGTGCGTCAGGCGCTGGTGATGTCGGCGCGGACCCTGATCGAGCGCGAGCCGCAATACAGCCAGGCCGCCGCGCGTCTGCTGCTCGACATCCTGCGGCGTGAGGCACTCGGGTTCCTCGATCTGACGGTCGGGGTCGAGACCCAGGCGGACATGGCCGAGCGCTATGGCGATTATTTCGCCGCCTACGTCAAGCGCGCTGCCGATCTGGAACATCTCGACCAGCAGCTCGCGCGCTACGATCTCAAGCGGCTCGGCGCGGCACTCAAGCCCGAGCGCGATCTCCAGTTCACCTATCTGGGGCTGCAAACGCTCTACGATCGCTATTTCATCCATACCGCCGACGGTATCCGCTTCGAGCTGCCGCAGGCATTCTTCATGCGCGTGGCCATGGGGCTGGCGATCAATGAGATCGAGCGCGAGGAGCGCGCCATCGAGTTCTATGAGCTGCTCTCCAGCTTCGATTTCATGTGCTCGACGCCGACCCTGTTCAACTCGGGTTCGCCGCGTCCGCAGTTGAGCTCGTGTTTCCTGACCACGGTCCCGGACGATCTCGACGGCATCTACAGCGCCATCAAGGACAATGCGCTGCTGTCCAAGTTCGCCGGCGGGCTGGGCAACGACTGGACGCGCGTGCGCGGCATGGGGGCGCATATCAAGGGGACCAACGGCAAGAGTCAGGGCGTGATTCCGTTCCTCAAGGTCGCCAATGACACGGCTATAGCTGTGAACCAAGGTGGCCGGCGGCGTGGCGCGGTTTGTGCGTATCTGGAAACCTGGCACATCGACATCGAGGAGTTCCTCGATCTGCGCAAGAACACGGGTGACGATCGCCGCCGTACCCATGACATGAACACTGCCAACTGGGTGCCGGATCTGTTCATGAAGCGCGTGGCCGAGGATGGACACTGGACGCTGTTCTCGCCCGACGAGACGCCGGATCTGCACGACCTCACCGGGCAGGCGTTCGAGCAGGCCTATGTCGCTTATGAGGAACGCGCCGCGCGCGGTGAGCTGAAGATCAGCAAGCGCCTCAAGGCCGTGGATCTGTGGCGCAAGATGCTGGCCATGCTGTTCGAGACCGGGCATCCCTGGATCGCGTTCAAGGATCCCTGCAATCTGCGCTATACCAACCAGCATGTCGGTGTGGTGCATTCATCAAACTTATGTTGTATTGCAGCGGATCAGCGTGTTGTGACAGACCGCGGTCTACTTACAGTTGGTGAGCTATACGCGCTTGGAGGCCAAAACAAAGTCGTTGGACTCGACGGTGTTTATTCGGCATCAGAGATGCTTCTTCCGAGACCGGATGCACCAATTGTTCGCATTGAAACTCAAGAAGGCTATACGCACAAAGTCACTCCTGATCACAAAGTATGGGTCAAAGATAGAGGCTGGACCGAAGCGCAGGATCTAAAACCTGGAGATAAACTGCTTATTCAGCAGATCGAAGGACTTTGGGGGCAGCAACATAATTCAGATCTTTCATATCTCATGGGGTTGATCGCAGGTGATGGAACCTTTGGGAAAAGCAATGTTTTTATCGATATATGGAAAAATGACTTCGGCGTTATCGAGCAAATACAGGAGACTGTTCATTGTTTGCTCGACGGGAACACGGTCCTACATACAACGTCAACCAACAAACCTGAATTCCGTTTTGACCTAGAGCAAAAAAAGGCTCGCCTTGCGTCCGCACCACTGAGGCGAATGCTGGCTGAGCACGGTTTCACTCCTGATAGCAAAACACGCGTACCGGAACTAGTCTGGAAGGGCGATAGACAGACTGTCGCTGCATATTTGCGCGGCCTTTACCAAGCGGATGGGCATATCCAAAGCGGCCCGGAAATCACAAGCTTGGTACTCGCTTCAAAAGACCTTGAATTTATCCAGGAAATTCAGATTTTGTGGGCTAATTTTGGAGTTAAGTCATCCATCAATCAAATGCGGGAACGGGAATTGAAACCCATGCCAGATGGACATGGTGGAAGCAAGGAGTATTGGAGTAACCCCCTCTACCGTTTATTGATTACATCCGTTAAGGGATGTCGGATTGCTGAAGAGGTTACACAGCTTGCTGCAAATAAAAAATCGGATGCAGCTGCCCATCATCTGCGCAACATCGAAAAACCCGGTTATGCCCAAAAGCTCTGGGCTACTTTCGTTCGCTGCGTTGAGCTACCGAATGAGGATGCCTATTGCCTGACGGTCGAGTCCGAAACCCATGCTTGGACAGTCAACGGAATGATCACAAAAAATACAGAAATTACCTTGCATACCAATGACTTAGAGGTTGCAGTCTGCAACCTCGGGTCGATCAATCTGGCCGCGCACATCACCGACAAGGGACTCGACACCCAGCGCCTGCGCCGGACCGTGCGCACCGCCATGCGCATGCTCGACAACGTCATCGACTACAACTTCTACAACGTCCCCCAGGCGCGCGCCTCGAACCTGCGTCATCGTCCGGTGGGGCTGGGGCTCATGGGCTTTCAGGACGCGCTCTACCGGCTGCGCATCCCCTATGCCAGCCAGGAAGCCGTGGCCTTCGCCGATCAGAGCACCGAATATCTGAGCTATTACGCCATCGAGGCCAGCGCCGACCTGGCCGCCGAGCGCGGACGTTATCCGAGCTTCGACGGCTCGCTGTGGAGCCGGGGCGTGCTGCCGATCGACAGCATTCGTCTGCTGGAACAGGGACGCGGCGGCTATCTCCAGATGGACTCAAGCCACACGCTGGATTGGGATCGCCTGCGCGAGCGGATCAAGAGCGTCGGGATGCGCAACTCCAACTGTCTGGCCATCGCCCCGACGGCGACCATCAGCAACATCGTCGGGGTCAGTCAGTCGATCGAGCCGACCTACCGGAACCTGTTCGTCAAATCCAACCTCTCGGGCGAGTTCACGGTCGTCAATCCCTATCTGGTCGCCGATCTCAAGGAACGCGGTCTGTGGGATGCGGTCATGGTCAACGACCTCAAGTATTACGACGGCTCGCTCCTGCCCATCGACCGGATTCCGGACGAGCTCAAGGAACTCTATGCCACCGCCTTCGAGATCGATCCGCGCTGGCTGGTCGAGGCCGCCAGCCGCCGTCAGAAGTGGCTCGATCAGGCCCAGAGCCTCAATCTCTACATGCAGGAACCCAGCGGCAAGAAGCTCGACAACCTCTACAAGCTCGCCTGGGTGCGCGGACTGAAGACGACCTATTATCTGCGCTCGATGGGCGCGACCCATGTCGAGAAGTCCACGATGGCCGACACCGGCCGCGCCAATCGACTGAGCGCCGTCGGCGGCAACTATCTCGGGCGACAGACCGCCAAATCGAGCGACACGTCCGATGATACGCCCGCCGCCGCGACAGCCGCCCCGAGCGCCTGCTCGATCCTCGACCCCGACTGTGAAGCCTGTCAGTAACCGCAGTTCCGGCGACGCACGCAAAAACGCGCGAGGATCTCCACCCTCGCGCGTTCTCGTTGGTCGGCTTTTGACTCGGCCCGGATCAGCCCAGGCCGGTCAGACCGCAACTCAGTGGAACTGCTCTTCCTCGGTCGAGCCGGTGAGCGCCGTGACGGACGACTGCCCGCCCTGGATGACCGTGGTCACGTCGTCGAAGTAACCCGCGCCCACTTCCTGCTGATGCGAAACGAAGGTATAGCCCTTGTCGCGCGCGGCGAACTCCGGACCCTGGACCTTCTCGACATAGTGGCGCATACCCTCGCCGCGCGCATAGTCGTAGGCCAGATCGAACATGTTGTACCACATGCTGTGAATGCCGGCGAGCGTGATGAACTGGTACTTGTAGCCCATGTCGGCCAGCTCGTCCTGGAAGCGCGCGATGGTGCGATCGTCCAGATTCTTTTTCCAGTTGAACGAGGGCGAACAGTTGTAGGCGAGCAGCTTGTTGGGATTCGCACCCAGCACGGCTTGCGCGAACTCACGCGCGAACCCGAGATCCGGCGTGCCGGTTTCACACCACACCAGATCGGCATAGGGCGCATAGGCCAGACCGCGACTGATGGCCTGCTCCAGACCGTTCTTGACGACATAGAAGCCCTCATCGGTGCGCGCGCCGGTGATGAAGGGACGGTCGTTGTCGTCGACATCACTGGTGAGCAGGTTGGCGGCCTCCGCATCGGTACGCGCCAGCAGCAGGGTCGGCACGCCCATGACATCGGCGGCCAGACGCGCCGCGATCAGCTTCTGCACCGCCTCGCGCGTGGGCACCAGCACCTTGCCGCCCATGTGACCGCACTTCTTGACGGCGGCGAGCTGATCCTCGAAATGGACACCGGCGGCGCCGTTGGCGATCATGTTCTTCATCAGCTCGAAGGCGTTGAGCACGCCGCCGAAACCGGCCTCGGCATCGGCCACGATCGGCAGGAAGTAGTCGATGTAGCCCTCGTCGCCCGGACCGATGCCGCGCGACCACTGGATCTCGTCGGCCCGCTTGAAGCTGTTGTTGATACGCCGCACCATGATCGGGACCGAGTCATAGGCATAGAGCGACTGGTCGGGGTACATGGTCTCGGAGGTGTTGCCGTCGGCGGCGACCTGCCAGCCCGACAGATAGATGGCCTCGATGCCGGCCTTGGCCTGCTGCATCGCCTGACCGCCGGTGATGGCGCCCATGCAGTTGACATAGCCCTTCTTGGCTCCACCACGGACCAGCTTCCAGAGCTTCTCGGCGCCGAGCTTGGCATAGGTGTACTCGGGCTGGACCGAGCCGCGCAGACGCACCACGTCGGCGGCGCTGTAGCCGCGCTTGACGTCGGTCCAGCGTGGATTCTCGGCCCAGTCGCGTTCGATGGTCTGGATCTGATCTTGACGGTTCATCGGCTCGCTTCCTCAGTGGTTGTCCGGTTATGAAGTCCGGCCTCGCCCGGATCGTCATGAAGGCTTAAGGCTTCATGACGATCCCGGATCGACACTCGGGGTCGACAGGGGTTTGGGCGAGGCTATGTTTGACCTTTGTGCCGGGTCTTGACCTTGAAACCTACCGAAACCGTCAGCATTTGGCGAGTCAATTATTCTAATTTTCTCTATTTGGATTGATAATTTTCAATGAGGAATTTCGACACCACTTCTTTGCGCTTGGATTCGCCCGGCGAACGAGCGCGCGTTGCGTTCATGTCCGGCGGCGGACGACGCCGCTTCAGCCGGTGGTCGGAGGGGTGATGAACGCGAATCCCGAGACCTTGAGACGCGAGCTGATGGAGCATGGTCTTGCGCGCTCCGAACTCGATCCCGATCCGATCCGGCAGTTCCAGGACTGGTATGATCTGGCCATCCGGACAGATCTCCCTGAGCCGAACAGTCTGACGCTCTGCACCGTCGACGCTCGGGGCCGACCCTCGGCGCGCACCGTGCTGCTCAAGCTCTACGACGCGCGCGGTTTCGTCTTCTTCACCAACTACGAGAGCCGCAAGGCGCGTGAGATCGAGGCCAATCCGCAGGTGGCCATGCTGTTCCCCTGGGTGGCGCTGGCGCGACAGGTCCAGATCAGCGGACGCGCCGAGCGCATCTCGACGGCTGAGTCGCTGGCCTATTTCACCACCCGACCGCGCGGTAGCCAGATCGGCGCCTGGGCCTCGCCCCAGAGCCAGGTCATCGGCACGCGCTCGCTGCTGGAGATGAAGGTCGCCGAGATGGCGCGTCGCTTCTCCCAGGGCGAGATCCCCCTGCCCGACTTCTGGGGCGGCTATCGGGTCGTGCCGGACATGATCGAGTTCTGGCAGGGGCGCGAGAGTCGGCTGCACGACCGGTTTCGCTATGTCCAGCGGGACGATGGCGGATGGAGGATCGAACGACTGGCGCCTTGAGACAAAAAATAAGCGATGGGGTGTTGACAGGCTCTCTGTATTTCTCGACAATGCGCGTCTCGGTTGGTCGAGACCGGAAATCAGTCACAACTGACCGAACATCGACGAACCAAAACATCAAGCGCCCGTAGCTCAGCTGGATAGAGTACCTGGCTACGAACCAGGTGGTCGGAGGTTCGAATCCTTCCGGGCGCGCCATACAGAACGGCTTGGATCATCGCATCTGAGCCGTTTTTTTATGTCTTTTTTCAGACATCGGTCAGCGGCAGTATCTGATATACAAGCACTCCTGGAAGTGCTCGCTGACCAAAAGCCCGTGGTCGAGCAGGTACACTGGAGCAACCCTGCGGATTCCGTGTAATGCAAAATTCCATCATCTCCTCCCCCCATGTGCCCCGCGTCAACCGTGTCGATCGAGTCATGCTCGAAGTGCTGCTGGCGCTCATCCCCGGCATCCTGGTCATGACTTGGTTCTTCGGCTGGGGCACCCTGATCAACATCGTGCTGGCCGTGACCTTCGCCGTGGTCGCCGAAACCGCCGTGATGCTCCTGCGCGGACGCTCGCCCCTGATCGCGCTGCGTGACCTGAGCGCCGTGGTGACGGCGGTGCTCTTCGCGCTCTCGGTCTCGCCGACGCTGCCCTGGTGGCTGACCCTGCTCGGGATGCTGTTCGCCATCGTGCTGGTCAAGCAGCTCTATGGCGGTCTGGGCTACAACCCCTTCAATCCGGCGATGGCGGCCTATGTGTTCCTGCTGGTTTCCTATCCGGTGGCCATGACCACCTGGCTGGCGCCCGCCGGACTGGCCGAGCATCCGCTGAGCTTCATGGAGTCGCTGCAACTGATCCTGAACGGCGCCCTGCCGACCGGTCTGGAATGGGATGCCCTGTCCTCGGCCACGCCGCTCGACGAGATGCGCGGCAAGCTCGACCTGGGCCAGACCCTCGACCAGATCGGCCGGAGCCGGACCTGGGGCTGGCTCGGCGGACGCGGCTGGGAATGGGTCGGGGTGGCGTTCCTGCTCGGCGGCGTCTATCTGCTGTGGCGGCGGATCATCACCTGGCACATCCCGGTGTCGATGCTGCTGGGCCTGACGGCGGCGGCCGCCCTGTTCTGGACCATCGATCCGCAGACGCACCCGACGCCGCTGTTCCATCTGTTCAGCGGCGCGGCCATGCTCGGGGCCTTCTTCATCGCCACCGACCCGGTGACGGCCTGCACCACCAAGAAGGGTCAGCTCGTCTTCGGCGCCGGCATCGGCCTCATCGTCTATGTGATCCGCTCCTGGGGCGGCTATCCGGATGCGGTGGCCTTCGCGGTCTTGCTGATGAACATCGCCGCCCCGACCATCGATTACTACACCCAACCTCGCGTCTTTGGACATGGGAGCGCACGCACATGATGACCAAGGCCAAATCCATCCTGCTGTCCGGCGGCGTGCTCGGCGCCTTCGCCATCGGCGGGGTCTCGCTGGTCGCCGTCACTCACGGCTCGGTCGGCGAGCGCATCGCCGACAACCAGTATCAGGCGATGAAGCGCAAGCTCGACACCATCCTGCCGGTTGAGCAGATCAACAACGACCCGCTCCAGGACAGCCTCCGGGTCAGCGCCCGCGACCTGCTCGGCGCCGACTCCACCCAGGTCTATCGCGCGCGCCACGACGAATCCCCGGTCGCCGTGGTGCTCGAACCCGAGGTTCCGGACGGCTATGCCGGTCCGATCAAGCTGCTGGTCTCGGTGCTGCACGACGGTACCCTGGGCGGGGTGCGCGTGGTCTCGCATCACGAGACGCCCGGACTGGGCGACAAGATCGAGGAGGCCAAGTCGGACTGGGTGCTGGAGTTCACCGGCAAGTCGCTGACCAATCCGCCGCTGGAGAAATGGGGCGTGAAACGCGACGGCGGTGAGTTCGATCAGTTCACGGGCGCCACCATCACGCCGCGTTCGATCGTCAAAGCCGTGCGCGACACCCTGCTCTATGTCCGGCAACAGGGCGAGGCGCTCTACCAGCCGGTCGAAACTGAAACGGCGAAGGTCGAGGGAGGTCGAGGCTGATGTCGGCACCCCAATCCTACGGACACATCCTCAGTAGCGGAGTCTGGAGCAACAACCAGTCACTAGTGGCGCTGCTCGGACTCTGTCCGCTGCTGGCGACCACGACCTCGGCCACCAACGGACTCGGCATGGGTCTGGCGACCACGGCGGTCATCGTCTGTTCCAACGGCACGGTCTCCCTGGTGCGCAATCTGGTGCGGCCCGAGATCCGCATCCCGGTGTTCGTCCTGGTCATCGCCTCCTTCGTCACCCTGGTCGAGCTGGTCATGCAGGCGTTCTTCTATGACCTGTACCAGGTGCTGGGGCTGTTCATCTCGTTGATCGTGGTCAACTGCATGATCATCGGCCGGGCCGAGGCGTTCGCCTCCAAGAACCGGGTCGATCGCGCCCTGCTCGACGGGCTGGCCGTGGGTCTGGGCGCGACCCTGGTACTGACCACGCTCGGCGGTCTGCGCGAGTTCGTCGGTCAGGGAACGCTGTTCCATCAGGCCGACCTGCTGCTCGGCGACTGGGCCAAGGCGATCTCGCTGAGCCTGGGCGCGGACTTCCAGGGCGCCCTGATCGCCATCCTGCCGCCCGGCGCCTTCATCGGGCTGGGCTTGATGATCGCGCTCAAGAACCTCATCGACCGGCGCGCCAAGCGCCGGGCGGCGGCACGGGCCGCGCAGGCGGCGCGACCGGCCGTTTCGTCGGCCTGATCCACCGGACTCAGCGTGTGACGGACTCAGGCATCCCGGCGGCCCAGGGCCAGCCAGCCGGGCCAATCTGAGTCCCCTCCCCCGTATCGTCCAGCGCTCCAAGGCGCTCGATCGTGCCCCACAGCTCGTCCGGCTTGACCGGCTTGGCGAGGAAGCCGTTCATGCCGGCGGCCAGACAGGCGTGTCGCACGTCTTCCGAGGCATTGGCGGTCAGGGCCAGGATCGGCCACCAGAACCCGAATCTTCGGTCCAGCATAGGGTGTGCGCCAGTCGTTCGGTATCGTTTCGACCCTGTAGGCAGCGGGTTCCTCGGCCACGGCGGACGGGAGTTCGTCGAGCAGCGGCAGACGTACCCGGAACAGACTGCCCCGTCCCTCCTCGCTCTCGACCTCGATGGCGCCGCCCATGAGCACGGCCAGTTCGCGCGCAATGGTGATCCCCAATCCGGTGCCGCCGAAGCGGCGCGTGGTCGACTCATCGGCCTGGAGGCGCACCGTGCCCGACTGGAGTTCCGGATTTACCCTGAGACCCGCCGCCCGACCCGAGGCGCCGGTACGCCGTTCCAGCGTCGATTCGAGTACCGCCATTTCTCGGCCTCCCGGCCCCTCCGGGGCCATCGCATCCGGCGATCGCTCGCCGGGGTTCATGGTATATTAGCGAATCATGTCAAACGACTTGACCGCTGAAGCCCAGGGCGGATATACCGCCTCGAACATCCGAATAACGAAAGAGAACGGGGAGAGAACCTCATGTCCAAGAAGCATCCGATCGTCGCCGTCACCGGCTCGTCCGGCGCCGGCACCACGACCGTCAAGCGCGCCTTCGAGCACATCTTCCATCGCGACAATATCAGCGCGGCGGTGATCGAGGGCGACAGCTTCCATCGCTACGACCGCGCCACCATGAAGGCCGAGATGACCGCCGCCGCCCAGCGCGGCGAGAGTCTCAGCCACTTCGGACCTTTAGCCAACCGCTTCGACCTGCTCGAAGAGCTCTTCCGCGAATACGGCGAGACCGGCTGCGGCAAGAAGCGTTACTACATCCACAGCGACGAGGAAGCCCGCCAGCTCAACGCCCGGCTCGGAACCTCGCTCAATCCCGGCGAGTTCACGCCCTGGGAGGATCTGCCGGCCGGTACCGATCTGCTCTTCTACGAGGGTCTGCACGGTCTGGTCGTCACCGAGGACAGCAACGTCGCCCAGCACGTGGATCTGGGCGTCGGCGTGGTGCCGATCGTCAACCTGGAATGGATCCAGAAGATCCACCGCGACAACCTCGAGCGCGGCTATTCGGCCGAGGCCATCGTCGACACCATCATGCGCCGGATGCCGGACTACATCCGCTACATCACGCCGCAGTTCTCGCTGACCGACATCAACTTCCAGCGCGTGCCCACGGTCGACACCTCCAATCCCTTCATCGCCCGCGACATCCCGACGCCGGACGAGAGCTTCGTCATCATCCGCTTCAGGGATCCGCGCAAGCTCCAGATCGACTTCCCCTATCTGCTGTCGATGATCCACGACTCCTTCATGTCGCGGCGCAACTCCATGGTGGTGCCGGGCGGCAAGATGGGCTTTGCGATGGAGATCATCCTGCAGCCCATCATCGAGCGCATGATGGACGCGCGTCGGGTCTAGGCATCCCGCGACGGCGAGGGCAAACCGGCCCTCGCGGTCCCTGCACCAACCTCACTCACCCACAGCTCGCGACACCGGCCGGCCGCCCTGACGGGCCTCATGCTCGGCGATCACACGCAGAAACCCCTCCCCGAACCGCGCCAGCTTGGTCTCGCCGACGCCCGTGAGCCGCCCCATCTCGATGAGCGTGCGCGGTCGCCGCTCCAGCATCGCGCGCAGGGTCGCGTCATTAAAGATGATGTAGGCCGGCACGTCCTGCTCCTGGGCCAGCGCGAAGCGATGCGCGCGCAGCGCCTGCCAGAGATCGGCGGCCTCGGGATCGCTCGGCGCGGCGACGCGGGGCGCGCGCGTCCGGTCACCTCCACGCTTGCGTTCCGGATCGCGCCTCAGTTGGATGCCGCACTCACCGCGCAGCAGCGGGCGACCGGCCTCGGTCAGCCGCAGCGAGCCATGCCCCTCGACGTCCACCGAGACCAGCCCGGCGGCCACCAGTTGGCGATAGACCGAACGCCACTGATCGGCCGTCATCGGACGTCCGTCGACGCTCTGACCGATACCGAAGGTGCTGACCCGATCATGACCGAAGCGACGGATACGGTCGTTGGACTTGCCGAGCAGCACATCGGCCAGATAGGCGCTGCCGAAGCGCTGTCCGGTGCGATAGATGCAGGACAGTGCCTTGCGTGCGGCTTCCGTACCATCCCAGGTCTCGACCGGCTCCAGACAGGTGTCGCAGTTGCCGCAGGGGCGTTCCAGAGGCTCGCCGAAATAGTTCAGCAGCACCTGACGGCGGCAGTTGGTCGTCTCGCACAGCCCGAGCATGGCGTCGAGCTTGTGCATCTCGATGCGCTTGAAGCGCTCCTCGGCCTCGGACTCCTCGATCAGACGGCGCAAGGTCACCAGGTCGCTCAGGCCATAGGCCATCCAGGCATCGGCCGGCAGACCGTCGCGTCCGGCGCGTCCGGTCTCCTGATAATAGGACTCCGGACTCTTGGGCAGATCCAGATGGGCGACGAAGCGCACGTCCGGCTTGTCGATGCCCATGCCGAAGGCGATGGTGGCGACCATGATCAGCCCGTCCTCGCGCAGGAAGCGGGCCTGATGCTCGCGGCGCATCTCGGCGGGCAGACCGGCGTGATAGGGCAGCGCCCGGAAACCCCGTTCCTGGAGATGGAGCGCCGTCTCCTCGACCCGGCGGCGCGAGAGACAGTAAACGATACCGGCGCTCTCCGGATGCTCGCGACGCAGGAAGTCGAGCAGTTGCCGGCGCGGATTGGTCTTCTCGACGATGCGATAGCGGATGTTGGGCCGGTCGAAGCTGGAGACGAATCGGCGCGCCGACTCCAGCCGCAGCCGGGCGACGATCTCGTTGCGGGTCGGAGCGTCGGCGGTGGCGGTGAGCGCGATGCGCGGCACCTGGGGCCAGCGTTTCTGCAAGCACTCGAGCTGGATGTATTCGGGCCGGAAGTCGTGGCCCCATTGCGAGACGCAGTGCGCCTCGTCGATGGCGAAGAGCGCGATCTCGATCGAGTCCAGCAGGGACAGACAGCGCTCGGTCAGCAGGCGCTCGGGGGCGACATAGAGCAGATCCAGCGACCCGTTGCGCAACGCGCGCTCGACGGCCCGCGCCTCGTCGAGATCGAGTGAGGAGTTCAGGAAGGCCGCGTGCACACCGAGCTGACGCAGCGCCTCGACCTGATCCTGCATGAGCGCGATCAGGGGCGAGACCACGATCGCGGTTCCGGGCCGGATCAGGGCCGGGATCTGATAGCAGAGCGACTTGCCGCCGCCGGTGGGCATCAGCACCAGGGCATCCCCGCCGGAAATCACATGCTCGATGATCTCGGCCTGGGCGCCGCGAAAGCGGTCGTAGCCGAAGACGCGGCTCAGGATCTCTTGTGCTGATTCACCCATCGCCATTTGAAAATCCGGCTGAAAGAAACTCTTCGTGTTGCTTATAGCAGAAAAAAGCCGAAAAACAAACGAGCTTCAGGCTCGGAATCGCCAGGGTCGAACACGAGAGAATAGAGCTCGAAACGCGCCGGTACCGGCAGTCAGCCGCCGGCGCGACGCGGTTTGGCGAGACCGGTTTAGATCTGAACGCCGCAGGTCTTGAGCTGGCGCCGGACGATGGGGTCGGTGCGGTTCTTCGAGGTCGCGGCCTTCATGAAGACCACCACTCGGTCGATGTCGCGGATCACGCCCACCAGCGTCCGGCCATCCGGATACTGCTTGGTCAGCGACTCGAAGGCCAGATCCATCAGTGTCTCGTCGGCGCGCGCGATCCCGATCGCATAGGCGATGCTGCATGCTAACCCCGGATGACGATAGTGCAGCCGGGTGGCGAAGCGGCGCCAGGCCTCGACCCAGCCCTGCCACTCGATCTCCGAGACGCTCGAACGGCTGGTGCGCAGGAAGAGCACGATCTTGACGAACTCAGCCTGCCAGTTCCAGGGTTTGGCGTCGGCCTCTTTGCGCAGGCGCTCGATCACGCGCCCGTGGTAGTGCTGGCAGTGGTCGCACTGATAGTAGATCGCCAGTGCATAGGCGATGAACTCGCGGTCGAGCTCGCTGAGGGTGAAGGGGTCGGACTCTCCAGGTGCGCCTGAGAAGGTGTGGGCGTGTAATTCGTTGAGAACGTCGTTGAAGGGTTGGCCCTGGATGGACTCGCGGACTGCCTGACTGGCCACTGGAAACCTCTGGTTGTAAAAACGGCATTTGCAGGCGCGGATGCTACGCATGGTCGAGGCCACTGGCAACCTGACCGGATGGGCGGCCTTGAATGGGGTTGTTCCTGAAAATGTTATTTCATAACATTCGTGACGCCCATTCATCGACACACATCTCGGCAGGAGTTCCACTCATGCGCCCATCGATCCTAGCCGCCGGTCTGGCCACGGCCCTGACCGCGCCGGCCGCCGCCGTTCAGGCCGCCGGCGAGGCCGAAATCGCCGAACTCAGATCCATGCTCGAACAGATGCGCAGCCAGTACGAGCGCCGTATCCAGGATCTGGAGGATCGGCTTGCCCAGGCCGAGCGCCAGTCGGCGCGTGCGCCTGCATCGGCTACTCCAGCCGCGACCGCTCCGTCAATCTCCCAGCCGATGCGCGCTCCGAGCGTGGGCGCCTCCGCACCGGCCGCTAATGCCGCAACGACATCCACCGCACCGCGCCTCCCCGACTTCCGGGGCGCGCTCAGTTCAGGCACGGCCTTCAATCCGCAGATCTCGGTGATCCTCAACGGCAACTATTACAACGATGGCGTCGACGGCTCGGGTGCGGCGCTGGTCGGTCAGACGCTACAACCCTCGGGCGGTCTGGCGCATGATCATGACCACGATCAGGACGCGGATCACGGCCACAGTCATGGCGAACTGAACAACGGCTTCAACTTCAGCGAGGCCGAGCTGTCTTTCAGCGCCACGGTCGATCCCTATTTCGATGCGGCGACCTATCTCGCCATCCTCGGCGATGGCGATGTGCATCTGGAGGAAGCCTGGTTGCAGACCCGCGGCCTGCCTCACGGCCTGCGCGTCAAGGCCGGCAAGTTCCTGAGCGACTTCGGGTATGCCAACAATCAGCATCCGCACGCCTGGGACTTCGTCGACCAGAATCTGGCCTATCTGAATCTGCTCGGGGATCACGGACTCCAGGACACGGGCGTGCAGCTCACCTGGATGCCGAAGCTGCCGGTCTATACCCTGCTCGGGGTCGAGGCGCTCCAGGGCGATCAGGAGGTGTTCGGGGCCACACTCGGCGAGTCCGATCAACACCGACTGGGACTGGACGAGACCAAGAACGGCCCGCGACTCTGGACCCTCTTCGCCAAGGTCGCGCCGGATCTGGGGCTGGACCATGCGCTGCAATTCGGTGTCTCCTATGCGCGCAACACCCAGCATCAGGAGGTCCACACGCACACCCATGCCGACGAGGACGAGATCCACGAGAACGCCCTGGCGGGCGAGGCCGATCTCTGGGGACTGGATCTGGTCTACAAGTACGACGGCTCAGGCCCTCAGGGTCAGGGCGACTTCAAGTTCCAGACCGAGTATCTACGCTCGATCAAAGATCTCGACATCCAGTCCAGCCCGCATCCCGAGATCATCGGTTCGCCGCGTACCTTCACCACCGACGGCTTCTATGCCCAGGCGCTCTATGGCATCGCGCCGCGCTGGACGGCCGGCGTGCGCTACGACGTGCTGGGTCTGACCAACGAGGTCAGCGGCGGCATGCGTGCCGACTATGGTTCCTCGGATCGTTGGAGTCTGAACCTGACCTGGAACCTGTCGGAGTTCTCGCAACTGCGCGCCCAGTATGCGCGCAACGACATCCTGGTGGCCGCGAACGAGCGCGAGCGCTTCGACGCCTTCTATCTGCAATTCCTGATGAGCCTGGGCAGCCACGGCGCCCACACGTTCTAGGCGGCGACTACGGGAGAATCCGAACATGCCATTCCGAATCCTGATCGTCCTTGCGGGCCTGTTCCTGGCAGCTAGCGCACTGGCCGCACCGCTCGACGTGGTCGCGACCA
Source organism: Allochromatium tepidum (assembly GCF_018409545.1). GTDB lineage: Bacteria > Pseudomonadota > Gammaproteobacteria > Chromatiales > Chromatiaceae > Thermochromatium > Thermochromatium tepidum_A. Next base: position 1,650,252 of record NZ_AP024563.1, on the reverse strand, counting down.
ATTCGAGCATGGGTGCCCTGGTACGTGCCTTGGCCGGCAAGCGTCTGGAGCCGACCATCCTCGCCGGTCCCGAGCGCGACCTGCACCAGATCCAGGCCAAGCCGAGCATGATGCGCGCGCTGCGGGACGCCGATCTGGTGGTGGCCATCGGCGCGGAGCTGGAGGTCGGTTGGCTGCCGGCGGCGATCGCCGGCGCGGCCAATCCGGCGATCCAGCCGGGCCGGGACGGCTATTTCGAGGCCGCCGCCCAGGTCGAGTTGCTCGACGTCGGCGGACCGGCCGACCGGGCGCTCGGCGACGTGCATCCGGTCGGCAATCCGCATGTCGATCTGGATCCGGTGCGCATGGCACAGATCGCCGTCGCCCTGGCCGAGCGTCTGGCGCGGCTCGATCCGGACGGCGCGGCGACCTATCGCCAGGGCGCCGTGGTTTTCGCCCAGGCGGTCGAGCAGCGTGTCGCCGACTGGCGCGCGCGGTTGGCGGGGGCGCCTGGGGTGCTGCTCTATCATCGCGATGCCGTCTATCTGCTCGATCGCTTCGGGGTGCCGCTGCTCGGCACCATCGAGCCGATTCCGGGCGTGCCGCCGAGCGGACAGGATCTGCTCGAACTGACGACCAAACTCAAGGGACGCGCGGGTGTGGTGATCCATGCGCCCTATCAGTCGCCCCAGGCACCGACGAAGCTGGCGCGTGATCTCGGCTGGCGTGTGGAGTGTCTGCCGCCGGCGCCGCCGCTGGAGGCCGATGGCGCGGGCTATCTGGATCATATCGAGCGCTGGGTCGACGCCATCGCAGCGGCACGTCCCTGAGTCCGGTGCACATGTCCGATCCCCAACCCCTGTTACGGCTCGATGCCCTGGTCGCAGGCTATACGCGACCTGTGATCGGACCGGTCTCGCTACAGCTCACGCGCGGCGAGGTGCTCGGACTCTGGGGACCGAACGGCACCGGCAAGTCGACGCTGCTCAAGGCCGTCGGCCGGTCGGCGCGGGTCTTTTCGGGGTCCATCGAGCGTCAGCCAGGCGCCGTGCTGGCCCATCTGGATCAGCAGCCGGTGCGGCTCCCCGCCATGCCCGTGACCGGACGCGAGCTGCTGCGGGCGGCGGGCGCCCGGCCCGAGGTACTGGAGACGACTCAGCCGGATACGCTCGCTCCACTGCTGAAACGGCGCATCGACCGGCTGAGCGGCGGTCAATACCAACTGCTCTGGATCTGGTCGGCACTCGCGGCAGGTGCGGATCTGGTCTTGCTCGACGAACCGACCAACAACCTCGACCCGGCCAATCGCGCCGCACTGATCGAGATCCTGGCGCTGGAACGCGACGGGCGCGGCGTGCTGATCGTCAGCCATGATCACGACTTTCTGGAGCGCGTCTGTTCGCGTCTGCTCGAAGTGCGTGATACGGGCCTCGTCGAGGCGCCGACGACTCGGGGACAGGACCGATGACGGACCTCCTGTTCGATCCGCTCTTCCATCTGCCTTTGCTGACCGGGCTGCTGCTCGCCGGACTGCTGCCGGTGCTGGGCGCACTGGCGATGCTGCGCGACGAATGGCTGGCGGCCCTGGGACTGGCGCATCTGGCCTCGGCCGGCGCGCTGCTCGGTCAGGCGCTCGGTGTGCCGGCACTGATCGGGGCGACCCTGGGGGCGCTCGGCGGCGGGGCGCTCAAGACGTTCCTCTCCGCGCGCGGCAACATCGCCTATGGCTTCATGATCCTGGCCGGCTGGTCGGCCACACTCCTGATCGGTGCCAATACCGCGCTCGGCGAGCAACTGGCCCGAGCGCTGGTCGAGGGTCAGCTCTATTTCGCCGGGATCGCCGAGCTGATTGCCGGCCTGCTGCTGCTTGTGCTCTGCATCCGCACTCTGCCGCGACTCGTGCGGCCCGTGCTGCGTGCGCGCTTCTTTCCGCGCTATGAGACGGCCAACCGGCTTCCGGCCTGGCGCTGGCATCTGGGTCTGGATCTGCTGACGGCGGGCGGTCTGGCCGTCGGGACGCTGACGCTGGGTTTGATGGGCGCCTTCGCCCTAGTGCTGGTGCCGGCCTGGATCGCCTTTCGGCTGGCGCCGAGCTGGCGCTGGACGCTCATTGGCGCTGGTTTGGCTGGGGTGGTCGGTTATCTGCTGGCCTTCGTCGCCGCGCTCGAACTCGATCAGCCGTTTGGGCCAATGCTGGTCGGCGTGCTGCTCGGGCTGGCGCTGCTCGTCGGATCGTTCGAGCGATCGAGACGGACGCGGCTCGATTGAACTGCCTGGACGCATGGGTGAATCCTGTGGAGACGGCGGCTCAGAACGCGGCCCCCAGCGCCTCGCCCAGGGTTCTGACCACCGTGATCTCCAGGCCCTCGACACCCTCCTTGGGCGCATTGCCCTTGGGCACGATGGCACGCCGGATGCCGTGCTTGACCGCCTCGCGCAGCCGGTCGGGACCATTGGGGACGGGCCGCACCTCGCCCGAGAGTCCGATCTCGCCGAAGGCCGCCAGATCGAGCGGCAGCGGCCGGTCGCGATAGCTCGACAGCACGGCCAGAAGCACCGGCAGATCGGCGGCCGTCTCGGCGATGCGCACCCCGCCGACGACATTGACGAAGACGTCCTGGTTGAACATGCCGATGCCGCCATGCCGGTGCAGCACCGCCAGCAGCATCGACAGCCGGTTCTGATCCAGCCCCAGCGCCACGCGGCGCGGATTGGCCAGCGGACTCTCGTCGACCAGCGCCTGGACCTCGACCAGCAGCGGTCGCGTCCCTTCGCGCGTGACCATCACCAGACTGCCCGAAACCGGCTGATCGTGGCGTGAGAGAAAGATCGCCGAGGGATTCTTGACCTCGCGCAGGCCCTGATCGCCCATCGCGAACACGCCCAGCTCATTGACGGCGCCGAAGCGGTTCTTGATCGAACGCACGATGCGGAAGGGACCGCCGTGCTCGCCCTCGAAATAGAGCACGGTGTCGACCATGTGTTCGAGCACGCGCGGTCCGGCGAGCGCGCCGTCCTTGGTCACGTGCCCGACCAGGAACACCACGGTGTCGCGCTGCTTGGCGAAGCGCACCAGCTGCGCCGCCGACTCGCGCACCTGAGACACTGAGCCGGGCGCCGATTGCAGCGTCTCGGTATAGAGCGTCTGGATCGAGTCGACCACCATCACCCGTGGCCGCTCCTGCTCGGCGTGGGCCAGGATCTGTTCGACACAGGTCTCGGCCAGCAGACGGATGCCGCCGCCGGACAGGCCCAGCCGGCGCGCGCGCAGACCGATCTGCTGGGGCGACTCCTCGCCGCTGACATAGAGCACCGGCTGATCGGCGGCCAGCGCGGCGCACGCCTGGAGCAGCAGGGTCGACTTGCCGATGCCCGGATCGCCGCCGATCAGCACCACGGAACCGGCGACCAGACCGCCGCCGAGCACCCGATCCAGCTCGCCGATGCCGCTCTCGACACGCCGGCGCTCCTCCGGACTGACCTCGGCCAGGGTTTCGATCTTGTTGGAATCGACGACTCCGGCATAGCCGACACTGCGCTCGACCGGACGGCGGCGCGGTTCGGCGACCTCCTGGAGACTGTTCCAGGCCCCGCACTCCTGACACTGTCCGGCCCATTTCGGATAGCGCGCACCGCAGGCGTTGCAGACATAGGCGCTCTTGGGTTTGGGGGCCGTGGCCATGCGTCGTCAATCCCCCAGCAGGCGCCGCTTGGCCGCGTTGATGCGCGCGGCCAGATAATCCGAGCCGCCCCGATCCGGGTGCAGCCGCTGCATCAACCGCCGATGCGCGGCACGGATCGCCTCGGCGTCGGCCTTGGCGTCGACACCGAGGATGGCGCGCGCCTCGTCCTCGCTCAAGGAGCCTGAGTTGGGCGATGCTCCCTGCCCCGCCCCGCCATTGGCTGAACCTGCACCGGCCCCCACCCCAAGTCCGAGCGAACGCAGGATCTGTTGCAGCTCGGGCACCAGACGCAGTAGCGCGAGCAGCCGCAACAGCACCGGAATGGCCGCGCCGATGAGCGCGAGCAGCGGACTCAGTCGCCCGGTGAGCACAGCGAGCACCAGCACGCCGATCAGGCCCCAGATCGCCGCCTGACGCAGGCGGCGCGCGAGCAGCGCGCGCGGCAGCGAACGCAGGCGATGGAGCGCCCACAGGGCCGCCGCCAGCAGCAGGAGAACGAGTATGAGCCGCAGGATCATGCCTCACCCCTCACATCTGAGGTTCCAGGGATGGCCTTGGCGCGATCAGTTCTGTACATCGATCAAGAGTCGGCGATAGCAGGGTTCGGACATGAACATAGCGGCATCCACCTCGTCTTCGGGAAGACGCTGTTTTTCGACCAGAAGGTTCAGCTTTGCATATTGATCGGCAACGTCCAGGATCGCGCCCAGCCAGGAACGCGCCGCGCTCGGCTCCGGATTGGCCTGCTCGTCGATGGCCTGGATGACGCTCTCGGGGAAGTTCCATTCGTCGATGATGCGGTGCGACAGCTGTCTGGAGCGCTCGATGAAGACCCTGTAGAACGCCCCCGAATTCGGGATCGGGTCGAGCTGTTTGTCGAGCACCTGATCCATGAGCCGGAATCCGACCATCAGCCCCACGTTGGCGACCAGCCCGGCCAGATAGGCCGAGAACACATCCTGCCCGCGCTGTTCGGCCAGACAGTGACAGACCAGCGCGCACCGCTCGGACTGCATCCAGACGCGCGAGGCGGCCAGATTGGTCACATGCCCCGACTTGAGATTGAAGATGGGATAGAAGGCCACGCGCGCGACGAGCTGGTGTAACCCATCGCGCCCCAGCAGCACGACCGCCTGCTCGATGTTCGAGATCTTGCGCGCGCGCCGATAGTAAGGACTGTTGGCCACGCGGATGACCTCACCGACCAGTACCGGATCCCTGGTGATCTGACGCGCCAGCTGCGCTCCGGTCATGGTGTCGTCCTTCAGACTGCGCATCAGCTGCGGAATCACCATCGGCAGGCGCGGAACCAGGGTTGAACTCGACTTCTGACCCGTGACCAGTTGCTCGAAGGCGTCGAGCACCCGCGCCTCGGACTGACTCAGCGACAGATCGGCGAAGGCGCTGAAATCGAGCAGCCAGGGATAGAACCAGCGGTCGAGGCGGATCGGCGGCGACTCAAGGTCGATCGCATCATCGCCCTCGTTGGGGTCTTCATCCGCTTCGGTATCGACGTACTCTTCCGACGCAGACGCGGATGGATCGAGGTCTTCGATCTCATCGAGTGCGTCGGTCGCCGCTTCGTCCCGCACGCGAACCCGATTGCCATGCAGCAGACGTCCGAACAGATTCTTTATGAAACTCATGGATTTGAGCCATCTCGGTTGAAACCGGTCATCTCAGGCGAAAAAGCACCGGACCTGCTCGATCTCGCGTGTCCGGGCCATCGGCGGCAGGCTGTCGAGAAAGGTCTGACCATAGGACTTCGACAGCAAGCGCGGATCACAGACCACCAGCACGCCGCGATCCTCGGCGCCGCGAATCAGACGTCCCGCGCCCTGCTTGAGCGCGATCACGGCGCGCGGCAACTGATAGTCGCGGAACGGATTACCGCCGGCCTTGCGCAGCGCCTCGATGCGTGCCGCCAGCACCGGATCGCCCGGCGAGGCGAAGGGCAGCCGGTCGATGAGCACGCAGGACAGCGCTTCGCCGCGCACGTCGACGCCCTCCCAAAAGCTGGAGGTTCCGAGCAGAACCGCGTTGCCGAGCCGGCGGAAGCGCTCGACCAGCTCGGCGCGCGGCGCCGTGCCCTGCACCAGGAGCGGATAGCGGATACGCCCCTCCAGACCGTCCGCGATCTCGCGCAGCGCGCGATGACTGGTGAAGAGCAGGAAGGCGCGACCGCGACTGGAGTCGATCACGTCGCACGCCAGCTCCAGGACGTGCCGATTGTAGTCCGGCTCAGCCGGTTGCGGCAGACCGCGCGGCACGAACCAGAGCGCCTGCCGGGCATAATCGAAGGGGCTGTCCCAGCGGGCCGTCTCGGCGTGCTCGATGCCGAGCCGGCGGGCGAAGTGCTCGAAGCCGTCGCCGACGGCCAGGGTCGCCGAGGTCAGCACCCAGGCCGTGCCTGCACGCCCGATGCGTTCGCGGAAGAGATCGGCGATCTCCAGCGGGGTCTGGTGCAGCCGGAAACCGCGTCCGAGCGTCTCGAACCAGCGTACCGTATCGGACGATTCGCCGGTGGTGATCCGTGTCAGGCGCTGGATCTGATCCAGTGCGCGTCCCAGACAGGCATCCAGCCCCTTGCCGCGTCCGGCGACGGTCTCGAGTGCCGCGATCAGATCGCCCAGACGCTCCGCGAGTCGCAGGAGCGCGTCCGACACGGCCGAGTCGGCGATCAACTCATCCCAGGGGCCGCGCCGCTCACGGTCACCCATCGCCAGACGCAGATCCTGCGCGGCCCGGCGCAGATGGGCGGCCCGATCGCGCAGGGCGAGCACGTCCTTGGCATCGCGGATGGCTTCCAGCTCGGTGTCATGCGCCAGATCCAGGATCCGGCGACTGCTCAGACTGATGCCGAAGAAGCCGGTCGCGGTCTCGGGGAGCTGATGGGCCTCGTCGAGGATGAAGCAGTCGGCGCCGGGCAGGATCTCGCCGAACCCCTCGTCCTTGAGCGCCAGATCGGCACAGAAGAGATGATGGTTGACCACCACCAGATCGGCGTCCTGGGCCTCGCGCCGCGCCGCGACCAGATGGCAGTCGCCGAACTCGGGACAGTCCTGGCCGAGACAGTTGTCGGTGGTCGAGGTCACTTCGGGCCAGATGGCCGCGTCCTCGGGGATCGGCAGTTCGGCGATGTCGCCGCGCTGGGTGACGCTCGACCAGTCACGGATCTGTTTGAGCCGGCCGCGCGTCGCGCCGTCGAGACGGGCGCTGTCGGCCAGTATCAGGTTCAGGCGATGGCGGCAGAGATAGTTGGCCCGGCCCTTGAGCAGTGCCGTGGTCACGGGCACGCCGAGCGCGCTTCGGATCAGCGGCAGGTCGCGATGGAAGAGCTGGTCCTGGAGATTGCGCGTCCCGGTCGAGATCACGACCTTGCGCTCCGAGAGCAGCGCCGGAACCAGATAGGCGAAGGTCTTGCCGGTGCCGGTGCCGGCCTCGCAGATGAAGACGCCGCCGGATTCGAGGACATCGGCGACACGCTCGGCCATCGCCTGCTGCTGGGCGCGATGGGTGAAACCGGGGATCTGGTCGGCGAGCCGGCCGTCGGGGCCGAGGATATGGGACAGATCGGTCATGATCTCAGGCGTCAGCGCGGGTTTTGAGCACAGGTCGCGCTCACCCCTGTAGCGTTACCTCCGGCTTCGATCCGAGATCATGATTTCATGGTCCCTGGAAGTCAATCACGACCTCGGGCGAAGATGGCCGGTCGAGGCGATGATTGACAATGGGTTGCCGTGGATTTGAGAATGCCGGGCGCGTTCTTTGCGCCTCCGATCACCGCTTCGCGGTCGGGTTCATACACTAGAAAAAGGATTCCGCATGACGACCGATGTCCATCTGACCTGGCACGAACACCGCGTTTCGCGCGAGGATCGCGAACGACTCAACGGCCATCGCGGCTGTGTGATCTGGCTGACCGGCCTGAGCGGCTCGGGCAAGAGCACGCTGGCCAACGTGCTCGACCATATGTTGTCCGAACGCGGCATCCGGACGGCGGTGCTCGATGGCGACAATGTGCGTCATAGCCTCAATGCCAGCACCGGGATGCTGCGCGAGACGCACGGCGAGGAATTCGCCCAGCGTTTCGGACTGGGATTCAGCGCCATCGATCGCGAAGAGAACATCCGGCGCATCGGTGCGGTGGCGCAGCTCTTCTGTGAGGCCGGCATCATCGCCCTGACGGCCTTCATCAGCCCCTATCGAATCGACCGTCGGCGCGTCAGACAAAGCATGCGCGAGGGCGATTTCATCGAGGTCTTCGTCGATACGCCGCTGGAGGTATGCGAGCAGCGCGATCCCAAAGGGCTGTACAAAAAGGCCCGCGCCGGGGAACTCAAGCATTTCACCGGCATCGACGATCCCTATGAGGTGCCGGAGTCGCCGGAACTCGTCGTCAAGGCCGGCGGCGAGCGCACACCGGAAGCACTGGCCGAGGACGTCGTCGCCTATCTCGTCGGTCGGCGGATTCTGCCGCCCATGGACTCGAACCCGACAGGCTGAAACTCATGAAAATCTGCATCGTTTCCGACAGCCATGATCGCGGCCCCATGCTGGCGACCGCCATCGCCGAGGCCAAGACGCGCGGGGCCGAATGCGTGCTGCATTGCGGCGATCTGATCGGCACCAATACGCTGCCGGCCTCGCTCAAGCTGGCGCTGCCGATCCATGTGATCCACGGCAACAATCTCGGCGATCCGGTCTCCATCTCGCGTCTGGCCTGCGGGTCCGGGGGACAGCTCCAGTATCACGGCAACGATGCGGATCTGACGCTGGCCGGGCGGCGGATCTTCATGACCCATTATCCGCATATCGGCGAGGCGTTCGCCTGTGCCGGCAATCATGATCTGGTCTGCTGCGGACACAGCCACGAGCCGGAGATCCGCTGTCTGGACAACGTGAAGGGCGGCAAGACCTGGCTCGTCAATCCAGGCACTGTGGCCGGTCTCGGAGCGCCGGCGGCGACCTGGATCTTCGCGGATCTGGAGGCGATGACCTTCGAGATCCAGGAACTCGAACGCTAAGGGATGCAGCGATTTCGAGGCTTGACACGGCTTCACTGCACCCTGATAGTGCTTCACCGTGTTCCGATAGACACATTGGCCCATCACTCGTCAAAGGTCACAACTCATGAGCGAACAAAAGACCCGTCCTCAGGTTCCGGATGGCCACAGCCGATTCGTCGTGACTCGCCAAAAGCAGCCGAACGACAAGGGCTTCGTCGGCTACGAAGTCATTTGGGACTCGTTCCAAAAAGAAGCCAAGTATCAGACTCCGAAGCGTCCCTGAGCCTGGAAACGGACTCTCCGTAGGATGCGGTGAGGAACGAACCGCATCGATCGCGACTGAGGCGGTTCGCGACGCTCACCACATCCTACGACACCGTCGATTCCGATCGAACCATGAAACTGACACTGGATAGTTCGACCTTCAACGATCTGCAAGCCAAGTTCACGGCTGAGATCGTCACCCGAATCAAGATCAAACTCCAGGAAGCCGGTATCGAGCCGGACAGGCTCGAAGACCTCACGGCCGGTATTGCGTTGAGCATCGCCGGTGTCATCGACGATCTCGCCGAGATCGAAGCCGATGGTGTCGAAGTGCATCCCTATCTGACCTTTCGCACCGACGATGAAACGCTCGTCCACTGGGGCGAGAACGCCTATACCTATGAGCAGGTCTATGGCGCGATGAGGAAGCTGTTTCATCGTTCGCCTTGAGAGTCCCCCAACCCCGGCGGCAAGCGCCGTTCATGGGTCAACCGAACTTCTCCGGCCGCAACACCGCGACTTCGGACACGAACAGAATCATGCCGTAGTGCTCGTAGTAGCGGGCCTGCAGGTGATCGGCGATGGCCCTGGCGGTTACGTCGTCGCAAACCACCTCGATGCGGATGTTGCCGCTTTCGTCCCAGGCGGCGCTGCGCAACCCACGATGCCCTTTGCCTCGCGCGTCTGTGATGGTGTAGCCGTGCGCCCCCAGGCGCTCGATGTCTTCGACCAGGGTCCGCTCGAGCGCGGACTCGGTGATGACGGTGAGCAGTTTGCGCGTTGTGCTGTTCATGGGCCAAGTCCTCCGGTCAGCTCGAATGCATGCGTCGCCATGGCATGATAGATCGGAATGCCGACCAGGACATTGAAGGGAAACGTGACCCCCAAAGCGGCGGCCAGCGACAGCGTCGGGTTCGCCTCCGGGACCGAGATACGCATGGCCGCCGGCACAGCGATGTAGGAGGCGCTCGCCGCCAGGATACCCAGCATCGCCGTGCCGCCCAGCGACATCCCGAGCCCCAGGCCCACAGCAATCCCCACCGTCGAGGAGATCAGCGGCATACAGATACCGAACAGCACCAGGAACAGGCCGTACCGCCGCAGGCTGCCGAACTGGGCAGCCGTGATCAGCCCCATCTCCAGCAGGAACAACGCGAGGATGCCCTTGAACAGATCGAAGAAGAGGGGCGTGATCGGGGCCAGTTCCTCGGGACCGGCGATCCAGCCGATCAGCAGGCCGCCGACGAGGAGCACAATGCCCTTGCCCAGGAAGACCTCGCGGGCGACCACGCCCAGCCGCATGTCGCGCGACAGGCCGCGGGCGAGCAGGATGCCCACCAGGATGGCCGGGATCTCGAGCACCGCCAGCAGCAATGGCATCTGCGCTTCGAAGTCGATCTGCCGGTTGGTGAAGTAGTCGACACCGACGGCATAGGTGGCGACGCTCACCGAACCGTAGTGGGCGGCGATGGAGGCGGCATCCGCACGCGGCAAGCGACCGACGAAGCGCAGCACGCCAAAGGCGAGCAGCGCCAACAGCGAACCCATGCCCATCACCGCCAGGGTTTGCCACGCCAGCGCGCTGAACGGCTGTTTGGCCAGCTCGACGCCGCCTTTGAGACCGATGGCCAGCAGCAGCAGCATGCTTATCAGATCATACACCGCCGCCGGCAGACGCAGTTCCGAGCGCAACAGGCCCGCCGTCAGCCCGAGCAGGAAGAAGAGCAGGACGGGATCGAGCATGGTCAAGAGCGTTCTCCGTGGGTGTCCATGAGCGTCTGCGGCAGAAGCAAGCCACCGTGGTCGTCCAGGCGAACCGCCGCCGGCGTCAGTCCGGGATAGCGCACCTCGAGGGCCTGCAACTCGCTGTTTGCGTGGTGGTCGGGAGTGTCACCCGCGAAGACGGGGAGGAAGCGGGCGGCCAGCGTGGCCGTCTCCGTCTCCAGATAGCCGAAGCACTCCAGCAGCGCCGCCGCCAGATCGATGCGAGAGACGCTGGGGGCCGCCGCTTCCAGCCGGCACAGCATCCAGATCCCGTTGATCCCCGTCGTCTCGAGGATGCGCAGGGTTCGCCGCCCGCCGGCGTCATCCGGCAGAACCAGCTCGGACGGCAGATTCGCCACCCCATCTTCATCGATCCAGATGCCCCGCAGGGTTTCCGGCGTGCTGCCGGGCGACCAACGGTGAAGCATCGACAGATAATCGGTGAGCTCTGCGCTGATGCGCTGCAGATCCGCCAGGCGGCGCACCAGCAAAAAGGCGCCTCTGGGTTCGCTGGGCATGCCTTCATCTCCTCGTTAACGGTGGGATATCGGACTCCGCCCCAGGCCGGGGCCGAACCCTTACAAGACTTCAGGCCACTCGGCCGCGCCGGACTGACGAGTGCCGTCTGCGAGTATCACCGCTTGAGAATGCCAATAAAAGTCGATTATTCTTTAGAGAATATGCGAAAAAATTTTCAGATAAGGGGCGGATGAACCTCAAGCACCTGCGCTATTTCTGGGTGACGGCCCGCGCCGGGAGCGTGGCGGCGGCGGGCAACCAACTGCATCTGACGCCGCAAACCGTCAGTGCTCAGATCAAGCTGCTCGAAAGCGATCTCGGGACGGCCTTGTTCAAACCCGCCGGTCGCCGCCTCGAATTGACCGAGGCGGGGCGCGTGGCCCTGTCTTACGCGGACGAGATCTTTGCGCTGGGTCAGGAGATGGTGTCGTCGCTGCGGGCCACCGGCATCCCGGAACACGCGGCACCGGTGTTTCGGGTCGGGATTTCCGACGCACTCCCCAAATCGCTCATCCATCGATTGCTGCTGTCGCTGCGGCAATTGACGAAGCCGGTCAGGCTGGTCTGCCGCGACGGCGCCATCGAGACGCTGCTCGGCGAACTGGCCCTGCACCGGATCGAGATGGTGCTGGCCGATCGACCCATGCCGGCGGGGCTGGCGGTACGCGGTCACAGCCGCAAGCTGGGCGAGAGCGCCCTCGCCTTCTTTGCCGTGCCCCGGCTGGCGCGGCAGGATGTAGGCTTCCCCGCCTGCCTCAACGGAGCGCCGCTCCTGTTGCCCGGACAGAACGCGGCGGTGCGTGGCGAGATCGATCGCTGGCTGGGCGAGGCACGCCTGTCCCCTCGGGTCGTCGGGGAGTTCGATGACAGCGCCCTGATGAAAGTCTTCGCCGAGGCGGGCGAAGGCTATTTCCCCGCGCCCGCCATCATCTCGGACGAGATCTGCGCGCGTTATGGCGTCATCGAGCTGGGGCGGCTGGATGAGGTGCGTGAGGCGTTCTGGTTGATCAGCACCGAGCGGCGCGTTCAGCACCCCGAGGTCCGCGCCGTGCTGGAAGCCGCCCGCACGGCGGTTTTCAACATCCCGGTCGGCGGCGAAACGGCACGATGACAAGGTATCCCGATCATGTTGCATCTCACATCCGGCACGGATGACCTGACCACCGCGGCGAACCTGCTGCGAGCGGGCGAACTGGTGGCCTTGCCCACCGAGACCGTCTACGGTCTGGCGGGCGATGCGGGCAATCCCGACGCCTTGCGCGCGATCTTCCAGGCCAAAGGCCGCCCCGCCGATCATCCGCTGATCGTGCACCTGGCTGCGGCTGAACAACTGCCCGCCTGGGCCGCCGTCGTGCCGGAGGCCGCCTGGCGGCTGGCATCGGCCTTCTGGCCCGGACCCTTGACCCTGGTTCTGCCTGCGGCACGGACCGTTTCGCCGCTGGTGACGGGCGGCCAGACCACGGTCGCGCTGCGCGTGCCCGCTCATCCGGTGTTTCAGGCCGTGTTGCAACGACTCGGTCGAGGACTGGCCGCGCCGTCCGCCAATCCGTTCGGTCGGATCAGCCCGACCACCGCGCTGCATGTGCAGCGCCATTTGGCGGGCAGGATCGCGGCCGTCGTCGATGGCGGCCCCTGCCCGGTCGGTATCGAATCCACCATTGTGGATCTCAGCGGCGACCATCCCCGCCTCTTGCGGCCCGGTCGGATTACGGCGGAGGCCCTCGCGCCGCATCTGCCTCCGATCCTGACCACAGACGCGACCGCGCCTCGTGTGCCCGGTATGCTGGACTCGCATTATGCGCCGAGCAAGCCATGCTACCGGATTCCGATCGATCTGCACGAGAGCCCGTTCCCGGACCGGCGTCCGGGTCTGATCGCGACTCGTCCCGTCGACTGGCCGGTCGCGAGATTCTGGCCGATGCCCGCCGTCCCCGAGGACTATGCCTCGATGCTCTATTCGGTATTGCACCAGGCCGACGGCAGCGACTGCGACGTCCTGTTGATCGCCTTGCCGCCCGACGACTCGGCCTGGATCGCCGTACACGACCGAATCCGCCGCGCGGCGCGTTCACTGTAGCGGGAGAGCCGGTATGGATTCGCCAAGGCGCAAGCCGGCATCGAACCCTCGGCGGCCGGGATCGATCGGCAACATCCCGCCGGCTGAAGCTCCGTGATCAGATCGGCCGGGTCGGCGATCCGCCGATGTCCGGCCCCAGCTCCGGCGTGCCGCCGGCGGCGATCTCCTCGTCCGTCGCCTCACGCACGCTCAGCACTTCCAGCTCGAAGATCACCTGCCGCTCGCACAGCGGATGATTGCCGTCGATCGTCAGCGTCCTGTCGTCCATACGGGTGACGAAAAAGGTCTTGGTCTCGCCTTTCTCGTTCTCCATCAGGATCTGCATCCCGACTTCGCGATATTCCTCGGGCACGTTCTCGATCAAATCCGTGATGACGAGCGATTCATCCCGAGCGCCATAGAGATCGCTGCAATCGATCGGAACCGAGATCGTCTCGCCCACCGACCGGCCTTCCAGTTCCGCCATGACGCGCGGATCCAGCACTGAGTTGTGACCATGGACATAGCCCAACGGAAACTCCACGGCCGTCAAAACATTACCCGTCTTCTGATCGAGGACGCGATAGCTCAGTTCGACGAATGTATCGTCGCGAATGGTCTGTTTCATCATGGCCTCGGACATCAGAAGATCGAAGCGGCAAAGATACGCACTTCGCCATTCTCATAGCCGAGCACCATGCGCCCCAGCCATTCCCCTTCGCGCGCCGTACTACGAACGCGGTAGAGCGCCGTCACATGCTCGCCGCGCCGGATGAGCCCGAGAAAATCGCGTTCCTCGACCAGATTGCGCGACAATTCGCTATGCGCGAACTGCTTGCCCATTTCGACTTCGTTCAGGGCGAGCAGCAGGTTGTAGGAGAACTTCTTGATGAACTTGCCGTACCGGCCCTGATTGGAATACTTGACGAGATCGTCCCACAGAGGATGGGCGATCTCGATGATTTGTTCGTCGGTCAGATCATTGATGTTCATATCACCAGCGAATCGTCTTCAGGCCACTACAATCCAACCCTGAAAAAAAGCTGGGCTCCCGGCAATACCGAGAGCCCAGACTTCATATCGAGGCACGCCGGATCCTATCAGGCATCGACCAGATGGTAACAGGGCGCCTTTTCCATTGTGTACTCGCCGGTATCGGGATCACGGCGCGACACCGTCAGCACATGCCAGTTCTCGTCGTCGACCTTCATGGCGTCGCCACGGTAGTAGTAGCCCGGCCAGCGGGTCTCCTTGCGGAACAGTGTGTGATGCAGCACGGCCTCGGAGGTGAGCTGACGATGCTTCAGCTCCCAGGCGCGCAGCAGTTCATGGATGTTCTCCGCCGCCAGCTTCTCGAGATCCTCTTCCAGAAGCTTCATCTTCTTCAGACCGATGTTGAGCAGCTTGTCATTGGTCATGTAGTTGACGGTCACGCCGCCGCAGTACTCGTCCATCAGCTTCTGCAGACGATCCAGGCCCTGACGCGGGTTGATGTAGTTCGGGTTGACCGAACCGGCGGTGATCTCGTTGCGGTAGACCCGGTAGTGCTCCAGCGGCTTGTAGATCTCTTCACGCCGCCGCTCGATCTGCGCGTCTGAGACCCGAATGCCCTCGGCCTTGCCGTCGTCGATGTACTTGCAGGCCGCCTTGGCCGCCAGACGCCCCTCGGTGAAGGAGCCGGACGAGAAGGCGTGCGGCGTGCCGCCGACGGCGTCGCCGGCCCCGAACAGTCCCTCGACTGTGGTCATGCGGTTGTAGCCCCAGAAATACTCGGGCGGCGAGACGTCCTCCGGACCCGAACACCAGGCACCGCAACCGGTCGCGTGCGAACCCATGACGTAAGGCTCGGAGGTGGTCAGCTCGGGGTTCTCGTTCTTCGGATCGACATCGGTCGCGGCCCAGAGCACGGCCTGGCCGACGGTCATGCCGAGGAAGTTGTGCCAGCCGATCTCTTCCAGATGCGGATCCTGGAAGGCTTCCATCGTGACCATGTGGATCGGCCCGCGACCGGCGTTGACTTCGCTGATCAGGGCATGGTTGCGCAGACAGGTCGGGATCGGGCGATGGGTGCGGTGCGAGAGTTCCGGGTCGAGATATTCCTTGCCGACCATTTCCTGCAACTGCGGCCACCACTTGGACTCGTACTCCTCGCCCAGACCGTTCTGCGTATAGGTCTTGAGGTGCAGGAAGTAGGCGCCGACCGGACCGTAACCGTCCTTGAAGCGGGCCAGCACGATGCGGTTCTCCATCTGGGTCATCTTGGCGCCGGCGCCGATCATCAGACCATAGGCCGAGCCCGAGGACCAGGGTGCATACCAGACGCGCCCCGCGCCCTCGCCCACCGACCGCGGCTTGTAGATGTTCGAGGCGCCGCCGGCGGCGACGATGACCGTCTTGGACTTGAAGACATGATAGTTGCCGGTGCGCACGTTGAAGCCGACCGCGCCCGCGACCCGGTTGGGCTTGCTCTCGTCCATCAGCAGATGGGTGACGCAGATGCGGTTGAAGACCTTGTCGGCCGACTTCTTCGCCGCTTCCGCGACGATCGGCTTGTAGGACTCACCGTGGATCATGATCTGCCAGCGGCCTTCACGCTGATAGGCGCCGGTCTTGGGGTTGCGCATCAACGGCAGACCCCATTCCTCGAACTGGTGCACGGCCGAGTCAACGTGACGCGCCATGTCGAACAGCAGGTCTTCGCGCACCATGCCCATCAGATCGATGCGCGCATAACGCACATGATCTTCCGGCTTGTTCTCGCCGAAGCGGGTGCCCATGTAGCAGTTGATGGCGTACAGACCCTGGGCCACGGCACCGGAGCGATCGATGTTGGCCTTCTCGGCGATGACGATCTTCTTGTCCTGGCCCCAGTAGCGCGCCTCGAAGGCCGCGCCCGTGCCGCCCAGGCCCGCACCGACGACCAGAACGTCGATGCCGTCCTCGATGATTGTCTTGTAAGCCATCAGTAGCACACCCCTTCTTGCATTTTCAGGCCGTTGGATTCGAGCGTATGCAGACCGCCGTCATCGAGACGAATGTACTTGGGCTCGTTGAACAGCAACTGGCTGTCGCGCATCTCTTTCGACGGCGCGGGCACGTCCTTGAGCTTGGGCGTGTGCTGCCCCCAGGGCTTGGTGGTGATGGGCGCGAGCAGGTTCATGTCCTTCTCGCCGTTGCGGAAGATGATGCGCCAGGCGATGACGCCCTTCTCCTCGTCGCGACGCACCCGCACCGAATGGCCCAGCGGGGCGAAGTCGGCGTAACCGCGCACGTCGATCGCGTTATGCGGACAGGCCTTGACGCAGGAGTAGCACTCCCAGCACATGTTGGGTTCGATGTTGTAGGCACGACGGATGGTCGTGTCGATGTGCATGATGTCCGACGGGCAGATGTCGACGCATTGGCCGCAACCGTCGCAGCGCGTCATATAGACGAACGTTGGCATTCTCGTGATCCTCTTCTCTCTCAACTCTTTTCAGCGCGGTGAGATCAGTAATGGGTCGGCGCTTCGCGCTTGATCCCCAGGCCCATGTAGGGCGGGGTGTCGCCCATGTAGGTCGGGATGTCCGGATAGCGCTCCTTGACGATGGGGTCGGTCAGTTCGGGCAGCTCGGGCAGCTTGTCCATCGAACCGTCGGCCTTGGCGACCTTCTTCTGGAAGGCGGCGGCGGGCTTGAAGAACATGTGCGCCAGCTTCGACCAGTAGACGGTGCCGAACAGCGTGGTGGCGGCGGCGATGAAGATGAAGAAGGCCAGTCCGGCCAGGACACCGGCGCCTGCGGCCTGGAACAGCGACCACACCAGTGCAAAGGTCGTCGTCAGCAGCAGCGAGACGATGAACAGATCCGATAGATGCACGTCGTACCACGGATGGCCCTCGGAACGCACGTCGACGCGGATCTTGAACCAGAACCAGTAGCCGCCGACGCTGACCATCAGAGCGCCGATGTGCCAGAGCAGGGACACGAAACCCGAGGTCTCGCCTTCCACGCCGAAGATCAGGATCGCGGTCGTCACCACGAAGGTGACGAAGCCGTACATCATGAGCAGGTGAGACTTGCGCCGGTCGGGATTCTCGAACTCGCCCGAGGCCAGGACTTCGTTGGCCAGGGTGCTGACGGCCAGACCGACCTTCTCGGCGCCGCCGACTTCGCGTTTGGCCAGTTTCTTGAGCGACTTGCCTTTCTCGAAGAAATACCGGGCGCTCTTCTTGTGCTTGACGTCGAGCAGGGTGCCGCCGATGACCAGAAGGACCATCAACACGACATAGGCCTGCATCACGCCCGGCGCAATGAACGCCGACAGCTCGGCGAAGGGATTGCTGGTAATCATCTCATTGGCTCTCCGTTGGGCTACGACTGAGGGAGTGACTGGTAGTAATCCATGAGGATCTGGGCGACCTCGGGACGCGAGAACTCGGGCGGCGGGGCCTCGCCCCGGCCGAGCATCTCGCGCACCCGAGTACCGGACAGCTGGATAAAGTCATCCGGCGTATGGTCGGGGGCGTCGCGCATCATCACGACTCGTCCAAGCTTCTTGGAGTAGGCCGTGTTGTCGGCGCGGAAGATCTCGATGGCGAGCGCATCGGCGGGCACGGCGTCATCGAAGATGGTCTGGGCGTCGAAGGGACCATAGTAATCGCCGACGCCGGCATGATCGCGACCGATGATGAAGTGGGTCGCGCCCATGTTCTGGCGGAAATAGGCGTGCAGCACCGCCTCGCGCGGCCCGGCATAGAGCATGTCGAAACCGTAGCCCGTGACCATCACGGTGTTGGGCGGAAAATAGAGTTCGGCCATGGTGCGGATGGCGGCATCGCGCACGGGGGCCGGGATGTCGCCCGGCTTGAGCCGGCCGAGCAGCATGTGGATCACGACGCCATCGGCTTCGACCGCCTCCATCGCCATCTTGCACAGCTCCTCGTGCGCGCGATGCATGGGGTTGCGGGTCTGGAAGGCGACGATCGTCCGCCAGCCGCGTTCTTGGATCTCGTGGCGGATCTCGACGGCGGTGCGGAAGGTGTCGGGGAAGTCGGTCTGGAAGTAGGAGAAATTGAGAACCCGGATCGGTCCCGAGATGGCGATACGGCCCTGGCTGTTGAAGGTCTGGACGCCTGGGTGCTTCGGGTCCGAGGTGCCGTAGACCTGTTCGGTCATCAGCGCCATCTGCGCGTCCGAGACCTGCTCGACGGCGGTGACGTCCATGACCGCCAGTACCGGGTTGCCCTCGACGTTCGGGTCACGCAGCGCGACCCGCGTGGCGCCGGCGATGGCGTCGGCGGATTCGAGCAGACAGAGCAGCGGCACCGGGAAGAAGCGCCCGTCGGTCAGGGTCATCGACTGCGCCGTACTGAGCGCGTCGGCCAGATTCATGAACCCTTCGAGTGGGCTGAAATACCCGGCGCCCAGCATGACGGCATTGCCGGCCGCCTGGGAGCTGACGATCACCGAGGGCAGCGACTCGGCCTCATGGGCGAGTTTGTGGTGCTGCTCTGGGTCATAGACGAAACGCGGTCTGAGTTCGTCAGAGCCGACTGGCTTGATCATGCACGAGCCTCCAACAACAGAGGGTGAAGACGCCACCGGATGCTTCGTATCCGCCAGGGTCGGCGGACGGCACGAAACAACCGTCGTTCGGGCGGGGAAAATACCAGAAAAGCTACGGCTTTGTGAAACGCCTTTTTTAGCCGATCCTTATCGACGGGCTTGGTCAGGGCGCTACCGGCGGTGCAACAGGCACTCCCGTCCAGACGGCGACCGGTTCCGAGCCGTGTGGAACGCCAGGGACAGGTACGCTTTCGATCTACGATGAGGTCAATTGCCCCCCGCGCGCTGCTCAGCCTCACTCGCGGCCGCAAGATCCCCGGAACGGCGCCTGGACTCGGCGATGATGCGCCAGTTGTCGCGCCGGATGTCTTCCTTGTCGCCCGCGAGATCATTGGCGCGCGAGGCCAGATTGCCGGCCTGGACCGCCTGCCCCTGCTCCAGCCGCACGCGCGCGAGCCGGTTCCAGAGATAAGCTTCACGCGGAGCGATGCGCAGCGAGCGCTCCAGAGAAGCGGCCGCACCGGTGAAATCACCCGACTGGCGCTGCTGCTCGGCCTGACCGGCGAGCTTGGCGGCCGCCGGCGGCAGACTGGGTGCGGCGAAGCTCGATGGAGGCAGCGCCGGGGCCGGCGCGACCGGACGCTCGGCACTCGGAGTCTCGGAAGCCGGCAGGGTCGCGCGCGGATCGACCTTGGCGACCTGCTGTTCGGCCGGACGCTGAGGAGGCGTCGCGGGCGGCTCGGACGTGCTCGGCGCAGGCGCGGCGGGTTGCGCCTGGAGGCCGCCCGGCATCGGGGGCGTACCCGGTGTCTGGGTGATGGATTGAGGCGGCGTACCTGGTGTCGGCGGCGCACTCGGCGTCGGCGTGGCGGGTTGAGCCGGCTGGATACCGGACGCGGGCGGTGCGGCCGTTTCCGGCGCGGCACTCGGATCGCGGTAGGCATAGACCTGGGTTCCGCGCCTGACCGGCTCGGACGGTTGCTCGGGCACGGGCGCGCGCTCCGGCTGGGGCGTCGGCACGCTTGGCCGCGCGGGCCGTCCATCACGCGGCGTCACCTGGACGATGGGCGCCGGCGGTCCCTCACGCAGCCCCATGGAGCAGGCGCTCAGACCGGCCAGGGCCAGCGACGAAAGCGTCAGGAATCGAGTCAAGCGTTGCATGTGTTTAAGCACTTCGCACAGGTGTTGAACATCAGCGACCGAAGAAGTCGCTCATGAAATGGTTTTGGGTTCGAGCCGGTTTGGGTGGCGGTGGCGGTGGCTCAGGGGGCGGAGACTCTTCCCGCGTTTCGGTGGGAGCCGGTTCGGCCCGCGCCACCGACTCGCCGCCCGCAGCACGCGACCCGGAACCCTGACCGCCGCCGCAACTGGCCGCCCCCTTGGCGCTGTCGCCGATGAAGGGCACGTTCCTACGTCCGCAGGCATCGGCCAGGACCACGCCATCGGGCGGAGACTCGGGCAACGGCTCATTGTCGAGCGCCAGCATGAAATCACCCCACACCCGCAGCGCCCCGGTTCCGCCCGTCAGTCCCATCGGCTTGTTGTCGTCGCGACCGACCCAGACCACGGCCACCTTGTCGCCCGAGAAACCGGCATACCAGCTATCGCGCTTCTCGTCGGTGGTGCCGGTCTTGCCGGCCATCGTCATCCCCTTGGGCAACTGATCGCCGAGCCACTTGGCCGTGCCGTCCGTGACCACGCGCTGCATGGCCCAGGTCGTCAGATAGGCCGCCCTGGGATCGACCACGGCCTCGATGGCGAGCGGATAGCGGTTGAGCGGCCGGCCCTGGGCGTCGACCACCTCGCGGATGCCGCGCAGGGGCGCGCGATAGCCGCCGGCGGCGATGGTCTGATAGACCTGCGCCACCTCCAGCGGCGACATGGACACCGCCCCCAGCAGCACCGAGGGCACGACCCGGATGCGTCGCTGCGCACCCATCTTGTAGAGCGTATCCACGACGTTCTTGACCCCGAGGCTCAACCCCAGGTTGACCGTAGCCAGATTCAGCGAGCGGGCGAGCGCGCTGTGGAGCTGCACCGAGCCATGAACCCGGCGGTCGTAGTTCTTCGGCTCCCAGCGCTTGTTGCCGTCGGGCAGACTGACGGGACGGTCCGAGAGACTGGTGGTGAGCGTGTAGCGCTCCGGCTGCGACAGCGCGAGCAGATAGATCGGCGGCTTGACCAGCGAGCCGATCGAGCGCACCGAGTCGAGCGCGCGGTTGAAGCCGGCATAGCCCGGCTCGCGCCCGCCGGCGACGGCCAGCACCTCGCCCTGCTCGACCGAGGTCACCACGGCGGCCGCCTCCAGGGTTCCGGCCTTCATCCGATTCTGCTGCTCCAGCTCGGCCAGCTTCCTGGGCAGCGAACGCTCGACGGCGGCCTGCACCAGCGGATCGAGCGTGGTGAAGATGTTCAGCCCTTCGGAGCGCAGATCCTCGTCGCGATAGTCGCGCTGGAGCTGGCGACGCACCAGGGTGATGAAGTCCGGATAGTACCCGGCCGGACGCCCGCCGCCGTCCTGAATCCCGAGCGGCGCGCGCTTGGCCTTGGTCGCCTCGGCCTCGCTGATGACCCCGTCGCGCACCATGAGGTCGAGCACCAGATTGCGCCGCCGCTCGGCGGCCTCCGGATTGCGGCGCGGATCGAGACTGGACGGCGCCTGGACCATGCCGACCAGGAGCGCGGTCTTGGCCGCGTCGAGTTCGTCGAGCGGCAGATTGAAGAAGAACTGGCTCGCCAATCCGAAGCCGTGGATGGCGCGGCTGCCGTCCTGACCGAGATAGATCTCGTTGGCATAGGCTTCGAGGATCTCGTCCTTGCCGTAGCGCCGTTCGAGCAGGAAGGCCATATAGGCCTCCTTGATCTTGCGCTCGAAGGTCCGGTCGGCGTTGAGATAGAAGTTCTTGACCAACTGCTGGGTCAGGGTGCTGGCGCCCTCGACCACGGCGCCGGCCTGGAGGTTGCTGACCGCCGCGCGCAGGATGCCCTTGGGATCGACGCCGATGTGTCGGTAGAAGTTGCGATCCTCGACCGCCATCAGGGTCTTGATCAGCAGCTCGGGCAGATCCTGGCGACGCACCAGCACCCGGTCCTCGTTGTGGGTCGGATAGATGCTGGCGATCAGCATGGCGTCCAGCCGCACTAGGGCCGGGTCGGGACCGCCGTCGGCGTCGGTCAGGGTCTCGACCTGGCCGTCGGCGAAGGTGACGGTCAGATGACGCTCGGGCTCGGCCCCATCCCAGAACTGGAACGGACGGGTCCGGACCTGGAAGCGGTCGCCCAGGCGTTGATATTGGCCCTGAGTACGCGGCGACGCGACGGCGCGATAGTTCAGCCGCTTGAGTTCGGACTCGAACTGATCGGGGCTGAGCCGGCGTCCGGCGTAGAGTTCGAGCGGACGTGCCCAGACGCGCGCGGGCAAGGCCCAACGCTGGCCCTCGAACTTGTCGCGGACCACGCGATCGAGGTGGATGCCATAGAGCGTCACGGCCACGGATGCCCCGACCGCCGGGATCAGGAGCCAGCCGAATAGAAGGGTGCCGAGCCGGAAGCCACGGCGGGAATGTCTCCGGCCACGCGAGCCGGCGCGACGCTTGGATGCCACGGATGATTGACCTGCGAGAGAGAGTTCGAGTCACGCACCCCGGATTCGGGTTCGAGTCTTCGAAAAACGGATGATCGACGCCGGATTATGACACATCGGACGGCGTGGCCGGATGTTTCGGACGCCTGTCCGAACATCCCGCGCTTCGACAGGATCGCGGGCGCCGGGTTGCAGGCGAGTCAGGTCTTGATGCCCACGCCCCGGCGCAGCAGGAACAGACTGTAGGCCGCCAGGATGGCGATGAACATCAGGATCATGCCGAACGCCGGCACGAGCGGGATGTCGCTGACCCCGAGCAGCCCGTGGCGGAAGGCGTTGACCATGTAGAGCACCGGATTGGCCAGCGAGACGGTCTGCCAGAACTCGGGCAGCAGATCGATCGAATAGAAGACGCCGCCCAGATAGGTCAGGGGCGTGAGCACGAAGGTCGGCACGATCGAGATGTCGTCGAAGCTGTTGGCGTATATGGCGTTGATGAAGCCGCCGAGCGAAAAGAGCGTCGCGGTCAGGAGGCCGATCAGCAGCATCAAGAGCGGATCATGGATGCGGATCTCGGTGAAGAACATCGCCACCAGCATCACCGCCACGCCCACCGTCAGACCGCGCGCCACGCCGCCGGCGACGTAGCCGGCCAGGATCACCCAGTTGGGCGCCGGCGAGACCAGCAATTCCTCGATGTAGCGCGAGAACTTGCTGCTGTAGAACGATGAGACCACGTTGGAATAGGAGTTGGTGATCACGCCCATGAGCACCAGTCCGGGGACGATGAAATCCAGATAGGCGAACCCGTCCATGGGTCCGATGCGCTCGCCGATCAGACGCCCGAAGATGACGAAATAGAGCGTGGTGGTGATGACCGAGGGCAGGATGGTCTGGACCCAGATGCGCAAGAAGCGCAGCACTTCCTTGCCCAGGATGGTCCGGAAGGTCACCCGGTAACGACGCCAGTCGTCCAGCCGCGCGCTCATGCCCCCACCTCCGGACCGCGCCGGTCGACCAGTTCGAGGAACAGACGTTCGAGCCGGTTCTGCTTGTTGCGCAGACTGATGACCTCGATGCCGTTGCGCGAGAGCGCCTCGAAGAGTCCGTTGATGGTGTGGTCGCGATTCATCTCGACTTCCAGAGTACAGTCGTCCAGCGCCTGGAGCACGAAACCGCCCAGCTCCGGCAGCTCCGAGACCCGTCCCTTGAGATTGAGCACGAAGGTCTCGGTATGGAGCCGGTTGAGCAGCACCGCCAGACTGGTGCGCTCGGCGATCTCGCCGCCGTCGATGATGGCGATGTTGCGGCAGAGGCTCTCGGCCTCTTCCAGATAATGGGTGGTGAGGATGATGGTCGTCCCCTGGGCATTGAGTTCGCGCAGGAAGGACCACATCGAGCGCCGGATCTCGATATCGACGCCGGCGGTCGGCTCGTCGAGGATCAGGAGACGCGGCTCATGGACCAGGGCGCGCGCGATCATCAACCGGCGCTTCATGCCGCCCGAGAGCCGGCGCATCTCGGTGTCGCGCCTGTCCCAGAGGTCGAGCTGGCGCAGATAGCGTTCGGCGCGGTCCTTGGCGACGGCGCGCGGGATGCCATAATAGCCGGCCTGATTGAGCACGACCTCGATCACCGGCAGGAACAGATTGAAGTTGAACTCCTGCGGCACCAGACCGATGCACGACTTGACGCCTTCCGGATCGCGGTCCAGATCGCGCCCGAACACCGAGACCCGGCCCGAGGTCTTGTTCACCAGTGACGAGACGATGCCGATGAAGGTCGACTTGCCGGCCCCGTTGGGTCCGAGCAGGGCGAAGAAATCCCCCTCCCCGACCTGGAGATCGACGCCCTTGAGCGCCTGGAAACCGCCTCGGTAGACCTTGGTGAGTTGCTGAACGTCGAGTGCGAACATGGATGGCATCAGTGGTCGGTGATTCGGGCCGCGCAGAGTAAGACGCTCAACTTTACCAGCAATCCGGCGCTCCTGCCGCGCTTCGTCCGCGCGCGTAGGTTCCAGTCGGCCCGGCCTGTCTTCGAGTTGTCATATTGGGCACGCATAATCGCCGATCGGCTCGCATCGAACCGTCTCAGCTCGGCATTGGGGCGGCTCAGGATCGAAGCTCCACAAAGGGAAGACGCTCATGTCCATATCGACCCATGATGGCCACACCATACTGACCGCGCGCGCCCGATTGCTCGGGCGTCACCTCGACATCCGGCGTCTCGGACACCTGGAGGCGCTGGCGACCAATCCGCTGGTCACGCCGATCGGCGACACGGGGCGCGCCGTGCTCTTTCGCTCGGGCGCCGTGGTGCTGTTCGGGGTCAACGACGCGCAGGAAGCCGCCTTCGTCGAGGAGATCCGCCCCTTCGTGCGCGACTCGCTGATCCAGCCCGAGCACGAAGACCTGCCGATCCTGATCGATCCGACCCGCGCCGAGGCGCTGGAGCGCGAACGTCTGGTGCTGGCCGATGCCGATCTGGCGCGACTCCAGGTCGTGGCCGACATCCTGGGCAAGAGCGTGCTGCTGGCCGATCAGGAGTCCAGGGTCGCGCATGCCTTCGACCGCATCGAGCCGCTGGCCGATCGCTTGCGGCGTCAGGGTCGCGGGGTGAGTCATGCCGGCACCCTCATCCGCCACATCGGCGAGGCGCTGGCGATCCAGCATGACATGGTCGGACGCGGCGAGATCGGCGACAAACCGGAGGTGATTTGGGAACGTCCGGATCTGGAACGGCTGTTCCTGAATCTGGAGGCCGAATACGAGATCCGCGAACGTCAACTGGCCCTGGAGCGCAAGCTGACGCTGATCAACGACACCGCCGGCACCCTGCTCGATCTGTTGCAGAGCAAGCGCAGTCTGCGGGTGGAGTGGTACATCGTCATCCTGATCGTGGTCGAGATCGTGCTGACGCTCTATGAGCTGTTCCTGCGCGCTCCCGGACGCTGAGACGACAAGCCCCTTCAGCCGGCCGCGATGGCAGCCTGGGAGAGCCAGATCAGCGCCGGTTCGTCGTCCTTGGTCAGCTCACCCTCGCGCATCAGCAGGAGCCCATCGGCGACCGGATGGGCGATGACGCCCTCTTCCTGGGCCGGCACGGGTGTGGCGAGCGGGTTGGCTTGGCGCGCTCCGACCCGCCGATCGACCCACTGCCGGACCGTTTCGTGATAGACGCGCCGATAGACGACCTTGGCCGCACGCAACTGATCGTCCTGGAAGAAGAGCGTGACCGAGGCCGCCGGGATCCGGTTGAAGGTGCCGATCTGAGCGCCGCACAGCCGGTTGCCGAACGGATTGGACCCGACGGCGCACTGGAATTCGAGCTTGGGGAAGGTCTCGCGCAGTTTCGCCTCGGTCAGCCGGCTGTCGAAGGCGTCGAGCGCAGCGTTGAACTCGGGCTTGCCGAGCAGCCCCATCAGGGCCAGGTCGGTGCGCCGCTGGCCGTCCTCGGTGAAGGCGAGCCAGAAGAACGGCCCGATCACCAGGGCCAGCATCAGGAACGTCTTGTAGGCTTTCGGCAGCTTCAGATTGGCGCTCATTCGTCTACTCGTGTCATGTCGCTTGGATTCCCGCCTTTCATTGAGCCACGATCTCGACCCGTCGGTTGAGCGCGCGCCCTTCTTCGGTGGCGTTGCTGGTCAGCGGCGCGAGATTGGCCACACCCATGGGCTTGAGTCGCTCACCCGGAATGCCATAACTCTGGATGAGCGTGCGCACCACCTCCTCGGCACGGCGGCGCGAGAGATCCATGTTGTAGTCCAGCGTGCCGCGATTGTCGGTGTGACCGACGATGTAGAGCTTGAGATCGGGATTCTCCACCAGCATCAGGGCGATCTGTTCGAGCTGGGGCTTGGATTCGGCCTTGATGGTCGCCTGATTGAAGTCGAACTGGATGCCGTGGACGGCGATGCGCCCGGCGTCCGAGAGTCCCTGGGCCATCTCTTTGGCTTCGATCGAGACCATGCGCTCGCGCATCGGCTGCGACAGCACCTCCTCGACGAAGATGGCCACGCGGTTGCCGGCGGCCGAATCGGCGAAGTTGTCCTGTAGGGCGGCGAAGACGAAGAGCTGTGAATCACCGTCCGGGGTCTGTCGGCGCGCGCTGTAGAGCCGTGGCTCCTGGACCGTCGTGTCCGAATAGACGTGCTTGAGCAGATGGCTGTCGGTGAGCTGCTTGCCGTTGGCGGCCTCGCCATAGAAGCGATCGACACCGGCGCCGCACTCCTCGAACCCCGAGCACTGGTAGAGCGTTTCATAGCCCAAGGCTTCCAGCGCGCGGCGGTAGTTGCGGATGACCTCCAGCGAGCTGGCGTTGCGCGGGGCGAGATAGACCAGCCGCGTGCGCCGGCCGGACGCCTTGATCGTCTGTTTCCAGTCTCCGGTACCTGTCTCCCAGGGACCGGTTGGAATCAGCGTCTCATCGAAGGGACTGACCCGATGACCGATGATGACCGACCCCTCGAAGCGCGGAAGGCCGGGGATGTCGGTCGCGCCTGCAAGATCGCGCTCGAAATCGGTCGCCGCAACTGCTCCGGCCATGCCCATGAATCCCATGAGCAGCAGGACCACCGTGAGCCGAGCGATCGGCTCGAACAGCCGCCGTCCGTCCGCCCCCGGCGTCAGACCAGGCATCCGTTTCCAATGGCTTGAGAGGGCTATGGGGTCCATGGCTGTGAGTGTCGAACAGGGCTGGGTTCCAATGGACGGGCATCGCAACGGGCCGAATGGGCGCGATTTTACAGGAATTGGCCGGTCTTTCCGGATCTATGGTAAAACGCAGTCCCTTTCAGCCGCGACGTCCAGTTACGTCCGGCCTGCTCATCGAATCCCAAGCCCTCCGCCCCAGCGACCTCCCGTGACTCAAGACAGCGCGCCCCCCGATCTCTCCCGACACACACCCATGATGCAGCAGTATCTGCGCATCAAGGCCGAGTATCCGCACATGCTGCTGTTCTACCGCATGGGGGACTTCTACGAGCTGTTCTATGAGGACGCCGAACGCGCCGCGCGTCTGCTCGATATCACCTTGACCCGGCGCGGTCAGTCGGGCGGCCGGCCGATCCCGATGGCCGGCGTGCCCTATCATGCCGTCGAGGGCTATCTGGCCAAGTTGATGCGTCAGGGCGTGTCCGTCGCCATCTGCGAGCAGATCGGCGATCCGGCCCAGTCCAAGGGGCCGGTCGAGCGCAAGGTGACGCGCATCGTCACGCCCGGAACGCTCACCGACGAGGCATTGCTTGAGGAACGGCGCGAGAACCTGCTGGTGGCCATCGCCGAGGGTGCCTCCGGACTGGGGCTGGCGGTGCTGGAACTCTCCAGCGGACGCTTCTCGGTGCTGGAGGTCGGATCGAGCGAAGCACTGATGAGCGAACTCGAACGGCTCAGACCCGCCGAGATCCTGATCGCCGATGACAGCCGGCTCGATGCAGAGCTAAAACTCGAACGCGGCCTCACCCGCCGCCCGGTGTGGCACTTCGACCCCGACAGCGGCGAGCGTGCCCTGTGCGAGCAGTTCGGCACCCGCGACCTGGGCGGCTTCGGCTGCGCCGGGATGCAACTCGCGATCGGGGCCGCCGGCTGTCTGCTGCAATACGTCCGCGACACCCAGTTCGCCGCCCTGCCCCACATTCGCGGTCTGTCCACCGAGTCGCGCGACGAGGCGCTGATCCTGGATGCCGCGACCCGGCGCAATCTGGAGATCACCGAGAGCCTCGGCGGACGCCCCGAGCACACATTGGCCGGCGTGCTCGACCAGACCGTCACCGCCATGGGCAGCCGCTTGCTGCGCCGCTGGTTGAACCGCCCGCTGCGCGATCGCGAGGCCATCCGCGCCCGGCATGGCGCCATCCGCGCCCTGATCGGCGTCGGACATGGCCCGTCCATCCAGTCGCTCCTGAACGGCATCGGCGACCTGGAACGCATCCTGGCGCGCGTGGCGCTCGGCACCGCCCGCCCGCGCGATCTGGCCGTGCTGCGCGACTCGCTCGCCGTCCTGCCCGATCTGCGCACCGAACTGGCCGAGTCCCCCGATCCCCTGCTCGCCCAACTGCGCGACGAGATCGGCGAGCATCCCGAGGTGCTGGATCTGCTCCGGCGCGCCATCCTCGAACAGCCGCCGATGCTCATCCGCGACGGCGGCGTGATCGCGCGCGGCTATGACGCCGAACTCGATGCGCTGCGCGATCTCTCCGAACATGCCGACCGGTTCCTGCTCGATCTGGAGGCACGCGAGCGGACGCGCACCGGCCTCGCCAACCTCAAGGTCGGCTACAACCGGGTGCACGGCTATTACATCGAACTCAGCCGCACCCAGGCCGATCAGGTACCGCCGGACTTCGTGCGCCGGCAGACGCTCAAGGGGGTCGAGCGCTACATCACGCCCGAACTCAAGCGCTTCGAGGATCAGGTCTTGAGCAGCCGCGAGCGCGCGCTCGCGCGTGAGAAATGGCTCTATGAGGAACTGTTGGGTCAGCTGGGTCTGTCGCTCGGGCCGCTGCAACTGGCCGCCGGCGCCATCGCCGCACTCGACGTGCTCGCCAATCTGGCCGAGCGCGCCCAGACGCTGAACTGGAGCTGTCCGGAGCTGACCAACCGCGCGCAGATCGAGATCCAGGACGGGCGTCATCCGGTCGTCGAGCGCGTGCTCGACGGTCCCTTCGTCGCCAATGGTCTGCGGCTGGACGGCAAACGGCGGATGCTGGTCATCACCGGTCCCAACATGGGCGGCAAGTCGACCTACATGCGCCAGAACGCGCTCATCGTGCTGCTGGCCCATGCCGGGAGCTTCGTGCCGGCACGCCGTGCCGTCATCGGCCCCATCGACCGCATCTTCTCGCGTATCGGCGCCTCGGACGATCTGGCCGGCGGGCGCTCGACCTTCATGGTCGAGATGGAGGAGACGGCGAACATCCTGAACAACGCGACCGCTCAGAGCCTGATCCTGATGGACGAGATCGGGCGCGGCACCAGCACCTTCGACGGGCTGTCGCTGGCCTGGTCGTGCGCCGTCGAGCTGGCCACGCGCATCGGCGCCTACAGCCTGTTCGCGACCCATTATTTCGAGCTGACCACCCTGCCCGAGGAATATCCGGGCATCGCCAACGTCCATCTAGATGCCGTGGAGCATGGCCAGTCGATCGTGTTCATGCACGCCCTGCGCGAGGGGCCGGCCAATCAGAGCTATGGTCTGGCGGTGGCGGCGCTCGCCGGGGTGCCGCCGGCGGTCATCGCCCGCGCGCGCGAGCGGCTGCGTGAACTGGAGGATGGCGCCCATCGCCATGCCACGCGCGAGACCCGGCAGCTCTCGCTGTTCCCGATGGAACCGGCGTCGGCACCGCGTCCCAAGGCCGAGCCGGAAGCCGTCGTCGAGCCGGTCGAACCGCCGGTCTGCACGGCACTGCGTGACATCGATCCGGACGGACTCACGCCACGCGAGGCGCTGGAAGCGCTCTACCGTCTGCGTGGGATGCTCGAATCCCTGGAGCCTTCGACGACGTTCGAGCACGAGTGCACGAAAGCTGTCAAGGGCCGATGAGCATGGCCTCAGAGTGCCGAATCACAGGATTTGCCGGATATGAAGGGGATTTTATGGGTGGCCGGGATCCATTCGACACACTGCCTTCCCTTGGCTATCAGAGGCTTGCAAGATGAAATGGCGGAGAGGGAGGGATTCGAACCCTCGATAGGCTATTAACCTATACACACTTTCCAGGCGTGCTCCTTAAGCCACTCGGACACCTCTCCGGGAGGGGAATCGATGTTGACCGACTCTTCGCCCATGCAGGCGTGGAGCCGCTATCCCTGTCGCTCGATAAGCCGACCACTATACATCAAGCCACCGTCCCTTGCAATCGGAGCGCCCTGGATTTCGCCACCGGTGTTCAGGAGCCTTGTTCCAGACCGCTCGATGCAACCCCCAGTGACCCAAGTCAATGTGATCGAGCGCGGAATTTGCTGATATAGACGGGCTGGACATCTACAACCCCTGGCTGAGGTGAGGACTCGACCCATGGCCACGATCGACAACGACCAGGATCTCCGCACGGCACTCAATCGGCTGAACCCGGATCAGCAACGACAGCTCGGCTGCCGGTTCGCGCACCAGGTCATGAACCTGAGCCGCGACGAGCGCGTTAACCGCGCCATCCATACCGGACTCATGGACGGGGTCTCACCCGGCGAACTGGAAGACGCCTTCAGAGTGGCCCGTGCCTATGCCGTTAAGACCTATACTGATTGCGGCAAGGATACCGACTGGATGGCACAGGCCGATCATTTCGTCGCGGCCTCCGCCGCTGCCGCACTGACGCCGGACGAACTCATGACCGAGCGCCGGAATCGTGCCTGGAAGGCGGCCGTTCAGGCACGCATGGCGGTCAGCTGTGCCATGATGGAAGATGATGCGGCCGACGAGAGCAACGTCGCACGCCGGCAGTATGCACTGACCGCCGAGTTTCTCGGCTAACCCACGACTCGAAGGTCTCGGATTCGCTCCACGCGCGTTCGCGACACCGACAAACGAGTCTCACTCTGAGGTCTGATATGCACAAGCTCGGTTTACATGTATCGGTTGTCGCCCTGGCGACCGCCCTGGGTCTGACCCTGCCCGCGGGGGTCCAGGCTCAGCCCGGTGGTTATGGCTATGGTCAGGGTCCACAGCAGGGTTCGGGCCAGGGTATGAACCAGGGCCAGCGACCCGGTCAGGGTCAGGGCGGCTTTCAGGGCCAGGGACCGGGCCAAGGTCAGGGCGGCTCTCAGGGCCAGGGACCGGGCCAAGGTCAGGGCGGTTCTCAAGGCCAGGGACCGGGCCAAGGATCGGGCGGCGGCAATCAGGACCGGGGTCCGGGCCAAGGATACGGCTATGACTCCGGCGGCCCCGGATACGGTCGAGGCCCCGGCTATGGCGGCGGTCCGGGAGGCGGCGGTTATGGACCGCCCCCACCACGCCCCGGCTATGGCCCAGGCTATGGACCCGGCCCGGATATGCCTATGCCTTACGGTGGACGGCGCCCGCCCCCAGGCTATTGACGCCCCCGGCCCCTAGCGAGGTCGCGCCACCCCAGGTGGCGACGGCCTCGCGCCCAACGCCAGCAATTCCAGATTTAAGACCACTCCGTCATCATGGTCTTTGATGAAAGCCCCCATGCCCCCCTCAGCGCCGAGTCCGGTGCCGTGGAGGAGGCTGGGCCGGTTGGAGTGCTGGTCGCTCGGGATCTGATCGACCCCAAACAGCGTGGCCGCGTTGTTGGCTCCGCGCTCGTACTGCATCCGGCGCTGAAAGTCGAGAAACGACGGACTTTGCATCAACACCATCGCAAATGCACTCAGCCCCGCATCCCCCATCGCGTAGCGCTGGTGGTTGCCGCCTTTACGCGCATCAGGCAGTGCATACGACACCTCGCGCACGCGCGCTACCAGTGTCGCGGGAGAAAGCTCCGGGGTGGGGGGAGGGATCGACTGGACAACCATCGGCTTATCCGCGGCGCCGTGATGAATCGCTCGAAAGCCCCTGATAGCACAAGGAGCTTGAATTTGGAATTGCTCCGGTGAAATCTGGCTGCACGGACGCCGGGTGTCGGCACCGGGTGAGACGCTCGCGCCCGAGCGGCGGCGTGTCGGGATGCTGTTCCAGGACTTCGCGCTCTTTCCGCATCTGAGCATGGCGGGAAACATCGGCTTCGGTCTGCGTGACGGCTCCAACGCCCGGAAGCGCGCACGCATCGTCGAGCTGCCGGAACTCATCGGGCTGGCCGGCGCCGGGGAGCGCTATCCGCACGAGCTCTCGGGCGGGATGCGGCAGCGCGTGGCCCTGGCGCGCGCCCTGGCACCCCGGCCCGAGGCGCTGTTGCTCGACGAACCCTTTTCGAGCCTCGACGCCGAGCGGCGCGAACAGCTCGCGCGCGAGATCCGCGATCTGCTCAAGCGTGAGGGCGTGACGGCGGTGCTGGTCACGCACGATCAGCACGAGGCCTTCGCCATGGCCACGAAGCGATCGGCCGGGGCTCTTGATAGAGATCGAAGGCCCGCCCTTATTGACGGATACGCCCCTCGCTCATGATGCCGATCACATCGGCCGATTTCATCGGTCAGGGCACGCGGCTGCGGGGGACCGTGCTCGACGGCTGTCGGGTCGACACCGATCTGGGCGAGCTTTCCTGTTCCAGGCCGCACGATCTGCCGTCGGGCACGACGGTCGAGGTACTGGTGCGCCCAGACGATCTGATCCATGACGACGCGAGCCCGATCCGGGCGCAGATCCTGGATCGCGCCTTTCGCAGCGCGGACTTCCTCTATCGCCTGCGCCTGCCGAGCGGGTCCGAGGTCTTGAGTCTGGCACTGAGCCACCAGAGGAGTACGCCGTCGGCGACCGGATCGGCGTCAGCGCCCGGACGATGCGGCATCTGGTGCTGTTCCGTTAGCCGGCGGTCAGCGTATGGACGGTGATCTCGGGCGGGCAGTTGAGCCGGGCGTTGATGACCGAGGTTCCGGCCCCGACCGAGGTGTAGCCGAGCATGGCGCCGTGACTCCAGGCGCCGGCGGCCAGACGGCGTGGGCAGTGCGCATCCCAGGTCAGCGGAAAACCGCCCGGCAGACAGATCTGGCCGCCGTGGGTGTGTCCGCACAGCATCAGGTCGAATCCGCAATGGGCGGCGTGCCGGTAGATCTCGGGCGTATGTGAGAGCAGGATGGCGACGGCCCCCTCGGGGATACCGGCGGCGGCCTTGTCGAGATTGTGGACCTGATAGTAATGGGCATCGTCGACGCCGGCGAGATAGATCCGCTCGCCCTGACGTTCGATCGGCTCGGACTCGTTGAGCAGACAGCGGATGCCCATCGATTCGAACGCCGGTACGAAGGCCAGGGTATCGTGATTACCGAGCACGGCCAGTACGGGCGCCTCGATCCGCCCGCGCACCTCGCGCATGGCCCTCAGCACCCGATCATAGGGGCCGAAAGTCTTGGCGCGATAGTCGCCGGTGAGCACGCAGAGATCCGCGTCGAGTGTCGGTAGCCGCGCACACAGGGCCGCGACGTTGCGCGGCTCCATGTCCAGATGCAGATCGCTCAGATGCAGGATCCGGAAGCCCTCGAAGGCGGCGGGCAGACCGGGCAGGACGACCCGGTTGTGCCGGACCTGAAGCCGGGTGGCGTTGTCCTGGGCGCGTGCCAGCAGACCGCTGAGACGCAGCGCGTGCCGGATGACTCCGTGGACCGAATACCAGTTCTCCGGATAGAAGAAATGCGCCCCCGGCCGATTGAGCACGAAGACCTCGTGGTCGGCCTCCAGACCCAGCCGCCGGCGCAGATGGGCGCGTCCGATGCGGGCGGTCAGCGTGGCGATCTCGTCCGGATGCATGATGTCTTCACGGTTGCTGCAAGGTTCGTGCGCGCGAATGGTTATACTCTGGACTCCCAGCCGCCCGAGGCGGCATCTTAGCAGGAGAACAGGTGATGAAAGGTCGCAACACGCTCTTGGTCCTGGTGGCGACGGGCCTGCTGTTGTCACTGCCGGCACAGGCACAGCGCGGCGGGCCGCCCGGCCCGAGATTCGACGATCGGCTCGATCGCCAGTCCACGGCCATCCAGCGCGGCATCGACTCGGGCGAGCTGACGCGCCGCGAGGTCCGGAGGCTAAGGCAAGAGCAGGACGAGGCGCGTCAGTTCATACGTGACCTGCGCCGCGACGGCTATCCGCCGCACGAGGCGCGGCGCATGATCGAGCGGCGTTTGGATCGGGTGGATCGGCATATCCGCGAGCTGTCCCGTAATGGCGACGTGGCGCCGCACTATCGTGGCGATCGTCGCGGTCCGCCGCCGCGTTGACCATGACGCCAGCAGCCTGAACGTCCGTCGTGCCACGGATGGCGCTTCAGAACGGGTTGTAGTGAACGCGCTCGGTGAAGTCCATGTAGCCGGCGCTCACCCCCTGACGCCAGCCGGCCCCGAGACGGATGGGGGCGATGACGGTGTCGCCCGATTGCAGATAGTTCACGCCCACGCCGCCGATGAAGTAGAGGCTGCCCTCGACGCCCGGAAAGCGCCGGAACAGATACTCCTCGCTCGGCAGCCGATAGATGAGGATGAAGACCTTGGCGACGTTGACCCCGAGATCCAGACCGATCGAGGGGCCTTGCCAGAAGACGGGGCGATCCTGGGTCTGGCGGGTGCTCAGCACACCGCGCCCATAGCGTAGTCCGACGCCGAGTGCCGCCCCGACCTCCTCGCCGGCGACATAGCCATTGGGTTCGCCCTGCTCGCGAAAGACCTTCTGCACCGCCATCGCCAGATTCTCGGCGCCCTGCCCGAAGAACGCCTCCACCCTGGCCAGGATCTCCTGTTCGCTGTAGGTGTCGCGCCCGCCGTGGCTGCCCTGATAGGCCCCTGGCGCCTCCCCCGGATAGCCGCCCCGGTCGTAGTACCCCCGGTCGTCGGGCCGATCGGGTGACTGTGCCTGAACGTTCGGGGCGAAGGTCGTCATCCAGAGCAGTCCGGCTGCAATCAGTCGTATCATCGCGCTCCCCCTTGGTCTCGATGGTTCGGTATCCATAGACGCGCTCATCGGCCGACCAAGTCTAGGTGTCCGGACCCGGAGCGGCAAGCGACGTCGGATTTGGCGGGTTTTTGCAACCGGCTTTGGTAGACTTCGCATTCAGCCAACCGTGTCCTACCGGAGCCCCTCATCATCATGCACCGCACCAGCGGCCTCCTGCTTCATCCGACCTCGCTTCCCGGCCCCTACGGCATTGGCGACCTTGGCCCGAGCGCCCGCCGTTTCGTCGACTTCCTCGCGGCGGCGGGGCAGGGACTCTGGCAGATGCTGCCGCTGGGTCCGACCGGTTATCGTGATTCACCCTATCAGTGCACCTCGGCCTTTGCGGCCAATCCGTTGCTGATCAGTCCGGATGGGCTGCTGGAACTCGGCTGGCTCCAGGCGTCCGATCTGGACGGGCGACCGGAGTTCCCCGAGGATCGGGTCGACTTCGGCGCCGTCGCGCCCTGGAAGACCCGGCTGCTGGAACTGGCTCGGGCGGGCTTCGGCGAACGCGCCGGCGAGGACGATCGGGCCGACTATGCCCGGTTCTGTGAGCACAAGGCTTTCTGGCTCGACGATTACGCGCTCTATCACGCGCTCAAGACCCATCACGACCTGCGTCCCTGGACCGAGTGGGAGCCGGCGCTCGCCCAGCGCGATCCGGCGGCGCTGGCCGCGTGGTCCGAGCACTATCAGGCTGAGATCGAGCTACAGCGGTTCGTCCAGTATGTCTTTCATCGTCAGTGGTCGGCGCTGCGCGACTATGCGCGTGCACGTGGGGTGCACCTGATCGGCGACATCCCGATCTTCGTCGCCCATGATTCCAGCGAGGTCTGGACCCATCCGGAATGGTTCGAGCTCGACGAGCGAGGGCACCCGACGGTGATCGCCGGGGTGCCGCCGGATTATTTCAGCGCCACGGGCCAGCGCTGGGGCAATCCGCTCTATCGCTGGCCGGTGCTGGCCGCCGACGGCTATCGTTTCTGGGTCGAGCGTCTGCGCCGGGTGCTGGAACTGGTCGATCTGGTGCGCATCGATCATTTCCGCGGCTTCGCGGGTTATTGGGAGATCCCGGCGCGCGAGGAGACGGCGATCAACGGATGCTGGGTGCCTGGGCCTGGGCTGGAACTCTTCCAGGCCCTGCGTGCCGCCCTGGGCGAGAACCTGCCGCTGATCGCCGAGGATCTCGGGGTCATCACCGAGGACGTCGAGTCCTTGCGCGATACGCTGGAATTGCCGGGCATGGCGGTGCTGCAATTCGGGTTCGAGGATCTGGAGGATGGGTTCGGCGGTTCGTCCTTCCTGCCGCACAAGCATCGTCGGCGTCTGGCCGTCTATACCGGCACGCACGACAACAACACCCTGCTCGGCTGGTGGGCCGAGCGCAACGAGCACCTGCGCGCTCAGGTGCTGACCTATCTCAATGGTGACGGGCAGGCGGTCAACTGGGACTTCATCCGCGTCGCGCTCGGCTCGGTGGCCGATCTGGCGCTCTTCCCGATGCAGGACGTGCTGAACTTGGGTGCGGAAGCCTGCATGAACCGTCCGGGTACGGCCGAGGGCAACTGGCTGTGGCGCTATCGTGAGGATCAGCTCGACCCGTCGGCGGCCGAGCGGCTGCTCAGGCTCAGCCGGCTCTACGGTCGCCGCCCCTACGAGCCGGGCTGACGGTGCTCAGGGTTCGGCGCTGATATAGGCGATCCAGGCCTCGTCCGGCTCGCCGCGTTCGACCGGGACGAAATGACCGTCCGGTTCGTCGTGCGCGTCCCAGCCCTGCCAATAGAACTGCACCCTGGAAAAGCCGGCGGCGTCGAGCAGATCGCGGATCTCGGGCAGGGTCCAGAGACGCCAGTCGTAGCTGAAGGCGCGCTCCAGACTCGAACCGTCGTCGAAGCGGAAATGGATATGACAGACCTGGCGTCCGCTGATGGGGTCATGATCGGCACGCTCCCAGACATAGTCGAAATCCTCGCCGGCTGGGTCGCAGATGCGCCGTGCCTCATTGCCTAACCGTAGCGACTCCGGGCCGCCGTGGGCGTCGAGCACCAGGAATCCGGTCTCGGGCAGAGTTTCGCGCACGCGCTCGAAGTAGGCGAGCAGCGCCGTTCGGGTGTGCAGCAGCCAGTAGCTGAAATTCAGCGCCAGGACGATCTCGGGTGTGGGTGTCTCGACGCTCAGGACGTCGCCTTCGATGAGCGTGACGCGGGCGCGCTCATCGGTGTTCAGCGTCTGGAGAGCGTCTGTACGCCCCCAGCCGAGCGCCTCGGGGTCGAGATCCACTCCCCAGGCATGATTGTCCGGTCGGCGGCGCACCCACTCGGCGCAGACGGCCGCCGTGCCGCAGAAGTCTTCGCGCAATACTCGCGCCGGGCGTCCATGCCGCTGATGGAAGATCCGGTCGACGAAATCGATCTCGGCGACCGGATTCTGGACGGCGAGCCGATAGAGCCGGAAGCGATCGCGGTCTACCTCTCGCTCCTGGCGGCTCACTCGACGATCAGGCGCGCGTTGAGCTCCTGGATCGGGCGATTGTTGGGATGCCCCATCAGATGGGCGAACTTGGTGATCTGTTCCGATGAGGCCGTGACCGGATGCTTCATGACCAGCCAGAGCACGCCCTCGGAGCAGGGCGGGGTGGTCAGCGAACCGCTGAAACGGTAGTAGTCGCGGTCGGCGGGCAGCAGATCCTCGGCCGAAACATCGGTGGACAGATGGACGGTGGTATTGGGGTGATCCGGCATCACCGACCAGGCGTTGGCCAGTGCGCGGTTTTCGACGCCTTCCTCCATCATGACCGCGATCACGGCCAGATGGCCGTCCTTGTCGGCGTGGACCAGATGCGCCTCCATCGGGAATTCCTTGCCGGCGATGTGGTTCTCGCTCGGAGTATGGAAGTGGAACTGCTTGAGCTCGTAGTCGCGCCCGTCGATGGTGATGGTGCTGCCGGCATCATAGTCGACCTGGATGGTGTGGCCGTTGTTGACCTCGTCGTGTCCGCCGGGCTTGTAGTGAAAACCGATCGGCGGCAGTCGGGAGTCGACGAAGTCCTTCAGGTCGACCGGCGACTGATTCTTGCCGCGCTTGCACAGATCGAAGCTCGGATCGAGATCGCCCCAGTGTTCCGGTCCCTCCTGGCCGACATAGTCCCAATGGGCGGAATGGTCATGCTCGGCGGCAAAGACCTGGAGGCTCGGTGCCAGGGCCAGGGCTAGGGCTAGGGTCGACAGCAAGGGGGTGTTCATGGAACGAACTCGTTGGGTTGGACATGGAAGGATCCGGCCGCCGTGCATCGAGCCACGTCGGCCGGGATAACGGAAAATGTTCATTATAGCGAGACTCAATGATCGTTCGAAACCGCCCCATCGAACATGGGTTCAGCGTGATGGACCGGACGCGCCACGCCGCCGCAGTCCGCCGACCAGCGCCTGGGCCTGGGTCGGATCCTCGGGCCAGTGATGCTTGGGATAGCGTCCGCGCAGCTCCTTGCGCACCTCGGCATAGCCGCGCGCCCAGAACCCGGCCAGATCCTGAGTGACCTGCATCGGGCGCCGGGCGGGGGAGAGCAGGTGCAGCAGCACGGGCACGCGCCCCCGGCACAGGCGCGGGGTGTCGCTCAGGCCGAAGAACTCCTGGAGCGGAGCGGCGAGGATCGGCGTCTCGCCGCTGACATAGTCGATCGGGCGGCTGTTGCCGGCTGGGGTGACGAAGGTGCGAGGCGCCTGCTGATCGAGCCGCTGGCGCTGCTCCCAGTTCAGTCGATCGAGCAGGATGGCGTTCAGATCGAGCCGGCGCACGTCCGACAGCCGGGTCTTGCCGGTGATCCGGGGGCTGAGCCAGTCGTCCAGGTGTTCGCGCAAGGCAGCGTCCGAGAGGTCGGGCCAGTCGCCGGACGGATCGTGCCGGCGCACCAATGCAACCCGCGCCTGGAGCTGACGCGCTGAGTCCGACCAGTCGAGCGCCTCGTCGAAGTGCTCGCGGATGTGCGCGATCAGACAGGTGCCGGCATCGTCCTCGGGTCCGAGCGCAACCGGGCGTGATTCCAGCACGATGGCACCGAGCCGGGTGATCGCGCGACAGGCCAAGGCCGCGCGCTCGTCGTCCCAGAAGACCTCGCGGCTCGATTCCAGACGCTCAGCCATTTCAGCGTGCAGCTCGCTTTCACTGATCGGCAGGGCCGACTGGATGCGCCCATCGCGTCCACGCGCATCGATCGCCGCCACGACCAGATAGGCATGGACGGCGAGTGCATCGTCGCGCGGCAGCTCGGCACCCGTGCCGGCGGCCAGCAGATAGCGCTCGTCGCCTCCGGTACGCCGCTGGGCCACACGATCCGGATAGGCGAGGGCGAGCAGGGCGCCTGGAGTCCGCTTTACTCGAGATTGCAGCGGCGTCGATGCCGAACCACGCCCGCTTCGAGACAGGTCTTGCGTATTCGTAGGTGCGGCTTCAGCCGCACGCTCGGCCAGACGGAACAACTGTCGCGCCGCCCGCTCGATGGCCTCCAGCCGCCGTCGATCGACGCCCGTCGGTGTTCCACGCCGCGCGCGCGCCGCGCGCAGCGCCTCCAGACGCAGACCGAGATCGGCCGGACGCGCCCGTCCGGGTTCGGGCAGGAAGGGATCACGTTCCGAGATCAGCGCACAGAGATCGGCCGCCGTCTGCCGTTCCTCCGGCGCGGCGCCGAGCAGCATGACCCCGAGCCGGGGATGGACCGGCAGTTCGGCCAGGGCGCGCCCCAACGGCGTGATCGAGTAGCGCCGGTCGAGCGCGTTGAGCGTGCGCAGGAGTTCGAGTGCCTGATTCCAGGCCGGCGCGGGCGGCGGGTCGAGCCAGATCAGCTCAGTCGGATCCTTGACGCCCCACAAGGCCAGTTCCAGCGCCAGCGGCGCGAGATCGGATTCCAGGATCTCAGGCGTGCGCCGATCCGGACGTCCGACCTCCTGAGCGCGCGTCCAGAGTCGCCGGCAGACACCGGGCGCCAGTCGACCGGCGCGTCCCGCACGCTGATCAGCCGAGGCGCGCGGGATGGACTCAGTCACCAGCCGTGTCAGACCCGAACCTGGATCGAAGCGCGGCTTGCGGGTCAGCCCCGAGTCGAGCACCACCCGGATGCCCTCGATGGTCAGACTGGTCTCGGCCAGATCCGTGGCCAGGATCAGACGCCGGCG
Organism: Allochromatium tepidum; assembly: GCF_018409545.1. Classification (GTDB taxonomy): domain Bacteria; phylum Pseudomonadota; class Gammaproteobacteria; order Chromatiales; family Chromatiaceae; genus Thermochromatium; species Thermochromatium tepidum_A. The sequence continues at coordinate 1,610,144 of NZ_AP024563.1, read as the reverse complement.
TCCGCAGCCGTCCGGGCGCAGTGCCCGATCCTGCTCCGCCGACGACAGCGCACCATGCAGCGGCAGTATCTCGACCCCTGACCCCACATGAGCGCCGAGCGCCTCGCGCGTCCGCTCGATCTCACGCGCGCCGGGCAGGAAGGCCAGGATGTCGCCCGTCTCTTCGGCCAGCGCCTGACGCGCCCCCGCGACCAGGGCGCGCACCGGATCAGTGTCCGGCGTGCGCTCGGCATAACGGATCTCGACCGGAAAGCTCCGACCCTCGGCACGCAGAATCCGGGCGCCACCCAGGAGGTCAGCGACGGGTTCCGCCTCCAGCGTCGCCGACATGACCAGAATCCGCAGATCGGGCCGCAGACCGCGCACGCTGTCCAGCGTCAGCGCCAGTCCCAGATCCGAGGGCAGACCGCGCTCATGGAACTCGTCGAAGATCACCAGCCCGATCCCGTCCAGCGTCGGATCGCTCTGCAAGCGCCGCGTCAGGATGCCCTCGGTGACGACCTCGATCCGGGTGTGCGGACCGACACAACGCTCGAAGCGGATCTGATAGCCGACCCGCTCACCCAGCGGCTCGCCGAGTCGGTCGGCCATGCGCGCCGCCGTCATCCGCGCCGCCGGACGACGCGGCTGGAGCATCAGGATGCGCTGACCGGTCAGCCAGGGTTCGTCCAGCAGGGCAAGCGGCACGCCGGTCGACTTGCCCGACCCCGTCGGCGCGTGCAGCACCCCATGCCCCCGGCGCAACGCGGCACGCAGGTCGTCCAGGATCACATCGATGGGGAGTGGGTCGAGATGGGGCATGAGTCTTCAGTAGGGTTGGAGGGCGGATCGCAAACAAGTCCGGCAAGTTGTCGAGCGCTGTCTATACTCAAGCTCAGGTCAACCAACCGGACCCGACCCTCATGGCACGCCTTCCTCGTTTCGTCATGCCCGGCTATCCGCAGCACGTCATCCAGCGCGGCAACAATCGTCAGCAGATCCTGTTCGAAGAAGATGACTACTGGTTCATCTGGGACAAGCTCGGCGTGGCCGCCGAGAAGTTCCAGTGCGACATCCACGCCTATGTGCTGATGCCCAACCACTTCCATCTGCTGCTCACGCCCTATCTGGAGAACGGCATCGGCAAGCTGATGCAGTACGTCGGGCGCTACTATGTCCAGTATTTCAACGGACGTCACGAACGGCGCGGCACACTCTGGGAGGGACGCTATCGCGCCACCCTGGTCGATCCCAGGAATCATCTGCTGACGGTCGCGCATTATATCGAGTCCAACCCGGTGCGTGCCGGTCTGGTGGACTCACCCGCCGAGTACGGCTGGTCGAGCTATGGCGGCAACGCCGAGGGCGTCGAGGATCGGCTCGTCAGGCCGCATCAGGAATATGAGCGTCTGGGGCGCAGCGCCAAGGCCAGACGCGAGCGCTATGCCGAAGACGCCGCCCGTCCGCTCGACGAAGTCATGCTCAAGCGGATTCGCGACTCGACCAACAAGGCCTGGGCGCTGGGCAGTCCCGAGTTCTGCCGGGAGATCGAGAGTTTGCTCAACCGTCGCGCCCTGCCGCGTCCGCGCGGCGGTGATCGGCGTTCCGAAGCCTATCGGCGCAGTGCCGGCCTGCTGTGAGGTCGGATCGACATGACGCTGGAGCGCCCGCTGATCCATTCGCCCGCCGAGTCGGACGAATACTTCATGGAGGAAGGCTGTTTCATCCTGGAGGGCTGGAACCGGCCCGAGGATCCCGCCCTCTCGATCGCGCGCGCCCGGGTCGAGCCGGGCGAGCGCACGCGCCTGCATCGGCTCGTCGGCGTGGTCGAGCGCTATCTGATCCTCGTCGGTGTCGGAGTGCCGGAGGTCGAGGGACTCGAACCCCGACGGGTCGGTCCGGGCGATCTGGTCTACATCCCGGCCGGCGCGGCGCAACGCATCGAGAACGACGGCGACTGTGATCTGATCTTTCTGGCCATCTGCACCCCGCGCTTCACACCCGAGGTCTATCAGGACATCGAGCCCGACTGACGACCGGTCTCGTCACACGGGCGTCATGACCCAAAGGGCGCTAAGATGTCGGGTTCCAAGCATCAACCGCCAACCGACGATCGTCCGGCCTGCCCGTGTCGAGAAAACCCAAAACCCTCCCCGCGCCCATCGAGGCCGAGATCCAGACCCTGACCCATGAAGGCCGCGGCCTGACCCGCATCGACGGCAAGACCCTGTTCGTCGATGGCGCGCTACCCGGCGAGCGCGTGCGTCTGCGCTATACCCGCGTCCAGCGCCGCTTCGACGAGGCCGAGGTCGAGGAAGTCATCACGGCCTCGCCCGACCGCATCGAACCGAAGTGCGCCCACTTCGGCGTCTGCGGCGGCTGTACGCTCCAGCATCTGAACCCCGAGGCCCAGATCCGCGTCAAGCACGACAGTCTGGCCGACGTCTTCGAGCGCATCGGCAAGGTGACGCCCGAACGCCGGCTCGACCCGCTCACCGCTGAGTCCTGGGGCTATCGACGCAAGGCACGGCTCGGTGTGCGCCATGTCGTCAAGAAAGGCCGCACCCTGGTCGGCTTTCGCGAACGGCGCAACAGCTTTCTGGCCGATCTGCGCCGCTGCGAGGTGCTGCACCCGCAGGTCGGCGGGCGCCTGGAGACGCTGGCGGCGACCATCGAGACCCTGAGCATCCGCGACCACGTCCCCCAGATCGAGATGGCCATGGGCGATGGTCCCTGTGTGCTGGTGTTCCGCGTCATGCAGACGCCGACGCCCGAGGACGAGGCGCGTCTGCTCGAACTCGGCCGACGCGAAGGCTTCCACATCTATCTCCAGGACGGCGGCATCGACAGCATCCGGCCGCTGCCGGGGCAGGAGGTGGCGCTGAGCTACAGTCTGCCGAACCACGGCGTCGAGATCGGCTTCCTGCCGAGCGACTTCACCCAGGTCAATCTGGAACTCAACCGGCGCATGGTCGATCAGGCGCTTGATCTGCTCGGCCCCGATCCGGACGACGCGGTGCTGGATCTGTTCTGCGGACTGGGCAATTTCACCCTGCCGCTGGCGCGCCGGTCGGCCGAGGTCGTGGGCGTCGAGGGCGATGCCGGACTGGTCGAGCGCGCACGCGCCAATGCCGCTCACAACGGTCTCGACAATGTCCGGTTCCATGTCGCCGACCTCCAGACCGAGCTGAGCACCGAGGCCCCCTGGACCCGACAACGCTTCACCAAAGCCCTGATCGACCCGCCGCGCAGTGGCGCCCTGGAGGTGCTCGACTGGCTGCCGCGTCTCGGCGTCGAGCGTCTGGTCTATGTCTCCTGCTACCCGACCACCCTGGCACGCGATGCCGACCGGCTTGTCAACGAACTCGGCTATCGACTGCGCGCGGCGGGCGTGATGGACATGTTCCCGCATACCAGCCATGTCGAATCCATGGCGCTCTTCGAACGGTGAACCCCCCATGGCCTGGACCGAAGCCAAACTCATCGCTGAAGCCATTCTCGAAGGCTTCGAGCGTCACTTCCGGCTGTTTCGCGAGACCACGGCCGGCGCCCGGATGCGCTTCGAGCAGGCCGACTGGCCGGCGGCACAGGCCGCCGCGCGCGAGCGCATCGGTTTCTACGATACGCGTGTCGGCGAGACCGTGGCGTTGCTGAAACGTGAGTTCCATCTGCGCGACCCCAGCGACACGCTCTGGCGCCGGATCAAGGTCGAGTACATGCGCCTGCTGCCCCGGCTCAATCAGCCCGAACTGGCCGAGACCTTCTACAACTCGGTCTTCTGCCGGCTGTTCGACCGCCACTACTACAACAACAGCTATATCTTCGTCTGGCCGCTGATCTCGACCGAGCATCTGGAGGCCGAGGTTCCCATCTTCCGGCCCTATTATCCGGCGCGCGACGGCTTCGCCCGCGTCATCGCGCGCATCCTGCGCGATGCCGGATTCAAGCGCCGCTTCCGTGACATGCGGCGCGACATCCGCTGTCTGCTGCTCTCGATCCGCTCGCGCTTCCCGGCCAATCGCGCCATTCATCAGAACTTCCAGATCGCGGTGCTGTGCGCGCCTTTCTTCCGCAACAAGGGCGCTTATATCATCGGCAAGGCGATCAACGGCGCCGATCAGATCCCCTTCGTCATCCCCATCCTCAACGACCCGGAACAGGGACTCTATGTCGACACGCTCCTGACGGGGGTGGAGGACATCTCGAACGTCTTCAGCTTCTCGCGCGCCTATTTCATGGTCGACACCGAGGCGCCGGCCGCCGTGGTCGATTTCCTGCGTCCGCTGATGCCGCGCAAGAGCAAGGCCGAACTCTATACCGCGATCGGGTTCCAGAAGTTCGGCAAGGCCGAGTTCTATCGTGACTTCATCAAGCACCTGCGCTACTCGTCCGATGAGTTCGTGATCGCGCCCGGCATTCGCGGCATGGTGATGTGCGTCTTCACCCTGCCGTCCTTCCCCTATGTGTTCAAGATCATCAAGGACCGCTTCCCGCCGCCGAAGGAGATGACGCGCGAGCAGGTCAAGGAGAAGTACCAACTGGTCAAGATGCACGATCGCGTCGGTCGCATGGCCGACTCCTGGGAATACTCGCATGTCGCCTTTCCGCTCGATCGCTTCTCGCCGGCCCTGCTGGAGCTGCTGGAGGCCGAGTGCGCCGGCAGCCTCGAACGGGTCGACGATCAGCTCATCATCAAGCATCTCTACATCGAGCGCCGACTCTCGCCGCTGAATCTCTACCTGCACACCGCCGACGATGACGACATCCGCCATGCCATCGGCGAGTACGGCGACGCCATCAAGCAGCTGGCCGCCGCCAACATCTTCCCCGGCGACTTCCTGTTCAAGAACTTCGGCGTCACCCGGCATGGGCGCGTGGTCTTCTACGACTACGACGAACTCTGCTATCTGACCGAGTGCAACTTCCGCGACATCCCAGAGGCCCCCTATCCCGAGATGGAACTGAGCGAGGAGACCTGGTACACCGCCGGTCCCAAAGATGTCTTTCCGGAGGAGTTCGCGACCTTCCTGCTCACCGACCCGCGCATCCGCAAGGTCTTTCTCGCCAGGCATCGTGAACTGCTCGACCCGGACTGGTGGCGCGCGCGCCAGGCCAATATCCGGGCCGGGCATCTGGAGGACGTCTTTCCCTATCCGGTCGAGCGGCGCTTTCGCAAGGATCGCGAGGAGTTCCCGCGCCGCTATCCGCATCTGGCGGAGCTGTGAGGGGCGTTCAGTCCGAGAAGACTTGCAGGGATGAACAGCAGACCGTCGACCGGCCGGTCGGCGATGGTGCAGGCGCCGACGCCCTTGGCGATGAATTCATCGGCCATCGACTCTCCGGTCTTGCCCTCGGTCAGGGCCGCGGAGGGCAGGGTATGCGAGAGGGCCGCACCCGCTTCGGCGCGCGCGGCCAGACGATCACCCAGATAGCGATTAGAGCGTGTCGGCCTGTTCCAGGGTGTGCGAGTCGGCGCGAAAACGCATGAAGGCGCAATACCGGCCGTTCTCGCCATGGATGAAGGAATAACCGACATACCATTGGGGCGCGGCCCAGGAAGGCGCCTGGACCAGGGCCAGTACGAACGCGATACAGGCGGCAGCCACCCCAGCATGGAGATTCCTGAGTTCCAATGGCTCAACACGGTGCCGGGCAACGTCAAAAACAGCTTGCAGGGCTCCTAACGTCACATCAGCGGCAAGCATCTGCCGCGCTACCTCGGCGAGTTCTGCTATCGCTTCAATCGCCGCTTCGACTTGGCCGCCAGGCTTCCGCGGCTGGGCAAGGCGGCGGTGCACACCCCACCCATACCGCACCGCCTCCTCGAACCGCGCCTTGAGGCGGCTTAGCGAAAACCACATCAGGGTGCGGACTCCCCTCCCCTCGCTGTGCGATAATCCCCCGCTGTTTTCGTGGGCCGCCCCGCGACCCGCGCGATCCACCTGACTTGAACCAAGGAACCGACTCATGAGCTTCTTCATCTCCGACGCCCCGGCCCAGGGCGAGGCCGTCGCGCCGGCGGCCGGCGATCCCTTCATGGCCCTGCTGCCGCTGGTCCTGTTCGCCGTCGTCTTTTACTTCCTGCTGATCCGCCCCCAGGCCAAGCGCCAGAAAGAACACCGCAAGATGGTCGAGTCGCTGGCCAAGGGCGACGAGATCATCACCATGGGCGGCATGGCCGGACGCATCGCCGACCTCGGCGAGAACTTCGCCCTGGTCGAGATCGCCGACGGCATCAAGGTCAAGATCCGCCGCACCGCCGTGGAATCCGTGCTGCCCAAGGGCACCTTGCAGGAACTCTGACACCCTCCGGATCGGATCGCCGTCCGGCGATCCCTCCAGATCTCTCCCGCCCGCGCGCGGCGAACCGCCATCCTCCAATGCTGGAGCCCCAATGAACCGATACCCCTTGTGGAAGAATCTACTCATCCTGGGCGTCATCCTGGCCGGCCTGCTGCTGGCCTGGCCGAATCTCTACTCCCAGGATCCATCGATCGAGATCACGGCTGCGCGCGGTCATGAGATCAGCGAGGCCAGTCCCGGCGAGATCAAGGCCGCGCTCGAGAACGCCAAGGTGCCGCTCAAGGGCATCGAGTCCCTGGAAGGCGGCAAGCTGCTCGCCCGTTTCGACACGCCCGGCGAACAGTTGCGCGCTCAGGAGGCCATCGAGCGCACACTTTCCGAACGCTATCGCACCGCGCTCACCCAGTCGGCCGACCTGCCCGGCTGGATGCGCCGGCTCGGTCTCAATCAGATGTCGCTCGGTCTGGATCTGCGCGGCGGTATCCATGTCGTCATCGACGTCGATATGGAGGCCGCGCTCGAACAGGCCGTCGAGCGCTACAGCGGCGATCTGCGCACCCTGTTGCGCGAGGACAAGATTCGCTATCTGACCCTGACCCGCGACGGCGCCGACATCCTGATTCGCTTCGAGGATGCCGCCACCCGCGACGCGGGCGAGAAGAAACTCAAGCGCGAGTTCCGCGAACTCGACATCCAGCCGAGCGAAGAGTCCGGCGCCTTCGTGCTGCGCGCCGCCCTGCCCGAGACCGAGCAGCAGAAGATCAAGGACTTCGCGCTCCAGCAGAACATCACCACCCTGCGCAACCGCGTCAACGCGCTCGGCGTGGCCGAGCCGAGCATCGCCCGTCAGGGCGATCGGCGCATCGTGGTCGAACTGCCGGGCGCTCAGGATCCGGGCCGTCTGAAGGAGATCCTCGGTGCCACCGCCACACTCGAATACCGTTTGGTCGACACCGAGGGCAGCGTCGCCGACGCCGTCGCCGGACGTCCGCCCGTGGGCAGCAAGCTCTATTACGAGCGCAACGGCACCCCGATCCTGCTCAAGCGCCGCGTGATCGTCACCGGCGACCAGATCATTGACGCCTCGGCCGGCTTCGACAGCCAGAGCGGCAGTCCGGCGGTGTTCGTCAGTCTCGACGGCCAGGGCGCGCGGCGCATGCGCGACGTCACCACCGAGAACGTCGGCAAGCCGATGGCCGTGGTCTTCATCGAGAACCGCACCACCACCCAGATGGTCGACGGCAAGCCGGTCAAGACCACGCGCAAGGTGGAAGAAGTCATCAGCGTCGCGACCATCCGCGAACCCTTCGGGCGGCGCTTCCAGACCACCGGCCTGGACAGCAGCACCGAGGCTCACGACACCGCCCTCCTGCTGCGCTCGGGCGCGCTCGCCGCCCCGATCGAGATCGTCGAGGAACGCACCATCGGCCCCAGCCTGGGTCAGGACAACATCGATCAGGGTCTGGCCTCGGTCATGCTCGGCCTGGGACTGGTCCTGCTGTTCATGGCCGTCTACTACCGGGTGTTCGGTCTGGTCGCGAATCTGGCCCTGGTGGTCAATCTGGTGCTGACCATCGCTGTGCTCTCGATGCTGCAAGCGACCCTCACCCTGCCCGGCATCGCCGGCATCGTGCTCACCATCGGCATGGCCGTGGACGCCAATGTGCTCATCTACGAGCGCATCCGCGAGGAGATCCGCAACGGCAACTCGCCCCAGGCCAGCATCCACGCCGGCTTCGACAAGGCGTTCTCGACCATCGTCGACGCCAACGTGACCACGCTGATCGCCGCCGTGGTGTTGTTCAGCTTCGGCACGGGGCCGATCAAAGGCTTCGCGGTGACGCTGTTCATCGGCATCATCACCTCCATGTTCACCGCCATCCTCGGCTCGCGCGCCCTGATCAATCTGATCTACGGCGGACGGCGACTGAACAAGCTGGCCATCTGAGGGAGCGCGCGCCATGACTCAAAAACGCACCATCAACGAACTCAACATCGATTTCATGCGCCGGCGCAAGCCGGCGGCCTGGCTCTCGGGCGTGGTCTTGCTCGTCTGTCTGCTGTCGATCGTCTTCCGGGGCTTCGACTTCGGGCTGGACTTCACCGGCGGCACCGTCATCGAACTGGGCTATGCCCAGCCGATCGAGCTGAGCGAGGTGCGCGCCGTCCTGGAGACCCAGGGCCACGGCGGGGCCACCATCCAGTATTTCGGCTCACGCACGGACATCCTAATACGTCTGGCGCCGCAGGATGGCGTGGAAGAAGACAGCGCCAAACTGAGTGACCGCGTCTTCCAGGCACTCAGTCAGGCTGCTCAGGGACAGGTCGAACTGCGCCGGGTCGAGTTCGTCGGTCCCCAGGTCGGCGAGGAACTGCGCGAACAGGGCGGACTGGCCGTGCTGTTCGCCCTGATCGGTATCCTGATCTATGTCGCGCTGCGCTTCGAATGGCGCTTCGCGGTCGGCGCCGTGGTCGCGCTCATCCATGACGTGCTCTTCACCGTCGGCATCTTCTCGCTGTTCCAGATCCAGTTCGATCTGACGGTGCTCGCGGCCGTGCTGGCGGTGATCGGTTACTCGCTCAACGACACCATCGTCATCTTCGACCGGGTGCGCGAGAACTTCAGGCGCATGCGTAAGGGCACGGTGATCGGGATCATGAACAGATCGATCAACGAAACGCTCTCACGCACCATCGTCACCTCGGGCACCACGCTCCTGGTGCTGGTGGCGCTCTACGTCCTGGGCGGCGAGACCATCAACGGGTTTGCGCTGGCGCTCATCATCGGTATCCTGGTCGGTACCTACTCGACCATCTATGTCGCCACGGCGATCGTGGTCTGGCTGGGCCTGAGCCGCGACGACCTGCTGCCGGTCAAGAAGGAAGGCGCCGAACTGGATCTGCTGCCTTAACCGCGAACCGAAAGCGGACACGACAACGGGGCCGGATGGCCCCGTTGGTTCGTTTCAGTGTCGGATCAATGAATACTAGCGGACATCAGCCCCGAATCGCGTAGGGCACCAGGGGCAGCAGGCAAATGGCGACGATATACCAGAAAGCCCGACGGTCTTGAGTGCGCAGTGCTTCTTCGCTCATCTTGGTCACCTTGCGAGTCAAACGGTTGATCGATTGCCGGATGCTTCGACGCCTCAGCCCCGAATGGCGTAGGGCACCAGGGGCAGCAGGCAAATGGCGACGATATACCAGAAGGCCCGACGGTCTTGAGTGCGCAGTGCTTCTTCGCTCATCTTGGTCACCTTATAGAATCGATGGTTGATCGAAAGAGGCGGTTGACGACTCGACCTCGGCTCCAGTGTCCTGTCGTCTCGTCCATCCGCCTACGGTGACCAAGATAGTCGCCTTTCCAGGGACTTCAACGAATACCGCTTTTAGTCCGTGGATATTTCGCACCATTTTACTGCGAAATAACAATCAACCCATTGATTCGATTAGCGATAACGGCGCAGATACAGCCACTCGAAGAACCGCTTGAGCCAGTGGAACAGCCGCATCGAAGGCAGGACCAGATTGAACTTCTCGTTGCGTGCGACCAGCATCCCGCTGTCGTTGGTGTCGACGATGCAGATCAGCTCGACGCGGAAACCGGCCTTGGGTTCCTGGCCGGCGAACTCGGCGAGCAGATTGCGCGCCGCCGCGCGCGCCTGAAGATCGGCCATGTGGCCCTGCTTGGGCATCCAGTCGGGACCGGGGAAGCTGCCCGAGTCGCCGGCGACATAGACCCGCTCGAAGCCCGGCACCCGGCACTGGGCATCGGCCTGGAGCAGCCCGCCCGGCGAGCGCGGCAGATCCGTGTCGTCGAACCAGGCGTTACCCGTCAGGCCCGGCATGAACAGGATGAGATCGGCGTCGAATTCCTCGGCCTCGGTCATGACCTTGGTTTCGCTGAAGCCCTTGAGCTTGTGGCCCAGATGGGTGTGGATGCCGCGACGCGCCATCTCGGCGAGCAGACCGTCGACCGCCTTGGGTCCGAGCCGGTTGCCGGGACGCTCGGCGGGGGTGAAGAAATGCAGGTTGAACCTGTCGCGCCGTTTCTCGCGCCTGAGCTGATAGTCCATCCCGAACAGGAACTCGAAGATCGGGCCGCCGCGCATCGAGCTGGGTTCGTTCGGATTGCCGGCGAAACCCATGGCGATATGACCGCCGTCCATCGCACGCACCCGGTCGCGGATCTCCTTCGCCGCCACGACGCCCTCGCAGGGGACGATGGCATGCTCGATGCCGGGGAGTTTTTTGATGAAGCGCCCGCCGCTGGCGATGATCAGACCATCGTTCTCGACCGAGCCGTGCGTGGTCTCCAGCAAACGACCGCCGTTCTTGAGTCCGGTCGCCTCGCCGGCCAGATGCCGGACCTTCATGCGCTCGAAGAAATAGCGCAGATCGATGACCAGATCATCGCCCGTGCGCAGACCGCTGGGCACCCAGATCAGGCCCGGATAGTAGACGAACTCGGGCCGGCGGCTGACGAGCGTGATCTCGACATCGGGCGCGCGCTTGCGCAGTTCGATGACGGACGTCAGGGCGGCGAACCCGGAACCGACGATAGTGACACGTTGCATGATGTCAGTGACTCCAGTCCAGAAAGTTTGAACTCCAGTTCGATCGCGATCCGACCGAGCCGCTTGGATCGCACCCGGCCTTGATACCATGCGCCGGCCTGGGGCGCATTGACATTGCGGGTCAGTCCGACAACAACGGCTCCAGGGTCGGCCAGACGTTGTCGAGGAGTCGCTCCTGCGCCTCGGCGGTCGGATGCAGACCATCGGCCTGCATCAGACCCCAGTCCTCGGCCACGCCCTTGAGCAGGGCCGGCACCAGGGGCACGCCCTGCTCGGCGGCGACCTCCATAAACACGGCTTGAAAGCCGTCGGTGTAGGACACACCATAGTTCGGCGGCAGTCGCACCCCAATGAGCAGCACGCGCGCGCCCGCTTCGCGCCCCTGGACCACGAGCCGCGTGAGATTTTCGCGAATCACATCAAAGCCCCAGCCGCGCAGTCCATCGTTGGCGCCGAGTGCGATGACGAGCACCGCCGGGCGATGGCGATCGAGCAGCGCCGGCAGGCGCGTCAGACCGCCGGCCGTGGTCTCACCGGACACGGCGGCATTGACCACGCGATGCGGCAGGCCGTTACGCTCGATGCGTTCGGCGAGCCGCGCCACCCAGCCGCGTTCGGTGTCGATACCATAGCCGGCGCTCAGACTGTCGCCCAGCACCAGCACGACCGGCGCCTCGGCAAACACCGCCCCACAGGGCAGGCACAGTGTCGCAATCAGAATCAGGAGTCGATATCTCATGTCGGATCAAGCGGCCTCGGCCGTCTCGCGAGCCATTGGATTGGGGAAGCATGTTACCGGTCCGGCGGGCGGCTTGACCATCCTTGCCGGGCTGGATCTGGAGATCCATGCCGGCGAGGCGGTCGCCATCCTCGGGGCCTCCGGCTCGGGTAAGTCGACCCTGCTCGGACTCCTGGCCGGACTCGACGATCCGACCGACGGTGAGGTCTGGCTGTGCGGGCGCCGGGTCGACCGGCTCGACGAGGACGGACGCGCCGAGCTGCGTGCCGGCCGGGTCGGGTTCGTGTTCCAGAACTTCCAGCTCCTGCCCACACTCACCGCGCGCGAGAACGTGCTGCTGCCGCTGGAATTGACCGACACCCCGGACGCCGCGCGCCGCGCCGACGAGGCGCTCGATCGTGTGGGTCTGAGCGCGCGCGCCAAACACTATCCGCGTCAGCTCTCGGGCGGCGAGCAGCAGCGGGTGGCCATTGCGCGCGCCTATGCGCCCCGCCCCGCCGTGCTCTTCGCCGATGAACCGACCGGCAATCTGGATCAGACCACGGGCGAGCACATCATCGACCTGTTGCTCGAACTGCGTCGGGAGACCCGCCGGGATTCCGGCTCGGGCACGGCCCTGGTCCTCGTCACCCATGACCCGCATCTGGCCGAGCGCTGCGACCGACGGCTGCGGATGCACGAGGGACGGCTGGAGCCGCTGGCATGAACGCCTGGCGTCCGACATGGCGGCTGTTGCGCCAGGACTGGCGCAGCGGCGAACTCTATCTGCTGTCGGCGGCGCTGGTGCTGACGGTCGCGGCCATCACGGCCGTCGGTTTCTTCACCGACCGGGTCGAGGCGACCCTGGAACGCCAGGGCAGCGAGCTGATCGCCGCCGATCTGGCGCTCGAATCCTCCCAGCCGCTCGACGTTCGTTTCAGCGCGGAGGCCGAGGCGCGTGGACTCAGGACCGCGCGCACGCTGGAATTCCGTAGCGTCGTCATGGGCGAGCGACCGCAACTGGTGTTGATGAAGGCGGTCGACCCGGACTATCCGTTGCGCGGCCGGTTGCGTATCGGCGAAGCCCTGGACGCCCCTGATCGCCCCGTCGACTCGGGTCCGCCCGCCGGTGAGGTCTGGGTCGAATCCAGGCTCCTGCGGCTCCTGGACCTCCGGATCGGCGACAGTCTGGGCGTGGGCGAGGCGCGTCTGCGCCTCGGCGCCATCCTGACCGACGAGCCGGATCAGGGGCGCAGTTTCTTCAACATCGCCCCGCGCGTGCTGATGAACCGCACCGACCTGGACGCGACCGGACTGATCGGGCCGGCGAGCCGTGTCACCCACCGGCTGCTGATCGCGGGTGCGGCGACGGCGGTCGATGCCTATCGCGACTGGGCCGGCAGTCGGCTCGCGGCCAATGTCACCCTGACCGATGCGCTGGAGGCGCGGCCCGAATTCGGCTCGGCGGTGGAGCGTGCCTCGCGTTTCCTGCATCTGGCGACCCTGGTCACGCTGCTGGTGGCGGGTGCGGCGATCGCGCTCGCCAGTCAGCGTCTGGTCGAGCGCCAGACCGATGCCGTGGCCGTGATGCGCTGTCTGGGTGCACCGCGCCGGCTGCTGATGCGGGTGCTGATCGGGCGGCTGGTGCTGTTCGGGCTGGCGGCCAGTCTGGTCGGCTGTCTGCTCGGCTGGCTGGGACAGGCCGGACTGCTGGCGGCGCTGGCCGACTGGCTCGGGACGGATCTGCCGCCGGCCTCGCCCGCGCCCATCCTGGTCGGGCTGGCGACCGGGCTGATCACGCTGCTCGGCTTTGCCGTGCCGCCGCTGATCCAGCTGGCGCGGGTACCGCCGTTGCGCGCGATCCGGCGCGATCTGGGCACGCCGCGCGTCTCGGCGGCGCTCGCTCTGGGTGCGGCCGGACTGGCGCTGGCGCTGCTGATCCTGTGGCAGGCCAATGATCTCGAACTCGGGCTGAAGCTCCTGGGCGGTGTGCTGGCGACCCTGCCGGCCCTGGTCGGAACCGTGTTGCTGCTGGTGCGTCTGGCCGGGCGGCTCGCCGGACGCGCGCGCGGGGTCCGGCGGCTCGGGCTGGCGGCCCTGACCCGGCGTCCGGGCGCGGCCGTGCTCCAGATCGCCGGGTTCGGCATCGGAATCCTGGCGCTGCTGCTGCTCGCCGTGGTGCGGGTGGATCTGCTCGAATCCTGGCGCGAGACCGTGCCCGAGGGCGCGCCCAACTACTTCCTCATCAACATCCAGCCGCACGAGGTCGAGCCGCTACGGGACTTCCTGAACGATTCGGGCATCACGATACCTGAGATCCATCCCATGATCAGCGGTCGGCTGACCCGGATCGGCGAGCGCGCGGTCGAACCGTCCGACTACGACAACCCGCGCGCCGAACGGCTGGCGAGCCGCGAGTTCAATCTCAGCTACGCCACCGAGCCGCAGCCGGACAACCGGATCGTCGCCGGGCGCTGGTGGAGTGAGGGCGCCGAGGCCGCACCTCAGTTCTCGGTCGAGCGCGGTATCGCCGAGACGCTCGGGATCGCGCTGGGCGATACCCTGACCTTCCGGGTCTCGGGGCACGAAGTCAGCGGTCCCGTCACCAGTCTGCGCGAGGTGCGCTGGGACAGCTTCAACGTCAACTTCTTCGTCGTCGCCTCCCCCGCCCTGCTCCGGAACGAAGCGGCGACCTTCATCACCAGCTTCCATCTGCCGGCCGAGCGCGAGGCGGTGATCGCGGAACTGGCGCGGCGCTTTCCGAGCGTCACCACGCTCGATGTCGAGGCCATCCTGGGGCAGGTGCGTCAGGTCATCGACCGGGGCGTGCTGGCGGTCGAGTACGTCTTTCTCTTCACGCTGGGGGCGGGACTACTGGTCATGTACGCGGGTATCCAGGCGAGTCTGGAACAGCGTCGTGCCGAGCATGGCGTCCTGCGCACCCTGGGCGCCGGGCGACGCACGCTCCTGACCAGTCTCGCGGTCGAGTTCACGGCGGCGGGGTTGCTGGCCGGACTGCTGGCGTCGGTCTTCGCCGAGGCGACCGGCTGGTTGCTGGCCGAGCAGATCTTCGATCTGGAGTTCGGGTTCAATCCCGGACTCTGGGCCGTCGGTGTCCTGGGCTCGGGTCTGGCGATCGGGCTGGCGGGGACGCTGGCGACCTATCCGCTGCTGATCCATCCGCCGTTGCGGGCATTGAGGGGCGGGAATACCTGATCCCGCGGCTTGGCGCAGTCCGGCTGTCGGATCGTGGCTATCGGGCTAGTATGACTTTTGATCCCGATGACCGGATCATCGTCGGGCGTGTACTTGATATCGATGATTGTCATTGAGCGGTTACTTACAGTTCCGCCGGCGACGTGACCGGCGGCTTGCAATGGGTGCCGCGACAGCGATAGATCAGCGGCCGCTCGCCGCTACGCATCGCGGCCAGGGTACCGGGTAGTTCGGTGAGTTCGGACGGGATGGCGAAGACGAGCCGATGCGGCCGATAACCCTGCTGAGCCAACCGCTGCCAGGTCTCCAGCCGATCGTCTGCGGCGCGGATGACGAGCATTTCGGGCGGTTCGAGCCAGTCGTCGAGCGCCATGAGCAGGCCGGCATGGGCGTGCGGCATCCGGCGCATGGACTCGGCGGCGAGCCGCAGTGTCCCTTCAGCCGCCTCCAGATAGCGCACCTCGCCGATCAGATGCCCGAGCCGTTGCAGGGCGAGCGCCGCCACGCCGTTGCCGGCCGGCATCGAATCGTCGCCGAGCGGCTTGGTGCGATGGATCAGCGACTCATGCGAACGCCCAGTGAACCAGAAGCCGCCCTGCTCGGCGTCGTGGAACTCGTCGAGCAGCACCTCGGCCAGCTCGACGGCGAAGGTGAGATCCTCACTCGACCAGCGCACCTGGAGCAACTCCAGCAGCGCATCGATCAGGTCGGCATAGTCGTCCAGATAGGCGTTGAGATGGGCCACGCCGTCCTTGTAGGTCGCCAGCAGTCGGCCATCGCGCCACAGCGTCGCACGGATGAAGGCGAGTGCCTGTTCGGCCGATTCCAGATAGTCGGGCCGCTCCAGCACGCGCGCCGCACGCGCCATACCCTTGATCATGAGCGCATTCCAGGACGTCAGGATCTTCTCGTCGCGTCCGGGATGGACCCGATGCTCACGGGCGCTGAAAAGGGTGGCGCGGGCGCCGGCAAGCAGCGCCTCGGCTTGCGGCAGATCCAGGCCCAGCGACTCGGCGGCCTGCGCCGGCGTGCGATAGCCGTGCAGATGCCGGCGGCCCTCGAAGTTGGGCGGACGATCCAGGCCATAGACCGCCGCGAACAGCGGATACTCGGCGGCACTCAACCGCGCGCGCACCTCATCCCGATCCCAGACATAGAAGGCGCCCTCATGGCCCTCGCTGTCGGCGTCCAGGGTCGAGTAATAGCCGCCTTCGGGCGACTGCATCTCGCGTATGACCCAGTCGGCTGTGGCCAGGGCGGCATCGCGAAAGACGGACTCAGCCGTGGCGGCATGGACATCACAACAGAGCGCCAGCAGCGGCCCGTTGTCATAGAGCATCTTCTCGAAGTGCGGGATCATCCATTCGTCGTCGACCGAGTAGCGACAGAAGCCGCCGCCGAGCTGATCGGTCAGACCGCCCCGGATCATGCGTTCCAGCGTGAAGCCGACCATGTGGAGCGGACGCGGATCGGGATCGCCGCCGTTCGCCGCGAGCCGTGCCTGACGCCTGAGCAGCAGTTCGAGATCGGTCGCGTGCGGAAACTTGGGCGCGCGTCCGAATCCGCCGTGCTCGGTGTCGAAACTCAGCGCCAACTGATGGAAGGCCGCCTCCAGCAGATCGGCCTCGGGCAGCTCCGCCCCGCCTTGGGGTTCGAGGCCGGCCAGCGCCTCCAGCAGACTCCGGTTCTGCTCGCGGATCGCCGCACCCTGTTCGCGCCAGGCGCGCTCGACCCCGACCAGCAGTTGCGCGAACGACGGCAGACCATGACGCGGCTCGCGTGGAAAATAGGTACCGGTGAAGAAGGGCGTGTGATCGTCCGGGGTGAGAAAGACCGTCAGCGGCCAGCCGCCGCCACGCCGGCTCAGAAGCTGATGCGCGGTCTGATAGACCTTGTCGAGATCCGGCCGCTCCTCGCGATCGACCTTGATGTTGACGAACAGCCGGTTCATCAGCTCGGCGGTCGCTTGATCCTCGAAGGACTCGTGCGCCATCACATGGCACCAGTGACAGGCCGAATAGCCGATCGAGAGCAGGATCGGCCGGTCCAGTTCGCCCGCCGGCGCCAGCGCCTCCGGGCACCAGGGCCACCAGTCGACCGGATTGTGGGCGTGCTGCCGGAGATAGGGACTGGTGGCGGACGCCAGTCGGTTGGCACGCTGGGTGTCGCGGGCGTGGATCGATGACGACATGACGGCTCACTCTCCGGCTGATGGGCGGGTCTCGCACAGCCTGTGATGGTGGGTCCGGTCTGGTGGTTTTCCAGGTCCGGATCATCGCGCGACCCTCCATATCGAGGTATGGCCGAGGTCGATTCACAGTCGCCGTTTCGGTGAAGCGCGTGCGATCATCGATGCCATCCATCGCTTCTCCCGACGGAGAGCGAATCGTCCCCACTATCCTGGAGCGACTGTAGATGACTGCACCTGTACGTGAAACCCTGACCGGCGTCGTTCTGGCCGGCGGACGGGCGCGACGCCTGGGCGGCGTGGACAAGGGGCTGCTGATGGTCGACGGGCGGCCGCTGATCGCCTGGACGCTCGACGCCCTCGCGCCTCAGGTCGGCTCGGTGCTGATCAATGCCAATCGGCATCTGGAGCGCTATGCCGAATTCGGCTATCCGGTCGTCGCCGACTCGCTCCCGGATCATCAGGGACCGTTGGCCGGATTCCTGGCCGGGATGCGCGCCGCCCGCACCGACTGGATCCTCACCCTGCCTTGTGACGGGCCACGGCCGCCCTTGGATCTCGCCGCGCGGCTCAGCGCGACCCTGGTCGAGCAGGAAGCCGAACTGGCCGTGGCCACGGACGGGCGGCGCCTGCAGTCGGTCCATGCGCTGCTGCCGCTCAAGCTCGCCGACGACCTCGAACGCTTTCTGGCTCAGGGCGGACGTCGGGCCGAGGACTGGCTGCGAGGCCATCGGCTCGCCCTGGCCGATTTCAGCGACCGGCCCGAGGCGTTCGGTAATCTCAACACACCCGAGGAACTCCAGCGGTTCGCCGAGCGGGTTGCTCGGGCCGGTGCGGATGCGGACGAGCCGCTAGCCTGAATCCCCTCTGCCCAATCCTCTCCCGCAAGGGCAGAGGGGCGGATGACGAATCGGTAATTTTCAGAGGCCCGGTCAGGTCTTGCGTTGGTCGATCCGGCTCGCTAGTCTTCAGCGATCGAACCGCAAATCTCTAGCTATCCTGTTGCACTCCATGTCTTCCCCGCGTATCCGGTACCGTTGGTGGTTGTGGCCTCTGCTCCTGTGCTTGACGGCCACGTCATGGGCGGCGCTGCCGCCAAGCGTCGACGGGCGGCCGCTGCCCACGCTCGCGCCCATGCTGGAGCGCGTGTTGCCCGCCGTGGTCAACATCTCGACCGTCACCCGCATCGAGACGGCCGAGCATCCGTTGCTGCGCGATCCCTTCTTCCGCCATTTCTTCGACATCCCCAGCCAACGCCGGCAACGCGAGAACAGCAGTCTGGGTTCGGGCATCATCGTCGACGCCAAGCGCGGCCTGGTGCTCTCCAATCATCACGTCATCGCCAAGGCCGACGCGATCCGGGTGACGCTACACGACGGGCGCACCCTGGAGGCGACCCTGATCGGCAGCGATCCCGAGACCGATGTCGCCGTGCTGCGCATCCCGAACCAGGATCTGAGCGCCCTGCCCTTCGCCGACTCCGACCAACTGCGTGTCGGGGACTTCGTGGTCGCCATCGGCAATCCGTTCGGACTGCGCCAGACCGTGACCTCGGGCATCGTCAGCGGTCTGGGGCGCACGGGTCTGGGCATCGAGGGTTATGAGAACTTCATCCAGACCGATGCCTCGATCAACCCCGGCAACTCGGGCGGCCCGCTGGTGAACCTGAACGGTGAGATGGTCGGCATGAACACCGCGATCCTCGCCCCCGGCGGCGGCAACATCGGCATCGGCTTCGCGATCCCGACCAACATGGCGCGCGCCATCCTGGAACAACTCGTCGAGTTCGGCGCGGTGCGGCGTGGTCTGTTCGGGGTCTCAGTGCAGGATCTGACCGACGAGCTGGCCGGGGCACTGGGCCTGAGCAGTCTCGAAGGTGCGCTGATCACCACGGTGGAGCGCGGCTCGGCAGCCGACGAAGCCGGTCTGCGCGCGGGCGATGTCATCCTCAGGCTCAACGACAGGCCTGTGCGCGGTTCGTCGGATCTGCGCAATCAGTTCGGAGTGATGCGGGTCGGAGAGTCGGTCAAGCTCGACGTCCTGCGCGACGGCAAGCCGCTTCGCCTGAGCGGGCGCGTCGCCGACCCCTACCGCCATTACATTCCGGGTGAGCGTCTGTCGCCCATGCTGTCCGGCGCGCTGTTCGGCGAACTGGACACGAACTCGGGCATCCCGGCCATCCCCGTGGGAACCGTCGATCCGGAGAGTCCGGCCTGGCTCGCCGGGTTGCGCGAGGGGGATCGTCTGGTCCAGGTCAATGGCCAGCGTATCGGTGATCCGCGCGACATCGCCAAGATCCTGCGTGCCTCCAAGGGGCTCTATAGCCTGCGTATCCAGCGCGGCGACGATCTGATCCTGCTCTCGCGGCGCTGAGCCGCGACGCCTCACCACCCTGCCCCGGCTAGGCACCGCACAGTCGCGTGATCACCCAGGTCGGCAGCCACAATGTCAGCGGTGCATCCGGGAAGCGCTCGAATTCGTAGCGCTCATACCAGCCGCGCGCCCGCTCGTGCTTGGCATCGACGATCACGCCCACCATGCCGATCTCCTCTAGCCTGCTCTGGTCTTCGACAGCCGGCGCGCCAGTGATCCGTCATTGCATCATCGAATACGATCGGACCACAGCCAATGGAAAGATGGGGCCGCTCACGCTCGAAGAACCCACGCAGGGCGTATTCCATGTTGGTGTCGGCGACGAGAAACAGCAGATCCCTCATCCCGGCACCCCAGCCGCGAACAGACGACCGAGGTCGAGCTGCCCCTTCCAGTCGGCGAGTCGCGGATGCTCAGGTCCAGGCAGTCGCGTCCAATCGGGCGGCCAGGATCTGCTCGATCGGTGTTTGCGCCACGACCACGGGCGAATGCGACGACAGCAGCACGGTGGTGGGTGGCTACCGCGCATGGTGCTCGATGGATCGGACAGTGATTTTCGGTAGTGTGACGAAAACTTAGACGTCCCTGAATCAAGGGTAGCCCCCGCCAAACGGGGACCGAACGGGGACGAATCGCCCTGAAACTGAAAGGGGTTACAAGCCAAAGCCTGTAACCCCTTGAAAAACTGGAGCTGGCGGACGGATTCGAACCCCCGACCTGCTGATTACAAATCAGCTGCTCTACCAACTGAGCTACGCCAGCAAACGTGCATTTCCAGCGCGTAACTATAGCGCGAAAACGCGGTTCTTCTCAACGTCCGTCGCAATCCGCGGTTCAACCAAAAGTGATACCTGATTAGTTACGAAGCTCAGCACTGCGGTGCGAGAACTCTCAGGCCAAGTTTTTGTTTTCTCTTGCCCGGTCAATCTCTGACCACCTAAGCGCGGCCTCCAAGTCAGCGCAGACGACCAGCGTACCTGGCACAAACTCAGATGGCTGAAAATAATTTCATAAAAACAATGCCTGATTAGTTACGAACCTCAGCAGACTCGTCTCTTCTAGTCTACACTCTCAGTAGATGCCACTCACCGGAGACAGCTGATGCCTCAGAACACGATTCAGTTTCAGAAAGGCTTGAGTTTGCCGGAGTTTCTCCAGAACTACGGAACCGAGGACCAGTGCAAACAGGCCCTTGAACAGTGGCGTTGGCCGCAAGGCTTCGTCTGCCCGAGCTGCGGACACGCGGGTGAGCCGGTGCGCTTGCGCACGCGGGCGCTGTTGCAGTGTCGCCACTGTCATCATCAAACCTCACTGATCGCCGGAACGATCTTTGAGGCGACCAAGTTGCCGCTGACGACCTGGTTTTCGGCGATGTTTCTGCTGACACAGCAGAAAAACGGGATCTCGGCCCTGGAGCTCAAACGGCATCTGGGCGTGTCCTATTTGACGGCGTGGCGGGTTAAGCACAAATTGTTGCAAGTCATGAAAGAGCGCGACGATCAAACGCCGCTCAGCGGCGTCATCGAGGTCGACGACGCCTACTGGGGCGGCGAGCACCACGGGGGCAAGCGCGGGCGCGGCTCACCGAACAAGGTTCCATTCATCGCCGCGCTCTCGTGCGACGAGGACAACCACCCCATCGGCCTGCGCTTGGGTAAAGTCGCCGGCTTCCGCAAAACCGAGGTCGAACGCTTCGCCAAGCGCCACTTTGACCCCAGCGCCCTCATCCGCACGGATGGATTGTCCTGCTTCAGCGCCATCGCCGCGGCCGGATTCGAGCACCAGCCGATCGTCACCGGCGGCGGCCACCCCAGCATGGAGATTCCTGAGTTCCAGTGGCTCAATACCGTGCTGGGCAACGTCAAAAACAGCCTGCAAGGCTCCTACCATCATCTCAGCGGCAAGCATCTGCCGCGCCACCTCGCCGAGTTCTGCTATCGCTTCAATCGCCGCTTCGACCTCGCCGCCATGCTGCCGCGCTTGGGCAAAGCCGCGGTGCGTACACCCCCAATGCCGCATCGCCTCCTCAAACTAGCTGAGCTATGTTAATAATCAGGAAACAATGAATTACAGTGAGCATGAATGTGCTGAGCTTCGTAACTAATCAGGAAGTGATATGTATGGATCGTCCTTCGGGCGGCATGCATCAACCCTGCTGCTGCAACCACAGATCCAGAAGCGCGATCTGCCAGAGTTTGGAGCCGCGCAGGGGGGGGTGATGTGCGCTTCGGGCGCGGCGAGCAGGGTCTCGACATAGTCGGACTGGAACAGACCGCGTGCGCGCGCCGGGGAGGAATGCAGCAGATCGCGCATCATCTCCAGCACCGGCCCGCGCGGATACTTGAGCGCCGGCACGGGAAAATAGCCCTTGGGCCGGTCGATGACCTCGCTCGGGATGATCCGCCGCCCGATCGCCTTGAGCACGCCCTTGCCGTCGTCGCACAGCTTGTGCGCGTCCGGCATCCGTGCGGCCAGCTCGACCAGATCGTGATCGAGGAAGGGCACCCGCGCCTCCAGCCCCCAGGCCATGGTCATGTTGTCGACGCGCTTGACCGGATCGTCGACCAGCATGATCTGCTGATCCAGACGCAACGCCTTGTCGACCGGAGCCTCGGCGCCGGGGCGGGCGAAGTGCGCGGCGATGAAGGCGCGGCTGTGGTCCTCGCCGTGGAAACGCGGATCGACCGCGCGCCGGTATTCGTCCTGATCGCGGTCGCAGAAGGCGCGCGCATAGTCGGCGGACGGATCACGACTGCCGACCAGGGGCGGATACCAGTGATAGCCGGCGAACACCTCATCGGCGCCCTGTCCGCTCTGCACCACCTTGACGTGTTTGGAAACCTCGTGCGAGAGCAGATAGAAGCCGACGGCGTCATGGCTGACCATGGGTTCGGACATGGCGCGCACGCAGTTGGGCAGTTCGGGCAGCAGATGCACCGCCGAGTCGACCTGGATCTTGTGGTGCGTGGTGCCATAGTGACGGGCGATGATGTCCGAATACTGGAACTCATCGCCGACCTCGTCGCCGACCGTCTCGAATCCGACCGAGAAGGTGTTGAGTCCCTGTTGCCCCTGTTCGGCGAGCAGGCCGACGATCAGGCTCGAATCCAGCCCGCCCGAGAGCAGCACCCCGACATCGACGTCGGCGACCAGACGGCGGGCGACCGCTGTGCGCAGACTCGCCGGAATATCCGTTCCCGCCAGTCCTCGAAACTCAGACCGCGTTCTTCGGGGCGCGGCTCGAACACCGGCTCCCAATAGACCCGGTCGCGATGGCGCCCGTCGGGTTCGATGACGCGGAGGGTTGCGGGCGGGAGCTTGCGTACGCCGGCGAGGATGGTATGGGGCGCCGGCACCACGGCATGGAAGTGCATGTAGTGATGCAGCGCCACCGGGTCGATGTCGGTGTTCAGGCCGCCGCCGGCGAGCAGGGCCGGCAGCGTCGAAGCAAAGCGCGGACCGCCGGCGACCTCGGCGTAATAGAGCGGCTTGATGCCGAGCCGATCGCGCGCCAGCGTCAACCGGCCCGAATCGCGCTCGACGATGGCGAAGGCGAACATGCCATGGAAGCGCTCGACGCAGTCCGCACCCCAGGCATGGAACGCCTTGAGCACCACCTCGGTGTCGCCGTTTGAGAAGAAGCGATAGCCCTTGGCGCTCAGTTCTTCACGCAGGGCCTGGTAGTTGTAGATGCAGCCGTTGAAGGCGATCGACAGCCCGAGTTTGCTGTCGACCATGGGTTGGGCGGCGTGAGTGCTCAGATCGATGATGGACAGACGTCGGTGTGCCAGTGCTACCCGTCCCTGCTGCCAGGCGCCGTGCCCGTCGGGACCGCGTGGCTGCATCGAAGCGCTCATGGCGCTCAGGGCGTCGAGATCGACGGGGACATCATCGAAGCGGATCTCTCCGCAGAAACCACACATGGCACTCTCCTGAGTCTGTCGCGAAGACATCTGCGGTCGCCGACGACCCGAGCAAGTGCAGTCTCGATTCACTCTGGACGCGGTGAGTACGGATCGGTCGCCGATGACCGATCCATTCGTCCGCGGAGATAACCTTCGCGCTAATAAATCAGCGAATTGGTCAACATCCTACAGTAAAGCGCTCTTTGTTTCCAGGAAGGGGGGCTCAGGAAGCGAACACAATTGGCTATCGAACCGTTTCCCCAAGGGACTTCAAGGCATGATCCAGCCACTTGTGGGAAGCGGATGGCCAGATCCGTCCCATCGTATGGGACGCAACATTAATGCTGTACCGCCTCCTTCAGCGCGCTGACCGCCCACTGGTTGAGACTGACTCCGGACAGCTCGGCGGCCACCGCCATCGCGGCATGGGTTTCCGGATCGAGGCGTAGCAGCACGCGACCCGAGTAGGGTTTTTGTGCAGGGCGTCCGGTGCGGGCGCTGACCTCCAAATAATGATCGACGGTTTCATGGAAGGCCGTTTCCAACTCATCGACGGTGGTTCCGTGGAACACGGCGATGTCCTTGATTCCCGCCAGTCGCCCAACAAAGATCCGATCATCGGCGTCGTATTCGATGCGTGCGGCATACCCGCGATAGGTCATAGCGTTCATGGTTTGAACCCGGCGTGTTCGAGTAATTCGCGTACCGCTTTCACGCGGTATTTCAGGGCTTCTTTCTGAGGATGCGGGCGGTGAAAGTCGGCGCGTTGACCGTTGAGGAAAAAGGTCACGGCAGAGCCGGAGCCTTCGTGTTTGTCCGCACCGAGCGCTAACAACAAGGCTTCGATCTTGCGCCAGGGCAGGTTGCCGTTGACGGGGGTGGCGAAGATCGCCTCCAGGGTTTTCCGGTGCGTGCTGTTCATGGCGAAACAGTATCAAATACTGATAGCACGAACAATCCAGGGCGTTGTTTCAATCCACGCCCGACCTTGCGGCCGGGCGATGCAACCATCGTGCGCGGGACGCAACAGATAACGACAAGCTGTTTCTCGGCCTCCAGGTCTAGCTTCAGGCTTCGTAGCCCAGCACAGGCGCCAGCCAGCGTTCGGCCTCGGCGAGCGTCATACCCTTACGCTGTGCATAGTCCTCGACCTGATCGCGCTGGATGCGCCCGACGCCGAAATAACGCGCCTCTGGATGGGCGAAATACCAGCCCGAAACGGCCGCCGTGGGCCACATGGCATAGTTCTCGGTGAGCGTGAGGCCGATGCGCTGATCGGGTTCCAGCAGCGTCCAGAGCGTCCCCTTTTCGGTGTGATCCGGACAGGCGGCATAGCCGGGTGCCGGGCGGATACCCTGATATTGCTCGGCGATGAGTTCCTCGTTGGTGAGCTGCTCATCCGCCGCATAGCCCCAATAGCGGGTGCGCACCAGTTGATGCAGCCGCTCGGCGAAGGACTCGGCCAGCCGGTCGGCGAGCGCCTTGAGCATGATGGCGCTGTAGTCGTCGTGATCGGCCTCGAAGCGCGCCAGATGCTCCTCGATCCCCACCCCGGCGGTGACGGCGAAGGCCCCGATCCAGTCGGCGCGCCCGCTCTCGGCCGGGGCGATGAAGTCGGAGAGACAGAAGTTGGCCTGATGGCGTCCGCCATCGCGCGGCATCTGCTGGCGCAGGTTGTGCAGGGTCGCCAGCGGCTGGGTGCGCGCCTCGTCGGTGTAGAGCGCGATGTCATCGGCTCCAACCCCATTGGCCGGGAAGAAGCCCAGCACCGCACGCGCCTGGAGCCAGCGTTCGCTCACCAGCCGCTCCAGAAACGCCTGGGCATCGGCATAGAGCTTGCGCGCCTCCTCGCCGATGACCGCATCGTCGAGAATACCGGGGAAGTGCTTATGCGCCAGCTCCCAGGCACGGAAGAAGGGCAGCCAGTCGATGGTTCGGACCAGATCGGCGAGCGGATAATCGGGAATGGTCGCAATGACCGCATCACCCTGCGCCTGAAGCTGGGTGGCGAACGGCAGCTCGGTGAAGCCCTGGAATCCGATCTCGGGCCGCAGGATATGCGGCTTCGGCGGCTCATAGCCCGCCCAGTCGAGCGCCAATCGGTTGGCGCGCGCCTCGGCGATCGACACCGACTTGCGGGTCGTCGAACGCCCCTCGCGCTCGGCACGCAACCGCTCGTACTCCTCGGCGATGGCCGCCACATAGCCCGGACGCTGGGTCTCGCTCAGCAGACTGGAGACCACACCCACGGCCCGCGAGGCATCCGGCACATAGATGACCGGCGCCTCACGCTGGGGCGCGATCTTGAGCGCGGTATGCAGCTTCGAGGTCGTGGCCCCGCCGATCAGTAGCGGAACCTCCAGCCCCTGGCGCTGCATCTCCTTGGCCACATGCACCATCTCATCGAGCGAAGGCGTGATCAGCCCCGAGAGCCCGATCACATCGGCACCGACCTCGCGCGCACGCTGGAGGATGGTCTCGGTCGGCACCATGACCCCAAGGTCGATGACTTCATAGCTGTTGCACTGCAAGACCACAGCGACGATGTTCTTGCCGATGTCGTGCACGTCGCCCTTGACCGTGGCGATGAGGAATTTGCCGTTATTGCTCGCCTCGGCGCCGCTCTCGGCCTTCTCGGCTTCTAGGAATGGCTGGAGATAGGCCACCGCCTTCTTCATCACGCGCGCCGACTTCACCACCTGCGGCAGGAACATCTTGCCCTCGCCGAACAGGTCGCCGACGATGTTCATGCCGCGCATCAGCGGGCCTTCGATCACCTCCAGCGGACGCCCGAGCGCCTGACGCGCCGCCTCGGTGTCCTCGTCGATGAAGTCGGTGATGCCCTTGATGAGCGCATGTTCGATGCGCTTCTCGACCGGCCAGCCGCGCCATTCCAGATCGGCCTTGTTCTCGATGCCGCCGCCGTCGCCCTTGTACTTCGGGGCCAGATCGAGCAGTCGTTCAGTGCCGTCCGGACGCCGGTTGAGGATCACGTCCTCGACCGCCTCGCGCAACTCTTCCGGCAGATCGTCGTAGATGGCGAGCTGACCGGCATTGACGATGCCCATGTCCATGCCGGCCTTGACCGCATGGTAGAGAAAGACCGCGTGGATGGCTTCGCGCACCGGATCGTTGCCGCGGAAGGAGAAGGAGACGTTGGACACACCGCCCGAGACCAGTGCATGCGGCAGGGTGCGCTTGATCTCGCGCGTGGCCTCGATGAAATCGACCGCGTAGTTGTCGTGTTCCGCGATGCCGGTGGCGACCGCGAAGATGTTGGGGTCGAAGATGATGTCCTCGGGCGGGAAGCCGACCTGTTCGGTCAGCAGCCGGTAGGCACGGGTGCAGATCTCGATCTTGCGCGCCCGGGTGTCGGCCTGCCCCAGCTCGTCGAAGGCCATGACGATGACCGCCGCGCCATAGCGTCGGCACAGCCGCGCCTGTTGGAGAAACTTCGCCTCGCCCTCTTTGATCGAGATCGAGTTGACGATCGGCTTGCCCTGGACGCATTTGAGCCCGGTCTCGATCACCTCCCACTTGGAGGAGTCGATCATCACCGGCACCTTAGAGATCTCGGGTTCGGCGGCGACCAGATTGAGGAAGCGCTTCATGGCCGCGACCGCATCCAGCAGCCCCTCGTCCATGTTGACGTCGATGACCTGGGCGCCGTTCTCGACCTGCTCCTGAGCCACGCTGAGCGCGGTGTCGTAATCGCCTTCCTTGATCAGCCGCCGGAAACGTGCGGAGCCTGTCACATTGGTGCGCTCGCCGACATTGACGAAGAGAGAATCCGCGCCGATGTTACAGGGTTCCAGCCCCGAGAGCCGGCAGGCCGGAGCGATCTCGGGCCGGACGCGCGGGGCGATGCCGGCGACGGCCTCGGCGATGGCGCGGATATGATCGGGCGTGGTGCCGCAGCAGCCGCCGACGATGTTGAGAAAGCCGCTTCGCGCCCACTCGGCGATCTCTTCGGCCATCTCCTCGGGACCGAGATCATAGCCGCCGAGTTCGTTCGGCAGGCCGGCGTTGGGATGCGCCGAGACATGGGTCTCACTGATGCGCGCCATCTCCTCGACATACTGACGCAGCTCGAAGGGACCGAGCGCACAGTTCAGCCCGATGCTGATCGGCTCGGCATGACGCAGCGAGTTGTAGAACGCCTCGGTGGTCTGACCCGTCAGCGTCCGGCCCGATTGATCGGTGATGGTGCCCGAGATCATGATGGGGCGCTCGACCCCGTCCTCGTCGAACACCTGCTTGACCGCGAAGACGGCGGCCTTGGCGTTCAGGGTGTCGAAGATGGTCTCGATCAGGATCAGATCCGCGCCGCCTTCGATCAGGCCGCGCGTGGACTCGGCATAGGCGGCGACCAGGGTATCGAAATCGACGTTGCGCGCGCCCGGATCATTGACGTCGGGCGAGATGGAGGCGGTGCGGTTGGTCGGCCCGAGCACGCCGGCGACGAAACGCGGTTTCTCGGGCGTCGAGTATTCGTCGGCGGCCTCGCGCGCCAGACGGGCGGCGGCGACGTTGATCTCATAGGCGAGTGCTTCCATGCCGTAATCGGCCATGGCGATGCGGGTGGCGTTGAAGCTGTTGGTCTCGACGATGTCGGCGCCGGCGTCCAGATAGGCGCGATGGATGCCGCCGATCACGTCCGGGCGCGTGAGTACCAGCAGATCGTTGTTGCCCTTGAGGTCGCTCGGCCAGTCGGCGAAGCGCGCGCCGCGATAATCGGCCTCGGTCAGACCGTGGCGCTGGATCATGGTGCCCATAGCGCCGTCGAGAATGAGGATGGAACGCGCGAGGCGCTCGCGGATCAGAGCATTGGAATCAGTCATGGGGACTCACGGCTGGAAGAAGTCGAGCGCGTGGACGGCGCGGCGGCGAGCGGCGTGGATCTCTTTGGCCGGACGCTTGGGAGAATTCGCGCCACAGGCGCCTCTCAAAGGCGGGAACGATACCATGAGCACCGGTCTTTGTTCATGGCTTCGCGCCCAAAAGACCGTTCGTACACCAATTCACAGGCGTTCAAGGCGTGCCCTCGCAACCCGGTCGCGCTATGCTAATACGCCATCTCACAATCAAAAATGACGGTGCCCATCGAGGCTCGGGAAATCACAGCACCATGACCACCAATTCCAAGATCCTCGCTTTTACGTCGGTCTCGTTCAAGACCGGCGTCAGCTCACTCATCCTACTCGGGCTGGTGGGGTGCGATGGACTCGCACGCTTCAACACCAAAAAGGACGCGCCGCCGACCGAGTCCGTCGTCGCCGAAGAGTCGGCAGGAACAGCGGCGTCTCCGGGGGCCGCGACCGAGGCGCCGCCGGAAAAAGACCAAAAGATGTCGACTCCGCTCTATGAGTGGAAGGGCGATGGACGTAAGGTCACGCGCATCGTCGTCAACACCAATGAACAGAAAGCTCGTTTCTATTCGGGCGACGAAGAGATCGGTTGGAGCATGGTCGCCACCGGCATCTCCAAATATCCGACCCCGACCGGCCGTTTCCAGGTGACTGAGAAGGTCGAGAACAAGCGCTCGAATCTCTACGGCAAGGTCTATGGCAAGGGCGGTCGCGTCCTGCGCTCCAGCGTCAAGGTCGGGCGTGATCCCATCCCCGACGGCGGACGCTTCGAGGGCGCGCACATGCCCTTCTTCATGCGTTTGACCGAGGATGGCGTGGGCCTGCACGCCGGGCCGATCCCCAATCCGGGCCAGCCCGCCTCACATGGCTGTATCCGGATGCCGAGCAAGATCGCGCCTGTGGTCTTCCGTCATGTGTCGAACGGGACGCCCGTGACCATCGAGGGCAAGGGGCCGAGCTATGGCGATTATGTCGCCAAGCAGCGCGCCAATGCCGCACGCCGCGCTGAGGAGCAGCGGATCGCTGCACAGCGCGCCGCCGAGGCCGGGAAGGCGCAACAGGTCGCCCAGGCCGAGCCGGCGCCCGATACGGCCAGCCCGCCCACGGCTGAGGTCGGTGCCGCCGCACCCGAATCCCATGCCGTGGCGAAGGACGAAGCGACGTCGGCGGCTCGGACAGTCGATGCCACGAACGCGCGTGAGACGCGGATGCGTGAACCTGGGACTCAGCCGAAAACCGCTGCCCACGACACGAGCGCGCCTGCCGTGTCTCCGGAGACCACGACGGCGAAGCCATCCGAGCAGACGACCGTTGCGCCGACGCCTGGGGCCACTCAATCCGCACCAGCGACGCCGGATCCCACGCGGCCTTCGATCATCGAGAACGCTCCGCCGGCCGGAGGATCTCATTCATCGACTGGACACCCTGGGACACAACCGGCGGCGCCGACCGTTTCGCCCGAGGCAACGCCCCCGGCACCTAACAAGCCGGCACCCGAGATCCAGGAAGCCCCCACACCGGCTCCCAAGCCCGCTGCGGGTTCGGCGGAGACGAGTGCTCCCGCACCTCAACCGGCGCCGGTTCCGGCGCCCAAACCTGCTGAGCCGGCACCGAGTCCGGCGCCCGCCAAACCCGAACCGCCAGCGGCACCAGCGGCCGCGCCGGCCGGTAGCGCGACCTGATGAGCGACGAGTTCGCGCTCGATCCCGATCTCTGCCACTTGAACCATGCCGCCGTCGGCCCCTGGCCGCGGCGCGCGGTGGCGGCGGTGACGCGCTTCGCCGAGGAGAACGCGCGTCAGGGATCGCTCGACTATCCCGTCTGGCTCGCCGTCGAGCAGCGTCTGCGCGAGCGTCTGGCCTGGCTGATCGGCGCCGATCAGACCGCCGACATCGCCCTGGCCAAGAACACGTCGGAAGCGCTGTCGGTCATCGCGCACGGCCTGCCCTGGACGCCGGGGGACAGCATCGTCGGGATCGCCCAGGAGTTCCCCTCCAACCGGGTGGTCTGGGAGTCGCTGGCCGATCAGGGCGTGACCTGGCGCGCATTGGATCTGGACGGCTCCAGCGACCCCGAAGCCGACCTGATCGCGCTGTGCGACGACTCGACACGGATGATCGCCGTGAGCTGGGTGCAGTATGCCTCGGGTCTGCGGCTGGATCTGGAGCGGCTCGGCGCTTGGTGCCGGGCCAATGACGTCCTGCTGTGCGTAGATGCCATTCAGGGCTTGGGCGCCCTGCCCTTCGATCTCAAGCGTTTTCAGGCCGATTTCGTCGTCGCCGACGGGCACAAATGGATGCTCGGCCCCGAGGGGCTGGCGCTGCTCTATGTCCGCTCCGGACTGCGCGAACGTCTGACACTGCGCCAGTTCGGCTGGCACATGGTCGAGCATTCGGGCGACTTCGACCGCACCGACTGGACGCCCGCCAGGGACGCGCGCCGCTTCGAGTGCGGCAGTCCCAATCTGCTCGGGGCGCACGCGCTGGAGGCCAGTCTCTCACTGCTGGCCGAGATCGGGATGGACGAGGTCTGGCGCCGCTTGCAGGCACGGACAGCGCATCTCATCGCCCTGATCGATGCACGCGGATTCGAGCTGCTCACGCCGCGCGATGCCGAACGACGCGCTGGGATCGTCACCTTCCGCGTACCGGGCGAGTCGTCATCAAGGCTCTATTCGTCGCTCATGGCGCGGCGCGTACTCTGCGCCCAGCGTGGCGGCGGTATTCGTTTCTCGCCGCATTTTTATACACCGCTCGAAACACTGGAGCGCGCCATGTACATTCTCGACGAAATCCTTGAATGAGCGCTTGTCGAGTCAACCAAAGGGGACGCACAATAGCCCGTGCCTCGAATGAGGCCATAGAGGTGGCGACGTGAAATGGTACGGAATTCTCCTGGGCGCCATTCTCGGCACCCTGGTCGGAACCCTGATCGGCTATCTGCTGGTTCCGGCGATGTTGAAATGAGCGAATCCGCTCGATTTGGGAGTGACCGCCGATGAGGCCACTGAGGTACCGTGTCCGACCAGGCAGTTGGGAGACGGCGGGAGTGACGGTCATGGACGGCGGCGTCAATTTTTGCGTGCTGTCGCGCTATGCCGAGCGCATGCAGCTCCTGCTGTTCGAATGCGAGGAGAGCCCGGACCCCTATGAGGTGATCCGGCTCGACCCGCGCGTCAACCGCACCTTCTTCTTCTGGCACATCTTCGTCGAGAACCTGCCCGAGGGCACCTTCTACAACTGGCGTGCCGACGGACGGGCCGACCTGCGCCGGACCGGCAGCCGACTCGATGTCGAAAAGGCCCTGCTCGACCCCTGGGCGACCACCATCAGCGACCGCCTCTGGGACCGCGCCGCCGCCTCGCGCCCCGGCGACAACGTCGAGACCGCCATCCGCGGCCAGGTGCTGCGCGACGACTACGACTGGGAGGACGACAAGCCGCTGTTCATCCCGCTCAGTCAGGCGGTCATCTACGAGATGCACGTCGGCGGCTTCACCCGCCATCCCTCGTCCGGCGTGGCCCATCCGGGCACCTTCGCCGGCATCGTCGAGAAGATCCCCTATCTCAAGGAACTCGGCATCACCCATGTCGAGCTGATGCCGGTCATGGCCTTCGACGCCCAGGACGTGCCGCCCAAAACCGCCGGCCTGGGACTCGAAAACTACTGGGGTTACAGCACCCACAGCTTCTTCGCCCCGCATCCGGGCTTCGCCGTGAGCGCCGGCCAGGCGCGCGACGAGTTCCGCGACATGATCAAGGCGTTCCACAGGGCCGGGATCGGCGTGATCCTGGACGTGGTCTTCAACCACACCGCCGAGGGCGGCGCGGGCGGTCCGGTCATCAGCTTCAAGGCGCTCGGCAACGAGATCTTCTATCACCTCGACTTCGAGGATCGAAGCAAGTATCGCGACTACACCGGCTGCGGCAACACCATGAACTGCAATCACCCGCTGGTGACGCGGTTCCTAATCGATGCCCTGCTCTACTGGGTGCGGCGGATGCACGTCGACGGCTTCCGCTTCGATCTGGCCAGCGCGCTGGCGCGCGGCGAGGACGGCAACCCGCAGTACCACGCCCCGGTGCTCTGGGCGATCGAGCTCTCGCCCTCACTCAATCGCGCCCACATCATCGCCGAGGCTTGGGACGCGGCCGGACTCTATCAGGTCGGCGACTTCCCCGGCTATCGTTGGTCGGAGTGGAACGGTCGCTATCGTGACGTCATCCGCGGCTTTGTGCGCGGCGATCCGGGACTGGTCTCCGAGGTCGCCACCCGCCTGGCCGGATCCAGCGATATGTACGAGGGGCGCGGTCGGTTGCCGATGAACTCGATCAACTTCGTCACCTGTCACGACGGCTTCACCCTGTGCGATCTGGTCAGCTACGACCACAAGCACAACGAGGCCAACGGCGAGGACAACCGCGACGGTCACGACCACAACCTGAGCTGGAACTGCGGCTGCGAGGGACCGACCGACGACGCCGAGATCCAACGTTTACGGCGCCGGCAGGCACGCAACTTCATCAGTATCCTGATGCTGAGCCAGGGCGTGCCCATGCTGCTCTCAGGCGACGAGGTGTTTCGCACCAAGCGCGGCAACAACAACACCTATTGTCAGAACAACGAGCTGTCCTGGTTCGACTGGGGGCTGGTCGACAGCAACCGCGACGTCCTGGAGTTCGTGCGCGCCGTGATCGCGCTGCGCCGGCGTCATCCGGCACTGATGCGCGACCGCTTCCTGACCGGCAAGCCCGAGTACGGTCAGACCCTCCCCGACATCACTTGGCACGGCACCCGGCTCGACAAACCCGACTGGGACGATCCGACGAGCCGGGTGCTGGCCTTCACCCTGGCCGGCAAGATCGAGGACGAACCGCCGCTGCACGTCATGTTCAACATGGACAGTGTCGTTCACGACTTCGAGCTACCGGTCATCGCCGGTCGCGGCTGGTGTCTCGCGGTCGACACCCAGCCCGAGGGCGGACTGGTGGTGCCGCCCGAGGCGCAGCACCCACTGTCGCAACCGGAACGCTTCGCGGTCGGGGCGCATGGCGTGGTGGTGCTGGAGTCGCGTCCGGCATGAACCCTGCCGCGACTGGGCGAACGACAACCAACGGAGGACACTCGATATGCACATCGGCATGATCGGTCTGGGGCGCATGGGCGCCAACATGGTGCGACGCCTGCTGCGCGCCGGACATCAATGCGTCGTTTACAATCGCAACCCGGCCAAGGCTCAGGCCCTGGTCGACGCGGGCGCGATCGCCATCAGCGATCCGGCTGAGTTCCGCGCCCGACTGGAGCCGCCGCGCCATGTCTGGCTGATGATCCCGGCGGCGGCCGTGGGCGGCGTCATTGAGGATCTGATCCCGCATCTGGAACCGGGCGATGCCCTGATCGACGGCGGCAACTCGCACTATCGCGACGATCTGGTCCACGCCGAGCGGCTGCGTCCGCTGGGGCTGCATCTGGTCGACTGCGGCACCAGCGGCGGCGTCTGGGGCCTGGAGCGCGGCTATTGCCTGATGATCGGCGGCGAACCCGAGGTCGTCGAGCGGCTCGACCCGATCTTCGCCGCGCTCGCGCCCGGAGCCGGTGAGATCCCGCGCACGGCCGGACGCTCGGGTCCGCCGAGCCGCGCCGAACAGGGCTATCTGCACTGCGGACCCAATGGCGCCGGACATTTCGTCAAGATGGTCCACAACGGCATCGAATACGCGCTCATGGGCGCCTATGCCGAGGGCTTCAACCTCCTGCGCCACGCCGGCATCGGACGCGAGGATCGCGCCGGCGACGCAGAAACCGCGCCGCTCGCCCATCCCGAGCACTACCAGTACGACATCCCGCTCGCCGATGTCGCCGAGGT
Source organism: Allochromatium tepidum (assembly GCF_018409545.1). Lineage (GTDB taxonomy): Bacteria > Pseudomonadota > Gammaproteobacteria > Chromatiales > Chromatiaceae > Thermochromatium > Thermochromatium tepidum_A. The sequence goes on along the minus strand of NZ_AP024563.1, from coordinate 1,576,152 downwards.
CTGGCGACGCGGCAGCGTCATCGCCTCCTGGCTGCTCGACCTGACGGCCAATGCCCTGCACGAGGATCCCCGGCTCAGCGCGTTCGGCGGCCGCGTCTCGGACTCGGGCGAAGGCCGCTGGACGGCGCTGGCCGCGATCGAGACCGGCACCCCCGCCCCGCTGCTGACCACGGCGCTCTACGAACGCTTCGGCTCGCGCGGCGAGGGCGATTTCGCCAATCAGCTCCTGTCGGCGATGCGCTATCAGTTCGGTGGGCACCACGAGAAACCCAAAGACTGAACGCACTGCAATGATCCCGACTTCGACGCCTGTCCCACTGATCCTCGCCTCGACTTCGCCCTACCGGCGTGCTCTGCTCGAACGGCTCGGTCTGCCCTTCTCCACCGCCGCACCCGATGTCGACGAGCACCGGCATCCCAGCGAGTCGCCGGCCGATCTGGTCCGGCGGCTCGCCGAGGCCAAGGCGCGCGCCGTGGCGCTGAACCATCCGGACGCGCTCATCATCGGTTCGGATCAGGTCGCCTGCCTGGACGATGCCATCCTCGGCAAGCCCGGTGATCACCAAACGGCCATCACCCAACTGGAGCGCGCCTCGGGCCGCTGCGTGCTGTTCCAGACCGGACTCTGTGTGCTCGACGCGCGGAGCGGACAGGTCCAAACCCTGGTCGAGCCGTTCCGGGTGCATTTCCGCGTGCTCAGCCGTGCGCGCATCGAAGGCTATCTCGAGCGCGAGCGTCCCTACGACTGTGCCGGCAGCTTCAAATCCGAAGGACTCGGGATCGCGCTCTTCGAGCGTCTGGAAGGCGACGATCCCGCCGCGCTCATCGGCTTGCCTTTGATTCGACTCATCCCCCTGCTGGAAGCCGCCGGTCTCTGCCCGCTCGGCTCTTGATCCCTTTTGATCGAATTAACGAAGGGGCGTCTTGCAAAACGGTTTTTCGTGGGCAAGACTTAATGTCAAACTCTAAAGACCCCTTCTAGGGTCAAGAATTTCCAAGGGGAATCCTCAGCAATGCGACCAAGTGCCCTGAACGTCAGGCTCGTTTGGGCCTTACCCGTTTCCGTCAGCCTGCTGCTCATGGCCGGCTGCGCGAGCAACAATCTCGAATCCCAGCTCGGCGACACAGGCCATTCGACTCAGCGCGATTACGGTGACTCGCACACCTTCCCCGTTCCAGCCGAGATCCAGGACAATGTGGACTTCTGGCGTCATGTCTATGGCGTCTGGAGCCTAAGTGAGGTCGCCATTCATGACGACGAGCATCTCGGTGTGATCTATGAAGTCACCCGGATTCCTGGACTCACTCAAGCCTCGTACAACCAACTCCAGCAATCCTGGCTGAAAGATCGCGTCGATCACTACCGATTTCGGCTCGCCGACCTGGAGCGGCGTGTGCGCAACAACCAGCCGCTGACCGCCGACGACAAGACGCTCCTGGCGAAATTCGATCGCGCCGGCGGGGTCGCGGCGCTCTATGGGGCCTCGGAGCGCGTCCGCGCCCAGCGCGGCATCCGCGAGAAGTTCCGCCGCGGCGTGGAGATCAGCGGACGCTACGATCGGATCTTCCGCGAGATCATGCGTCAGTACGGCTTGCCCGAGGATCTCGCCTATCTGCCGCACGTCGAATCCTCCTTCCAGTCCAACGCGCGCTCGAGCGCTGGCGCCAGCGGAATCTGGCAGTTCATGCCGGCGACCGGACGGCAATACATGACCGTCAATGGTCAGATCGACGAACGTTACGATCCGATCATCGCGGCGGAAGGCGCTGCTCGCTACCTGTCCGAAGCCCATCGACGCCTGGGCAGTTGGCCGCTGGCGATCACCTCCTACAACCACGGACAGGGCGGCATCGCCAATGCCAAGTCGCAACAGGGAGGCGACATCGGTCGTATCGTCAGGCACTACAAGGGATCGGCCTTCGGTTTCGCTTCACGCAATTATTACGCCGAATTCATCGCTGCCCGCGAAGTCGCCGGTCACCCCGAGCGTTATTTCCCCGAAGGGATTCGTTACGAGGAACCCTGGAGGTACGACAAGATCGTATTGCGCGACAGCATGCCCGTCGACCATCTGGCCCAGCACTACGGCACCTCCAAGCAGCAACTCGCCGAACTGAACCTGCACTGGCGCGACCCGGTGATCAAGGGCGACGGTCACCTGCCGGCCGGAACCACGGTCTGGCTCCCGGCCGGGACGACACGCCGGATCGCCAGTCAGCCCCCGGCCTATGCGCGTCCCGCCGCCGTCGCGCGCACCGAACCGGCCACCCGGCCCGCCGCAGCGACGCCTGCCGCGACCCGCACCGCCGTGGCCATGGCGACACCCGCAACCACACCGGTCGCTGCCGCCAAGGCGCCGGTCACGGCCGGAACCAAGACGCAGGCGCAACCTGCCGCCGCCAAGTCCAAGACCCGTTACCATGTGGTCCAGCCCCAGGAGACGCTCTATCGCGTCGCGGTCCAGAACGGAATCTCGGTCGAGGAATTGCGCAAACTCAACAAGATGCGCCCGGACGACAACAAGATCCTGCCCGGACAGAGACTCATCGTCGGCATCTGAACGCCGAAGATCACCCGAGACGGCGCAACCGCATGGAGACGAACCCGACCTGCAGATCGGCCTGGATCTCGACGGGGATGCGATGGTCGTCGCTGAGCCAGAGGCAGGAGCGTGGACAGCACGTCGCGAATCTGTCCGAGTTCATGGGTTCGCGTCTCGCGCTCGACGTCCCGCCCATCGCTCGACCTGAGCGTTGGGTTCGCGTCTTCCGGCTCCTCAGCGCGTCAGGCCATCGATCCGGTTCAGGAGGGCATCGAGCACGGGCGCGAGCTTGCGGCGCATGAGCGTACCCTGGGTGGTCGGGTCGGACAGCAGCGGTCGGATCAGAGCATAGCCCACACCGGACAGAAAGCGCATGGCCTGGAGTTCGGCGCGACAGTCGGGGCAGACGCGCGCCAGTTCGAGTCCGCGCGGATCGGCGGACGGGAAATCCTCGGCGTCCCGGCTCAGGGCGTCGAGTCCGAGATCGGGATCGCCCTCGGGACGCACGGGTGCGAAGGTCGTGCGCAGACAGTCGAGCACGGCGAGCAGGACGTCCTGATTGGGCGGTTTGTCGAGAATCCGCGCCACGGTCTTGAGATAGCCCTGACCGGCGGGTGTGTGGAGTCGCTCCAGGAGGCGCGCGACCGGATCGGCGTCGGCGGCCAGTGACCTCAGCGATTCCGGGACCGGGCGTGCCGGCCCGACCTCCGGCCAGTCGTCGAAACCGGCACGCAGAAACCCCACCAGCCAAGCCGGCTTGTGTGCCGCGCGCGTCCAGAGATCGCGCCGCCGTTCGTCGTCGAGCAATCCAGGTTGCAGGATCAGCCGCACGCTCTCCATCATCGCCTCAGAGTCGGTCTCGAACGGCAGATACTGGAGCAGATACTCAGCCAGGATCGGCCCCATGCGCCCATCGCGCACGCGCACATTGGCCAGCATCCGGCGCGCGTTGCCGGCGTCCTCCATCGCCCACCAGGCACGGCGTGCCAGCTCGTCGGTCAGTCCGGGCGAGCCGACGGCGGCGACTACGGCTTCCGGCTCGCCGAGCAGCAGCAGTTGCGCCAGACTCTCGTCGCGCATCTGCCCCAGACGGGTCCAGCGGCTGAGATAGACCGGATAGCCGCCGGGCGAACCCAGCACATGCCCGGAGATGAGTTCGCGCACCTGACGCAGATAACGCTCGGGCGCGGTGTTGGGATTGAGCTGGACGCTCGACTCGCCGCGCTCGGTCAGACCCCGGACCCGCATCCGGCCCTCGTCGATGCGGATGGCCAGCGGTTGGCCGGCCAGCAGGACATGGAGCCGCAGACTGTCCTCGTGACTGAGATCCATGATCGGGACGCACGCTCAACCGTCGCTCGGCGGACGATAAGTCGGATCCTTGGGATTGAGGAAGATGAAGTGGAACTGCCCCGGCTCCAGCTCGACATAGTCCATGGTCGCTTGATCGAGCAAGGGAACGGACTCAGGCGCGATCACGATCTCGACGCCCTCGCTGTTGACTCGAATGTCGTCATCGGTCAGATCGTCGAATCCCATCCGGTAGTCGATGCTGCCGTCGGGATTCCGGCCGGCGGCCAGACGCAGGCACATGCCCTCGGTACCGCCTTGTTTGGCCGCCTTGAGGACTTGCTCGGCGGCGGCGGGTGTCAGCTTGAACATCGTCAGACCCCTCTCGAACCGTGTCCGGCGGACATGGCTCAAGGTTGAAATGAACCGCAGGCCGCGCGCCGTCAAAGCGTGCGACGAATCTGAGCCAGAAACCGATCGGTCCAGCGATTACCGCCCACGGCGCGCAGATGGCTGTAACAGGCGAACAGATTACCCTGGACGATGCCGTCGTGCGAGCCGTCGATACCGGCGCCCCGATGGACGGCGTAGCCATAGCGCCAGCCGGGGTCCGGTTCCAGGATCGCCGAGTGATGGAACTCGTGAGCGGCGATCTCGGCGGGCGGCTCGGCGTCCAGACGCGGCCAGGGAAACGCCTCGGTTTCACTCAGACACACATAGCCGCGGCCCTGTGGACGGTCGCACATCTCGACATCGGCATCGAGGGCGCCGACCATGGAGCGCCGCTCGCCCTTCCAGCACAGCCGCGAGCACAGATACATGAGGCCGCCGCACTCGGCATACAACGGTCGACCCTCGGCGACGAAGTCGCGGATGGCCTGACGCATCAGCCGATTGTCTTCCAGCTCGGCCATGCGGTACTCGGGGAAGCCGCCGCCGATGAAGAGTGCGTCGACGTCGGGCAGCGTGCTGTCGGAGATCGGGCTGAAGGGCACCAGCTCGGCCCCGCCGGCGGCGAGCGCGCGCAGATCGTCGGGATAGTAGAACCCGAAGGCGGCGTCGCGGGCGATGCCGATGCGTACCAGATCGCCGGTCGGCGCGGGTTCGAGGATGGAGACCGGCTCGGGCTGAGGACAGGAGGCCCGTTCGGCGATCGCGAGCAACCGGTCCAGATCGACCTGATCGGCGATCCGGGCGCGGATGCGCTCGATCCGGACCTCGGCGTCCTCGGTCTCATTGCTCGGCATCAGACCCAGATGACGCTCGTCGATGCCGATCTCGTCATTACGGCGCAGCAGACCCAGCACCGGCAGATCGGTGTAGTGCTCGACGACCCGTACCAGATTCTCGCCATGCCGCCCGCCCCCGACCTTGTTCAGGATCACGCCCACGATCTCGAGTTCCGGATCGAACGCCAGATAGCCCTGGAGCAAGGGCGCGATCCCGCGCGCCAGACCATGACAGTTGACCACCAGCACCACGGGCGCGCCGATCAGCTTGGCCAGTTCGGCGTTGCTGTGCGCGCCGTCGAGCCGAGTGCTGTCGAACAGCCCGACATTGCCCTCGATCAGCCCCAGATCGGCCGTGCCCAGCTCGCGGGCGAAGGCCGAGCGGATCTCGGACTCGGACATGGTGTGGAAGTCGAGATTGAAACAGGAACGCCCGGCCGCCTGACCGAGCCACAGCGGATCGATGTAGTCCGGCCCCTTCTTGAACGGCTGGACGGCCAGACCGCGCCGCGTGAACTCCCGACAGAGACCGATCGAGAGCGTGGTCTTGCCGGAGGACTTCTGCGGCGCGGCGATATAGATCTGAGCCATCTCAGACCGGCTTGGCGAAGGGTGCCGCGTCCAGCGTCTCCTCGTCCGGCGCGACCACGTCGTCGGCCAACGACTCGGGCATGAATTGCAGCACCCGCACGCCGACCGCCGTGATCAGCAGCGCCACGGCCACGCCGCCGACGCCGAGCAGGATCTCGGGGATGGTCGGCCAGTAGGGCGCGGCGGCGCCGTTGACGCCGTCGGCGAAGCCGGATTCCAGGATGGTGTGTCCGGGGAACAGCGCCATCGGGAATGCCTGGCTGCCGATGATGATGACATACAGGGCCGAGAAGCCGCCGACGATGACCAGGGCGCAGGCGCCGATGATCCACTCGCGCTTCCGGCTCAGCACCGGATGATAAAGGATCCACATGGGTACCAGACTGCCGACCAGGATCCAGCCGACCCAGAACAGGAAGGTATAGATCCCGCCGCTGAGCAGCAACCAGTGCTCCAGGCCGTCGTTCTTGGCCATGTAGAGATTGGTCAGGTGATAGATCAGCGTGAAATAGAGCGCAATGCCGATGAAGAGCGCCAGCAGATTGCGCAACCGGCGCATCATGCGCGGGCCGATCGGGCGTCCCTCTTCTTCGAAGCCGAACATGAGCACCAGCATGAACACCGCCAGCCCATAGGCGAAGGACAGCGACACGAACATCGGACCGAGGATGGCCGCATCATAGGCCTGACGCGCCACCAGGAAGCCGAAGATCGAGCCGGTACCCGTGGTCAGCGCCAGACGCCAGACCAGCGCCAGAATGCCGATCGGATAGTTGAACGGCCCGCCCTGACGGTCGGCCATCGACCACAGATAGGCGATGACGATGGCCATGAAGCCGGTATAGAGGAAGATGTTCCAGGCGAAGATCGAGCTGAAGTTGTAGTTGGTCATGGCCACGATCAGACGCTCCGGGCGCCCGAGATCCATGACCAGCACCAGCAGACCGCCCATCAGCATCGCCACCGCCAGCAGCCCCGAGAGCCGGCCGAGCGGTTTGTAGATCGGTTTCCTGAACACGGTGCCGATCGAGGCGATGTTGAGCGCCCCCGAGGCCGCGATGATGAGGAAGACCGCGAACACATGCGGCATCCCCCAGACCACCGAGTTGTTCATCCCGCTGACCCAGTGACCCTCGTGTTCCATGTAGCCGAATGAGAGCGCTGCGATCCCGATCAGGGCCGCCAGGAAGCCCAGCAGACTCCAGTAACGCTCGGGCGGAATCCGCCATTCGCGATAGACGACTCGTTTCATTTCGATGAACCCCCGGCCTCGCCTCGGTACGCGAAGGCTGAAAAGTGGACTCAGACGCCGGCGTAACGCACGCCCGTGTTCAACACCAGATCCTCGCGGATCTGACGGCTCGGGATCTCGCGCAGACGTTGGCTGATGGCGCTGTCGGGATCCTTGAGATCGCCGAAGACGATGGCCCCATGCCCTTCCTGTGCGCAGGCATCGACGCAGGCGGTCGACTCCTCGCCGTGGTCACGCCGGTGCACGCACAGATTGCAGCTCTCGACACAGCCCTTGCCGCGCGGCACGGCGGTCAGTTGTCCACTCGTATTCTGATGGATGAAGCTGCGCGCCTTGTAGGGACAGGCCATCATGCAATAGCGGCAGCCGATGCACAGATGCCGGTCGACCATGACGATGCCGTCGGCGCGTTTGAAAGAGGCGCCGGTCGGGCAGACGTCGACACAGGGCGGATGCTCGCAGTGCTGGCACATCATGGGCAGATTGGTGATGCGCCCGGTCTGGTTGTCCTGGAGCTTGACCTTGCGGATCCAGACCGACTTCTGGTGCTCCCACTTGGACTCGGAGCCGTGCGGTTCCTGGAGATCCAGGCCGTTTTCACGGTCGCAGGCGTCGACACAGGCCGAGCAGCCGTCGGCGCACTTGGCGGTGTCGATCAACAGGCCCCAGCGCACCGAATCCGTGACCGGCTCGCTGCGCGGAGCGGCCGCGACGCTGTGCAGAAAGACGCCCGGAGCCACCAGCGCGGCGGCGCTCAGTCCGGCCGCCGTGCCGATGAAGCCGCGACGCCCGGCGTCGACAGTCGAAGCCGGGGTCTCGTCGGACGTAGAGGCGATGCGGGTTGCGTTCTCGTTCATCGTTCACCGGCCTCCCTGTGGAGGCGTGCTCGCGACCCGTCCCACGACACCGGCGGCGCGATGCGCCGCCTCGGCATCGGCGCCGGGCCGGTTGGGCACGGAGGCGTGACAGTCGAAGCAGTTCAGATCCACGGCGGCATAGTTGTGACAGGCCCCGCAGAATTGATCGGGCTGGTCGATCGGGCGGGGATTACGGTTCTCGTCGTAACTGATGTGACAGTCGACACAGCCGGTGAGGCTGTACTTGGTGCCCCGGATGCCCTCGTGGACCGTGGAGATGCGCTGGTGCTTGATGAATTCCATGTGCATGCGGCGCATCCGCTCGGTCGGTTCGACGCAGGACTCCCGCTCGGCGGCGGGCGAACCCTCGACCACGTATCGCTTGACCCCATCGGCCAGGGCGGTGTCGGCGGCGAGCGCCACCCACACCAGACCCAGCGTCAGCAGGCCGGCTCTGACTACGGCTTTGACCATCGACGCCTCCAGGGGCCTCACTCGCCCAGACCCATCTTGATGTAGCCGGTCGGACAGACGTCGGCACAGATATGACAGCCGATGCACTTGGCGTAGTCGGTGGCGACATAGCGGCCGGTGGTGCGCTCGGACTTGTCGACGCGATAGACGGCATCCTGCGGACAGAAGATGACGCAGTTGTCGCACTCGAAGCACAGACCGCAGCTCATGCAGCGCTTGGCCTCGTCGATCGCCTCGGCTTCGGTCAGACCGATGACGCGCTCGCGGAAGTGGCCCAGCACTTCTTCGGCGCTCGGCACCTCTTCCTTGCGCAGATTGCGCGGCACATAGTTGAAGTGCCCCAGGAACAACTCTTCGTGCGAGATGACCTCGGCGCCGGAGCGATCCTCGTAGTTGTGGATCGCATAGTTGGCATCCGAGGTTCCGCGCATATCGCCGGCCTGACCGGCGACGAAGGACTCAGGCGCCAGATGGGCTTCGGTGAGCTTGTCGAGCAGGTTGAAGTGGTGCACGTCGACTTTCGGACGGCGCTTGTACTCGGCCTGCATCACATAGGCGTCGATCGAGTCGGCCGCGATCCAGGCCTGACCGATGGCGGTGGTCAGCAGGTGCGGACGGATGATGTCGCCGGCGACGAAGTGACCCGCCTTGCCCGGTACCTGATAGAACTTGTCGGAGTCCATCAGACCGCGCCCGTTGTCGAACTGCTCCAGACCCGAGAGGTCGCCGCCCTGCCCGATCGCCGAGACGATCAGGTCGGCCTCGAGCACGCGCTCGGTGCCCTCGACCGGAGTCGGACGACCGTCGGTCATGGTGCAGTCGGCAACCTTCAGCCCAGTGGCACGGCCATTGGCGTCCTTGATGACCTCGACCGGCATCACGCCGTCGAGGATGGTCACACCCTCGCGGGTTGCGTCGTCGACCTCGTGCTCGGAGGCGGTCATCTTGTCGCGGGGGAAGAGCGAAGTCAGCGTGACCTCGGCGCCCTGAGCGGCGGCGGCGCTGGCCGTGTCATGGGCGAGATAGCCGTCGCGAATGACGGCTTCCGGCAGCTCGTTCGGATGCGTCTTGTCTATATGACCGAGACGACGCGCGACCGAGACCACGTCGATCGAGGTGTCGCCGCCGCCGACGCAGACGACCTTGCCGGCCGTGACCTTCAGGCGGCCTTCGTTGAACGCCTTGAGGAAGGCGACACCCGTGACACAGTTGGGCGTGCCCTCCCAGCCCGGAACCGGCAGACCGCGACCGCTCTGACAGCCGATGGCCCACAGAATGGCGTCATAGTCCTTTTCGAGCTGCTCGACCGTGACATCCGTGCCGATGCGGGTCTTGAGCTTGACCTCGACCCGGCCCATGTCAATGATGCGCTGGATCTCGGCGTCGAGCTTGTCGCGCGGCACGCGATAGCCGGGGATGCCGAAACGGAACATGCCGCCCAGACCGTCGTTGGCCTCGAAGATGGTGCAGCTATGCCCCTTGCGGCGCAGTTGATAGGCCGCCGCCAGACCCGCCGGCCCGCCGCCGACGATGGCGATGCGCTTGCCGGTGTCGAGATCGGGCGCCTCGAAGGTGTAACCATTGGCGATGGCGGTGTCGCCGATGAACTGCTCGACCGAGTTGATGCCGACGAAGTCTTCCAGCTCGTTGCGATTACAGCCGTCCTGACAGGGCGCCGGACAGACGCGGCCCATCATCGCCGGGAAGGGATTGGCATCGGTGGAACGACGGAAGGCATACTCTTTCCAGTCCATGCCCTGCGGCGGCTTTTCCATGCCGCGCACGATCTGCAGCCAACCGCGGATGTCCTCGCCCGACGGACAGCTCCCCTGACAGGGCGGCGTCTTGTGGACATAGGTCGGACACTTGTGGGAGCGGTCCTGATTGAAGATCTTATCGGTCAAGTTGTCCCAGACGTGGTTGCCGTCCTCGAATCGACGCCAGGTCGGCTTCATCTTCATCTCGTCGCTGGAAGTCGCCATCTCAATCGTTCTCCGTACCAGTTGAACCCTGACGCGGGGATCAGGGGATTCGTATCAGGTTCCGATGGCCCCGGTCAGGCCGCCTCGTCTGTTTCTTCTTCGTCGTTCGGATCGTCCGGGTCCGGCTCGTCATCGTCCTCATCCTCGTCATCCGGCCCGGGCGTGAGCACGATGGCGTTGGAGACGAGCTGATGCAGGCTGACGATCTGGTCCATGTCCAGGCCGTAATAGGGCAAGACCTTGGTGAACTGACTCTTGCAGATGGCGCAGATGGTGGCCATGTGCGTCACGCCCTTCTCCTGCATCACGTTGTTGAGCGCATCGACGCGCGGCTTGGCGCCCTTGACGCGCAGCTCCATGAGATCGTCGGTCAGCAACCCACCGCCGCCGCCGCAACAGAAGGTGCGGTCGCGGATGGTGTCCTCGTCCATGTCGTAGAAGTTGTTGCAGGTCGCGCGGATGATGGCGCGCGGGATCTCGAACTGACCGCCCGGGGTGTTGCCCATACGCGAGGCGCGCGCGACGTTGCAGGAATCGTGATAGGTCAGAACCTTGTCGTCGTTCTCGCTCTTGTCGAGATTGAGCTTGCCCTGCTGGATCAGCTCATAGGTGAACTCGCAGATGTGCTGCGGCACCGGATAGCGCGGGTCGAGGAAGTCCCAGGGTCCGGCCAGCGTATTCAGGAACGAATAGGCCACGCGCCAGGCATGTCCGCACTCGCCGAAGACGATGCGCTTGACCTTGAGCTCGATCGCCGCCTCGCGGATGCGCTGGGCCAACCGGCGCATGTTGTCGTAGGAGCCGATGAACATGCCGAAGTTGGCCGCCTCGGACGCATAGGAGCTCAGGGTCCAGGAGACGCCCGCCTCGTGGAACACCTTGCCGTAGCCGATCAGGCCGTCGACGTGCGGCTCGGCGAAGAAGTCGGCTGAGGGGGTGACGAGCAGGATCTCGGCACCGACCTGATCGATGGGGTACTTCACCCGCACGCCGGTGTCGTCGTAGACGTCCTCTTCCAGCCCTTCGAGCGTGTCCTCGAGCGCCGGTCCCGGCAGACCCAGGTTGTTGCCGATCTTGTAGACCTTGCCGATGATCTCGTTGCAGTACTTCTGGCCGACGCCGATCGAGTCCATGATCTCGCGCGCGGCCATGGAGATCTCGGCCGTATCGATGCCGTAGGGACAGAACACCGAACAGCGCCGGCACTGCGAACACTGATGGAAATAGCTGTACCAGTCGTTGAGCACTTCCTCGGTGAAGTCCTCGGCTCCGACCAGCTTAGGGAACAGCTTGCCGCTCAGGGTGAAATAGCGCCGGTAGACCTTGCGCATCAGATCCTGACGCGCGACCGGCATGTTCTTGGGATCGCCGGTGCCGAGGAAGTAATGGCACTTGTCGGTGCAGGAGCCGCACTTGACACAGGCGTCCATGTAGACGCGCAGTGAGCGGTACTTGCCCAGCAGCTCGCCCATCTTGTCGATGGCCCTGGCCTGCCAGTCCTCGACCAGCTCGCCGGGGAAACCGAGCGGGGTCTGGAATTCTTCGCGCGACTTGAAGGGCGCGCTGTGCGCCATGGCTCCGGGCGTGATCGGCGGAACCTCGGTGTATTGGGTCAGTTCTGGGACTTCGAACGTTGCCTTGGCCATGGATCAACCTCTGTAAGCGGACGACTGGGGCGCTCGAATCACGGGGCTCATGACTGTTCGAGCTTCCTGGCCCAGGGCGCGATGTGACGCCGTTCGCGCGGGTTGTCGACCTGGTTGCGCGTCGGGCTGAAGAAGAGTCCGGGCATGTGCAGCAGCTTGCTGTAGGGGAAGATGATCATGAGCAGGGCCACCAGGAACAGATGCAGCAGCAGCAGCGGGTCGGCCGGCAGCGGCTGGATGTCGTAGCTGTAGAGCCCCTGGAAGAAGTGCTTGATCTCGACCACGTCGACATGGAAGACGAACTTCATCAGCAGTCCGGTGCAGCCGATGGCGATCAGCAGGCCCAGGATCAGATGGTCCGAGGTCGAGGTGATGTACTTGACGCGGTCGACCAGGAAGCGCCGCGCCCAGAGTCCGGCCAGCCCCAGGATCATGGCGATTCCGCCATAGATGCCGAACGGCTGGACGAGTTGAATCGGGAACCACACGGGTTCGATGAAATAGCGCAGATGGCGCAGCGTGACCAGCAGCAGGCCGAAATGGAACATCCAGCCGAAGACCCAGGTCCACTTGTTGCCGCGAAACAGGCTCTCGAACAGGACGACCTCACGCATCATCCTGAGAACCACACCGCGTCCGGTCGTCGGCGCCGGGGTGGTCGGGATCTTCAGCGGCGCCGGCGTGCGGGCGTACTGAATGATCTTGCGAGCCAGACCCGCCACGAGCACGAAGGCGGCGAAATAGAACAGGAAGGCATAGAAGTTCGTCAGAAACGCCATGTTTCCGCACCCTCGGTGGAGCTTGATGGAATCCGGCGCGCCGCCGGCTCACAGGGAACCGCGCGCGCCGGACGCTCGTCCGTTGTCAGACGCAGCCGGTCGGCTTGGGCAGGCCGGCGAAACGGCACGCCTGCTTGGCCGGACCATAGGGGAAGAGGCCGTAGAGATACTTGCTGTTGCCCTTGTCCTTGCCGAGCTTCTTGCCGACGGCCTTGGTCAGGACGCGCACGGCGGGAGCGATCTGATACTCCTCGTAGTACTCGCGCAGGAAGTTGATGATGTCCCAGTGCTCGTCGGTCAGCTCCAGGTTGTCCTGCTTGGCCATGACCTTGGCGACTTCCGGTTCCCAATCGTTCAGATTGACCAGATAGCCTTCTTCATCCACGGCCAGTTGCTTGCCATTGACATCGATCGTATCCGCCATTGGGGGATGCTCCTCTGTTGGGTTCGTTCAGAAATTGAAAACTTACAACCAGGCCTGGACGGTGTCGCACTCGGTCGTCAGATCGACGAAGCCGGCGTAGTCCACGACGCTGATCCCTGGGATGACGCGCTCATCACTAAAGCCCCGGGCCTTGAGGTCGGGGCCGAGCACGTACAGTTTGAGCTTGCCGAGCGCCGCCGTCACCTGGGACTCGACGCTGGTTCCCGCGAGCGCGGCATAGATGCCGTCCTCGAACAGCAGGACGCTCGCACCCTCGGTGGCAAACTTCAGGCAGGATTCTAGCGAATTGCGCTCGAAGGGTGACTTGTTGACGGTATGCAGAATGCTCATTTCACCCTCCCTTTAGAAGCTGAAGATCGCGTCGGACTCATTCATCAGCGCGCTGACGCGGGCTGAGTCGATGACCTCGACGATGTTGTCGAACTCTTCCTCGGTCTCCATGTCCTCGTAGGCGATCTCGACCAGATCGTCCTGAGTCAGTCCGCGCGCTTCCAGCGAGGCGCGGTCGACATAGATGCGGCGCACCTCGTAGTCGCCCAGGGTGCGGTAGGTCGGGGAGAAGTTCTTCATCCCGATGCCCTTGGTGTCCTGGCCCTTGGTGAGCTGGTAGACCCCGTCGTCGAGGAACATGACACACACGTCCTGATCGAAGGCCGCGCCGATGAGCACGACTTCCAGGGCTTCCCACGCATAGATGGTGCCGTAGGGCGCCTTGCGATTGAGGTACATGAATTTCTTCACGACTTCCGACATGCCGGCACTCCTTAATCAGTCACCGAAGACGACGAGACGGTCGGCCTGGATCGCCGCCTCGACCAGTTGCCCGAGTCCGGAGATCCGGAATCTGGGATGGATGTTGGTCGCGTCCTTGCCGTTGCGGGTCATCTCGCCTTCGTCGACGATGCCGCGACGCTGGGCGGCGGCGACACAGACGACCATGTCCAGATCGTACTGCTCGGCCAGCTCGGCCCAGCGGTTGACGATGTGACGGTCGTCTTGCGGCGGTGTGGTCAGACGGGTCGAGTTGTTGACGCCGTCGTGATAGAAGAAGACCCGGAAGATCTCGTGCCCCTTCTCCAGCGCGGCCTTGGCGAACTGATAGGCCGAGTCGGACGCCTGATGCTGATACGGCCCCTCATTGATCTGAAGCGCGAACTTCATGTAGACCTCATGGATGTCCAAATCAGGTCATCGCGATACCGGGTCGGACAGGCGCGAAACGCGCGTCCGACCCGAGGCGATGGATTATCGTTCGATCAGAAGCGGATGTAGGACGAGCTGTTGAAGCTCGCGCGCGCGCCGCGCCAGGTATCGATGTGATACTTGGTGAAGGGCAGCTCGACTTCCTCGAAGAAGCGCGGCCAGCCGATGCGCTCGATCCACTCGCCGATGCGCTCCCAGTCCTTCGCGCCTTCCTTGTAGGCCTTCAGGATGCGCTTGACGATAGCCGTGGCTTCCGGCCAGCGTGGCGGGTTGTTCGGGATGCCGGCGGCGACCAGCTTCTGGAAGGTCGGCTTGCCGCGCGCGTTGGAGTGGTTGCCGCCGACCCAGATGGCCAGCTTGGAGTGCTCGGCGTCGTTGATCTGCATCGGCGGACAGGGCGGATAGCAGGCGCCGCAGCAGATGCACTTGCGCTCGTCGACTTCGAGCGACGGCTTGCCGTTGACCATCGCCGGACGGATGGCCGCCACCGGGCAGCGCGCCACGACCGAGGGCCGTTCGCAGACGTTGGCGACCAGATCATGATTGATCTTCGGCGGCTTGGTGTGCTGGACGTTGATCGCGATGTCACCCTGACCGCCGCAGTTGATCTGGCAGCAGGAGGTGGTGATGTGCACGCGGTTGGGCATGCGGGCGTTGCGGAACTCGTCGATGAGCTCGTCCATCATCGACTTGACCACGCCCGAGGCATCGGTGCCGGGGATGTCGCAGTGCAGCCAGCCCTGGGTGTGCGAGATCATGGCCACCGAGTTCTGAGTGCCGCCGACGACGAAGCCGGCGCCCTCCAGGGCGTCGATCAGCGGCTGGACCTTGGACTCGTCGCTGACCAGATACTCGATGTTCGAGCGGATGGTGAAGTGGACATAGCCGTCGGCGAACTCGTCACCGATGTCGCACAGCTTGCGCAGTGTGAAGACGTCGAGGATGCGCTGGGTGCCGGCCTTGACCGTCCAGATCTTGTCGCCGCTGTAGGCCACATGCAGCAGCACGCCCGGACGCGGATGCTCGTGATACTTCCACATGCCGAAATTCTTGCGCATCACCGGATGCATGTACTGCCAGGGGTCCGGACAGCCGGACTCGATGGGCTCACGCATTTCCGCCATGGACTGATCCTCCAGTGTTTCGATTCTTGGGGAGTACGATGGGGTCGGCGCCGCTCAGCGACCGGCCTCGGCCTGACGCGCGAACCATTTTTCGGCCGCCTCGTCCCAGCCATCCATGCGGATGTAGGAACTCTGGCGCGGGTGGCTCAGCATGTTCGGGTCCGGCTCGATGCCGATGCCTTCCAGGAAGTTGGCCAGACCGATGCGCTCGATCATCTCGCCGCAACGCTCGTGCTCCAGACCGTTCTCGGCCCAGAAGTCGATGATGGTCTCGGCCAGCTCGACCAGCGACTCGTAGTCTTCCTCGGTCTCCAGCTTCTTGAAGGGCACGACCACGGTGCCCATCAGGTCGCCGATCTTGAGGGTGCGCTTGCCGCCGATCAGGATGGTGACGCCCTTGTCGTCGCCGGGATGCAGCGCCTTGGGCATGACGTTCAGACAGTGCATGCAGCGCACGCAGTCGCGGTTGTTGACGTTGAGCGTATCGTCGTCGTTGAGCGACAGCGCCTTGGTCGGGCAACGGGTGATGACGTTGTCGATGTAGTACTGACGGCCCTTGTCGGCGATGTAATTCTTGACCTCGGCCTGATCGACCTTCATGTCGTCGCGCCAGGTGCCGAGAACGGCGAAGTCCGAGCGCTCGATGGCGTTCTGGCAGTCGTTGGGACAGCCGGAGACTTTGAATTTGAACTTGTAGGGCAGCGCCGGACGGTGCACATCGTCGGTGAAGTTGTTGACCAGCAGCCGATGAGCCTTGAGCTCATTGGTGCAGGACATCTCGCAGCGCGCCGCGCCGACACAGGACATGGCGGTGCGCACGCAGGGACCGGCACCGCCCAGATCCCAGCCGTACTCGTTGATCTCGTCGAAGAAGGGCTGGGTGTTCTCGGTGGTGGCGCCGATGAACATGATGTTGCCGGTCTGACCGTGGAAAGTCACCAGACCCGAGCCGTACTTCTCCCAACTGTCGGCCAACTGACGCAGCATGGCGGTGGTGTAGTGGTTGCCCGCCGGCGGCTGGACGCGCAGGGTGTGGAATTCCTTGGAGCTGGGGAAGACCTTGCCGACCTCGGAGAAGCGCGGAATGATGCCGCCGCCATAACCGAACACCGAGACCGTGCCGCCCTTCCAGTAGCCCTTGCGGGTCTCGTAGGAGTGTTCGAGCTGACCGAGCAGGTCGTTGGTCACGGCATTGATGCGCGCGTCCGGGTGCTGGTCGCGCAGACGCTTGATACCGGAGATGAAGCTGGGCCAGGGACCGGTCTCGAGCTGGTCGAGCATCGGGGTCGCGTGCTTGTCGATAGCCATTGCGCGGTCTCTCCTATCGATATAACCAGGAACGGATATGGTTTTGGGCGCGTGCCTGGAGCCGCCGCCGGCAGGGCAGCGGAACCATGCATCGCGTCGGATCTGTGTGTGGAGCCGGTGGTACCGACACGCTCAGTGGGCGCATCGAGCCGGACCATCAACCCCATCGGCGTTCGCTAATGTACCCATGAATGGGATGGACGCCCATTCCACGATCGGGGGGATACCCCCCTCTGACATCTATCCCCTTCGAGATATACACCGGCACCTGGTGTCCGCCTCGGGCGATCCGGCGCGGCGGCTGGATTTCCGAAAAATCCTACAGGTCGGCACGCCGGTAAGTCAATAAACTCTAATATTAACGTTTTCTAAAGTTTTGATGTCGCCGGAGCACACCCCCGGAGGCGCGGCGGCGTGCGAAGGGTGCGGACGTGGTTGTTTTCGGGTTTGGACGCCTGCACATTCTCCGACATACAGGTCTCGGGCGGCCCCCGCCCGCCCAGAGCCGACACGGGCGGATACCGACGATGGCGGCGCATTCCGAACCCCTCGATCCACACGGACACACAGATGCTCAAGCTCAGCGAAATCCTGGTTGCCAACCAAGACATCGAATCCTTCGACGAACTCATCCCGCTCATCCAGGCCGTGGCGCGCTCCGGCGAGCGGTTCTTCCGCATGGACGTCAAGCCGCCCTATCCGGACACGCCGGAGAACTGGGAGGACCGACTCGAGGCCGCCTTCAGCGGTCT
Source organism: Allochromatium tepidum (assembly GCF_018409545.1). GTDB lineage: Bacteria > Pseudomonadota > Gammaproteobacteria > Chromatiales > Chromatiaceae > Thermochromatium > Thermochromatium tepidum_A. The sequence goes on along the minus strand of NZ_AP024563.1, from coordinate 1,558,677 downwards.
GCTGCGCTGAATTCCAAGATCCACCGACCAGCAGGATTTTTCGAGACATGAACACCATGAAGTCATTCGACCCCTTCGCCATCCGCCTGCCGGATACCGCCGCCGATTCCGTCTTCAACTCCGGCAGTGAATTCGCGGCATTGGAGTCGCATCTTCAGGTGCTCAAGGAACGGCTCACGGCCATCGAGCATGGCAGCGGTTCGGCGCACGAGCTGGCCGATCTGCGTTTGCAGGTCGCGCGGACCCTGGTCGGTCTGGAGCGCGGCGCGGAAGCCTGGCCGCTGGCGCGCGCGGCCTTCGATCACTTCATCGAGTGGGATCAGTTCGAGTCGGCGGCCGATGCCTGTGACGTGCTGTTCCAGTCCGAGCAGCCCGGCGCCGTCGCCGCGCTCGGTCAGGGGATCTGGCTGGCCGTCACCTGCCCCATCGATCCCGAGCTGACCATCGAGCTGCTCAACCATGTGATCGATGAGACGCCGGACGACGCCGATGGCGCGGCCGTGGCGGCGACCACGGCGCTGTTCCTGGCCGATGTGCGCGCCGAGGGGCGTCATCGCGAGGATCTGATGTTCTTCACCACCCAGTTGCTCGGCACGGTGGCGCGCCGGCACAGTCGCATCGAGACGGCCGAGCAGCTCGATCACTGGATGGAGCGGTTGGAACTGAAGGAGCCGGAGAAGTTTTTGGTGCGGCTACGCAATGTCGTCGACGTGCTGGTGCAGGACGACTGGTGGTTCGACCGCGAGGCGCTTCAGCGGCGTCTGCCCTATTGATCCATGACCCGACCCCAAGGATTCCGAGACCGACCGATGTTCTGGAACGAAGACGACCCGACCGACGTCCCCAAACTGCCGGACGACATCATCGATCTGCTGTTTGCGATCGACTGCAAATCCCTGCCGGTCGATCACGCCTATGCGCTGTCGAGTGCCGTGCGCGCCCTGGTGCCCTGGTTCGATGACGAGCCGCGTCTGGGAGTGCATACCATCCATGTCGCCGGATCGCAGAACGGCTGGGAGCGGCCCGAACACTCGCCCGAGGCGCTGATCATGGTCTCGCGCCGCACCAAGCTGACGATTCGCGTCCCGAGTACGCGGGCGGACGATCTGGTTGCGCGGCTCCAGGGACGGCGGATCGATGTGAGCGGTCAGCCGTTGACGATCGGCGCCGCCAAGCCGAAGCCGCTGAGTCAGGAGACGACCATCTTTGCACGCTATCTCGCAGCGGATTCGAGCCGCGATGCCGAGGCGTTCGCCGACGAAACACGCTTTCTCGAAGCCGCCGCGCGTGCTCTGAGTGCGCTCGACATCCGGGTGCGCAAGGCGCTCTGCGGCAAGGCCACGACCCTGCATACGCCCTCCGGCCCGATCCACACCCGCGCCCTGATGCTCGCCGGACTCACGCGCGAGGAGTCGATCCGGCTCCAGCGCGAGGGACTCGGGCCGCATCGCGCGCTCGGTTGCGGCCTCTTCATCCCGCACAAGGGTATAGATCCGGTCAAGAGTCCCACCTGAGTCGCGGATGCAGCCACAGTTGCCGGCGTGCTGGTCTATCTGCCGGATATCGAAAAACCGGAGCAGGATCCGCCTCAATCACACGGGATGTAATGATCGATCCCGAGTCTGGCCAAACTATATCTGAACGCCAGCGGGGTCATACCGAACGCGCGAGCGGTCGCCTGGTTCCAGTGCGCCTGATCGAGCGCCACCCGCGCCGGCCCCGTGGATTCGAGCACGCCCGGGCGTTCATTGGCGGGCAGATAGAGATCCTCGACCTCGATGCGCTCGCCCTCGCACAGCGCCACGGCGCGCTCCAGAATGTTTTCGAGTTCGCGCACATTGCCGGGGAAGGCATAGCGCACGAGCGCCGCGATAGCCTCTTCGGAGAGCCTCGGATCGACCGCCGTCGGCTCGCCCGCCCCCCCAACCGTCCGAGCGAGTCTGCGCAGGATATGGGCCGCCAGCGGGCGGATATCCTCGGGACGCTCGCGCAACGCGGGCAGACGCAGTTCGATGACATTGATTCGATAGAAGAGATCCTGCCGAAAGCGCCCCTTCTCGACCTCCCGGGCGAGATCACGATGACTGGCGCTGATGAGCCGCACATCGACCGGAACCTCACGCGCGGCCCCGACCGGACGCACGCACTTCTCCTGGATGGCGCGCAACAGCTTGACCTGCGCCGGAAGGGGCAGATCGGCCAGCTCGTCGAGAAAGAGCGTCCCGCCGCCGGCGGCCTGGAACAGTCCGTCCTTGTCGGCCACCGCGCCGGTGAAACTGCCCTTCTTGTGCCCGAACAGCTCGCTTTCGACCAGATCGTGCGGGATGGCCCCACAGTTGACCGGCACGAAGGGACCATCGCGACGTGGTCCCAGCGCATGGATCAGACGTGCCGCCAGTTCCTTGCCGGTGCCGCTCTCGCCGGTGATGAAGACCGGCGCCTGAGTGCGGGCGAGCTTGGCGATCAGGGTACGAATCTGCTGCATCGCGGGCGAGTCGCCGAGCAGGGGCTGGTCGGTCTCGACAGACTCCGGTTCCCCAGCCGGTGCGGCACGCCGACGCAGCCTGAGCGCCGATTCGACGAGATTGCGCAAAGCGGCCAGATCGACCGGCTTGGCCACGAAATCGAAGGCCCCGGCCTTCATGGCGGCGACGGCCGATTCCATGTTGCCGTGTGCAGTGATCATGGCCACCGGCAGCTCGGGGTGATGGGCGTTGATGTGGTGCAGCAGATCGAGCCCGGTGCCGTCCGGCAGACTCAGATCGGTGAGACAGAGATCGGGCCGATGACGCTCCAGTTGAAGCTTGGCCTCGGCGACCGTCAGCGCAGTGACGGCCGACACGTCCATGCGCCCGAGCGTGATGCGGATCAGGTCGAGGATGTCGGCTTCGTCGTCGACGACGAGCGCTAGCGGCTTGGGCATATCGATTGACGGCGCTTGGTTGTCGGACGGTTTTCGATGTTTTGCGAACCTCGCTCACCGGTTCAACAGGTCTACATAAGCTCGATAGCTGTAGATCCGGTTCTTCTTCTGACCGGTGAGATCAGTCAAGATAGCATCGCGCAGCCGGGTGGTCGCTCGGCGGCCGCGATCAGGAGCGCGCGAAACGCCGCGAAGATACGGCGCATGGCGGCCGGCTTGTAGGGATAGAGTTCGATCGGGTCCATGTCATGCACCACCATGGCCGGGTCGACTTCGAAGATCAGCAGCCGTCCATCGGCGGTCTCGGCACAGTCGATCCCCAGATAGTCCAAGCCGAATGCGGCGTGGATGGTCGCCAGGGCTTGGGCATGACGCCGGGCGAAATCCCGCTCGAAGTCGGCCATGAATGCGGCTTCCTCGGCACGCTTGGCGGCGCTCTCGTCCATGCCGGCGTTGAGATAGTGGATCATCCAGTGATCCGAGACCCCCATGTGGACGGCAAAGGGCCGACCATCGATCAGGACGACGCGGAATTTGCGAAAGCGTCCATCGCGACTGCGATAGTCGACGAAGGGCGTGACGAAGAACACCTGACTCGACTGGCCGTCGAGGACAGCGAACAGCGCCTCCGGAGTATCGACCTTGGTCAGTCCCTGCCCGGCATGAGAATCGAGCGGGCGCACCAGCAACGGAAAGCCGGGTTCCGAACCGCCCCCCCCGCCCGCCGATGCCCGGAGCCGGTCGCGATCGAGACGCGCCGTGAGCGGAGCGACCAGTCCCGGCCGGCCCTGGAGCCGCCGACACGCCCGATCGCGCGCCACATCGAGAATGCAACGCGGATCGTTCAACACCGGACGCGGCCAGTTGCTCAGATGCGGTGCCCAGGTCTCGAGCAGCGGCCGATTGGCCTCCGATTCCCCGATCGCGACGAAGAGCAGATCATGCTCGGGGAGCTCGGCCGGATCCGGCACATCGGTCGACACATAGTAGAGATCGAGTTCGATGTCGCTGCCGGCGAGCAGGCATTCGACCGGCACATTGGCCATGATCGCGCCCGGCGCCATGAGCGCCAGCAGCCTGAGCCGTGCGGGCGACGTCCCGGCCGCAATCCGATACTGCCGCTGTTGCCCGAGCGCCTCGCGCTGGAGCCTCAGCCCTATCTCCGCATTGCCGAGACACTGCAGGACGATGGATGCATCCAGCAGCGCCGCGCTGTCGCTCGGATCGTCCGCCGCGCGCTGCAACAGCGACTGACCGAAGGGCGCCAGATCCTCGCCCGCCAGCGCGAGCCGCAACCATTTGGCGAGACCGAGAAAGGTCGACATGGCCGATTCAGCCTCCATGGCGCGCGAAGTCCACCATGAACCCGGCCAGCCGCTCGACGGCTTCGAGCGACATCCCATTGTAGATGGAGGCACGGATGCCGCCGAGCGAGCGGTGCCCCTTGAGTCCGCCGAATCCGGCCGACTCGGCCCGGCACAGGAAGTCCGCCTCGCGCTCGGGCGTCGATAGCCGGAAGACGACGTTCATCCGCGAGCGGTCCGCCGGATGCGCCCAGCCCTCGTAGACATCGGGATAACGGTCGATGATCCCATAGAGACACTCGGCCTTCCGGCGATTGAGCGCCTCCATGCGTTCCAGTCCGCCGATGTCTTCACGCAGCCAGCGCAGGACACGCGAGACCACATAGATGGCCAGGACCGGCGGCGTATTGTAGATCGAACGGGCCTGGAGATGGGCGCGATAGTCGAGGATCTCGGGGATTCCGGACGGCACCCGATCGAGCAGCGTGCGGCGGATGACGACCAGCGTCACCCCGGCCGGCCCCAGATTCTTCTGCGCATGGGCATAGATCAGATCGAAGCGCTCCGCATCGAAGGGGCGCGAGAGAAAGTCCGATGACATGTCGCAGACCCGCCTGACCCCGTCGAGTCCGGGAATGTGATGGAATTGCAACCCCTCGACCGTTTCATTGGAGACAGAGTGCAGATAGGCCGCCTCGGGCGAGCACTCCAGTTCGTCCGCCGTCGGCAGTCGGCGAAAGCCCGAGCCCTGACGCTCGCCATCCCAGAGCACCCGCACCTCCCCTTCCAGCCGCGCGGGCGGAATGGACTTGGCGCTCCAGTAGCCGGTTCGCAGATACTCGGCCACCCGTCCCGAACCGCGCAGCAGCAGCATAGGGATCATCGAGAACTGGAGCGTCGCCCCGCCCTGGAGCAAGAGCACGGCATGACTGTCGGGCAGATCCAGGAGCGCGCGGAGATCGCGCTCGGTCTGCTCGACAAGACCGGCGAACCAATCCGAGCGATGACTGATGCCCAGGATCGAGAGCCCGACCTCGGGCACGGCCTCGATCGCCTGCCGGGTCTCGGCCAGCACCACCGCCGGCAACGCGCCCGGTCCACCCGAGAAATTGAGCGCGTTGCGGTCGAAAGCGGTTTCAGGCGTCATGAGCTGTCCTGGGTCAGGGTGTCAGGCCGAACGCCGTTCCTCATCGGCGACCAACTCGCGGAAACTCCGGCGCAGCTTGGCGAGCTTCGGCGCGATGACGGCCTGACAATAGCCCTGGGTCGGATAGCGGCGATAGTAGTTCTGATGATACCCCTCGGCCGGATAGAATGTCGGTACGGGCTCGATCTGGGTGACGATGGGGTCCGGCCAGATCCGTCCGGCATTCAGGCGCGCGACCACGGCCTCGGCCAGGGTTCGCTGCTCGTCGTCGTGATGGAAGATGACCGATCGATACTGACTCCCGACATCCGCCCCCTGACGGTCGCGCGTGGTCGGATCGTGGGTGGCGAAGAAGACATTCAACAGGGTCTCGTAGTCGATCACCCGATCGTCGAACGCGATCCGGATCACCTCGGCATGCCCGGTCGTCCCGGTACAGACCTGCTGATAGGTCGGATTTGGGATCTGCCCTCCGGCATAGCCCGACTCGACCGACTCGACGCCCGCGAGCGCTTGAAAGACGGCTTCCAGACACCAGAAACAACCACCACCGAATGTCGCCTCGCGTATCGCCATGATCGACCTCCAATGTTTTCCATGAATCTCGAACGGCCCCTGAGTCTAGTAAGGACCGGAGTCGTCCAGATAGGGTCGCTCGTCGGCCCTGCCAAGTCTTGCGCTGACGCGCGATCTATGGCTGGAGCATCATGAGCGCCGAACGCATCCGGGTCCGGGGGCTGGTGCAGGGGGTCGGCTTCCGTCCGGCCGTCTGGCGGCTGGCCCATGAGCTGGGATTGCTCGGCGATGTGCGCAACGACGGCGAGGGCGTGCTGATCCGGCTCCAGCCGGCCGATCCGACCGAGACCGACGCCATCGAGCGTTTCTGCGCCCGGTTGCGTGCCGAATGCCCGCCGCTGGCGCGGATCGAGGCCATCGAGCGTACCCCATTGGACCCTCGGCTCGACACGACGACCTTCGCCATCCTCGGCAGCGACGGCGGCACCGTCCATACCGGCATCGTCGCCGACACCGCGACCTGTCCGTCCTGTCTGGCCGAGATCCGTGATCCGGCCGATCGGCGCTACCGCTATCCCTTCACCAACTGCACCCATTGCGGGCCGAGACTGAGCATCGTGCGCGGCATCCCTTACGACCGCGCGCGCACCAGCATGGCGGCCTTTCCGATGTGCGCGCGTTGCCGGGCCGAATACGAGGATCCGGCCGACCGGCGCTTCCATGCCCAGCCCAATGCCTGTCCGGACTGCGGTCCGCGCGCCTGGTTGGCCGACACCGAAGGGCGGGAGATCGAGCCGGCGGAGCTGGACGCGCGGGACGCAATCGACGCCGCCGGTCGTCTGCTGGCCGAGGGACGGATCCTGGCGATCAAGGGCATCGGCGGCTTCCATCTGGCGTGCGACGCCACGAACTCGGCGGCTGTCGAGACCCTGCGCCGACGCAAGCGGCGTTTCGCCAAGCCGTTCGCGCTGATGGCCCGTGATCCGGAGGTGATCCGGCGTCATGCGCGGCTGTCCGAGCCGGAGGCCGAATGGCTGGCGAGTCCGGCGGCGCCGATCCTGCTGCTCGAGCGCCGGTGCGACGCGGATCTCGCCCCCGGCATCGCGCCCGGTCAGTCCACGCTCGGCTTCATGCTCCCTTACAGCCCGCTGCATCATCTGCTGCTGGCCGACTGGGACCGTCCGCTGGTGATGACCAGCGGCAATCTCAGCGACGAGCCGCCGTGCATCGACAACGCCGACGCCCTCGCCCGTCTCTCCGGTCTCGCCGACTCGCTGCTGCTCCATGACCGCGACATCGTCAATCGGGTCGACGACTCGGTCTGGCGCGTCATGGACGCCCGCCCGCGCCCACTGCGGCGCGCGCGCGGCTATGCACCGGCGCCGATCCGGCTGCCGCCCGGCTTCGCGTCGACGGCGCCGATCCTGGCCCTGGGCGGTGAACTCAAGAACAGCTTTTGCCTGATCCGCGACGGCGAGGCCATCCTCTCGCAACATCTGGGCGACCTGGAGGAGGCGAGCACGGCGCGCGCGTATCGCGCCACACTCGGGCTCTATGGCGAACTCTTCCAGCATCGCCCCGAGATCCTGGCCGTCGACCGTCATCCCGACTATCACTCCACGCAGCTCGGGCGCGAATGGGCCGAGCGCGAGGGATTGACGCTGATCGAGGTCCAGCATCATCACGCCCATCTGGCCTCGGTGCTGGCCGACAACGACTGGCCGCTGGACGGTGGCGCGGTGCTCGGTATCCTGCTCGACGGTCTGGGGCTGGGTGAGGACGGAACGCTGTGGGGCGGCGAGTTCCTGCTGGGGGACTATCGGGGCGTTCGGCGGGTCGGACATCTGACGCCGGCGGCCATGCCGGGCGGTGTCCGGGCGATCCGCGAACCCTGGCGCAATCTGCTGGCCCGGCTGGAGGACGCCGGCGGCTGGGAGCACTGGCGCGCACGCCATCCCGATCTCGAGGTGATGCGGCGTCTGGAGGCCCAGCCGATCGGTCTGGCACGCAACCTGATCGCGCGCGGTCTGAACGCACCCCGCTCCAGCTCGGCCGGACGGCTGTTCGATGCCGTGGCGGCGGCACTCGGCCTGGGTGGCGAGACACTGAGTTACGAAGGACAGGCGGCGATCGAACTGGAGGCTCTGGCCTCGGGCGCGGCAAGTACCGAGTCGGGCTATGTCTTCGATCTCGACTGTTCGAACCGTCCCTGGCGTCTGGATCCGGCGCCGCTGTGGGACGCGCTCCTGTCCGATCTGGAGCATGATCTGCCACCGGCCTGCATCGCGGCGCGGTTCCACCTTGGTTTCGCCGCCGCCATCAGCGACATGGGCGCACGGCTGGCGCGGGATCTCGCTGTCGAGACCATCGCGCTATCAGGTGGGGTATTTCAGAACCGATTGCTGTTGGAGTCGGTCGTCGGCGGGCTACGCGATGCGGGACTGACGCCACTCGTCCATCGCCGGCTACCGGCCAACGACGGCGGATTGGCACTCGGTCAGGGATGTGTCGCGGCCGCGCTGACGCGCGACGCGGCCGGCGCTTGAGCCGGTCAGCCTTCGCCGTCCGGCGCGATCGTGTCGAGCACCTGACGACGCCCCTTGTCGTCCATGGCACGGAAAGCTTCGACGAGCCGGCGTTCCTCGGGACTGAGCGGACCACAGTCGTCGAGCATCAGCAGCCAGGCCGGCGTCACGTCACCGAAGGCCTCGGCCAGTTGGCAGGCGGCCTCCAGCCCCATGCGCCGGATCCCCTGCTCGTAGTTGCTGATCCTGGACTTGGAGAACCGGTCCTGGGTGCGCTTAGAGAGGTCGTTGAGCGACCACCCGCGCCGCATGCGTTCGGCGCGAAGCCGTTGTCCGATCCGTGCGGAGAGTTGGGCGAATTCTGCTTCCACTGTGCGATGACCCCGCTGTTTGTGTGTCCGACGTTTGATTGTGTTATTGCCCGACGTTTCGAGTGACTTTAGCAAATCCAGCGCGAATCGCCGGGTGCATTGGGCTATGATCAGGCCGGGTCAGGCGTCGTCTTCGCGCGCCTGACTCTTGAGTTCCAATCCAGACTGGGTGTCACATGTTAAGAGACTGGTCCGACGTCTACTCGATCGGCATCGCCGAGATCGACGAGCAACACCGCGGCTTCTTCGAGGCGGCTCACCGTTTGTACGACGACATCCTCGATCGCGAGGGTCGCAACGCCGTGGTCGAGGCGATCGCCTTCATGCGTGATTACGCCAACCGGCATTTCGAGACCGAGGAAGCCTTCATGCGCGAGCACGATTACCCCGGACTCAAGGATCACCTGCGCCAGCATGCGGCCTTCTTCCGCCGTCTCGACGAGCTGGAGAACGACCTCATGATCTTCGGCCCCAGCCAGGATCTCGCCGACCGTGCGCTCGACATCACCCAGGATTGGCTCATCGACCATATCGCCGATGAGGACATGCTGTATTCGCTGCATGTCAAGATGGGAGAGGCTCGGGTCACGACCTGAGGCTCCTGTCCGACACGAAGCGAGTCCATGCGCATCCGGTGGACAAGCATAGCGCAGTCCAGCCGGATTGTTTCAATCGAAACGGACCCTGGATACGGGCGGCGATCGACTTGGCCGCCCGCGGGTGTGCCTCGTCAGTACACCCGTTCCTTCGGCGGGAAGGACTCCACGGTCAGCGGCTTGGTGCGCACCGGCTTGTAGTCCATGCGGTCGCCGTCCTTGTAGTAGAGACTGTGCTTGAGCCAGACCTGATCGTCGCGCTCGGGATAGTCGGGGCGTGAGTGCGCGCCACGACTCTCCTGACGATGCAGGGCGGAGACGGCGATCGACAGACCCACATCGACCATGTTCTCCAGCTCCAGCGCCTCGATGCGCGCGGTGTTGAAGACCTTGGAGTGATCGGTCAGACGCACCTCGGGCAGCCGGTCGCGCAGCTCGCGCAGATGCTCGACGCCTTCGGACATGATCTCCTCGGTACGGAAGACGCCGGCGTGGTCCTCCATGCACTTGCGGAACTCGGCGCGCAGTTCCTGCACCGTCGTCCCCTGCCCCTTCTGCTCCCAGCGCGTCAGACGCGCCATGGCCTGATCCAGGCTCGCCGAGTCGGCGGCGCGCTGGTAGGGGTTCTCGCGTACGAAGTCGATGATGTCCTTGCCCGCCAGACGTCCGAACACCAGGATGTCGAGCAGCGAGTTGCCGCCGAGCCGGTTGGCGCCGTGCACCGAGGCACAGGCGCACTCGCCCGCCGCGTAGAGTCCGACCACGACTTCTTCGGAGCCGGTTCCGGCCGGCATGGCCACGCGCCCGAAGCGATCGGTCGGGATGCCGCCCATCGCATAGTGCGCGGTCGGGAACACCGGGATGGGTTCGACGACCGGATCACAGCCGGCGAAGATCTTGCTCGACTCGCGGATGCCCGGCAGACGCTTGGCGATGACCGACTCGCCGAGATGGTCGAGCTTGAGCATCACATAGTCGCCGTTCTCACCGCAGCCGCGTCCTTCCTTGACCTCGGTGACGATGGCGCGCGAGACCACGTCGCGGCTGGCCAGATCCTTGGCGCGCGGCGCATAGCGCTCCATGAAGCGCTCGCCATGTTTATTGACGAGATAGCCGCCCTCGCCGCGCGTACCCTCGGTGATGAGCATGCCCTTGCCGGCGATGCCGGTCGGATGGAACTGGAAGAACTCCATGTCCATCAGCGGGATGCCGGCGCGCAGGGCCATGGCGCAGCCGTCGCCGGTGTTGATGTGGGCGTTGGAGGTGGTGCGGAACACCTGACCGCAGCCGCCGGTCGCCAGCAGTGTGGCCTTGGACTCGATCAGCAGCGGCTCGCCGGTCTCGATCTCCAGCACCAGGGCGCCGCAGATGATCCCTTCGGCATCGCGCACCAGATCGATGGCGAAGAACTCGTCGAAGAAATGGGTGCGGGCGCGGATGTTCTGCTGATAGAGCGTATGCAGGATCGCGTGTCCGGTGCGGTCGGCCGCCGCACAGGTGCGCGCGGCCTGATCGCCGCCGAAGTTCTGGCTCTGGCCGCCGAAGGGGCGCTGATAGATCTTGCCGTTGTCCAGACGCGAGAAGGGCACGCCCGCGTGCTCCAGCTCATAGACGGTCGGAATGGCCTCGCGGCACATGAACTCGATGGCATCCTGATCGCCCAGATAGTCCGAGCCCTTGACGGTGTCGAACATGTGCCAGTGCCAGGAGTCGGGCAGCACGTTGGCGAGCGCCGCGTTCACGCCGCCCTGTGCGGCCACGGTGTGCGAGCGGGTCGGGAACACCTTGGAGACGACGGCCACGCGCAGATCCGCGCCGGCCAGTTGCAGCGCCGCGTTCAGGCCCGCGCCTCCGGCACCGATGATGAGGGCGTCGAAATGACGTGTTGGAAGACTCATACGGGACTCAACCCCCAATGCCGGCAGTGATGATCGCCTTCATGAACCAGAGTCCGGAGGCGACGATGATGAAGACGAACCAGGTCATGAGACCCACGCGCAGATTGGTGAGGCGCACATAATCGATCAGCACGTCGCGGATGCCGACCCAGGCATGGGCGAGCACCAGGGGCACACCGAGCATCAGCGCCATGGCGACCAGCGGATGCGCCACCCAGGCCACCAGTTCGGCATGGTCGGCGGGGGCGTCGAAGATGAATTTGAGCAGCAGATAGCCCGCGAGAAAGGACAGATAGATGGCCGTGGTGCGCTGCAACAGCCAGGCCATGAGTCCGGATGCTTGACGGCTCATGCGTTCAGTCTCCCAGCAGGAACGACAGGATGATGGACAGCACCAGCAGCACAGGCGCCGCATAGAGCGTGAGACGGGCGGTCTCGCGCGCGATCGGACGATCGAGGCCGACGCCATAGTCCAGGAACAGATGACGGATCCCGGCGACCAGATGATGGAACAGCGCCCAGAGGAGTCCGAGCAGCACCAGTTTGGTCGGCCAGGCATCCAGGACGGCGGCGGTCGCCGCGAAGCCCTCGGGGCCGGACAGGGCCTGATGGAACAGGATGGCGACGATCGGGATGGTGAGCACCATCAGCACACCGCTGACGCGATGGAGGATGGAGACGATACCTGAGAGCGGCAGCTTGATCCGCAACAGGTCGAGAAACACGGGTCTGGGAGTAGTCATCTTGGAAGGGATCCGGTCTTTTGTGCGGCGCAACAGAATATCGATTTGTCACCCGGTCCGGCAACTGCTATCACATCCGCAGCATGGCGCGTGCGGCACGGAGCATCGGCGTCGGCAGTCGCTGCTTGAGCCACATCAGCACCGGATAGGGCAGGAAGCGCACCAGCGCGCGCGGATGGACGGCACGCAGCAACCCGGAGACGCGGTTGACCTTGGACGACATCAGGAGGCGCACCGGGGGGGCGCTGTTGACCAGACTGCCCTGGCGCCAGCGGGTGATGGCGCCGCGCCGGGCGCCCGGACTCAGATGATAGGTCAGTGCCTCGCCGAGGCTCAGGGCCGGAGCGAAGGGCCGCAGGCGTCCGGTCGGGTCGGGCGAATAGGGGAAGTCGCCGATCTCGCGTGCGAGCAGCAGGCTCGGGCGCTCGACCAGGAATTCCAGGCGGCTGAAGTAATGGGGCATGAGGGCCATGATCTCGGCCGGTGTGAGCCACTGCCCGAGACGGTCGGTGAATGAATGGATGCCGGCGCGAAACTCGCTCAGACCCCAATCGCGGATCTCGGCGCCCTCGGCGTTGAGGATGGGGTGATGGACGCCGTCGCGCGCTTCGTAGCCCAGGGTGCTGCCGTGATCGGCGGCGGTGAAGCATTCGACGATCTCGCGCAGGGCGGTCGGATCGCGCCAGAACCGGCCGGGCTGGAAGGCGAAGGCGGTCTTGCGGTTGGTCGCGGCGCCGGCGCGTGCCTGGCCCATCAGGCCCCAGTAGAGGCCGTGCAGGCTGACTTGGCTGGACTCCTCGGCGTTCAGGATCGCGTGCAGCGAATCCTGGATGGTGCCGCTCCAGCCGACATCGACCAGACAGACCGCATCGCTTTCGGTCAGTCCTTCTTGGTCCAGATAGTCCAGCAGTCGGGCGCGCTCCAGGGCGGCCTGTTCGAGGACGAGCGCCTTGAGTTCGGGGTCCGAGACGAACAGCGTGCGCAGACGCCGCCGGGTGCGGGCATCGAGCGGTGTCTCGGGCGAATCCGTGAGACCCGTGGCCGCCTGGAGCCGCTCGATCAGGGTCTCGGGTCGGGCGCTCAGACGATGGGCGATGTCGATGAGCGACATCTCGCAGTGCGAGACCAGGATCCAATCGACCAGTGCCTCGTAATCCTGATCGACACAGCGATGACAGGCCAGACGCGAGACATGCAGATAGCGCGTCTCCAGATCCGCCGGCCCGAGCCGACGGGCGATGTCGAGCAGCACCTGTCCGTCGCGGGCGAGGAAATAGAGCCGGTCATGGCCCTGGGTGCGTGCGTGATCGATCACCCAATGCACGAAGGGCAGCAGCAGGGGCGCGGCATGGATGGCGCCCAAGCGCGCGCGGTCGGAGTCGAGCGTCAGACGGCTCTCGCGCAGAACGCCCGCCGAGACCTGCCAGCCGAAGTCGTCCTCGTTGGCGCCGAAGGCTTCGTCGGGCGTCAAATGACAGGCATCGAACAGCGTCACCTGACAGCCCTTCTCGCGCGGACGGCTGATGTCGCTGATCGGGTTGTCGCCGATGTGCCGGATCTCGGCGAGCGCCACGCCTTCCACCTCGGCCACATGCTCGAACAGCCGACCCGAAGCCTTGTTGAGCTTGATCTCAGATGAGAGATAGAGCGGCGCGGCCTCAAGCAGGAAGGGATCGATACCGTCGAGCAGTCGCTTCAGATCCTGACGGCGCAGATACATGTCCGAGATCAACACCACCCGTTCGCCACGCTCAGCCAACGCGCGGAACCGCGTCAGCATCTCGGGGACGCCATAGAGGAACTCGGCCTCGGCGGCCAGTTCGAGTTCCATCAGACGCTCGATGTCGGCGTCAGCGAGTCTATGCCGCCGACCGAGACAGGCGTGGATGTCGGCGAAGTCGATCTCCTCGACCTGATGCGCGGCCTGGGGATCGCGCTCGCGCGCCTCGATACGAGCGGCGTATTCGGCCGCCACGCGCTCGTGCGCGAAGTGCCGGCAGAGTTCAGGCGGCAGTCCCTGGGGATCGGCCAGCAGACGCCGTTGCAGATGGACGAAGACCCCGCGCGGCGTGCCGACCCGGCGGGTGATCAGGGTGTCGAAGATATCGAATGAATAGATCATCTGGACCGATGCCATTTCCAGGCATGTTCGATCGTCTCGGCCGGCTCGCGATAGCGCGGCTCCCAACCGAGCAGACGCCGCGCCTTGTCGGCATCGGCATAGAGTACCGGCGGATCGCCCGGACGGCGCGGGCCGATCTCACGCGGAACCGGACGGCCGGTGACATGCTCGACGGCGGCGATGACCTCCAGCACCGAAGCGCCCTGCCCCGTCCCGAGATTGAAGGCGCCGCTCGCTTCGCCCGCGCGCAGATGGGCGAGACTCTTGACATGGGCCTCGGCCAGATCGGCGACATGGATATAGTCGCGGATACAGCTCCCGTCCGGGGTCGGATAGTCGTCGCCGAAGACCTGGAGTTGCGGTCCGCGCCCGGCGGCGGCCTGGAGCGCCAGCGGGATCAGATGGGTCTCGGGATCGTGATCCTCGCCGATCTCGCCCTCGGGATCGGCGCCGGCGGCATTGAAATAGCGCAGCGCGATCCAGCCCAGACCATGCGCCTGCTCGAAGTCGGCCAGTATCCGCTCGACCATCAGCTTGGAGGCGCCATAGGGATTGATCGGACGCTGCGGATGGTCCTCGGTGATCGGGGTCCGGTCCGGGACGCCATAGGTCGCGCAGGTGCTCGAAAAGACGATGTGCGGGATGGCGTGATCGCGCATGGCTTCGAGCAGCGTCAGGGTGCCGGCGACATTGTTGCGGTAGTAACGCCCCGGATCGCGCACCGACTCGCCGACATAGGCATAGGCGGCGAAATGGATCACCGCCTCGGGCCGATGGCGCGCGATGACCGCGTCCAGACAGGTGCGGTCGCTGATGTCGCCGATCTCCAGCGGTCCCCAGCGCACCGCCCATTCATGGCCATAGACCAGATTGTCGAGCGTGATCGGCCGGTAGCCCGCGCGTGCCAGCGCCTTGCAGGTGTGGCTGCCGATGTAGCCCGCGCCGCCCGTGACCAGGACCGGGATCATGCCAGCCCCCGGCTCAGCAGACCCTCGAAATAGAAGATGGTCTGCTTGAGTCCTTCGTCGAGCGGCACGCGCGGCTCCCAACCGAGCAGTTCACGCGCGCGCGTGATGTCGGGCTGGCGCTGAGTCGGGTCGTCCTGCGGCAACGGCCGGTAGACGAGTTCGGACCTGGACCCCGTGAGTTCGCGGATACGCTCGGCCAGTTGGCGCATGCTCAGTTCGATCGGATTGCCCAGATTGATCGGCCCCGTGATCTCGGCCGGGCTGGCCATGAGCCGCACGAACCCCTCGATCATGTCGTCGACGAAGCAGAAGGAGCGCGTCTGCGAACCGTCGCCATAGAGGGTGATCGGCTCGCCCTTGAGTGCCTGGACGATGAAGTTCGACACCACCCGCCCGTCGTTCGGATGCATCCCCGGACCATAGGTGTTGAAGATGCGCGCGACCTTGATCTCGAGCCGGTGCTGACGGTGATAGTCGAAGAACAGGGTCTCGGCGCAGCGCTTGCCCTCGTCGTAACAGGCGCGCGGGCCGATGGGGTTGACGCGGCCCCAATAGGTCTCGGTCTGCGGATGACACTCGGGATCGCCATAGACCTCGCTGGTCGAGGCTTGCATGATCCGCGCCTTGGTGCGCTTGGCCAGACCCAGCATGTTGATGGCGCCATGCACGCTGGTCTTGGTGGTCTGCACCGGGTCGAACTGATAATGAATGGGCGAGGCTGGACAGGCGAGGTTGTAGATCTCGTCGACCTCGACATAGAGCGGAAAGGTGATGTCGTGGCGCATCAGTTCGAAGTGCGGATGGCCGAGCAACTGGCTGACGTTGTCCTTGGTCGCGGTGTAGAAGTTGTCGACGCAGATGACCTCGCAATCCTCGGCGACCAGCCGCGCGCACAGCCGGCTGCCGAGAAACCCGGCCCCGCCGGTGACCAGGACACGTTTGTGTAATGTCTTCATGAGGGTTCGATTATCTTTAAAGATTCGATCGGGACGCCGACTCGCCCACGCCGAGCGTGTCGAGTCGCGGATAACAGAGCATCACCATGTCCGCGACCGGCGATTGCAGATCCAGACGCCTGAAGCTGAAGTAATAGCCCAGATCCAGCGATTCCAGCCAGGGCTTGATCTCCAGAAAGTCCTTGGGATGGTGATAGACGCTGACGATGAGCGCCGGGCGATGGCGGCGGAGGGTTTCGACCGCGCCGAGCAGGGCCTCCTTCTCCAGTCCCTCGATGTCGAGCTTGATGAGCACCGGGCGCAGCTCATGGCGCGCGACCAGGGCGTCGATGGTATCGAACTCACACCGCACCCGGCTCTCGCCGCCGTGCGTGGCCTCGTCGCGGAAGTCGGCGAGCAGGCTGGTGCCCTGATCGGGGAAGTCGTCGGCGCCGTGATGATGCATCTCGAAGTGACCGCGATGGTCGTGCAGCCCCTGGGGTTCGGGGATGATCCGACCCTGGAGGCCGAAGCGTCCGACGTTCTCGCTCAGCCGCCTGAAGTTGACCGGATCGGGTTCGAGCGCCAGCACCCGGCCGTTCGGACAGGCATCGGCGAGCTGCACCGCCGAGTCGCCGATGAAGGCCCCGCCGTCGATCACATCGCCCCCGGCGCGGATGCGGGCCCGGATGTCGCGCGGAAAGGCGTTCAGGCCATAGAGCGCCTCGAACACCTCGGCCGAGAGCCAGGGGTATTCGTCCAGGAACGCCTGATAACGCGCGGCGATCCGGGGCGCCGGACGGGTGTTCTGCCGGAAGCGCTCGGCCGGACGCCAGAGCAGATCCCTGTGCAGCAGGAAGCGGCTGTAGTCCCGGCATTCGGGCAGATACTGGTCATAGATGCGCACGAAGGTCTCGACCAGGGCGCGGTCGTTCTCGGACAGACCGCGCTGGAGTGTCGCCAGACGCTCGGGCATGTCGGCGTGATGCGTGCGCAGATAGTCGCGCCAGAAGTGGACCCAATAGGTCGCGACACTCTGATAGTTGGTCAGGACATCGGCGCAGCGCGGATCAGGGATCACACGCCGTCCCAGGACGCGATGCTTGATCGGCTGGACCCAGGGCAGACCGCCGACCCGAGTACGCAGCGCGCGCGCCTGGTCGCGCAGACGCGCACGCCCCGACGAGAGATAGCGCCGCGCCGTCAATTGCAGGGCCAGCGCCCGATGCGCACCCTGCCGATAGAGCGGCGAGGCGAAGACGCGCTCATAGAAGCGGATCGCCTCGGGGTCCAACAGATGCGGATACTCGCGCACGAAGCGCTCCTCGTCGGCCGAGAGTCCATCGAGGATGCCCCGATAGGCCAGATAACGGAATCGCGGCTCGATGTCGCGGGTCCAGAAGTATTGCAGACTCATCTTGTACTGCATGAAGTCCCGGAACACCGCCTCGTAGACGCCCTGCTCGCGAAAGAGCGCGATCCCCTCCTTGAAGATGCGGAAGATGTCGAGATGGTGGCGCCCGCGATGCCACATGATCGAACCGGCACGCATCCGGTACTTGTAGAGCTTTTCGGGCAGCAGCACGACCTTTTGGGCCGCCAGCAGCACCTGCCAGTGATAGACGTTGTCGTCGAACTGCAAGCCGTCCGGAAAGCGGAAGTCGTACCGGTTCAGGAAGTCCATCCGGAAGAACTTCGACCAGGTGTAGTGGTAGTGCAGGATCTCGAGCTTCTGCTCCAGCCGGGTCTTGGGTTCCAGGCTCCAGCCGTCGAAGTCGTAGTACCAGTTATCGAACTCGCGCTCGTCCTCGATCATCAGGTGCTGGAAGACGATGAAATCGGCCCCGGTACGCTCGATCTCCTCGACCAGACGCGAGACGGCGCCCGGACGCAGCAGGTCGTCCGAATCGACATGAAGCAGATAACGTCCCCGCACGTGCGCCAGGGCGGTGTTGCGCGTCGAGGCCAGTCCCCGGTTGGTCTGATCGACGATGCGGATGCGCGGATCGCGCCGCGCGTATTCGGCCAGGATCGCGGGCGACTCGTCGGTCGAACCGTCGTTGACGCAGATGATCTCCAGATCCGTGAAATCCTGCGTGACGATCGAGTCCAGACAGGCCCGCAGATAGGGGGCGACATTGTAGACGGGCAGCGCAATGCTGACGGTGGGAGAACCCATGAATGCCATGCTCCGCGGAAAGCTGTGATCCGGGCGTCAAGGGTCGCCCGGACCAGGTGGATCGTAAAGGGGTTTAGGGGCGTTCGCTCGCGCGTGCCGCCGAGAGATCGCGAATCAGACGCCGTCCGGTCGCGCGTTCCTGCTTGAAACGCCTGAGGTGCTTTCGCAGCGTGCGCGCCAATTTCAGGCTGTCGAGCATCGAGTGTTTGACGAGCACCTTGAGACCTTGTGAGAGCGGATGCAGTCTCAGGATCAGACGCGCCAGAGGCGGACTGCGCACCAGGCTGGCCTCGTACCACTCGGTCATGAGCCGTCGATCCTCATAGCGGCGCCGGAACGCATAGTCGAAGGCGTCGCGCACCCCAAAGGCCGGCGCCGACTCGCGCAGGGCCAGATCGCAATGATCGCCCGAATAGGGCACGCGGCCCAGCGTCTCGGCGATCAGACGCGGCGGCTTGTGCATGAGTTCGAACAGACGCGGCAGGACGGCGTCGAAATGCTCGGTCAGGAGCGGATAGCGTCCGGCCAGTCGCGCATACTCGGTCGCGAACCATTCGGCGCCGTCCAGGAATCCGGAGATGCCCCAGTCGCGCAGATGGCCGCCGTCGTCGCGTAATCTGGGCACGACCCGCCCATCCGTCCGGCGCTCGTAGCCGACCGTCTGACCATGATCGGCCTGCGCCAGCAGCTCGGTATGGAGCGCGACGATGTTGTCCTCGACATGGTTGGGCCGGATGGCATAGGCCGTCTTGCGATTGCGCGCGCTGGTGTAGTGCGAATAGTGGAAGAGCCCGAAATAGAAGCCGTGGATCTCGATATCAGGCTTGTGCGAAGCGGCGATCTTGTAGAGCGAGTCCTGACTGCCGCCCATCCAGCCGATGTCCACGGTTCCGACCGGGCCGGCGTCGAAGAACCCTTCCTGCTCCAGATAGGCGATGAGCAGATCGCGCGCGCGCCGAGCGTTGTCGAGGATCGCCTCGCGGATAGCCGGGATCTCGTCGAAGTGTTTGAGCAGCTCGAATGTGAGTGCTTCGGGAATCGAGGCGTCCAGATCGCTCAGGCGCGCGCGCAGTGCATCGGGCAAGAGGGCGTGCAGTTGCTCGCCGGTCATGTCGACACGCTCGGCGAGCATGGCGAGCGACAGCATGGGGATACGCTCGGCCAGCCAGCGATGCTCGCGCGGCGTGATCTCGAACACCGAGGGCAGACGGAAGGCACGTCTGGAGCCGTACAGATAGCGCAGATCCAGGTCGAGTCCGCGCTCACGCGCGATGGCGCGCGCGAGACGCAGGAAGATCATCCCATCGCGCGCGATGAAATAGAGCCGCCGGAGGCCGCGCTGCTGAGCCTGATCGAGTACGTCGCGGATAAAGCCGTAGAAAAGCGGACCGGCGAGTCCGGCCCCGATCAGGGCTTGCGAGGAGGCGTCCGGATGCAGGATTCGATAGGTCTTGGAGGCACCGGCCAGCAACTGGCAGAACAGGCTGTCCTCCTCGTGATAGGCCCACTCGATCTCGGACAACAGGGCGCCCTCGTAGAGTTCGGCCGAGATCCCCAGGGCGCGCGGCATCCGCCGGTCGGCGCGAACGTCGTGACCCAGATGGACCAGCTGGCCGGGCGCGATGCCTTCGGCCTGGAGGACATGCCCGAACAGCTCGCCCGAGCGCTTGGTCCGCCCCAGATCGGACGACACATAACACGGACAGCCGGCCAAACGCGCGTCGATGCCGGCCAGCAAGCCTTCGACCTCGGTGCCCGTGAAATCCGTGTCCGAGATCAGCACCACCCGCTCGCCCGCATCGAGCAGTCGGTGAACGCGCGCGATGTTCTCGGGGATGCCGATCAGGAGCTCGGCGGTGAGTTCCAGTTCGAGCCGCCGGATGGTCGCGATCAGTGCCGGATCGACCTCCGGATAACGCTGGGCGATACGCGCATAGATCGCGTCGAGACGCACCGCGACCGGCTCCTCGTCCTCCGTACCCAGCGGATAGCGCACCTGATAATCGGCCGTGGTGCGAACCTCCAGGAATTCTTCGATCAGGCGGGTCGGCAACCCGAGATCCTGTCGGACGTGCAGCTCGTGCCGCAACGCACAGAGCACGCCGCGCACGGTCGCCGTGCGGTAGGTCACGAGGGTATCGAAGACACCAAAGGAGAAGACCGTTTTCCGGGTCATGCCACATCCATCCTCGACCCCCCGCCGGCGCCACCAGATCAGACGCGGCGGGGATCAGCATTCGTTTTCTATTGAGATCCAGAACGCACGCCACGGAGTCCCGATCCCAGTGGTCGGTGCGTCGAAAATCGGCATCATAGCACCCCGGCCACCGGCTCACGGCACCGGATTGAGGTGATTTGGGTCATACTTGAGGAGTAGGATTACAGCATGGGTACGGTCGAGCGATCGTCCCTGTCATCGCCATTCCAGAAGGAGTCGCCTCATGAACCGATCGATCCCGATACTGGTCTTGATGATGGTCGCCTCGGGGAGCCATGCCGCCGTGCAGGCGCCGCCCCTGGGGGTCGAGCCAACCCACGTCCGCGATCACAGCGTCCTGCTGGCACAGGGGCCACGCGGCCCTGGTGGTCCAGGTGGGGGGCCACCCGACTTCAGAGGTCCGGGCGGCCCTGATCCCTATCCACCCGGTGGTCCCAGAGGTCCGGGCGGCCCTGACTTCTACCCAGGTCCAGGCCCCGGACCCGGTCCGGGGCCACGCCCGGCCCCGCCGCCCGATCCTGGCCCGGCGGGCATCATTCCTCACATCCTGCCGTTGCTCTTGCCTCCACCCCGTCCGTGACGGATGCTCGTAGGGTATCCACCATTCCCGTAGGGTACGCACGGCGTACCCTACGTTCGACTCAGTGCAAACCGAATGCTGGCCCACCCTCCTCACCCGGACGATGGTTCGGATCGGTCGGGATGCACGCCAACCCCTGAGGTTCGGTCACGCAGCGTCCCGCGATCTCGCCCTGTGGTGTCCGGACACGACAGGCCGAACCCTGGGCACGCTCCAGACAGGCGTCGAAGGCTTCGCGTGGCGGTCGGGGCGCACGTTCGGGCACACCGCTCGCGGATGACAGCGGCATCGCGGCGGCAGCACTTCCGGCGCCGAGACCGGCGCTGCCCGGTCCGCCCGGCATCGGACGCCCAGCCGGCGGCGGGCGATCCGGCACGCAGACCCAATCGCGCCCATGCTCCTGGCAGGTTCCCGTGATCGCATGGACGCCGTCCTCGAAATAGCAGGACGCCGAGAACGACTTGTAGAGACAGGCGTCGATGGCGGCGCGTGGCGGACCCGGTGGAGGCTGGCGCGGCGGATCCTCGGCACAGCCCTGACTGCTGACCGCGAGCCCCAACAGGGCCAAGACACCGACCGAACCCAGGCGCGTGCGTCTGATCGAAGACTCCTTCACGACCATCGGCCTCAAACCTCCACAGCGTCCGGGCGTGCTCGATAGGGATTGAACGGCCCAGGCGCGTACTCGTCCGGCTCGAACGGGATATAGGAACGCGCGTGGAACTGATGGCAGACCTCGTCGGCAAAGAAAGCACCCTTGCGGGTCAGACCGGCGAAGGCTCCCTTGTCCTCGACCAGCCCCTCGGCGGTGAGCCGCTCCCAGAGCTCGGGGAAGGCGTCCTCGAACTCGATCCCGGTCAGCGCCCGATACTGCGCCTTGTCGACGTCACGATTCTTGAGCGGCAGCACCATCGCCCACCGCTTCTGTTCCTCGGCACTGCGCTTGATGCCGCGATTGACCGGCAGCCGACCCGAATCGATGCGCCGATAGTAGTCCTCGAAGGTCTGGGTGTTGAGCAGGAACCGATCGCGCAGACTGCTGAAGGCCGTCAGGCCGAAGCCGACCTGATCGTAGAGCTGACAGCACTGGTTGTGCGCATAGTGCGAATACTTGGCCGGATCCTTGGAGAAGACGCGCCGCAGATTCTCCGTGTAACCGTGCTCGGCCAGGATCTCAATGGCGGCCTGCTTCATGCGGATCGCCTCCTCGAACGCCGGCAGTTCCTGCGGGCGCAGTTGGACGATCTTGTCGATCGGCCCCTGAGCATCACCATAGGACTCGATCTTGAGCCGATAGAGCTGGATCTCGTCGACATCCAGACGCGCGGCCTCATCGATCATGCGCATCCAGCCTTCGAGCGTCTGGCCCGGATAGCCGAAGATGAATTCGATGTTGAGCTGGAAGCCGTCGGCCCGGCAGGCCTCGATCGAGGCGAGCGCGGTCTTGACGTCGTGCGGGCGGTGCATCTTGCGCAGGATCTCGTCGTCGAGCGACTGCACGCCGATGGTGAGCCGGTCGACGCCGTGCTCGCGCAGGATACGCCGGCGCTCGGCGCCATGCCGGTCGGTCAGGGTGCCGGGGTCGACGTCGAAGTTGAACTGGGTGACGCGCGAGCAGTCGACCCGCTCCTTGAAGCCGGTCAGCATCCGGTCCAGTTGTGCCGGTGTGAGCAGGGTCGGCGTGCCGCCGCCGACCAGGATCGAGCGCGCCTGGAACTTCGGGATGCCGAGCCGGTGGCGGAACAGATCCATCTCGCGTTCGAGCGCGTCCAGATAGCGTTCGGTCTCGGGATGGGTCTTGTCGCCGAAATGGCCGAACTTCACCGGATAGTGACAGAACAGACAGCGCTGCTCGCAGAACGGCAGATGCAGATAGACGTCGAACAGTCCATCGGACGGCAGTTCATAGTCGTCGAGCAGCTCCTCCTCGGTGGCCTCCGGATACATGGTGATCGGCGGATAATGGACCGAGGGGAAGAAGTCGCCCGAGCGGGCGATCAGTCCCAGTTCGCGAAAACGCGCAAAGTCCCGGACACGCGCCTCCAGGCTGTCGCGATGCGCGGCGATCCTGGGGCCATCGGTCTTGATGCTCATGTCGTTCATCGGTCTCACCTCGATTCAAGCGGGAACGACCAGACCGGCGCGCTCGGCGATGGCGCGCAGATGGTCGTCATTGGGCCGGTAGCGGGTGTCGTCATAGATCGGGAACAGGTGCTGGAACGCCTGCGGCGTGCCATCGTGGACGGTCAGGGTGTTGGCGCCGGCCATGAGTCCGAGATACTGACCATCGGCCTTGAGCTTTTCCAGGGAACTGGTGGTCGGCATGAGCGCGCTCGGGTTCAGGATGCGCAGCAATGCCATGAAGTTGAGCGTCGTCTCGACGTCGCCGCGCGACTCGTGCTCATAGACGGTGCCGTGTCCGGGGATGAAGACCGAGGCGCTGACCATGTCTAGGTCCAGATCGCTCAGGAAGCGCAGATCGCCGACCAGATCGTCCTCGGTCTGTCCCGGCAGACCGACGATGATGCCGCTGCCGACCATGAACCCGAGTTCGAGCAGGTCGTCGAGACACTGGCGCCGCTCGCTCCAGGTGTCGTGCGGCTTGGCCGCCTCGTAGAGCGCGGGGTTCGAGGCCTCGATCTTGAGCAGATAGCGATCGACGCCGGCCTCGCGCATCTCGCGGTACTGGTCGCGGCTCAAATTGCCGATACAGCCGATCAACTGGATGTCGGGCAGGCGGTCCTTGATTTGGGCGCAGGCACGGATGAAGTTCGTGACGAAGCGCCGGTCCTTGTTCTCACCCGATTGCAGCAGCAGCACGCGCCGCCCGCGCTCGCGATGGAGAAAGGCGGCGATCTCGACCAGATCCTCGCTCGGAATGACGTACTTCTGCGTCCCGGCATCGCCGATGCTGCAATAGTTGCAACGCTGCTTGCAGATGTTGGAGATCTCGATGACGCTGCGCACCTCGGCGCGCCGGTCGGGAAAACCGCTGAGCCGCGCCTCGCGGGCGATCTCGAACAGCGCCTCCTGCGCTTGGCCGCGTGCGTTCAGGGCGGCCTTGACCGACTCCGCGAACGCCTCGCCGGCCTGGATCCGTGCGCAGAGCACGCGCGGATCGAGCGGCTGGATGGACTCGACTGTCTTCATGACGCAACACCTCGATGGACGCGGTTCAAGTGAAAAGTGTTCTGGCCGAGATGATCGCCACGCCCGCGACACCGACCAGGCTCCCCGTCAAGCGCCGGGCGCTGGGCGTCTCCCGCTGGAACAGCGCCATGATCAGGAGCACGAACAGCGGCTCGGTCGACAGTAACGTATTGGCGATCGCCAGGGGCGTCAGCTTCATCGCCAGCAGCGACAGGAAGAATCCGCCCAGGGTCACGAAGGTCGCGATCAGGCAGAAGCGGACCGCCAGACGCCAGTCGGCCAGGATCGGACTCAACCAGTTGCCACGCCCAATATAGAACAGCGGCGCGAACACGAACAACGACACCACGCCGCCGGCGATCCGCAGCCAGGTCGCGGTGAGGGCATCGGCCTCGTCGAGCGCGCCCTTGGCCATCGTCACAGAAACGGCCATCGCCATCACCGACCCTAGACCGAAGAGCACACCGCGCCGGGTCGCGCGCACTTCAGCCCCCTCACCCATCTGGTCCTCAGGCGCCATCAGCACGATGGCCACGCCCAGGATCACCAGCCCCACGCCGAGCCATTGCAGCCAGAACAGCGACTCCCCCAGAAAGACCACCGCCATGGCGATGGTCGCCACCTGCCCCAACAGCATGAGCTGCACGGACGTATGTGACGACAGCTCACGCAACGCCTTGAAGAAGAGCGTGTCGGCGACCCCGATCCCCAGCACGCCGCTGAGGAAGAGCACCAGGGCCGCCGTCCAGCTCATGGCGTCCGGACCGATCAGCCGGATCAGCCCGCCCAGCACGACCAGCCCGAAGATGCCCTTGGCGAAGGCCAGCGCCATGGCCGGCAGCCGCTCGGCGAAGGGTTTCAGCAGCAGCGCGCCGACCGCCCAGGTCGCCGCCGAACCGAGGGCGGCGAGGATACCGATCAGCTCCAGACTCATGGGCGCCCCGCAACGATCGGGACGCTCCAAGTCCTCATGGGATTCAATGTAGCCAAAGAATGCTTACGGATTCCATCACGGATTTTGACGTTATCGATACGCACGCTAAGGCCCTGGAGTCAGACGTTGACGCAGTTCGTTCACGATCTCGCTCACGGGTTGAGTGGTCGGCTCCCCCATGGCGTTGGGTTCGATGATGAGCCGGTCGGGCTGGGCGCTCAGCGCATCGAGGATGGCCGAAGCCTCTGCCGTGCGCCCCTCCTGGATGTATTGACGGGCCAGATAGGTCTGGAGCGTCGGAATGGCATCGATCCCCTGCTCGGTGACGACCTCGTTGTAGGGCGAGGTGCTGATCAGGGATTCGTAATACATCTCGGCGCTCTGGGTGTCGCGATTCATGGCCGCATCGAGCGCCTGCTCGGCGACCGCCACGCTGGTGGCCCAGGACTCGGGATACTGGGTCATGAGACTGTTGAGCGCCGCCTCGCGTTCGGCACGCTCGGCCTGGGTCTCGTTGCCGCGTCTTGGGCGGGCCTTCTGGCTGAGTTCGGTGAGACGCTGGAAGTCGCTCTGACCATAGGTTTCCAGATCGCGCTGGCGCATCCGGTTGGCACGCTCGCTGAGACGCTGACGACTCTCCTCGAAGCGCGCGCGTGTGGCGTACTGCTCTCCGAGAGTCGTCAACAGCGGCTCACTGCCGGGCGGCCCGCTCAGGAGTGGAGCCGCCGCGTCGAGCCCGGAGGCCCGCATCACGCGCGTGATCTGGGCGAGCCGGCGCTCCAGACCCTCGATGCGTCGTGCCTGTTCGTCGAGCAGCCGTTCGGTGGTCGAGCCGGCGGCATCGGCGGCGGGCTTGGTCTCGGGCGTCTCCGCGCGAACCGTCCGCGCGCCCTCGGCCGGCGATTCCTCAGCGGTGACTGGCGGGGCGCGATCGTCATGCTTGTACAAGGGCGAGACCTGCAACCCGATCGCGACGAGCGACAGAACCAGGGCGCTGGCACTCAGGATCAGCGCCGACTGTGGTGATTTCATGATTGTGAACTCCGGTATGAATGCGAACGCCAGGCGCGGATTCGGGGGCGATCATCGCTGTACTCAGCGCGAGAACACCATCAGATAGCGCTGCGGGATCACCTGCTCGCTGGATTCGAGCTCGAAGCCATAGGCCTTCAACTGCGAGGCGATCAGCTCCTGACGGATATAGGGACCATGGTAGGGCAACAGACCGGCCTCGACCGGCCCGTTGTCTACGACCACCAGACGCCCATCGGGTTTCAGGGCCTTGAGGATACTAGCGATCATGCCGTCACGCTCGGCCTGGGAAGAGACGCCATAGAGGATGTGATAGAGCGAGCACATGAAGACCATGTCGGCGGTGCCGGGTTCCGGGATCTCAAAGCCGTCCGTGGACGAGACCGCACCGACGACCTGTTTCAGTCCCCATTTGCTCGCCAGGCCATTGAGATACTCGATGTGCGAGTCCTTGGTGTCGAAGGCCAGTACCTGCCCGGTCGGCCCGACCCGCTCGGCGAACTTGAAGCTGTAGAAGCCCGGGCCGCTGCCGACGTCGACCACCCGATCACCGGCCTTCAGCGGCAGGCGCTCCATGATCTTGGGCGACTGCTCCCAGGCGTCGCGCTTGGGGTTGTTGAAGAGGATGAAGTCCTCCAGCGCCTGACGGCGGACGATGCCGATCTCGCGCGTTTTCTCGTCGGTGGCCTCCTCGATCGGGATCGAGGTCGTCTCCAGCTTGTACTTCCTGGCGATATAGAGCTTGAGGTTGGCGTAGTCGTCCTCGGCCAGATAGGCGATGAACTCGGCGGTGAGCGGATCTCGCGTCATCTCGCGTTTCTCGTCCTCGGTCGCGACCAGATACTGCGCGATCCATTGCAGAGCGGTGTATTCGCCGCCGAAGTTCTCATTCGGGATGATCTTGTCGTAGAGGCTGATGGCCTGACGCGCGGCCTTCGGGTCCGAGTCACTGAGCGCCTTGAGCATCAGCCGGCCGGCGGCGATGCCCGAGGGCGTGATGTCGAAGGAGTCGAGACTGCCGATGTGGATCACCGAATGCGAGTCACTCACCCGGATCGAATCCTGCCCCGGTGCCCGGGTATAGACCGGCGGCTTGGGCGCCTGGGGTGCGCTCTTGCGCAGCACCAGCAGATAACGATAGGGCGATAGATCCTCGTTCGCGACCGGCTCGAAGCCATAGTGATAGAGCTGGGCCTGGACGAACTCGCGATCCACATAGGCATTGTGCAGCGAGACGCCGTCATGGTCTCGGTTGTCGAGCACGACCAGATAGCCGCCCGGACGCAGTGTCCGGTTCAGGGTCTCCATGAAGGCGTCGCGCTCGGTCGGCTGACTCCAGGCATAGAGCACATGGTAGAGCGAGGCGATGAAGACCAGATCGGTCGGCTCGCGCACCACGATGTCGTTGGGCTTGGACAGGATCGGCCGCACGCCGCCGAGATCATACTGATCGACGAAGGCGCGCAACTGCTCGACATAGGCTTCCTCGGTATCGGCGGCATGGACGATCGCCTCCGGTCCCAGCGCCGCGGCGATCCGGGTCGAGAAATAGCCGAAGCCCGCGCCCAGGTCGATCACCCGACTCACCCTGGGCTCGAGGCCGGCGATGATCTCGACGACCCGATCGGTGGCATCCCACTGCGAGCGCATCGGGTTGTTGAACAGCAGCAGGTCGTCGAGAAAGGTGAGTCGATCCAGGTGCGTCTCGGGATCGTTCGGCGTGTAATCGCCCGCACGATACTTGCGCTGGAGATACTCCTTGAGATGCTTGGCGTCCTCGCCGAGGAAGAAGTCGAAATAAGCCTGCTCCAGCTTGGGTTCGGGACGCGCGGCCTCTAGGCCGACCTCATTGGCGCGCAACCAGGCCCGCGCCAACCAGATCAGGGCCGAACCATTTCCACCCGCGACCTCACCCGCCTGATGGGTCTCGATACGTTCGATCGCGCGCGAGACCTGCGCCGGATCCTTCGCCACCAGACCCTCGAAGAGCACCTGAGCACTCTCACGGGCGGCCTCGGTGACTGGATTGGGGACGGCCCCGACGCGCACTATCGAGCGCTTGCCCGGCAAGGGGACGTCGAGCGCCGGTTCGGCGGCCATCAGGGGCTGGACGATCACAGTGACCGTCAGCAATGAGGCAAGCAGCAAAGACCGCATGATGAGTGACCCTGTCGGTGAAAATGGGCGAAGGTTAGCAAAGGGGACGCCGTTCAGCGACCCGAACCGCTCCGGGCGCCCTGGAAGTAGTAACTGAGCTTGTCCGAGAGATTGAGATATTCGATCTGCGTCTGGGTCAGCTCGGAGCGGTGCAGGCTGTCGCGAATCCCGATCCCCTCCTCGATCAGATCCAGCACCAGGGCCTCCTCGGCGGGGATCTCGTCGGAATAGACCAGCACATTGGGCTTGAGCAGGTCGTCGGCGTTGATCGAGATGACCACGGCGATGCGCTCGTCGTTCAGACGCACCACGGTACCGGGCGGATAGACGCCCAGGTTGGTGATGAAGGTCGTCAATACCTTGGGATCGTAGCATTGACGTTCCTTGGAATACATGCGCGAGACGGCCTGATGCGGCGACAGACCACGCTCGCCGCCGAAGCCGTTGCAGAGATTGTCGTAGCGGTTGACCACGGTCAGGATGCGGGTGAGCAGTCCGAGGTCGTTGGCACGCAGTCCCCCGGGATAACCGCTGCCGTCCAGATGCTCGTGATGCTTGGCGATGATCTCGATGACGCCGACCGGCAGTGTCCCGATCCGGCGCGCGATCTCGGCCCCGTAACGCGGATGCTGCTCGTAGAAACGCCGCTCGGGTTCGGTCAACGGTCCCTTCTTCATCAGGATCTGGGCCGGGATCTTCAGGTGTCCGAGGTCATGGAAGAGTCCGCCCTGACCGAGCAGGCGCAGCTGCGCCTGATCGAGATCCAGCTTGCGCCCGAGCACCAGCGCCAGGGCCGAGACATTGATGGCGTGGTTGTAGCTGTTCTCGTCCTGATGCTTGAGATTGACCAACTGCACCGTCGTCTCGGCGTCCTCGGTCAGCTCGCTGACCATGCCGTCGACCAGCTCGCCGGCTTCCTCGGCGGCCTGTGCCGGCGAGGAGCGCAGATGCGCCATGAGTTTGCGCGCCATGCCCACTTTCTGGACATAGGATTTGGCGCATCGGTTCAGGCGTGAGCGGCGCTGCTTCAGGCGGCGGATGCGTTCGTTCTTCTCGGCCCAGAGCGTCGAGCTTAGATCCTCTCCACTCTCTGACGTCTCGGTCTCGTCGAGCGTCACCGTTTCGTCCAGCTCGGACTCGGAGAAGGCATCGCTCCGATCCAGGTCGACCCGAACCTGCTCGATGTCGAGCATGCGCAGGGTACGCAATTGACGCTGATTGCGGATCTTGAAGTTGTTCGTCAAAAACGGATGACTCATCCAGGGTAGATCGAGCATCACGAACAGGCCGATACGTAGCTGAGTCTTGTCGAGAATCTTTTCATTCACGTTTCGAACCGCATCCTGACTGATTGAGGCTTGGGTTGGTGCGTGCTCCGGCTCTCGCGACCCCGTTCGGGCGATCGGCGGAATGTGGTTGGTGCGATTCTATCCGGTTGCAGCCCCAGTCATCCGACTCAGTTCCATCACGCGCGGCTTGATTCTGTGCGCGCCCACTTGTAGCTTGCATCACCAAGCCGCGTTCGGCATGACATGCTCCTCTTTCAGGATCGAACCCCAGTGACCGACTACAAGCCCACACTCAATCTCCCCAAGACCGACTTCGCCATGAAGGCCAACCTCGCCCAGCGCGAGCCTGAGATGCTCAAGCGCTGGGAGGCGCTCGACGTCTATGGCCGGATCCGCGCCACGCGCGCCGGGGCGCCGACCTTCATCCTGCACGACGGTCCGCCCTACGCCAACGGCGAGATCCACATCGGTCACGCCGTCAACAAGGTCTTGAAGGACATCATCGTCAAGTCGCGCACGCTCGACGGCTTCGATGCGCCCTATGTGCCCGGCTGGGACTGTCACGGTCTGCCGATCGAGTTGCAGGTCGAGAAGAAGCACGGCAAGCCGGGACACAAGATCAGCGCGGCTGAGTTCCGGGTCGCCTGCCGCGACTATGCCGCCAAGCAGGTCGACAAGCAGCGCGCCGACTTCAAGCGGCTCGGCGTACTCGGCGACTGGGAGCGGCCCTATCTGACCATGGACTTCGGCTTCGAGGCCGAGATCATCCGCTCGCTCGGGCGCATCATCGCCAACGGGCACTTGCAGAAGGGCGAGAAGCCGGTGCACTGGTGCGTCGACTGCGGCTCGGCGCTGGCCGAGGCCGAGGTCGAGTATGCCGATAAACAGTCGATCGCTATCGACGTGCGCTTTCCGGTGGTCGATCCGGCGGTGCTGGAACTGCGCTGTCAGGGTTCGCCGAACGGCTGCGGCGAGGGGCCGGTCTCGGTCGTGATCTGGACCACCACGCCCTGGACCTTGCCGGCGAATCAGGCCGTGGCGCTCAATGCCGAACTCGACTATGTGATCGTCGAGTCTGTCACCGAACAGGGGCGCGAACGGCTGCTGGTCGCCGAGGGGCTGCTCAAGGACACCATGGACCGCTGGAGCGTTCAGGAATACCGGGTGGTCGGCTACGGGCGCGGCATCGACTTCGAAGGGGTCAAGCTGCGTCATCCCTTTTACGAGCGTGAAGTACCGATCATCGTCGGCGAGCATGTGACGCTGGACGCCGGTACCGGCGCCGTCCACACCGCGCCCGGTCATGGTCTGGAGGACTATCTCGTCGGTCAGCGCTATGGTCTGGCGGTCGACAACCCGGTCGGCGGCGACGGGCGTTTCCTGCCCGGCACACCGCTGTTCGAGGGCGAGAACGTCTTCAAGGCCAATGAGCACGTGGTCGAGGTGCTCAAGCAGCACGGCGCGCTGCTCCTGGAGACACGCTTCACGCATAGCTACCCGCACTGCTGGCGTCACAAGACGCCGATCATCTTCCGCGCCACGCCGCAGTGGTTCATCAGCATGGACAAGCAGGGGTTGCGCGACACCGCCCTGAGCGAGATCGAAGGGGTGCGCTGGATGCCCGATTGGGGCCAGAGTCGCATCGAGGGCATGGTCCGCGGTCGGCCCGACTGGTGCATCTCGCGCCAGCGGACCTGGGGCGTGCCGATTCCGCTGTTCGTCCACAAGGAGACCGGCGCGCTGCACCCGCGCACGGATGAGCTGATCGAGCTGGTGGCCAAGCGGGTCGAGAAGCACGGCATCGAGGCCTGGTTCGCGCTGGAGCCGGCCGATCTGCTCGCCGACGAGGGCGCGCTCTACGACAAGGTGCACGACACCCTGGATGTCTGGTTCGACTCGGGCGTGACCCATGCCTGTGTGCTGGAGCATCGCGACGGACTGAGCGCCCCGGCCGATCTCTATCTGGAAGGCTCGGACCAGCATCGCGGCTGGTTCCAGTCCTCGCTGATGACCTCGGTGGCCATGCACGGGCGCGCGCCCTATCGTCAGGTGCTCACCCACGGCTTCACCGTCGATGCCAAGGGCGAGAAGATGTCCAAGTCCAAGGGCAATGTGGTCAGCCCGCAGGAAGTGATGAAGACGCTCGGGGCCGACATCATCCGGCTGTGGGTGGCGGCGACCGATTATCGCGCTGAGATGAGCGTGAGCGATGAGATCCTCAAGCGCACGGCGGACGCCTACCGGCGCATCCGCAACACCGCGCGCTTCCTGCTCGCCAATCTGGAAGGCTTCGACCCGGCGGCCAACGCTGTCGCGCCGTCGGAGATGATCGAACTCGACCGCTGGGCCGTCGACCGCGCGCACCGGCTGCAACAGGAGGTGATCGCGGCGTATCGGGACTATCAGTTCCATTTGATCTATCAGAAGGTGCAGCAGTTCTGCGTGGTCGACCTGGGCGGGTTCTATCTCGATGTCATCAAGGATCGCCAGTACACCACCCCGGCCGACAGCCTGCCGCGTCGCTCGTGCCAGACGGCGATGTATCACATCATCGAGGCCATGAGCCGCTGGCTGGCACCCATCCTGAGCTTCACCGCCGATGAGATCTGGGCCGCGATCCCCGGCGAGCGCGCCGAGACCGTTTTCACCGAGACCTGGTACGAGGGGCTGTTCGCGCTCGATGACGGCGATCCGATGGACCGAGCCTTCTGGGATCAGGTGATCGCCGTGCGCCTGGCGGTCGGCCCGGCACTGGAGACTGCGCGCAAGGCGGGCGGCATCGGTTCGTCGCTCGATGCCGAGTTGGATCTGTACGGCTCGGATGCACTGCTCGATGTGCTGGGCCGGCTCGACGACGAACTGCGCTTTGCGCTCATCGTCTCCGAGACGCGCCTGCACCCGCTCGCCGCGCGTCCGGATGAGGCGGTCGCGACCGAGTTGGATGGCCTGGCCGTGCGCGTCAGCGCCTCCGAGCACGCCAAGTGCGTGCGTTGCTGGCACCATCGCGCCGATGTGGGCGTCGATCCGGAGCATCCCGAACTCTGCGGACGCTGTGCCGAGAACGTCGCCGGCAGCGGCGAGACGCGGCGTTTTGCGTAGAGGAGATTCGCCTCCCCCTGACCCAGCGCCGCCGGATCCATCCGCCGAGAAAGCAGCCTAATGTGTCGGCTCGACAGACTCTCCCGGTTCCATGCCTTCCAGGGACTCGACCCCGATCTGCGCGCGGCGCTGCTGGCCCAGATCCGCGATCTCTGGACGCATGGCTCGACCGCCATCGAAGGCAACACCCTGACCCTCGGCGAGACCAAATTCGTCATCGAGGAGGGGCTGACGATCTCCGGCAAGCCGCTGAAGGATCATCAGGAGGTCATGGGCCATGCCCGCGCGATCGAGCTGATCTATGCCTGGCTGGACGAGGATCTGACGACCGAGCGGCTGTTCGAGCTGCATCGCGTTGTCCAGACCCAGGTGACGCCGGATATTTTCAAGCCGTTCGGCGCCTGGAAGCGCGAACCCAACGGCACCTATGCCGTGACGTCGGATGGACGCCAGACCTTCATCGAATATGCGGCGCCCGAGCATGTACCGGCGCTGATGGCTGACTGGCTCGATAAACTGAAGCGGCTGGCGAGCGGTACCCTGAGCGAGTCCGAGGCCATTGACGCCTATGCGCATCTGCATCTCGGGTTCGTGCACATCCATCCGTTCTGGGACGGCAATGGTCGGCTCGCACGGCTACTGTCCAATGTGCCGGTGCTGCGCGCCGGTCATCTGCCGGTCGTGATCGAGGTCAGGGATCGCAAGCGCTATATCGACACCCTGGCTGAGTACCAGTTGACTCTGGGACCGCTGACGCCGACGACGGGCGTCTGGCCGAGGGCCGATCTGGAGGCGGATTTCCGGGCTTTCTGCCGTGCGGCCTATGCGGCGACACGGGCGCTGGTCGAACAGGCGCAGGCATACCAGGCTAAGCGGGGTTCGCGTTGAGCGTGCCGTTTCCGGGAGTGCGGGCGGACCAGCCGGTCGAAGCGCATGGGCTGGTCGCGTCCTGTGGGAACCCTCGGCGGCACGTCCGCACGGTCTTAAATATTCGGCTCTATTGCGGGCACCATAGCCGATACCTGGTGCGCTACAGCAACGAGCGCAGCAAGGGCTTGTAACTGCTGGCCATAATCTGTGTTTTTCTACATGTTGCGTCGAATGTTCGGAAAATATCCAAAAAGTTGACCTGGATCACGAAACGATCAGTGAAAGCGCTGTTAAAATCAGTGTAACTACTCAGGCTCCCCCAACCGAGTTATGCTAAGCGCATGAATCTACAGCGCCCCACCCAAGCCGATCTCGACGGTATGAGTCACGCGGAGAAAGACGCACTGATTTGGCTGTTGTTTGAGGCGGTGGTGAACCTGGAGAGTCGGTTGAAGGAGCTGGAAGAGCGGGTGGAGAAGACGAGCCGTAACTCCAGTAAGCCGCCGTCCTCGGATGGGTTGAGGAAAGGGGCGGCGCAACCGCGTCGTCGCGGGGAGAAGCCGAGCGGAGGTCAGGCGGATCATCCGGGAAAGACCTTACGGATGGTGGAAACCCCGGACGGGGTGGTGGATGTGCGCCCGTCGGGGGTGTGCGTCTGCGGGCGGGAGTTATCCGAGCAGGAAGCGGCGTTGAAGGAACGGCGCCAACAGATCGATCTGCCGGAGCCACGGGTGGTGGTGACGGAGTACCGTCAATGGTCGGTTCAGTGCGGCTGTGGTCGGGAGCACTGTGAGGTGTTTCCGGGCGATGTCACGCCCAACATCCGCTATGGACCACGCCTGAAGGCGTATGCCGTCGGGTTGGTGGAAGGGCATTTCGTCAGCCTGGAGCGCGTCACGGAGATTCTGGCCGACCAATACGGCGTCCATCCTTCGGATGGGACAGTGCAGGCGTGGGTGAAGCAGGCCGGTGAGCGGTTGGCCGATGACTACGAAGCCACGCGCATGGCGGTGCTGGAGGCCGAGGTTGGGCACTTTGATGAAAGCGGGATGCGCGTGGCCGGCGCCCTGCACTGGTTACATGTCGGGGCGTGCGCGCGCGCGGTGCACTACAGCACCCACCCGAAACGCGGCCAGGACGCGATGGAGGCCGCTGGGATCCTGCCGGCGTTCAAAGGCTGTGCGGTGCACGACCACTGGAAGTCCTACTGGCATTACAGCCAAGCGACCCATGCCCTGTGCAACGCGCACCACCTGCGTGAGTTGCTCTATCTGGCGGAGTCGACCGGGCATTGGTGGCCGGTGGCGTTGCGGCAGGTGTTGTTGGAGGGGTTGGAGGCCGTCAAGCAAGCCCAAGCCCAGAAGCGCACGGCCTTAGATTCCGCGTTCGTCGCCGGCGTGCCGGCCCGCTATGACGAACAGGTGGCCAACGGGCTGGCGGTGTTTCCGGTCAAACCGCCGGATCCCGACGACAAGCGCTGCCGCAAACAACACCCGGCCACCAACCTCCTGGTGCGCTTGCGCGACTACAAAACCGAAGTCTGGCGCTTTCTGACCGATTGGCGCGTGCCCTTCGACAACAATCGGGCCGAGCGCACCGTGCGCCCGGTGAAGGTCAAGCTCAAGGTCAGCGGCGGCTTCCGCTCGGAGGCCGGGGCCAAGGCGTTCTGCATCCTGCGCTCGGTGTGGGAGACCAGTCGGCTCAATAGCCGTAATCCGTTCGAAGTCCTTCGCACGGCGTTTACGGCCTGAGTAGTTACAAATCAGCTTCCAATGCCGTCAATGCAATAGAAGTAAATTCCTTCTAAACAGCGTGATAGTATTTTGTTTTGCCTTGCACGCTTCGCGGTTCAGCATCACTTAATAGCGTCTTTAAGACGCAAAAAAGATGATTTGCTGTAAGCGGCGATGAATATGTCTGAATGGATTAAATTTAGCTAACAAAGAGGTTTATTACTATGCCACTTCCAATCATTATCGGTGCCGCTGCTTTAGCAACGGCTGCTTATGGAGTTAAAAAAGGCTACGACGGTTATCAAAAACATTCTGAGGCAGATGAAATTGTCAAAAGCGCTAAAAGTCGCTATGAAAGAAAAAAATCTGCTTTTGATGAACAGGAAGCAGAAACCACACTTGTTCTCGAAATGCTTGGAAAAAAAGAGTTAGAAATTGGCCAAAGCTTTGGCGAATTTAAGACTCTAGCCGATAAGCTTCTTCAGCAATTGCAGGCAAATCGCCAGAATAAACTGGAAATACGTATTCCTAAGCATGAACTGCAAAAAATCGAAAGCTACAGCTATACAGCCGTGGGTGTGCTAGGCACTGTTGTTGGTGCCGGTGCAGCCGGTGCAGCGGCAGGTTTCGCGGTTTATGGTGGTGTCATGGCTTTGGGTGCGGCATCCACAGGTACAGCGATTTCATCACTTGCAGGCGTTGCTGCAACCAACGCAACCTTAGCGGCTATTGGTGGTGGTTCGCTAGCGACAGGCGGCTTAGGTATGGCCGGTGGTACAGCTATTCTAAGTGCAGCCGTTGCGGCACCGATATTGGCAATTGCAGGATGGGCTTATAACAGTCATGGTGAGGAGGCGCTTAAGAATGCGCGTAAGGCTGACACTGAAGTCAGTGAAGCTGTCGGAAAGCTTGGCAGGGCGATTGAACAGTTGATTTTAACCGAGGAATATGCGCGTAAGATCAAAGTTGTACTTTCCTCGATTTATGGTCAATTCAATCAGTACTTTGATAGCCTTAAGGAAATCGACAGTTTCTTGGAAGACCTGAAAGGCCGCACTGTTGATAAAGAGGCGGAGCTAGCCAAACTCAATGATGAAATCATACGGATTATCGAAAACGGTTATGCTTTAGCGGCTATTCTAGTAGACGTTATTACAACGCCAATATTTAAGGTCAAAAAAGTCAATGGGGAAGTTTTGAAAGATGAGAACGATGTGCCGGTAATGGAAAGAGATAAAGACGATTTCATGATTGTCAACGAGACGAATTTGGACAAAATTTTGATCAAAGCTCGATCCGATGCTGGAGGAATCGCCGCGATCTGATTCTGTATTTTCATTAGGGGGACTAGATCCCCCTTATTATTTATTTATCTTATTTTTGGGAGTATTACTATGCAAGCCGCCGCCGCTGAATATCCCTGGCTCGAAGAACTTGAAAAAACAGTTGTCAACAGCTTTGTCACTACTTTCGGATTAGATTTTATTTTATTTAAGGATAAAATTGGTGGTGATGTAGATACAATCCACAATGTTCGCCAAGGAATTTGGGCTACTGATGCAGAAAAGAAAAATTATGAAAATCGGGGTGAATACTCTTCAGAAACTTATCATACACATGAAAATTATAAAGCAACTGGAAAAAGAGATAAATTGCTACAGCAGGAAGGCAAACTTTACGATTCATATAGTGACAGCGTTATGGATCTCAATGAGCAGCGCAATCTTGATCATGTAATCAGTGCCAAGGAAATACATGATGATGCTGGGAGAATTTTAGCCGATCTAGACGGTTCTAACTTAGCTAACCAAGATAGCAATCTTCAAACTACATCAGAGACTATTAATAAGTCAAAAAAGCAAACGCCTATTGATCAGTATCTGGAAAAACTACCTAGTCTTATTAAGACGCACGAAAAAACGCTAGACGACTATCGGCGGCGTCTTTCTAGTATGCCAAGCGATACACCGGAACAAAAACAAAAAATTCATGAACTTGAAAGCAAGATTCAAAAACAAGAGGAAAAAATCAAAAAACTTAAGTCTGTTGATCCTGATGCAATGCGAGAAAGAGATCGAGTTGCTAGGGAAGCATACAACCAGCAAATCAATGTTAAATACTACACGAGCAGCAAATTTTTGAAACAGACTGCTACAGCATCCGGTTTGGCTGGACTGAAGATGGGCACTCGACAAATGCTAGGTTTGATCCTGGCCGAAGTCTGGTTTGAGCTTCGTGTTCAAATTCCTATCATTTTTGAAAAAATCAAAAATAACTTTGATATTTCTGAATTTTTCAACAGCATTCAAAAGACATTGCAAGGTATATGGCAGCGCGTTAAAGCACGATTTCAAGATTTCTTGATTGCATTTAATACTACTTTGTCAGACTTGATTAAGCTATTGATTTTGCTATATTTTGCTGCACGTTCATTTTAACACGCCATGTACTCGATATGCTTGTCAAGCCCGCTGTTCCCCAAAAAGATCATGTGCTCAAACAATTGCCCAGTAAACTGGCATTTCACATCGAAGAATATTACGATTGTTTTCAAACTGAAACATCAAATTGCCTTAATTTAGGCCAGAATTATATTCAGGGTCTTTTCAAGACAGAAGCGGGCAAACGCAACATGGAACGCCTGAACGAAGAACTAAATCTCTCTGGAAACGGCTATCAGCGTATTCAGCATTTTATTACCAATTCAACATGGTCTGCTCAAGGACTTATTGATGCCATTGCCCGTAAAA
Organism: Allochromatium tepidum; assembly: GCF_018409545.1. GTDB lineage: Bacteria > Pseudomonadota > Gammaproteobacteria > Chromatiales > Chromatiaceae > Thermochromatium > Thermochromatium tepidum_A. The sequence goes on along the minus strand of NZ_AP024563.1, from coordinate 1,520,638 downwards.
CATCTGACCTATATGCCAGTCAAGACACATACAGACTCTGTGATGTTGGCTATATTATTGATGAATCAGCGCATCTCAAGAAAGGAAAACATTCAGTCGGTGTGGCGCGTCAGTATGCCGGATTGATCGGTAAGGTTGAAAACTGCCAAGTTGGCGTGTATGCCAGTTTGGTCTGGAACTCTCATAGTACTTTGATCAATGAGCGGCTCTTTCTTCCAAAAGAGTGGACGACAAATCCAACACGCTGCAAAGAGGCCGGTATTCCAGAAGATCAGCGCCTGTTCAAAACGAAGCCGCAATTGGCGATCGAGATGATCAAAGCCGATCTCGAAGCCGGTGTGCAATTTAGTTGGGTCGGCGGTGATGGCTTGTACGGTCATGGGTTTGAGCTGGGCAACGCCTTAGATAACATGGGGTTAACGTTCTTACTGGACATTCACAGCAATCAAAACATTTATCTCAGTGAGCCGGTTTTGAGCGTTCCGGAACCCACGTCCAAACGTGGAGCTAAACCCACACAGCGGCGCGCAGATACTGAACCGATGCGGGTGGATGTCTATGCCAAGGAGTTGGCCTCCTATACCTGGCCAACCGTCACGATTCGCGATGGAACGAAAGGACCACTCACCCTTTCGATTCATACCAGACGTGTTTGGATCTGGGATGGTGAATCGGAGCGCGCGACCGAACGAGTTTTGGTCATTACTCAGCGTCCCAACAGTTCAAAGCTTAAATATTCATTGAGCAATGTCGATTATACCAAAACACCTTTAGAACGATTAGCTTACATGCAGGCTCAGCGGTATTGGGTCGAGCGTGCGTTTCAGGAAGCCAAAAGTGAACTGGGCATGTCGGATTATCAAGTTAGAAAATGGGATGCGTGGCATCGTCACATGGCGCTTGTGATGCTGGCACTCGCGTTTCTTGTTAAAGAGCGTATTCTGTACAAGCAAGATTATCCATTACTAAGCTCCCGCGACATTCGGCTCATGATTATTGCCATGCTGCTCAATGAGCCCGCCGCTGTCGATCAGTGTATTCAACAGCTAGAGGCTCGACATAAACAGCGACGCCGTGACATTGAGCGATATGATAAAACCGAAGCTACCAAATGATTTTGGAGCCAGAAATTAAAGTGACAAAGTAGTATTAAGGATGGTGTGTTTGCAGGTGTTTTCTCTAGCGTTACGACTACTGTCTTTAATATTTTTGCCACCACTCAAAAAATGGCTATCAAGATAATTCGCGAGATGTGGGCGCATATCGTTAAAGCCATCAAATTGATTATTTTTAACCCTGAGCGACTTGCTTTTGTCGATCTCTGTAAATCTGTGGTGTCAATTCTGTCTGTGGCGGTTGCTACAGTAGCAGGAACAATGATTTACACTCAATTGATACCATTACTCAGCTTTCCGTTTGGTAGCGAGCTGGCGGCTTTTGCCAGTGCGCTGATCACAGGAGTGATCACACTCGGACTCAATTATTTTATGATCTACAGTACATTAGCCAAAAAAATATGGGCTTTTGCTGAATCGATTATGCCTCATGCCGATGCTGTGAATAAATTCAAGGCGATCAATGCGGAACTTGATCGCTATTTGCTTGAGTTGAGTCGGCTTGAGTTTAATCTTGACACTATTGAATTTCATGCTTTTTCGCAAGAACTGACGTCCTGCAATACTGAAATTGAGCGCTGCCTTCTTTTGAAGGCGGAAGTGGAAAAACGAGGTATTGAGCTTCCCTATGAAATGGGTAATGCCACCAGTACTCGAAAGTGGTTGGCATCGTTAGTTTAAGTGACTAATGCAACACTTTCCCTGTAACCGTTGCGGACTGTGTTGTCAGAATATCAATTTGGCCGAGGAAACACGATTTTTAGACCGTGGGGATGGAACATGCTCGCATTACAACGAAATAAGCAAATTCTGTACTATTTATGCCAACAGACCTGACATCTGTCGTGTAGACCTACAATATAGGTTGTACTATGCGCATTTATACAGTTGGAATGAATTCGTTGATTTAAACATGCAGGCATGTCGTCAACTGGCTGCATTAAAAAACATGGAGTTATAAAATGCGAGCTAACGCATATATTTTAAGCGCTTTCGCTCTGACTTTACTGAGCGGTTTAGTTTCAGCCAAATGCTTACCGCAACCGGACGCCACTCCTAAGTGTCGATACCCAGCCGGAGATTCCTGGTGTGCGGAGAAAGATCGGGCCAATCCCTATGCTTACTCAGATCAATGCTTGGCGGCAGCCTCAAGTGCAGCCGATGTCGAAACGATCCGCTTCTGGAACACGAACAAGCTGTTTGCCAACCAGGGCCAATGCTCGGCGGTATTCTTTTTTGACAGCGGATTGCAAGCGATCGAAAATTTGCAAGTGTCGTTTTCAGCGTTGAATGCTTCAGGCGAGAGTATCGCCACCGGAACCTTGGAGATCGCCACTTTCGGGAATGGATCGGCTGATCGCTACGCCGATGCGTTCGCTGAAAGTGAGCATTTTTGCGACGATGATCTGACCATTGTTGTCGATCAGGCTACGGCGATCATCGAAGGTCGAAAAGTTGACCTGCTAGCCCAGAAGGTGCTGGTTCCTGAAGACTTCAAACCGTTCAAGATTCGCACGACATCGGCGCGTGAAACCGGCAAAGGTCAATCGGATACCTTAATAGTCGTCCCAAACCCGGCTTCCGACTGTGATTTCAGTTATAATGAAACGCTGAAGAACTCAGGACTTGTGCCCAAGGAAATATCTATTCATGGACCAGTAGATGATGATTTTAGCGGCTATGGTTGCCCTTATCGAATTACTCCCGCTCCAGGTACAAAAGTTCGGGCAGGCAGCACAGTGACGTTTCGGAGTGCCTGGGAGGCCGGTTGACGCCAGGATCGTGTTACGGCTTGCGAAGCCTTGAAATCCGCGAAAATAGCTGGCCCGCTAGTGTCAATGCCAAGGGAGTGGATTCGGTGTGCAGGTCTTGATGACCACACGACGGGCATTCTGAAAAGTATTCACCGGGCTTCAGGGCATCGCTGTTCGGATGTACCGTTGTGAACCAACCGCATTGAGGGCAGCGGTAGGTTAGGGGAGCCGGTCGAATCGGCATAGATCACCTGTTGGAAGCTTCGATGAAACTCAAAACGATCGCACGGATTGTACTGGCTACGGGTCTGGCGTTGCAGACGCTGCACGCGGTCGCGCAGCCTTCGTTTGACTGTACCAAAGCCACGACGCTGGTGGAAAACGCCATTTGCCAGGATTCGGAACTCGGCGCACTGGACGAAACTTTAGCGGAACAGTATCAGGCCGTATGGCGTGCTACGTCCGGAGAGTCGGCCCGGCAGGCACTCAAGAAGTCGCAACGGGCGTGGCTTGCCAAGCGCAACCAGTGCCAGGATCGTCCGTGTCTGGTTAGGGTCTACCGTGAGCGCCTGGACGCCCTGGATGTCGCTGTCGCCGATCCTGAGTCCAAGCATTTCAGTCATTGCCGTCTAGATGTCCGGGGGCAGCGCTACATCGATGGTCCTTGTACGGGATCTCTGGAGTCGGACGGCAGCTTTCAGATCTACACGCCCGCCTATTTTGCGATGATCCAGGTCGAGCAACCCGGCGTCGCCGTTGGTTTCTGGAATGAGGACGCCTATGCCTCACATGCCCATTCAGACCTGGGGCGTCTGGCCCGTGATGGGGCTTGTTGGAGCAATGCCCAAGCCCAAGTGTGCGCCTGGAAGTAGCCACTATGCGAGGCCAACACTTCACTGAGCCAACTCAGGATAGAGGCCACAGGTGGCGGTCTGTCGGTCGCCTGACGTTTGCCTTCGCGGTCTTGACGATCCTCGGATCAGCCGCCTGGGCCGATCAGCGCTATATCATCCGCTACGAATTACGCCAGGGAACCAAAAGCGTTTCCAACATCAAAACCGTCGCAGCGGAGACAGAACGCACGGCGATTGAGATCGTCAAGGGACAGGCGCAGTCCGAGCGACCCGGTTACACCTTTGTGTTGAAAGGCTCGACGGCACAACAGGCATCACAGAACGCGGCGTATCGCATTCGCTATGAGATGCGCCAAGGATCGCAGAGCGCATCCTACTCTAAAACCATTCGCGCTGAGACCGAACGCACCGCCATTGAGATCGCTCGAAGTACCGCCGAATCCGAACGACCTGGTTATACGTTTATCTTGAAGTCCTCGAACAGAACAGATTGATTTTCAGTCTTCTTCTTCATGTTCTTGATCCGTTCCGCACGCTCCACACACTTCTTTGTCGTCAATATCTTCGTAATCGAGATCAAAATACCCTTGAATTATGATCAACTCCTTTTGTTCTTGAACCACCTAAAATCGAGGCACCTACGAAAATAAAGACATAGATGTGGTAACTTATCAATAATTTAGGCAGCTTCAAAACCAATAGCTTGCGACGTCCATGTAGTACAGAAAAAACATGCAGGAAGCTGTCGAGAACGATAAATCAATGACTTGCTGTTGACGCTGTGATCGCGTTAAAGGCACTACGAGGTGCACGAACATCGTTGCTTGCGCCTCTATGTCTTTGTTTTTATGGGTGCCATGACTTATTGGGAAGTTACTAGATGTGCAAGTAAGCTTTTGCTTCGTCACCAGATTTCATCGTTAGGTGTTGCGTCAAGTGCTGACTTCAAACCCGCATCCCGGCCTCGATCAATACATCCGGCTGCACGATGCCGACTGGGAGGATTACGAGCGTCTGACGACCCTGCGTGCCGAGCGCGCCGCCCCTCGCCTAACCTATTTGGATGGAGAACTGGAACTGATGACCCCCTCCATCGAACACGAGGGCGACAAGAAGCGCCTGGGGCGTCTGATCGAGACCTATGCCGACGAAACCGGAATCGAACTGGAAGGCTTCGGCTCCTGGACGCTCAAGTCACCCGACAAGCGACTCGGTGCCGAGGCCGATGAATGCTATGTGGTCGGCCCCCTGACCCAGACCCCGGACGTGCCCGACTTCGCCATCGAAGTCGTCCGCACCTCGGGCGGACTCGACAAGCTCGCCGTCTATGCGGGTCTGGGCGTGCCCGAAGTTTGGATCTGGCGCGACGGACGACTCAGCGTTCACCGACTCGATGACACCGGCTATCAGGAACAGGAGCGCAGTCGTTTCCTGCCCGGACTCGACCCGCGCCTGATCGAGACCTGCATGACCGAGCCGAGCCAGACTCAGGCGCTGCGCACCCTGCGGGCCGGACTCAATCACACAACGAAGCGCGACGCTTCACACTAGGAACGACGACTCTTGAAACACTGGTTATGGCTCTCGCTGGCGATCCTCTTACTGGATCAGGCCGGCAAATGGATGGTGCTCCTGGCGCTCGAACCCTATGAGGTCATCGCCCTGATGCCCAACGTCAATCTGACCCTCATGTTCAACACAGGCGCGGCCTTCAGCTTCCTGGCCGACTCGGGCAGCTGGCAGCGCTGGTTCTTCGTAGCGTTGGCACTCATCGTCAGCGGCGTACTGGTCGGCTGGCTGCTGCGGCTCCCCGCCACCGAACGCCTGCACGCCGCCGCACTGGCGCTCATCATCGGCGGCGCGGTCGGCAATCTGATCGACCGCGCCCTGCTCGGTCATGTGGTCGACTTCATCCAGGTCTATCTGCCCTTCATCCCGCTGGCGATCTTCAACCCCTGGCCGTCGTTCAACATCGCCGACAGCGCCATCTCCATCGGCGTGGTCCTGCTGCTGATCGCCACCCTGCGCACCGAGCCGTCGCGTCCATCTCAGTGAGCTGGTCGACAGTTCAGACCATCAGCGGCTTGCCTGATAAAGATCCGGCACAACGGCATCGCCGCCCCGCGCGCGCCAGTCCGGGGGGGTATTTCGGTATCATGCGCGCCACCGATCCAACAGCCGCCCAACTCACACAGATGCGAATCGCCATCCTCTCGCGCAATGCCTCGCTCTACTCCACCCGCCGTCTGGTCGAGGCGGCGCGCGCGCGCGGGCACGAGACCAAGGTGATCGACGTGTTGCGCTGCTACATGAACATCACCTCGCACGCCCCCTCGATCCACTACAAGGGCGACGACCTCTCCGACTTCGATGCCGTCATCCCACGCATCGGCGCCTCCGTGACCTTCTACGGCACGGCGGTGCTGCGTCAGTTCGAGATGATGGGCGTCTACCCGCTCAACGAGTCGGTGGCCATCTCGCGTGCGCGCGACAAACTGCGTTCCCTCCAGCTGCTCGCGCGCAAGGGCATCGGACTGCCGATCACCGGCTTCGCCCATGCACCCGACGACGTGCAGGATCTGATCAAGATGGTCGGCGGCGCGCCCCTGGTCATCAAGCTCCTGGAAGGCACCCAGGGCATCGGCGTGGTGCTGGCCGAGACCTATCAGGCCGCCGAGAGCGTGATCGAGGCCTTCATGGGCCTCAAGGCCAATATCCTGGTCCAGGAATACATCAAGGAGGCCAACGG